>NC_011138.3:1800312-2470468 GCF_000020585.3 Alteromonas mediterranea DE
CCGTATCACTTTCTTTAATTGCCGTAAAAGTAGCGCGTTCTCTTGCCATTACTGCGCCCCCTGGTAACCAAGCCGCGCTGCCGTCTTTATCAACAATGACCAAGTTTTGGGTGGGAATGGCTATGCGTTTACCGGTTTTAACCGCGGCATCTACGGTGTTTGCTGTACCAAAGTCCACAATGCCTAAGTTAGCGGCGAAAGGGTGGTGGGCCACCCAATTTAGGGCGTAGCGTTTGCCGTTCAATTCCCTCACTGGGCCAAACTGGCTCACATTGAAGGTAAATTCATGTTCACCATCGGGCAAAGGAATACGTTCAGTAACAGTTGTTGTTGCTGTGTCGTCATCCAGCGCAATCCAGTCTACGTTATCTAAATTTGCGTTTGTAAAGCCCCATGCTATATGCCCGTTGGTGCCTACAACAATGCCGGGTAACCCGGGTAGCGATACGCCCGTTACTTGTACATTTCTACCCGCGTCTTGGTAGTTAAGCTGTGCTCGGTACCAAATTATTGGCACACGAAGGCTTAGGTGCATATCGTTGGCTAAAAGGCCTGCACCTGTTGACGTGTGTGCACCTGTTACTGCCCAATTATTACTGCCAATATCCGGTAGTTCTGCGGCATTGTAATGGGCGCGCGCTATAGCTGTGTCTTCTTTTGGACTACCTACATCTGGTTGAGGCGCTGTAGTACGAAGAGAGGCTGGATAGGCCGGTATGGGCGCGTCGAGTAAAGGAATTTCGCTGGCATCAAGGGCCGCCTGATAGTTACTTGGCTGAGTAATAAAACCGTATACGTCCTGCCCGAAGGTTGAAAGCAATGCTTCTCTGGCTAAGTCAAGCTCTACCTGGCTACCTTGTAAGTCCATATACATACTGTAAATAACAAGGATGCTGTCGGTAGGGCGCCACTGCACCACGTCCACAGCCGCGGCTAAGTATTCAAACGGCGGCAGGGTGTATTCAGATAGCGCATCGTTCACGCCGTGAGCGTAGCGTACTAATAGCTCTTGTTGCCTAGCGGGCAAGTTATCAAATACGGCTTTTGCGCGCTGCTCGAACTGGTGGAACCGCGCTTTTTTGTCAATATCAAGGGCAATGTCACCCACCCATTGGGATAAATTGCCTGAAGCTGTGCGCCGCTGAAGATCCATTTGAAAGAAACGGTCTTGGCCGTGAGCAAAGCCAAGCGCGTAGGCGGCGTCGAAAATGTCGTTGGCTTTTACTATCGCGTGGCCTAAATCGTCGCGACTGAGCTCAGTAGGCGCGTCTACGTGATAAGTGGCACTGTTTCCATCAAGAGCGGGCAGGCTTAGGCGCAGCGAAATATAAAGTGCGATAGCAGCAACTGAAAGCAGCGTTAAAACACCAAAAACCAACCACTTGATCCAATTTATCACGTGTAAAACTCCCTATTTTTCTCTATCCTAACCACAGAACTTGCAAATTTGAAGTGATGTTTTATGACAAATATTAAGGTGGTGCTGTGGGGCCGTTAATGTTGGACTGTCAAGCCGAAGAACTCTTGCCTGAAGAAAAGGAAAAGTTAGCACACCCAGTGGTTGGGGGCGTAATTTTATTTACCCGAAATTATCACGATAAGCGCCAGCTATCTGCCTTGGTTCAAGATATCCGGCGTTTTGCTAAAAATAACGTGCTAATTGCTGTGGATCACGAAGGTGGTCGCGTTCAGCGTTTTCGCGACGGGTTTACCGCTATACCGGCAATGGGCGATATTTTACGGCAGTCTGAACATCAGGATGAAAGCGCGGCATATGCAAAAGCGTGTGGTTTAGCGTTAGCTTACGAACTAAAAACGCTAGATATCGATTTTAGCTTCGCACCGGTTCTCGATATTAATGGTGTGTCGCAAGTTATTGGCGATAGGGCGTTTAGTAATAATGCTGATGAGGTTATTCGCCTTGCTACACAGCTTATTCAAGGGCTAAAAACCGTGAACATGCCTGCTATCGGGAAGCACTTTCCCGGGCACGGCAGCGTAGCCCCAGATTCTCATATTGCTTTACCTGTGGATGAGCGCGGTTTTGACGAGATACGCCGTACGGATATGGTGGTGTTTGAACGCGTTATTGAACGTGCGCTGCTAGATGGCGTTATGCCCGCCCACGTTATTTATAATCAAGTTTGTGACAAGCCGGCTGGTTTTTCGTCAACGTGGCTAAAAACCATTTTGAAAAACGATATAGGTTTTAACGGTGCCGTGTTTTCTGATGATTTGTCGATGCACGGTGCAAGCGTTGCCGGAAGTTATGTTGAGCGCGCTGAAGCAGCGCTTGACGCTGGGTGCGATATGGTACTGGCGTGCAACAACCCGAAAGGCGCGGAGAGTATTCTAGATGGTTTAGAGGCACGCTTTTCAAACCCGAATAACAGTGACGTAGCAAGGCAAGAGCGTGTGATGGCACTGTATGGGCGAGTGATGCCCGCCGGGCTTTACGATAAGTATGAAAGCGCCGCGGCCCTTATTGCGCGGTTAAGTGAACGATAGTACCGGTTACACCGGTACTTCATCTACGCCGGCTTCTATGTTTAAAAAGCGCGCAAAGGTGAACAGAAAGTCGCTTAGCCGGTTTAAGTAGGCGTGAACCACTTCCGGTACATCGTAGTGTTTTGAAAGGCTAATGACCGAACGCTCGGCGCGACGACAGACCGCACGACAAACGTGAGCCTGTGCTGCGGCTTTGCTTCCGCCTGGCAAGACAAATGACGTATTGGGCGGCATTTGGCTGGTAAGGGAATCGATAGCGCTTTCAAGCTTTTCAACGTCGTTTGGGGTTAATGTAGAACTTGCTGAAATGGCAAAGCCCGCTTGAAACAGACTGCGCTGAATGTCGTGTAGCAGAGAATTATGCGTTGCTGGTACATGGGCAGCTAACAAGCCAATATGACTATTGAGTTCATCCATATCGCCATAACTTTGCACAACTAAGTCGTCTTTATCAACGCGAACGGCTTTGTCAGCATAAATTTGCGTACTGCCTTTATCGCCAGTACGAGTATAAATTTTCATAAAATCTTACCTAAAGCTAATTTTTTGAAAGCTGCTTCTTAAAAGCGAGGTTAAAACGAGTAGCCTTCACCGGTCTTAAAAGAAACCCAACAATGTGGTGTCTTCAGCCTGCCAATCTTAACCGGGCCCTTTCTAACTAGGCACGGGTTACTCGTCGTCGCCGGTGGAAGGGCGCTGGTATCGGCGCACCTGAACGACAAAACCAAATAAAGGGTGGTCGAAATAATGTAGCTGGGTACTAATAATTCGGCGTTGCTCTACAAGTGGCACCGACACTAACCGGTATTCAGGGGGCGCGGTATTTTCCACTGTGCTGTCATCTTCGCTGCTAAAGTAGCTTAATGGCACGGGCTGTCGGTAAAACATTTCACTATCAACGTGAAGGTAGGGGACGCGGTTAATATATTTAAGGAATACTTTAATGGTACCGTCAATTTCCCAAATAGGCGTTCTTAAGGCCCCATCGCCTGCGCCTTGCTCAACAATTAACGGCCCATCTAGCGCTTTAAAGGCGTTAAACGCAATGGGTTTAGGTTTTTCCAATCGGCGCTCTAGCGCGGCAAAGAGGTCTTGTACTGCCACTAATTCCGACGCTACGTTACTGCTTTTGCTGCCGTCTGACATACCTTGCACGCCTTGTGCGTTAGGCACATTGGCAGATATTTGAGCGTTATTGGCAGCAGTATTAGTGGTATTAAAAGTGGTGCCGGTTTCTGTGGTTAGCGACGCGGTGGCATCGTAACCAAATTGTGGGTTCTCATTTAACCCATTGTCTGTCGCGCTAGTTTGTATATCTTTGCGCATCTCGCCGGAAAGGTTGTACTGCTGCGCATAATTTTGACCACCGAAAAGCCTCACTTTGAAGGCATTGTTTTTCCCAAACATTACGGGCTGACGCCATGTAGCGTGGAATAAACGCTCTAGGTCGCGATTCGAGCGAATTTGGCGAGAAATCGATGACAAGGCCTGTTCGTTACTGGTAAGTAAATGCGCTTTTGACGCTAACGGCCAGTCATGTCCTTCTACAATAATCGGCAAATCAGCAGGCGCTGGCATTCTGTTATCCGGGTAATGGGCTTTCCATACGATAGCGGGTTGTAGCGCTTCGCTACTGGCCTCACTGTCGCTGACGTCGTCATTTACCACAGCAGTTGCGCTGGCAAGGGTGGTGAACTCTGCGCTAAGCCACGGCTTTTCTTCTTCGCAGTATTTGAATTCTGGAACCTGTATGGGAGTGCTGTGCTTAATGCCGAAAAACGACGCCCAATAGCCCGCGATGGTTTCAGCATTCGGAGCAGGCGTTAAATTTTCTTCGGTATCAAACGTACTGCTGTAGAAAGCGCGTGCAGCCGGAAGATCGATTTGTGGCAGATTAAACAACGCCTCGTTCGGCCACTTTACCGTGGTATCTGCCCCACAAACCGCTAAGCCCTGTTTTAAGTAGCTAATATCAGGTGAAATAATATCACTGATGATGTCTGCCTGAGCGCGCGGGGCCGATAAGTTGTCAGCCAGCGAGAACTGTTCTTCTAGCTCTGTTAGTGCCACGTTGCGCTTAAATGCAATGACTTCAACATCAAACCACCAATTATCATTGGCAAGTGCAGGGGTTGAAACAGTGTTTAAGAAAATTGCGCCTATCGAGGCAACTAACGGGCACCAGCGAGATAACTTCATGTTACCGCGACTCCTTTGCAAAATCGGCAATAATATCGCTAATGAACGCAATTCGCGCTTTAGCTGTGTCGGTCTTTTTCACCAAACGCAGTTTTTGGCTGCCTTCAAATTTGAAGGTGTTCGGCTTGGTTTGTACAAGGCTAATAATATAGCCCGGATTGACCTTCGTGTTCTCTTTGAACTCTATGGTACCGCCTTGTGCCGACAAGTCTACTTTTAGAATGCCTAAATCATGGGCTTTTAGTTTAATTTCAGCCACTTCAATTAAGTTCTTCGCCGGCTCTGGCAGCAGGCCAAAGCGGTCGATACATTCTACCTGGAACTCATCAATGTCATCTTGCGTCGCACAGCTCGCCAAGCGCTTATACAGTGATAAGCGTGTATTTACATCGGCAATGTAATCTTCCGGTAATAGGGCAGGAATGCGAAGCTCTACTTCGGTATGGCCAGACATCGCATCGTCTAGCGACGGCTCTCTGCCGTCTTTAAGGGCATTAACGGCTTTATCAAGCATGTCCATGTAAAGGCTAAACCCTACGCTTGCGATTTGACCCGATTGGTCGTCGCCTAAAAGCTCGCCTGCACCACGTATTTCTAAATCGTGAGTAGCCAGTGCGAAACCTGCACCTAGGTCTTCTAACTGAGATATCGCTTCTAAGCGCTTCACGGCATCTTTTGTCATGCGCTTAGGGTGCGGCGTTAGCAGATACGCATAAGCTTGGTGATGTGAACGGCCCACACGCCCGCGCAGTTGGTGAAGCTGCGCTAAACCTAAATGGTCGGCTCTATCCATGATAATGGTGTTCGCACTAGGTACATCAATGCCCGTTTCGATAATAGTGGTACACACAAGCACGTTGTAGCGCTGGTGATAAAAGTCGCTCATCACGCTTTCCAACTCTCGCTCGCGCATTTGACCGTGCCCCATTGCAATGCGTGCTTCGGGAACAATTTCGGCAATCTCTTCTACGGTTCGTGCAATACTTTCAACTTCATTGTGAAGGAAGTAAACCTGACCACCGCGTAAAATTTCACGCATAATGGCTTCGCGAATAACCGCTTTATTGCGCTGCTGCACAAACGTTTTAATGGACAAACGACGGGCAGGGGCGGTGGCGATAATCGACAAGTCGCGCATGCCGGAAAGGGCCATGTTTAGCGTACGTGGAATAGGGGTTGCGGTAAGCGTGAGAATATCAACATCGGCGCGCAGCGATTTCAGTTTTTCTTTTTGGCGAACACCGAAGCGGTGTTCCTCGTCTATGATGACAAGCCCTAAGTCTTTGTACTTTATATCGCTAGAGAGCAGTTTGTGCGTTCCCACGACAATGTCTACTTTACCTTCGCCAATACGTTCAACCACCGACTTTTGCGCTTTACCGCTAACAAAACGGCTCATTACTTCAATTTCAAACGGCCAGGCTGCGAAGCGGTCTTTAAAGTTTTCATAATGCTGCTGAGCAAGTAGCGTTGTCGGCACCAAAATAGCCACTTGTTTACCTGCATTTGCGGCAAGGAAAGCGGCGCGCATGGCAACTTCAGTTTTACCAAAGCCCACGTCTCCGCATACTAGGCGGTCCATCGCTGACGGGCTGCCCATATCATGCATAACCGCTGCAATAGCTTGGGCTTGGTCGGGTGTTTCTTCAAAGGGAAAACTATCGGCAAAGGCTTGATAATCGTCCCAGTTAATCTTGTATTCGAAGCCGGGTTTCGCCGCGCGTCGCGCGTATACGTCTAACAGCTCAGCGGCTACGTCACGTACTTTTTCAGCCGCCTTTTGCTTCGCTTTCGTCCACGCGTCTGAGCCTAAGGCGCTAACTGGCGCACTGTCTGCATCGCCACCGGTGTAGCGAGAAATCAAATGAAGCGAGGCTACCGGTACATATAATTTCGATTGTTTAGCGTATTCAATACACAGATATTCTGTGGTTACACCACCCGCGTCGAGGGTTTGTAGCCCTAAATAGCGACCTACGCCGTGATCTAAGTGCACCACGGGTTGGCCAATAGAAAGCTCGGCCAAGTTGCGAATAATGGCGCTTTCATCGGTAGCGGTTCTTTTATCACGTAGGCGACGCTGGCTAACCTTTTGGCCTAGCAGCTCGGTTTCAGTTATAAACAACAGCTCGCCTTCCTCGGTTTGCCAGCGGAAGCTGTTATCCACCATGCCAACCGTAATACCAATACTGTTGTGGCTTGCGATGAAATCACTGTAACTGTCTACGATAGTGGGCTTTATGCCGGCTTTAGCAAGCACCGACAGCAAGCCTTCTCGACGGCCTTGGGTTTCTGCACAAAACAGTACTTTAGCCCCGTTGTCGGTGGCGTGGTTTACTGTTTTAATTAAGCGCTCGGCAGGCACTTTTTTCTGCGAGTTAATGGCAATGTCATCAAGCTTTTCGCACTGTAAATTAGTGGTGCCCGGCTTTTCTTCAAGTACGGCGTTGGTTAACGATGCGCGGGGCCACTGCTTAATTGCGCCAAACAGTTCGTTTATAGGTAAAAAGAGTTCATCAGGCGCAAGCAGGGGGCGCGCTAAATTATATCGATACTGCTCGTAGCGCTCTTGTACGTCGGCCCAGAAAAACTCACTGGCGTCTTGTACATCGCCGTGAAGCAGCAGCAAGCTCTTTGGATGCAGGTAATCAAACAGCGTTGCGGTGTTTTTGAAAAACAGAGGAAGGTAGTATTCTACGCCACTTGGCATTGTGCCTTTGCTTACTTGGGAAAATACGCTTTCTGACGCGTTGTTCGCATCGAACTTTTCCAAAAACTGCTGCCGGAAAAGCGTAATGGCCTCTTTATCGGTAGGGAATTCACGGGCTGGCAACAAACGTATTTTATTGACTGACTCGCCAGAACGCTGGGTTTCTGTATCGAAGTAGCGAATAGAGTCTATTTCATCGTCGAATAAGTCGATACGAAACGGTTGGTCGCTTCCCATTGGGAACAAGTCGATAATACTGCCGCGCACAGAAAATTCGCTATGGCTCATTACTTGGCTTACATGTAAGTAGCCGGCTTGCTCTAGGTTTCGTCTGAATTGGTCTCTGTCTAACGTGTCGCCCTTGTTTAGCATCAGTAAGTACTTAGCCAAATAGTCGGTGGGCGCTAGACGCTGCATTAGCGTGTTAACAGGAACAATGAAAATGCCATCGCCTTGCTGAGTAAAACGAAACAGGGTTTCTAAACGCTGGGAAACAATATCCTGATGGGGCGAGAACGAGTCATAAGGCAGCGTTTCCCAGTCAGGGAAGAGAGTAATGGGCGTATTATGCTTATTATCGCTTAAGAAAAACGCTATTTCTTTTTCAAGCTTCATCGCCGAAGGCGTGTCGGCGGTGATAAGTACAATAGGGCCTTTATACTGGCTAAGTGCTTGACTGATACATAGCGCGGCGCTGCTGCCTTGAAGCTGGCCCCAATGCTTGTGGTCTTGTGAAGCGGCTTCTTTTTTAGGCGCAGGTAATGGTAGCGATAATAAAGTGGCTGTCATGACGTCCTGTTTGTTTTAGTGCAAGAGGTTTTTTACGGCTTATATACTGTTATTGGGGCAAATTAGGATCCCGCTTTTTTATCTTTTGACCGTTTTCGCAGCTGCTGGGTTTGAATATGTAAGCTTGCGCGAACCAGAAGCTCCTGATCTTGCTCTCGTATCGTGTTAAAAATAAAAGCAATATGGTAACTATCTTCAACTTGCTCGCAAGTAATTACTTCACCGTAACAAAAAATAGCGGCAGCTTCGGCATCTAAGAAAAGCTTAAGTTCCGCCTGAGTGCCTACCTCTAGTTTGTCTTTTGATTCGATAATAACGCCACCACCTCCAAGTTTCACCGTTTTGAAGCGGTGTTCGGGCTCATCTTGCTGATGCAAAACAAACGACATCATTAGGTCGATTTTTCTCGACTGATGATTGAGATATTCGGCGAGTGTCTCAGCGTGATCGCCAAGGTTTCTTAGCGGGCGAATGGCCTGGGCTTCCAATGCGGCCATTTCGCTTGCGATGCGAAAGGCATAGGGCATTGACTCTTCAAGGTTATCTTCATCAGGTACGGTTTCATTAGCACCTAGAGGACGCACGTTGGCGTTAACGCAATAGGCGATTGAGAAGTATTCATCGAATTGGGCTTGTTTTTGTTCTTGGCTAAGTTCGCTCACATCATTCCTCTGCCACTAATTCTTGTGCAGCCAGTAGCTTACACGTAGTATACCCACTTTACTATTTTGGGGTTACCCCGTCATCTCGCCTTTGGGCTACTTATCTGAATAATTTGTTCAATAAGCATAGCCAAATGTAAGGCAGATTACCGTATTACTGAAAAGCAAGGCGCTATGTTTTATCCTGTTTCTGCATTCATTGCCTATCGTTATGCTAAATCTAGCAAATCAAGCCAAACCAGTTTTGTCTCTTTCATTAACCGATTCTCGGTAGCCGGCATTGCCTTAGGCTTAATGGCACTAATCATCGTAGTGTCGGTAATGAACGGCTTAGAGGGCCAGCTAAAACAACGTGTTTTAGGCATCGTGCCGCACATTGAAATTACAAAGACACCCACCGAAATTACGAAGACACCCACGACAACAAGTAAAGACGCAACACTTACAAAGACACCCATCGTAAACAAACAAACCCAAAAGCTTACAGAGACACCCATCTCAACATTAAGTAAGCCTCCCATTTCTGAAGACGATAGCTCGAAGCTTACAAAGACACCCACCGTAAGCCCTCAATCTCAATCGGCTATGACAGTAGACGCGCTTAGCAAGACACCCATCAAAGGGGTGGTAGCAAGTATGGCATATCGAGAAACTGAAGCTGTCGTTCAGTCACGCTCAGATCTACGCGGCGTTCAAGTTCACGGTGTCGAGCCCGGCGTGATGCTAGAGCATACTCTTGTGGCAAATCACATGGAGCAGGGAAGGTTTAACGATTTAGTAGAAGGAAGTTTTTCTGCCATTATTGGGCGTGCCCTTGCCATAAAACTTGATGCGAGGGTTGGCGACAGGCTTCGCGTAATGGTGGCAGGGGCAAGCGTTTATACGCCCTTTGGGCGAATGCCGAGTCAACGCTTAGTAACAATCGTGGGTGTCTTCGATATGGGGTCGCAAATGGATGACAAGGTTATGTATATGAACCTAAAAGATGTCAACCGGTTGATGCGCGACCCAAAAGGCAACGGGCGGTCGCTACGTTTGTTTTTAAACGATGCGTTTAACTATTTAGCGGTGGTTGATCATTTAACCGATACGATGGGTGTCTCTGTAAGTACTATCAGAACGTGGCGTGAGCGCCAAGGGCCATTATTTGATGCGGTGAAGATGGAAAAAAACATGATGACGCTTATGCTGCTGCTAATAATAGCGGTAGCGGCATTTAACATTGTGTCTGCGCTGGTGATGGTAGTAACTGAAAAGCAAGGTGATATTGCCGTATTGCAAACACAAGGCATGCTACCTGGAACTGTTATGTGGATTTTCGTACTTAACGGATTGTTTAACGGCATAAAAGGAGCCGGCATAGGCCTTATATTAGGCGTCGTTATTACGCTTCAATTGAATAACATTTTGGATTTGATTGGTTCGCCATTAGCACTTGCGGCCGATGGAAGCGGTTTGCCTGTAGAAATGGATGCTATACAAATTGCTGGTATTGCATTGCTCTCGTTGCTTCTTTGCGTGCTTGCAAGCGTGTATCCGGCGCGAAAAGCAATGAAAATAGCCCCATCTCAAGCACTTCAAAACGAATAATGGGGTGAATTAACCGTGCAAATCGACGCGAAATTCACTATACTCGCGGTCTTTTAAATTTCGCCCAGTGAGACGTCATGAACAAGAATTTTATCACCTCGCAATCGCTTCTACAGGATTCCTTTCGCTTAGCGGCAAAGGTGTATGAAGATGGCTTTCGCCCTGACTTTATTATCGGTATTTGGCGTGGTGGTGCTCCAATTGGTATCGCGGTTCAAGAATTCTTTGAATTTAAGAATACGTCTACCGACCACATTGCAGTGCGTACTTCGTCTTACTATGGTATTAACCAGCAATCGAAAGAAATCCGTGTTCACGGTTTGCACTACCTAGTTGAAAACGCCAATGCCGACGACAAGCTACTGATTGTTGACGATGTTTTCGATTCTGGCCGTAGTGTTGATGCGCTTATCAAGCAAATTAACAAGCTAATGCGCTTGAACATGCCTAAAGATATTCGTATTGCGTGCCCATGGTATAAGCCACAAAACAATACCACTGACATTGTGCCAGATTATTACGTTAACGAAAGTGACGAGTGGTTGGTATTCCCGCATGAGATTGCTGGTCTTTCTGAAGAAGAAATTCGTGAAGGCAAGGGTGAGCTTTCTGACGTTATGGACATATTATTTGATAAATAAGCATTGAACGCTTAGGTATCATCACCAGACGTATTGAAACCGCACTGTTGTGCGGTTTTTTTATGCGCTAATTTCGTTGGGAAGGCGAGGGTAAAAGTCGTACCCACATTTACTTCGCTTTCTACCGAAATGGTGCCACCCATGGCTTCAACAATAGAAAATGAGATATAAAGCCCTAAACCTGTACCTTTGCCGGTGGGCTTTGTAGTGTAAAAAGGTTCAAACAATTTTTGTAAGGCATGTTTTTCTATTCCGCAACCCGTGTCTTTAATAACCATAACTGTATTGTGGTTTTCCGTATCATTGTATGAAGTGATTGTGAGCGTGCCGCCATCGTTCATGGCTTGTGCTGCATTTACGAATAGGTTAACCAACACTTGGTTTAGTTTGCCTGTTCTCCCCTTAACAGGAAGCACACTGTCTAGTTTCTGCTGAATTTTTATTCTGTGCTTTAGTTCACTATTTACCAGCCTAAGAGCGTGACCAATGCAGTCATTAACGTTTATCGTCTCATCGTCCTGAACATCCGCGTCATGGGAAAACGAGCGCAGGCTGGTGATAATATCAGTGACTCGAACAAGCCCGTCTTCAGACTCACTACAAATATCTGCAATTTCGTCGCTCAATGAATCGATTCTGTTCTGTGTTTGCCAAGCTATGGCTTCTGCAGTTAGTTGGGCGCGTTCTTCATCACTTTGGCTTTGTGACAGTTTAACCACAATATTTTGCATTTGAGATAAAGCTGGCAACACATTTCGCAGAAAATGGATGTTACTATTGATAAAGGCTATGGGGTTATTGATTTCGTGTGCCACACCTGCCGCAAGCAAGCCTAGCGACGCCATTTTTTCTGAGTCGATAAGGCTTTTCTCTACTTGTGCTTTCTCCTCTTTCAGCCTTACTGTTTCAAGAGCCATTAATTTAGCGTGCATACCCATTGCAATTTGTTCGGTAAACGTGCGGTAGCGGTTGGCCATGTCTACATACTCTTGCGTGTAATAGCCTAGCGACTGATGGCAAAACACGATAACGGCTTGCTGCTGGTGTACGTTAAACGGGCAGTAAAGTACAGAGGTGACTTGAGTATCAAATAGCGAGAGATGTTGTTGCCAAATAGGTTGTTGCCTGATATCAAATAGGGCCACGGGCGTACTTTTGACCGCACGGGATAAGGTTTCGTCAATTTCCCAAACGGTATTAAGAAGTGGCGCGTAGGTACTGTTAATGCAAGTCATACGCTTTGGCCCTTCGTTTTGTAGCACAAAACATACTTCGTAATTGTACAGCCCTTTAAAGACACTGAACATTTTATGGTACAAGTCTTGTTTATCTTCGGCGGTTAGCAGCGCCTGTGTTCCTTCTAACAAAGCGTCGCTTTCTTTTTTGTGCGCTTCAGCTTGTTGTTTCAGCCGATAGACAAGCGCAAGCTCTTCTAAAACGTTTTCATAATCTTTATTCATTGGGAAAACACTACTGCTGAAATCATGAGATTGCCGTGCCTGTTTTTGCCGTCAAGAAAACGACCTTGTTCGCCAAACGTAAAGGGGCCGCATATTGGAAGAGATGCAAATTTTTCTTGTAGGGAGCAAAGCATATTGTCTATTTCGTCGCCCACCATAAGCCGGCAACCCGCACAATAGATCATAAGCACGCCTATGGGCTGTCGATTTTCGGGTAAAAGCATAATGGCATTGTTAATGACTCGCTCGGCGCGAGAGGTAAGGCTTGAAATACTACCTTCCATCAACACTAAATCTTCATTCTCTTCCACTTCAGAAAACATGTTTAGCGCGCCATTCGCCTCTGTAGAATCTGGATGGCACAGTAAATAGCTCGTTGCACCGTTTTCTAGTGCTACTGGCCGGCCCAGTGGGACCGAAGACGTAAGCGTTAAAATTTGCCCGCCTTGCAGTTGTTGTTCGATTAAACGGTTTGTTGCCTGATTATAAATATGGCTGGCGGGTGAGCCGTCGAGCTCGCTTAGTTGTCGTCCGCACGCTTTTGACACTCTAAACACGGTATCAGTTGGTTTGTAACCAGAGCTATAGCTCAAGCCAAGGGGGGAAGTAGGGTACATAACAACTACTGCTATTGTTTTTGCGCCTAGCGCTTCACGGGTGAGGGTAGTCCAATTGCCTTCAACGGTGTTGTCTGCCATCGACCCTCCAAAAATAGGGACCTGATCCCCAACCACACTGGCAAACCCTTCTAAAATTCTTTCTTCATTCCCCGGCGGCAGCGCACACCATATTAGCGCAGGGCTTTCATAAGGGCGCCCGGCATTCACGAGTGCCTGTTGTAAAGCATTAGCCCCTGCCTTAAATGCACTGTTCTCATCTATGTTGGCACTGCCAACGCCGTAGGCCCCGGCATCGTCAAACACACAAAAAAGTGCAAGATCGCACTTTGCACTAACAGTTTTGCTATCGCAAAGTAGTGAACCCAAGCATGAGCTGGAAACAAGAAAAGGCGTAGACGCTCGCTTTAAGGCGTGCTGAACATCTTGGAAAGGAAGACAGGCATTAGCGTAGCCAATTACCAGTGAAGGCAACTTTTTTTCAAAAAGCGCAGCGATGTCTTCTTTTATATGCGCAGGGTTAGCGCATTGTATCTCGAACGTTTCTATTTGCATTTGGCTTTTACCACTAAACCTATCAATTAATAGTAGATTAAAATAACAAAAGCCTTATTAACCATTAGTCGCAAAAACTGACCTAGGGTTTAGTTATCGAGATAAAATTTATCGTGAAACGTGTACACCCACGTGGGTTGGTAAATAACAAGTAACGTTATCGCCATACCGTTTAGTAATGCTTCTGGGAATACAAGTAGCGGAATGAGCAGTATATAGTTATCGAAGATAATGTCCCATGCATAAATGCCGTCCATGTAATAAAAGGCGCCGAGTGATAAGGTTTTTAGCGCTATCGAAAAGGCGGCGGGGAAAAACGCGCAGATGAAGATGTAAACAAATAACTGGCGAGGGATACGGTGAAACGACAGCATATAAAATAGGTAAGTAACGCTGATGGGGAGCACCGTACCTAATAAACCGTTCACACCCAGGTTTTGCCATGTTCCATAGCCGGTAGCTGTGGCGCCAACAAGGGCGATAAAAGCGGCGATAATTGCGTATCTAAAGCCGAGCATGAGCGTAAGCACAGATAAACCGAGGAAATGTACGTCTAGGCCTTCAAATATACCGGCTTTGAATAACCAAAGTACGAACAGCGAAGCCGCGGTGCCGAAAATAAGATGTTGTTGCTGCTTATTTTTGGCAAAGTGAGTAAAGTCGATACTCTTTACAGCACCTAATAAAAAGGCACCATACATCAGTAAAGCTATGACTTGTAGTGTACTCACATATACTCCCCGGCTACTGCGCCTACATTCTCAATTTTTAACTTTTGTACTCAGCCCAGATTGGGGCGTGGTCAGAGGGCTTCTCAATACCGCGAAGCTCGTAGTCAATGCCAGCATCAACAAGCGTGCTATGAAGAGACTTTGTTGCCAAGATCAAATCAATACGAAGACCTCGGTTGTCATTAAACCCCTTAGAGCGATAATCAAACCACGAAAACCTTTCGTTTGTTTCAGGGTTTAACGTACGGAAGCTATCTTCGAAACCCCAGCTGAAGAGGGTGTTGAGCCACTCGCGCTCTTCTGGCAAGAAGCTGCACTTGCCTGTTCGTAGCCAACGCTTGCGGTTTTCTTCACCAATGCCAATATCGAGGTCTGTGTGAGAAATGTTTACATCACCCATCACAATTACATTGTCTTCTGGCGTGTGGTTTTCATCCAGATAGGTCATTAAATCTTTATAAAACTTACGTTTGGCTGGGTACTTGGTTTCATGCTTTTCGTTTTCACCCTGCGGGAAATAACCGTTCAGGATAGTGACAGGCTGGCCAGCGTCATCGGTAGTTTTTAATATGATCATTCTACGTTGCGCGTCTTCTTCATCCGTGGGAAAGCCCATAGTTACTGATAAAGGCTCTTTTTTAGCTAAGAAGGCGACACCGTAATGGCTTTTTTGACCGTGGAAGTAAACGTGGTAGCCCATTGCTTCTACTGCTTCAACAGGAAACTGCTCATTGTGAACCTTAATTTCCTGAAGCCCGATTATGTCAGGCTGGTGGGCATCGATAACGGCTTGTAGCTGGTGTAAGCGAGCGCGAATACCATTTATATTAAAGGAGATAACTTTCATATTTTTTAAACTGGTTGATACGAACTTCTAACAAGTTTATCAGAAAGCGTCGACGCGCTTAATCATCAATTGCGGCTATATTAATGCATTCTGTCGATTGCATAGATTAAGTTTATTTATAGCTTACCGATGATCGCGTGAAGAGAGGCCGCAAAAGGTGGCTATAAATTCGCTTCTTGCGAAGCTTTGGTTAATTGAACTTGGTTTCCTAACGCAATTAAATATTCAAACCATGCATTAGCATCATCAATGATGTCTGTTATTACCTCACTATTTTCTAAAACAAGTGTTGGAAGTAGAGCGTCAACATCTTGTTTGAAAGACACCCATCTTTTCGCACAGCTCGCCATAGCCTGATAGTAGTTCGTTGGAATCTCTTTCTGCTTGGCAGCTAGCCGCCTGGCGATGATATTTGCCCCCATCGATGAACCTAACCATACGTAAGCTGCTGCGATAGCTTGTGATGTGGGAGATTTAAAGTTGAAATCTAGGGGCTTTTTAGCGTGGGTGTCTTGCTTAATGTTTTCTTTAATCTCGCTTTGGCTTAAGAGGGTATTGTGAAAATTAGGGTGGGTGTCTTTGTAAAAGGCACCAGTATCAGTGAGCTGAGATTTTTCAATATGGGCGTTTTCTTCTTGGGTGTTTGATGTGATGTTTGAGGTATTGCTCATTGAATGCAACGCGTGGGTGTCTTCGCTAATGGCGGTTAAAATAGCATCGCTATTAATCATCGATGCAATGCCTTCAAGCTGTGTGCTGTTCTGCTTTGCGTGATTTACCGCACGGGCAGCAGTTTCGTGAAAGTTTCTCATCACGAAAAGTACGGCTTGATAAGCCTTAACGCTAAATAAATTATCATCGTGATAAATCGAAAATGGATAAGTATTTTCTAGCGTGGTGTGGCTAGCATGGGTGTCTTGCTTAAGAGCGGTAAATAGGTTTCGCATGGACGGTGATTCTTCGCGATTAAATTACATGGTTTTTGTAGTTTGGCTTAACCTTATCATGGGTGTCTTTGTAACGGATAGGTGGGACGGAGTTTTTTTCCTGCCTATTTCATTGCGCCGAATACCAGTGCGGGTATACTTGCCGCAAATTTTAAGATAGGTAAAGAATTGTGTTTCCAGAAACAGTTGCAGATAAACTAACTGATGCAGTGATTGAACAGGCAATGAGGCTAAGTGCCGAAGAACGCCAAGAACTTGTTGTGAGCTATATCGTAAAAGCTAATGAGATTTGGCTGGTGCAGGGCAACGAAGGGTTTGTTATGTTTGAAAACGGTGATAGCGTCCAGCTGCCGGTATTTCCACATAAAGATTTGGCGCAGAAGTTCGTAGATATCAACGAAATTGTTGGTCAATGTGCAAACGTAGCATTAGACGAATTTACTCAAACGTGGCTACCAGGCCTTGAGAAAAACGGTGTTGAACTTGTTATGTTCCCAACAACAAGCGACGTTGAGAACCTGGTTATGACCGCCGAAGATCTTGCCGCTGCGTTAAACGGCAACTAAGTTAAGGTTTGTGTATGTCATCCGAAGATAATTTACTTCCTCTTGGCGAATCGCTGGCTAATGCGAAAGGGTGGGATGACTTTACTCGCACACTCATGTTAGCGGGAAAGGCGCTAACTCCGCTACCACAGCCAGAGCGCAATGATAATACTGCGGTGGAAGGGTGTGAAAGCCCAGTATGGTTAGCTTTTTCTCACGATGAAGGCTGTCTTATGGCGTTTTCACCAAGTAAGGTAATACGCGGTGTACTCGCCGTTTTACTTGAAAAAGCAAATTCACTTACCAAGCAGCAGCGAGCGGCCTTTGATTTTGAAAATTATTTATCGCAATGCCAACTTGAGCGCCACTTAAGCCAATCGCGAGGAAACGGGATCAAGTCGGTTATAGCGAAGCTTAAGGATATCTAATTAAAAAGGATATCTAATTAAACCTGTGGCTTAATTTTACTTGTTTTTCGCCTCTATCCACTGGCTCATGTACTTACTCGCCGTCAGTGTTTGGTGCCAAAGTAGGCTTTGCATAAATAACGTCGCTCTGTGCGATTCTAAACTTTGCGTTAAATTTAGTATCTTTGTGGTGAGCTCAAATTGAGGTTGGTGGGCTTTAAACTCATTAAGTAAGCATTCCGCTTGGTGGCTCGCATTTTCCCACACCTCTTTATTGGTATAGAGCGCTACAGCGTGCTCTACATAGTTGTTAACCACCTCAGGTTTAGCGATATCAGTGCTACAAATAGCCCCGGGCCATGAATACGGTGCGTCATTACTCGGGTCGTCTTTCGCTACCTTTCTACGTACGATGCCTTCCGCGCCTACCCATGTTGTAATACTTGGTGTAAAACATCGCATTGCATCTAAAAGCTTTCCTTTCACGCCAGCCCCAAACCGTAAAGGCGCAATTAGTGCCTTGGCGTTTACCATCACTGATTCAACGTCTGCGGCCCAACCCTTCACTAAAAAGCCTTGCTTGTCGTTGTGAAGTTGTGTGGCTTTTTTAGGTGGATAAGCGCCGTAAATGTGCAGTTCTGCTTGGGGAAGTGCTTTTTTAATTGCAGGCCACAGGCTTTGCTTAAGCTGAAGTGCTGCATCCCAATTAGGCGCATGGCGAAAGTTACCGATGTGAACGAAATTGGCGCGCTGCTCAAAAGGAACCTGTATCGTCGTTGTATTGCCAACAACAAGGGGGTGATAATGAAGCTGCGCTGCTGGCACGCCGTAGTGTTCAGTGAGCAGCGCCATCTCTTGTTTGGAAATTACTAGAGTGAGATCGCTACGTAATATAGAAGCGATTTCTCTTTGTGCTAACTCACTGCTTAATTGTGCCTGTTTAGCATCGCCTGTTTTCTTTACGGCATCGTGCCTTGCTTGGCGTAAGCTATGTAAGTCTTCTGTATTTAAAATGCGTAGCGCTTCGGGGCAACTTTCTTTCACCCGCCACGAAAACTGCTCTTCTGTCATGTAGCGATCAAATATAACCACGTCTGGATTTAACCGCGCTATCAGCGTATTGAATGAACTGCAGTTCAGTGCCACAGAATGGGCTTGCACGCCCAGTGCTTCAAGGTCTGCTTTGTGCTCGCTATCTGTCGCTGCGGTTAAAAACGTTACGTTAAAATTAGCGTCTAAACAGCGCATTATAAGCGATAGCATATTTTGGCCAGCGGCCGAAGAATTAGGCTCAGGCCATACATAACCAATTACAGCAACATTTAACATGGTGAAATTTTAACTTTTACGTTTGAGGTTAGCCTTAAAAGGCGCGGTGTTGTGGTGTTAGCGTGTGATGCTAACATAAATCTGCTTCGCTAGCGTTGAAACTGCAAAAAAGGGGTAACCCTTAGAAAATCTAATTCTTATAGGTAATTACCCCGAGTTTTTCTTTGTATTACAATTATAGGTATGTAAAAACAAGCGGCACGGTATAATAAGCCAATCGGGATGAAGTTGATTATATGGCTTATTAGTGTCGGTATTATTGCCCTTGTATAGGTGCTTAAAAATAAAAGCTCGGCGCATGGCTGGTGCAAAAATCAGCTAATAAAGCGCAATTTAATTGCTTAATATAACGTTTTGATTAATAAAAAAATCATACTTTTTTACTAAGCGGTATTTATTGACCTACCCGTTTTTTGTGCCTATACCTAAACAAACGTGAGGCAAATGGACGTACCTTGGGCGCTATATTGATAAAGGCGGCATTAAGAGAGTGCACGAATGAATTTAGATGAACTAGTTTCCAAAGCGGAAGACCTCTTCGTATTACCAGACTCGGTAACTCGACTTAAAGCTTGTATGGATGACGAAGCTTCAAGCATCGATGACATCGGTGAGATCATTGCTTTTGACCCTTCGTTGGCCACCCAGCTTCTGCGTGTGGCGAACTCTGCGTTGTATCGATTTCCTAACAAAATTGATACCGTCACTCGCGCAATTCAGGTGGTGGGCACCCGATCTACCTACGATTTAGCACTTGCCTATGGCGTTAGTCAGGCCTTTAGCGATGTTGACGGCCAGTGTATCGATTTAGATAAATTTTGGGAGCAAAGTGTCTCCTGCGGCCTTTTGGCAAAGTATTTTGCAGATATGCGCAATATTCGTGAACCTGAGCGCCTTTTTGTTTCCGGGTTGCTTCACAATATTGGCGAGCTTGTTACCGTGTCCGTATTACCAGAATCGGCTACGCGCTGTCAGGCGTTTAATGCCCGAGTGAGCCCAGCAGAGCTTCAGTTTGGCGTGTTGGGTTTTACTTATGCCGAGCTATCGGCCAGGCTCATTGAAAAGTGGGATATTCCCAGTACGATTTATGCGCCTATTGATAGTATTCACAAAGGGGAGGAAGGGGCCACGACTATTGAAGATAAAATTCTGCAGTTGTCGTACGTTTTAGCTCTCGATAATGTAAACCCTGAGATTTACCCAAGCTACCATAACCTCAAACCTGAGCAACACGAGGCGCTTTCGCTAAAGCGGGAAGATCTAGAAGATGCACTAGATATAACCAATCTACAGTGTATTTCGATTATATCGCTATTTAATCCTAATGCCTTTATGTTGTACTAACTGAAGCGTATACACGCTTCAGTTTAGCCTTCCGGTTTAATCGAAAATCGCGACGGTTTGCCTGCTTATCGCAATCACCTCGTTGTCTTTATCCCAAATTGTTGCTTCCGTATGTCCGTAGCCATCGGCCGCTTGTCGCGTATGCGCTTTATAGCCAAACCAATCGGTGGGGCTTACAGGTTTATGCGGATGAATAAACTCTAAATTCCAGCTAACTGTGCTTGCTGGTGCAGGCAGCTTCATCATTTGCAGCAAGGTTGGCGGCCATGCATCAATCATGGTGATGATATGGGCATCGGTAATGGCTTCAGGCGCCTTTTTAAAACGCATAAATCCATGGTAGTGACTGGTTTTCTTGCGCGTAAATGGAATGCCACCTTCGTCGATGGCTAAGTCAAAGTAACGCAAAAATTTTGGCGTTACTTTAGGAATTTGCGGTATGAATTTAGCCTTATTTGGTAAAGGCATATCGTGCTTTTCGTTGTTCTCGACGCGAATTCCAGACGCCCTGGCAACGCCAAAGCAGGCTTGAGAGAACACGCAGCTTTTTCCGTTTTGAATAGCGTGTGCCGTAAATTGCGATACGTTTTTACCCGTTCTTAGCAAAGTAACTTCAATAGAAAAAGGAGCTTCAAGTGACAAAGGGCCCACAAAGTTAGTGGTGAATGAGCGCAATACCCGATTGTCAGTAACTTGTTGCTTTACTGCACAGTAGAGCATACCGGCAGAAATGCCGCCAAATGCGGTACGGCCCTGTCCCCACGTTTTGGGAATGATAAGGCCATCAACCTTCCATGTGTTTTCCGAAGTCTGTGATAACTGAGGGATATTGAGCAATTCGTCTACTGTCATACTTGCTGTCTGGTCTGATGAGTTGAGTGTTTTGTCATCCTACCCTAAGCGCTATAGAACGAAAAGCCTGAGTTAGAAATTTTCGTTATGTTAACAAATAAGTAACAATAAGTTGTTTATTTTTTTACCTAATGCGTAGACTGGGGTTATCGTCACTTAAAAGGACTGTTATGGCCCATACTCACGTAGAAGGTATTCCTGCTAATGAAGCCGGAACATCAAGAAGTTACCGAAATTACGTTTTATTCATACTAACCCTGGTCTACGCCTTTAACTTTATAGACAGGCAAATCATTGGGATCCTTTCACCTTTCATTAAAGCTGATTTAGGTTTGGATGACGCCCAACTTGGGTGGTTAAAGGGGGTTTATTTCGCGCTATTGTACACGGTGATGGGAATTCCTATTGCTTGGCTCGCAGACCGCTACAGCCGGGTGAATATCATCGCCATCTCACTTACGTTGTGGAGCGGGTTTACCGCAGCTTCGGGGTTGGCGGCAAATTACATGCAGCTTGCCATTGCTCGAATAGGCGTTGGCATTGGCGAAGCAGGGGGCAGCCCACCGTCGCACAGTATTATCTCTGACCTTTTTCCGAAAGAAAAACGAGCGGGGGCACTCGCTATTTACTCTTTAGGTATCCCTTTTGGCGTTATGCTAGCGTTTTTTGCGTCTGCATTTTTCTTGCAAGGGGGCTCAGCAGACTGGCGTACCGTTATGTACAGTGTGGGTATTCCTGGCGTGCTCCTTGCGATACTGCTTAAGTTAACGGTAAAAGAGCCAACTCGAACCGTATCTGCGCCAAGTGACGATACAACGAACAAGCCAAGCGTAAAGTCATCGCTTAAAATGCTTTTAAAGATACCCACATGGTGGGGAATGGCGCTGGGTATTTCGTTTGGCTCTTTTGGAAACTATGCAATATCAACATGGGTCATCGATTATTACGTACGCGCATTTGCGGGACTAGACATCACCCAACTGCTGATTGTATTTGGAATTATTAACGGTACTGCATATGCGTTAGGTGTATGGCTGGGTGGCTATATCGCAGACCGATGGGGTAAGCACAATAAAAAGGCGTATGCGCTTTTGCCTGCTATTGCGCTGATTATCGGTGTGCCGGCTTTTTACGCTTCGCTTCAGGTCCAAGACTTATGGCTTTCTGTTGGGCTAATGGCGCTATTATTATTTACCAGCGGGTCGTATTTGGGGCCCAGCTTTGCTATGGCGCAAACCCTAGCGCCAATAAACGTACGGGCAATGTCAACGGCGCTATTTTTCTTCGTGTTAAATATTATTGCCCTAGGTGGCGGGCCTACGCTTACCGGTATTATAAGTCAGGCACTGGTTCCTTCTCTTGGTGAAACAGAAGCATTGCGACAAGCGCTTATTTACCTTGTGGTGCCTTATGGGCTCTCAATTGCGGTTTTCTTATGGACAAGTACCAAAATCGTAAAAGATTGGGAAATGGCAGAAGCCAGAGGCTTGTAGTATTATCGTGCTTTATTGCTAAGGGGCTGATTTCAAGCCCCTTATTTGTTTGTGACATAACGGAGTATATTGGTGTCTTCGACAGAGTTGAGTTTTCATTTTGCTCATGCAAACGGATTTCCCGCTGGCAGTTACAATGCGATGTTTTCGGCGTTGCCTAAGAACTTCAATCGTTTACACGTTGAGCGTTTCGGCCACGACCCTCAGCTTCCCGTGAATGGCAATTGGCGAAATCAAGTTCACGAGCTTATTAAGCATGTAAGAAAAGAGAATACGGACTCACGCGGTGTATTTGGCGTGGGGCATTCATTTGGTGCGGTTATCACCTATATGGCCGCATGCGAGGCGCCAGAACTGTTTCGAGGCATCATTTTACTCGACCCGCCGCTGGTGGTTGGCCCGCTAAGCTACTTTTTCAGGTTTGCTAAGTATACGCCGTTAATCAATAAACTAACCCCGGCGAAGCTCGCGCAAACACGCAATACTAGTTGGCCGAGTAATACCGATATGGAAACATACTTTCATAGCAAAGCCTTGTTTAGAGATATGGACAAACGCTGCGTACGAGACTACGTAAAGTCGGTGACTGCGTTAAAAGGAGACGATATATCGCTGACATTTCGTGCTGACGTTGAAGCTGCGTTGTTTCGAAACGTACCTCATAATTTGGGAAAATATAGAGGGAAACTACAATGTCCGGCAGTGCTCGCAACGGGAAGTAAAAGTAATGTATGTAAGCCAGAAATGTATTCTCGCCTAATGAAGCATAACGCTATTGATCATGTTGTGCTTGAAGGGGGGCATATGTTTCCTTTAGAGCATCCAGAGCAAGTGGCAGCGTTTATAGAACGTACGATAACGAGGTGGAATACATAGTGGGGCACGATTTGGCGCAGTTGCGCCAAATCATTTTTAGAGGGTTATGCTGATGTTTGGGGCTTGGCTTAAACCGCCAACCGGCTGGCCTAACATTTCTCTGGTTACCAACACTACACCTTTCTCTGAAACGCGGAACCCTCGCGCTTTATCTTGCTCTAGGTCGTAACCAATTGTTGTGCCTTCCGGGATAACGCAGCCGCGATCAATAATGACTCTCTTCAATTTGCAGTGGCGTTTTATTTCTACATCGGGAAGGATGACCGCGTCTTCAATTAAACCGTAAGAATGCACACGTACGTTAGAAAAACAAATAGACGAGCGAAGCGTTGAGCCTGAAATAATACAGCCCCCTGAAACGACAGAGTTAATTGCCTCGCCACGTCTGTCGTGGTCTTCCCATACAAACTTGGCCGGTGGTAATTGTTCTTGGTATGTCCAAATGGGCCATTTTCTATCATACAAATTAAGCTGTGGAACTGGCGCAACCATTTCCATATTCGCTTCCCAAAAGGAATCAATTGTGCCGACGTCACGCCAGTAGGCGTTATCGCCACCACTTTGTTCAAACGGGTAAGCGTAGACGGGGTGGTCTGCAATAATAGATGGAATAATGTCCTTACCAAAATCGCGCTGAGACCCCATGTTTTCAGAGTCAACCCGTAGCTGTTCGAAAAGAAATTCGGTATCGAAAACATAGTTGCCCATAGACGCTAGACAGCGAGTGGGATCATTTGGAAGGGGAGTGGGGTTTGCAGGTTTTTCTTCAAAACCATTAATACGGTAGTTCTCGTCTACTGACATCACGCCGAATGCACCTGCTGCTTCTTCTAAAGGTACTGACATGCAGGAAACGGTCATCTTGGCACCTGATTCTTTGTGCTTGGCTAGCATATCGCCGTAGTCCATTCGGTAAATATGATCGCCCGACAAGATCATGACATATTTCGGCAGCTCATCTCGGATGATATCTATGTTTTGGAAAACGGCGTCAGCGGTGCCTTCATACCAACTGTCTGAAAAGCGTTGAGAAGCCGGAAGAATTTCAACAGATTCGCCGAGCTCCTTCTTAAAGTGGCCCCAGCCCCTTACAAGGTGACGGATGAGAGAGTGCGATTTGTATTGGGTGACCACGCCTATTCGTCGAATACCAGAATTCACGCAATTTGATAGCGGGAAGTCGATAATTCTAAATTTACCGCCAAAATAAAGTGCCGGTTTAGCTCGCCAAGTAGTGAGTTCGTGTAATCTAGAACCTTTTCCACCCGCAAGAATGAGCGCATAAGTATCGCGAGTAAGGTTACTGATGTAACGAGAACTTTGATCTGCCATTTCCTATAAACTCCTGTAAAAAAGCGACAACTGTGTATCGATAGAAATATAAAAAGAAAACGAAGTGTTGCGATTGATTGCGCTATATATGAACGGCCTGTTTGAACAGGCTTTTTGATAACATAAACCCATACTACACAAGATATTTTAGAATGACAGTGGGATTTTCAATGTTTGTGACGAATTGGTAAATTATTTAAAATTATGTTGTGTGGCGGCTTACAGAGACACCCAAGCCAAGCAGCTTACATCGACTTGCAAAGACGACTTGCAAAGACACCCAATCTAATTAGCTCGTAGCTGCATTCATCTTATATTCTTAAGAAAGACACCCATGCTAAGAAATAAGCGTTTGGCTCCCAGTCCGAGCATATGCGAATAGTTATATACAAAGGTATATACAAAGACACCCACCCTAATTCTTGTTCAAGGCCATGAAGCATTCTTCTATGAAAAATGCGCCGAACATCCGTAAAAAACTTAAGTTGGGTGTCTATCTAACTTTTAAATAAGAAAAGAATATGTAGAACATCCAGTGACAATTGTTAATTAAATGTTATATTCGTGAGGTTGATTTACTAACGGAGCTTTTTATGGGTGTACTGAAGAAACTTTTAATAGTATTTGGCGCTGTAATTGCAATTTTCGTGATTTCTAGTTTTTTCATTCCGAAAGATTATAGTGTAGAAAGAACGATCACAATTGATGCCGAACCTTCTGATGTCTACCCATACGTTGTAGATTTAAGAGAATGGAAAAAATGGGGCGTTTGGTTTAAACGAGACCCTAATATGCAGCTTACCTACTCAGGCCCAGATAGAGCTATTGGCATGCGCTCGGTATGGGAAAGCGAGACTGAGGGAAATGGCGAAATGGAGATTACTCAATTAGAGCACAATAAACGTGTACTTTACCGTTTGTATTTCCCAGATTTTGACATGGGCTCTTCGGGGATAGTAGAAATAAAGCCAACGGCAGGTGGTACGTTAGTTACTTGGAGGGATGAAGGGACGGTAGACAATAATCCAATCAATCGATATTTCGCTTTATTAATGGACGGCATGATTGGACCGGACTTCGAGATGGGTTTAGAGAACTTAAAGATACTAGTAGAGAATGATGTGTAACTGAGGCAGCGTTATGATCTTATTATCGAAAAGTGCCGTAATTAAACACAAAAAATAGCGGTACACATCCGGCTTAATGAAACCAAAAAATCAACTCATAGCGGGCTTGTCTTTCAACAAGCTTGCGGACCTTTTAATTTCAGCAAAAACCACTTTGACAGCCCTTCTTTTGAGCGTTGGTGCGCCGATTTGGATGATCGGTTGGTTAGTGCCCATTAGAGAGTCTGGAGCTCTCCTTCCTCAGGTTCTAATAAGCATATATCTGCGTAAACACCCAAAGAGACACATAGTGTGGCGGGTGGGTATGTTGGTTCAGTCTCTTGCTGTCATTGGAATGCTTGTTTCTGCCACACTCTTATCTGGTGCCAAAGCGGGAGCATGCATACTTGCCTCACTTGTATTGTTAAGTCTAGGGCGCTCAGCTTGTTCACTTACGGTAAAAGATATGGAGGCTGATGTAGCGAGAAAGGGGCAGCGAGGAAATCTGATTGGCGTCGCTTCAACGGTATCTGGAGTAATAACGCTTCTCATAGCTATACCCTTAGCGCTCTATGAGGGGGCTTTTTCTTCTAATACGCTTATGGTCATTTTGTGTGTGAGTGTCTTGGCCTTTCTTGTAACATTAGTATGTGTCTGGCCAATCAAAACAAACGTAGAATTAGATGACAGTTCAGACGGTGCCATGGGCATTGATTTTGATTCGACGGTGTACAAGTTTATATTCGTTAGAGGCCTATTCGTTCACTCTGCGTTAGTTGCTCCTTATTTCATGCTTGAAAAAAGCGGCGAGGCCCAAGAGTTACTTCCGATTTATATTGGCGCAGAAGCATTAGCGGCGCTTTTGTCTTCAATCATTTGGGGTAAAATTGCGGATAAGAGTGCAAAGCTAACGCTTCAAGCATCAGGCGTTCTCGCTCTATTTGCATGCGTTGGATTACTTGTACTTCAATCAACGTCAATAGTCACTTCAGCACTTCTATTTTTCGTTCTCTCCGTTGCTCATGCTGGCGTAAGGACAGGAAGAAAAACCTATAGTTTAGATGTAAAAGATGGTCATGACAGAACTGAGCTTGTCGGGTTTTCTAATACAGCAATCGGACTTGTTTTGCTTGGCTTTGGGGCTATCTACGCTGCCTTAACGCCTGTTTTGTCGTTCAGCGTCGTATATATCATGTCTGCTATGCTTTTATTTGCCATAGTCGCTTCACTTATTTTACCGAATGAAAAGTGATAGGCAGCTAATCGTCAAAGCAAACTGCTGCAGACTTAATACATGCCATTCTTTTCCTATTGGTGCGCTTTTTGAACGCCAACATAGACGCCGTGTTACCTACTGCAAATGAGAAAAGATTTTCGAAACTGCTTATGGTTTGTAGCCACTCTGGTGAGGTTGTATCAATAATGACTCGCTCAACATTTTGTACCTCAGATGAGGTTGTGCTGTTTTTCGGCAACGAATTGGTTAATGCGGCAATCGAATCGCTAAGAAGAAAGCAATATTGTTTGAGCGTAAGATTTAAATATTTTTTGTTTTTGGGTCGCTTTTCACCTTTAAATGGTATTAAACCCTGAGTCTTTTTATTTTTTGATGGGCAGAAAAGTCGTGTATAAATGCTCGTGTACACAGAATCGTTTAAGCTTTTCGCCGCATTAGCCCGAATAGGGTTTAAGTCGACATAAGCCATGCAAGATAGCAACGCTTTTTCAGTTAATAGTGCTTGAGAGCGAAAGCGTCCCTCCCAAAAGCGGCCTGTACACTCATCCTCTTCGTTCGCTTTTCTTGCAATATGCTCGTTTAAGTCTCTCATAAACCAACTGATGTCAAAAAGCCTTTTCCTGTAGATATCAGCGGTTTCTTTGACCGCTTTTATCTCAATATCGCTCAGAACCTCTCCTTTTAAATACCTTTGGGTAAGTAGAGTTCCCCTGTGTATTTTGTGCCATTGGCGTAAAACCGTATCTAGTGACCAGGATAGCGCTGCGCTTTTATTTACACACAACACAATGTGAATATGGTTACTCATGACGGCATATGCACAAATGTCGATAGCGAAAATACTACTTAAAAACAGTAACCTGTTTTCGACCCAAGACTTTCTGTGCTCATAGCTAACATTCGTTGTGTGGTCATAGCCACAAAGGTAGCTTCGACGTACACATCGCGAAATACAATGATAATAAGGGGTATCTTGAAGGCTTATAAGAGATTTCCTGCTTTGCGCCATGATGCTTTTCTACGATCGTTGGAAAAAGTTTCAAGACAGTAGCATTATCACTAGCCCTTTGTGACCTGAACTCAAGGTGTGTTTTGTTAATACCTGAACTGCTAGGAAAGACACCCATTGTTAAACATGTTCTATTTGGCAAGACACCCATTATACCCCCCTTTTTAAAAGAAAGTTACGCAGACACCCACGTTAGCTTTTTAGAAGGTTTTATCAAAAAGTAGCAACTAAATGGCTACATGAGTAATCGATACAATTTATAGTGGGTGTCTTGCTAAGAGGTAAGCGATTAAGCGCCAAGCTAAAGCATCATAAAAAACTTTTAGGATGGATGGCTCGATAAAAAGAGCATGCTTGGAAGGGCAGCATGCTCCAAAAAAAATCAATTATTTAGCTAATAGTGCGTTTGCGGCTTTCGATACCGGTGGGCGGCCCAAAACCTCAGAGATATAGGACGATGCAGTAAGTAATCTATCCATATTCACACCTGATGAGATTTTCATCCCATTAAGCATATAAACAACATCTTCAGTTGCAACATTTCCACTAGCCCCTTTTGCATAAGGACACCCCCCAAGGCCCGCGACGGCGGAGTCGATAGTAGCAATGCCGTATTCAAGTGCTTTGTACAAGTTAACGAGAGCTTGGCCGTATGTATCGTGAAAGTGGGCCGCAAGTTTTTGTGCAGGTATATCCTTAAGTACATCTTCTAACAAAAGACTCGTTGCTCTAGGCGTGCCGGCTCCGATAGTGTCCCCCAACGAAATTTCATAACAACCCATGTCAAGCAGGGCTTTACTCACTTGCGTAACTGCTTTAGGCGAAATGTCCCCTTGATAGGGGCACCCCATAACACATGAAACATAGCCTCTTACCTTGATATTATTCTTATCAGCCAATTGAAAAACATCTTCAAAGCGTTTCAAGCTCTCGCTTATAGAGCAGTTTATATTTTTCTGCGAGAATGCCTCAGATGCAGAGCCGAACACAGCAACTTCTTTTACGCCAGCGTCAATAGCGGTTTCTAGTCCCCTAATATTAGGTGTAAGCGCAGAATACTGGACATCTGTTCTAGAAGGGAGTGCCTGGAAAACTTCATCCGAATTTGCCATTTGAGGTACCCACTTTGGAGAAACAAAGCTGCCTGCTTCTATGCGTTTAAGGCCGGTTTTTGAAAGTAGATTTATTAGCTCAATCTTCTGCGCTGCACTTAAGTTGAGCGTTTCATTTTGTAGTCCGTCGCGCGGACCAACTTCAACAATACTGACTTTAGATGGAAGCATAATATTAAGCCTCAGCCAAATCTTTCGAAGAAAACGCTAAAAGCGTTGCCCCACCGTCAACGAGTTCCCCTGGGTTGAAATAAAACTCTTCAACCTTGCCATCATGAGGAGCAATAATGCTGTGTTCCATTTTCATGGCTTCCATTATTAGGATAGGCTCACCTTTTTTGACTGCTTGCCCCTTGCTAACAAGGTGGGTAACGATAGTGCCATTCATTGGTGCATTAAAGTTTGCTTGGTCATCGGTACTGTTGACGTCACCTAACGATGCTGTCTTAACAACATACTTGACGTGGGTGTCTTTGTTAAAAAGGGTAAACTGTTCGCCATCTTGAGAGAATGAAAACGTCCTCTTGTGTCCGTCAATAGTAGCGTTTAGCGTTTGGTCAATAATAACGCCAGAGGCCTCAAAGCTTTGGCCATCTGCGGTTACTTTCCAGTAGCCATGGCTATCATCAAAATGATGCTTAACTTCAACCTGTGTTTCCTTGTTGTCGCTAATCAGCGTAAGCGTCTCACTGTGTTGACTATTAACCCTCCAAGCGCCGGCTGTCGACCATACAGAGAGTGTTCTTGGGCTTTGGCTTCTCGTTAGAATGGAAAGTAGTGCCATAGCGGGGAAGTCGTGTTGGGTGTCTTGATTAATCGTTTCACTAAAGAGTGTATCGTGGTGCTTTTCCACGAATGTAGTTGTTAGTTCCGCGGAAACGAAAGATGGGTGTGACGCTACACGCTTTAAAAAATCAATGTTAGTGCTTACCCCGTCGATATAATATTCCCCCAAAGCGCTTGTTAAATGCTTCAGTGCAACTTCACGGTTCTCTCCCCAAACCACAAGCTTGGCAATCATAGGGTCGTAAAACACACTTACTTCATCACCTTGCTCTACACCTGTATCTACGCGAACTACATCATTTTCTTCTGGCGCATGCAGTAAGCGTAAGGTACCCGTTGAAGGTAAAAACTCATTCTTTGGATCTTCGGCATAAATACGCGCTTCGAATGCATGTCCCGTTAATGTAAGTGCGTTTTGCGCCTTAGGTAACGGCTTTCCTTCAGCGATTATGAGTTGCCAAAGTACTAAGTCTTCTCGCGTAATCATCTCGGTAACAGGGTGTTCCACTTGCAGACGTGTGTTCATTTCCATGAAGTAAAATGAATCATCTTCATCAAGTAAGAACTCAACAGTGCCAGCACCAACATAATTGATTGCTTTGGCTGCAAGAATTGCAGCCTCACCCATTTTTTCTCTAACATGCGCAGACATGTTTGGGGCAGGGGCTTCTTCAATAATCTTTTGATGTCGACGCTGCACTGAGCAGTCGCGCTCGAAGAGGTAAACTCCATTACCATGGGTGTCACAAAAAACTTGGATTTCGACATGACGAGGCCGAGTCAGGTATTTCTCAACAAGCATATGGTCATCGCCAAAGCTCGCCATAGACTCGCGTTTGGCAGCGTTTAGGGCTTGGGAGAAGTCTTTTTCGCTCCAAACCTGACGCATACCTTTACCGCCGCCACCGGCAGCAGCCTTAAGAAGCACTGGATAGCCCATATCATCAGCAGCTGCTTTTAATACCGATTCGTCTTGGTCATCGCCATGGTAACCGGGTACTAGAGGTACGCCGGCTTTTTCCATTATGTGTTTAGCCGCAGATTTAGAGCCCATTGCTTCAATTGCTGACGCTGGTGGGCCTACGAAGATAATGTCGTTCTTAGCACAAAGCTTGGCGAATTCAGCATTTTCCGAGAGAAAACCATAACCTGGGTGAATAGCATCAACGCCTAGCTGCTTTGCTTTTTCGATTATTACATGGCTTTTTAAATAACTTTCTTTTGACGGGGAAGGGCCAAGGTAAATAGCCTCATCTGCCATTTTTACGTGCAGTGCGTTGCGGTCGGCGTCTGAGTATACGGCGACGGTTTTTATGCCCTGTGCGATGGCTGTCTTTATAACACGGCAGGCAATTTCACCGCGGTTTGCAATTAGTAATTTATTTATCATTGTTCATCTCCACCCAAGAAGCACTGCGCTTTTCTAAAAAGGCAGATAAGCCCTCTTGACCTTCCTCTGAGGTCCTAACTTGGGCAATTAACTTACTTGTTTTGCTCAGTAACTCATTATTGATTTCTTGCGAAGACACCCACTGCACGAGCGCTTTCGCTTTCGCTACAGCCTGAGGTCCGTTCTTAATGATGTTAGATAAAATGTTGTCGATAGTGCTATCAAGCTCGTCTTCAGTCACCGATTCGCTTAGAAGGCCTAACCGTCTGGCTCTTCTGGCAGAAAAAACTTCCGCCGTTTGGAAATAACGCCTGCAAACACGAGCGCCCATTGCTTCAACAACGTAAGGGCTAATTGTGGCCGGGATAAGACCAATTTTAACTTCACTTAAGCAAAACTTGCTCAGCTTGCTTCCGATGGCAATGTCGCAACACGCAATCAAGCCTACAGCTCCGCCGAAGGCTGCGCCTTGTACTCTTGCTATCGTTGGCTTCGGCATTGTGTAAAGCGTTTGCAGCATTTCTGCCAAACCGAGTGCGTCATTTTCATTTTGCGCTTCGGTATAGGTGGCCATTCTTTTCATCCAGTTAAGATCAGCACCAGCACTAAAGCTTTTACCTTCGGCCTTTAAGATCAGTGCTCTTACGTTCTTATCTTCTCCCGCCTGTTTAAATGCACGGGTTAGCTCACTTATCATTTTATCGTCGAAGGCATTGTGCTTTTCAGCTCTATTCAATGTAACAGTGGCGATGTTTCTTTCGTCTACGTGGTAAATAACCGATGGTTCCATGACCTAAACTCCTACATTCTAAATATGCCAAATTGGGTGTCTTCGATAGGCTTGTTAAGCGACGCTGAAAGCGACAGCCCCAGTACCAAGCGAGTATCTGCGGGGTCGATAACGCCATCGTCCCAGAGCCGCGCAGACGCGTAATAGGGGTGACCCTGCTTTTCATAGGTATCGATAACCGGCTGTTTAAAAGACTTTTCTTCTTCTTCACTCCATGTCTCGCCCGCACGTGCTTTCTGGTCGCGTTTTACTTGAGCCAGTACACCAGCTGCTTGCTCGCCCCCCATTACTGATATACGGGCGTTTGGCCACATAAACAGAAACCGTGGGTCATAAGCTCTTCCGCACATGCCATAGTTACCCGCACCGAAACTTCCACCAATAAGAACGGTGAGCTTTGGAACATTGGCACACGCTACTGCAGTTACCATTTTGGCGCCGTGCTTTGCAATGCCGCCGTGCTCGTACTGTTTACCCACCATAAAGCCGGTAATATTTTGCAGAAATACAAGCGGAATTTTACGTTTTGCGCAGAGTTCGACGAAGTGCGCACCTTTAAGTGCACTTTCACCGAAAAGTATGCCGTTATTGGCAACAATACCAACTGGGAATCCAAATATTCGTGCGAACCCGCACACAAGCGTTGTCCCATAAAGCGCTTTGAACTCGTCAAAATCAGAGTCATCTACGACACGAGCGATAATGTCTCTCACGTCATAGGTTTGTCGACTGTCTGCGGGAACGATGCCGTAAATTTCTTTTGTGTCGTAACGTGGTGGCTTTACGTCGGTCACGTCTACATAATCGGGCTTTTTCCTATTCAGTCTTGATATGGCATTACGGGCGAGCGAGAGTGCGTGGTGATCGTTATTAGCAAGATGATCGGCAACACCTGAAATACGCGTATGCACATCGCCGCCGCCAAGCTCTTCAGCGGTAACCACTTCGCCTGTAGCGGCTTTAACAAGGGGAGGACCACCTAAGAAAATTGTTGCTTGCTCTTTTACGATGATACTTTCATCTGCCATCGCGGGGACGTACGCACCACCTGCTGTACAAGAGCCCATTACAACCGCAATTTGCGGAATATTTTTAGCCGACATATTAGCTTGGTTGAAAAATATTCGGCCAAAGTGCTCTCTGTCAGGGAAAACATCATCTTGGCGAGGTAGGTTCGCGCCGCCAGAGTCCACTAAATAAATACAGGGTAGATTGTTTTGCTCGGCAATAGTTTGTGCGCGCAGGTGTTTTTTTACCGTTAACGGGTAATAGGTCCCGCCTTTAACCGTGGCGTCGTTAGCCACAATCATGCACTCAATTCCTGCAACAATACCTATACCTGCAACAACGCCAGCGCAGGGCACGTAGTCGTCGTACACTTCCCATGCGGCCAGCTGTCCTATTTCCAAAAATGGTGTATCAGCGTCAATTAGTGCGTTAATACGGTCACGAGGCAGTAGTTTTCCTCTAGATATATGACGCTGTGCAGCTTTTTCACCACCGCCTTGAGAAATTTTATTAATTTTTTCTAATAGGTCGTTTACCTGAGCCTGCATGTGCTCAGCGTTTGCAATAAACGTTTCAGATTTCGTATTTATACTTGAGCGAAGAACGGGCATAACCCCTCCTTGTGTTGGGCATCAACGAAGTGTGCCTCGTTAACTGGTGTTAGCTTGACACCCATGCTAACCATCTTTTGCTGTGATGGGTGTCTTTGCAACTTATTCGCGTTTTAATTCTGCAAGGTTGTGTGTCTTGATAATTTGCTTTTCACTTTTCGCAGCTTTTCGCCACACAGTGAAGGCATTATCACCCTCTACCTTGCGTTATTTAGATTCGTTAAATAATTCTCGGCCTATTAGCATTCGGCGAATTTCTGATGTGCCAGCACCAATTTCATAAAGTTTTGCGTCTCTTAACAGGCGACCTGTAGGGTATTCGTTGATGTAACCGTTACCGCCAAGAAGCTGAATAGCATCTAGCGCCATTTTGGTTGCGAGCTCAGCAGAATAAAGAATGGCGCCAGCCGCATCTTTGCGCGTTGTTTCGCCGCGGTCGCACGACTTAGCAACAGTGTAAACATAAGCGCGCGCAGCATTCATTTGCGTGTACATATCTGCCACTTTTCCTTGAATTAGCTGGAACTGGCCGATCGACTGTCCAAACTGTTGGCGGTCGTGTATGTAAGGCACAACAATATCCATACAAGATTGCATGATACCCAGCGGCCCACCTGATAAAACAAGCCGCTCGTAGTCTAAGCCGCTCATTAACACACGAACACCTTCGCCTTCTTTTCCAAGGATGTTTTCAGCCGGCACTTCGCAGTCTTCGAACACTAACTCACAGGTGTTTGATGAGCGCATTCCTAACTTATCGAGCTTTTGTGCGCGACTGAAACCAGGAAAGTCTCGCTCAACGATAAACGCCGTGATCCCTTTAGGGCCTGCATTTGGATCGGTTTTAGCGTAGATAACAAATGTGTGAGCGTCAGGACCATTAGTTATCCACATTTTATTTCCGTTAAGAATGTACTTGTCGCCGCGCTTTTCCGCTTTCAGCTTCATACTTACAACGTCTGATCCCGCGTTGGGTTCACTCATGGCTAATGCACCGACATGCTCGCCACTCACTAGCTTCGGCAGGTATTTTTCTCGCTGAGTGTCGTTACCGTTTTTAAATATTTGGTTCACGCATAAATTCGAGTGCGCGCCGTAACTTAGCCCTATGCCGCCTGAAGCACGACTCACTTCTTCCATAGCAATAGTATGAGCAAGGTAGCCCATTTCAGAACCACCGTACTGCTCTGAGACAGTGACCCCTAGAAGCCCCATATCTCCAAGCTTAGTCCACAGTTGATTAGGAAATTGATTTTCAGCGTCGGCCTGTTCAGCAAGAGGCGCTATTTCATTTTGAGCGAATTGATAGACCTGGTCTCGTAACATTTCGATGTCTTCACCAAGCCCGAAATTTAAAGTAGGGTAGGAGGTATTCATGCGATTTTTCCTCGTTTTAGTTCTGCGAGTTCTTCACGGCAGCGTGCTTCAACATCATCCAGTTCAGTCATTAACATCTGAATATCTTCTAGTTGTTGTTTAAGTACAGCTCTTTTTTGTTCAGTCATATCTAGCATGGCTTCCAGCTGAACCGCCGAATTAGGGTTTGTGTCGTACATGTCGAACAGTGTTTTGACTTCCGCTAGGGAAAAACCCAGCCGTTTACCACGCAAAATTAGCTTTAATCGCACTCTATCTTTATTCAAATAAACGCGATTTTGCCCCGTCCTAGAGGGTGACATTAATCCTTGCTCTTCATAAAAACGGATGGAGCGAGGTGTGATGTCAAACTCTCGAGCGAGCTCACCTATTGCATATGTTGTTTCGTCATCGTACTTGTTCATTACATGTACCTTGTTCTTTAAGCGCTGCTTAACACCCGTCGTTTGCATGGGTGTCTTTGTAATTTGTTGGCTGAATTGAGTGGGTGTCTTTGTAAAAGCATCACGTTTTTTTCGAATGATTTTACATCGCTATGTTAAAACGTAGTGTTTAGTTGACACATACTCAGTACAGGTTTACGTTAACGTTAATTACATTTTACGTTAAGGTAAAGTAACATTTTGCTAACGTCAATTTTTCATGGTGAAGGTCAGGTGTTGTAGCTGATAGAGGTGTTTACTTTTGTATACATTTGGCTGGCTTTCTTCAATCCATTCAATATTTTAAATGAAATTAAGGGCACGGATATGAGTAATGAATCAGTAGTGATAGTCGCGGCGAAACGTACACCTATGGGTGGTTTTAACGGTAGCTTGTCTTCTCTCGCTGCGACAAAGCTTGGAGAAATTGCGATAAAAGCTGCGTGTGATGAGGTGGATGTCTCTGTAATTGACGAGGTCATTATGGGGTGTGTTTTACCGGCTGGGTTAGGGCAGTCTCCTGCGCGACAAGCGTCAATAGGGGCGGGGCTTCCGCTAAGTGCCGGTGTTACCACTATCAATAAAGTCTGTGGTTCAGGCTTAAAAGCAGTCATGATGGCCCATGATCTTATCAAAGCAGGCAGCGCCTCTGCGGTGGTAGCTGGCGGTATGGAAAGTATGAGTAACGCGCCATACATGTTGCCAAAAGCGCGAACGGGTTATCGCATGGGGCATGGCCAAGTTATTGATCACATGATGCTAGACGGCCTTGAGAATGCTTACGACGGTAAAGCAATGGGGTGCTTTGCTCAAGATACTGCTGATGAAGAGAATATTGGCCGCGGTGAAATGGATGAATTTGCATTAAGTTCATTGTCTAAAGCGCATGAAGCAATAAATAGCGGCACGTTCAACGACGAAATTGCACCAGTAACTGTATCTTCACGTAAAGGTGATACAGTGGTGGATACTGATGAAGGCCCGGGCTCTGCTCGACCTGAAAAGATCCCCACACTCCGCCCAGCCTTTAAAAAAGACGGTACGGTAACGGCAGCGAACTCTAGCTCTATCTCTGACGGTGCAGCAGCACTTGTTGTTATGAGCGAAAGCAAAGCTAAAGCCCTTGGATTGGCGCCATTAGCAAAAGTGGTAGCTCATGCTACGAACTCAATAGAGCCCGAGAATTTTACGGTTGCACCGGTAGGCGCAATGGAAAAAGTGTTAGACAAAGCTGGTTGGACAAAAGAAGACGTAGATCTCTTTGAAATCAACGAAGCTTTTGCCATGGTAACTATGCTGGCGATTAAAAAGCTAGGGCTTGATGAAAGCAAAGTGAACGTAAAGGGCGGGGCATGCGCATTAGGCCATCCCATTGGCGCTTCTGGCGCACGCATCCTTGTAACACTTCTTCATGCACTTAAACAAAGCAATGGTCGTAAAGGTATAGCATCGTTGTGTATTGGCGGTGGAGAAGGCGTTGCTCTTGCTGTTGAGATGCTTTAAGTCAAGTTTCATGGCGTACATGTAAAAGATTTAATCACAGAGTGACATCACTTTAATGTTGCTCTGTGTTTCAATAAAAGAAAAAGTCAGAACATGAAGAACACAGTACACATTACTACTTTTACACGCGCACTATTTATCGCACTTATCTCTTTGCAACAGCTAGCTGTTGCGCAATCAGCTACTTTCAAAAGTGGAATCGAACCGCAGTTCAATTACAAAGACACCCAAGATATTGCAGCAAGTAATAAAGACATCCATCGTATAAATACGGCTAGCAAAGACACCCACGTTAAAAGCGACGCGCGCCCCCCACAAAGCGCACCCGAGATTAAGCAACCCGCAAACTCTGACGTTAAGCGAGATGACGTTAAGAATGACACCCATGCTAAAACTAGCGAAATTTACAAAGACACCCACGATAAACCTAATGAACTGTCAGCTAGCAGTAAAACGTTAACGCAAGTGCCATATGCTGCGTTGGGTGTCTTGCCAACAAGAGAACATGACGAGCTGTTTAGCTACGGAGAAAGCCCGCTTCAGTCTGTTTACGTGTGGCATGGACGCAATACAAAGCACGATAAGTTTGCTGGAAAAGCTGTTGTGTTTGTTCATGGCGGGTGCTGGTTGAATGCCTACGGTTATGATCATGCAAACGGGTTTTATAAGGCGTTGGCGGATTTAGGGATGGGTGTCTTCGTAATGGAGTATCGGCGCGTTGGCGACAAAGGCGGCGGTTGGCCTGGTAGCTTAAATGATGTTACTGAGGCCATGATAACGTCGCTTGAACGTATCCGTGGTAATGGACGTTATTCGAAGGTTTATATTGCTGGGCATTCGGCAGGTGGGCATCTTGCTATGCTTGCCGCGCAGAAACTGCCACAATTTACACAAAGCGTTAGCGTTGAGAAAGTCATTGGACTTGCTGCTATCACCGATATAAACGCTTACGCTGTTGGAGCCAACAGTTGCCAGACTGCTACTGCAAAATTCATGCATAGCATGCCGGATGAAAACCCCGAAGCTTATCAAGCTGCCACTCCTAACGCGAAACTTATCAATACACCCATAGTGTTGATGCAAGGTGACGCCGATAGCATTGTACCTAAACTCCACGCTACAATGGCTGGCGCAAAACAAAAGATAATAGCAAATGGTGGCCACTTCGATTGGCTACACCCTGACTCTACATCCTTTGATGCTTTACTTGAGGTTATTGGTGAACATGATTAATAAGGTTTTTTCCGCTGAGCAACTTGATGACAAGGACCCGCTAGCACACAAAGCCGGGGCTTTTTCGCTTCCAGACAACACCATCTATTTAGACGGTAATTCTCTTGGCCCTTTACCGAAATCAGCAGAAAAGCGAGCGGTTGAAGTAGTTCAAGAGCAATGGGGGCAAGGCCTTATTACAAGTTGGAACAAACACCAGTGGATTTCCTTACCTCAACAAGTCGGCGACAAAATAGGGGAGCTTATAGGCGCGCAACAGGGCCAGGTCATCTGCTGTGACTCTATCTCTATTAACTTATTTAAAGTGTTAAGCGCCGCGCTTAAAATGAACCCAAGGCGCAAAGTAATTGCGACCACACGTGATAATTTTCCAACCGATATCTATATGGTTCAAGGGTTGTTAGATTTACTTGGCGAAGAGTACAGTATCCGCTATGTAGATGAAGCCAGTATTAGTAGCCAGTTAACCGATGATATTGCCGTGCTTATGCTTACGCAGGTTAACTTTCGAAGTGGGCTTAAGCTTGATATGAAAGGCATTACCGAGCAAGCACATGCAAAAGGGATTTTGACGTTGTGGGATCTTGCCCATAGTGCCGGTGCTTTCCCAGTATGCTTGGATGATTGCAACGTAGATTTTGCCGTAGGGTGTTCGTACAAGTATTTAAACGGCGGCCCCGGCGCGCCAGCATTTATTTATGTTGCGCGCCGTCATCAAGATAGCTATCAGCAGCCCCTGTCTGGATGGATGGGACACAGTGCCCCTTTTTCATTTTCTCCCGACTACGCGCCAGATAGCTCGGTAAAGCAAAACTTGTGCGGTACGCCCGGTGTTATAGGCATGAGTATATTAGATGCGGCATTAGACGTTTTTGACGATGTGTCACTGAAAGCCATCGACGAGAAGTCGAAAAAGCTTCAAGCTTTTTTTATTGCTGAAGCAAAAAGGGCAGGGGTGTTAGAACATTTCGGTGTGGCGAGCCCACCGATTAATTGCCGGGGTAGCCAGTTAGCCCTCGCCCACGATGAGGCTTATGCCATTTGCCAAGCGTGGATTGCTGAAGGGGTGATCGCTGACTTCCGCGCACCTAATATTTTGCGGATAGGGTTTGCGCCGCTTTATTTGAGCTTCGCCGATGTCGAAAAGGCGGTAACAAGGCTTGCAATAATCATGAACGAAAAACGTTATGAAAATGCGACATTCCAGCAAAGACAGAGCGTTACCTGAGCAATTAGGCCCATATACGCCTAATTGATTGCATTTTTATTATTTACGCTTAATACTTCGCGGTTGTCTTTGAGCTCGTTAACTGTTTTGGGTGTGTGGTTGAAAAAAATAAGAAAGTATCTTTTTGGTGTGGTGTTGTTTTTAGGCGCGAGTGTTTTCAGCGCTATTCTAAAAGCGGGCCCCGAACAACAAGCCGCTTTTACTCCATCTGAGGAGATCACTTACTGCATTGACCCCAACTGGGCGCCATACGAAGCGATAAGAAATGGTATTCATGTTGGCATCTCAGCCCAATATATGCGGCTGATTGCCGAGATTGCTGACCTTGAATTCACGCTTGTGCCTACAGAAAGTTGGCAACAAAGCCTAGAATATGTTCAGCAGGGGAAGTGCAAAGTGATCCCTATGCTCAATACCTCAGATTATAGAAAGCAGTTTCTAGATTTCAGTATTCCTTATTTTGAAGCGCCTAATGTGCTGGTGGCGAAGGCAGGTACGCCTATGCTTCAAGGTTATTCCGGCGTAGGTAATCGCACGGTAGGCATAGTTCAAGGTTATCGACAAGTAGAGTATATCTCCCGCCACTACCCAGGGTTACGGTTGAAACTAATGCCTTCGGAAGAAGAAGGGCTGAAACAACTGGCAAATGATGAGTTTGATGTTATGGTCGGCTCCTTGATGAGCGTAAATATGCACATTAACAACTTAAAATTAAAAGACATTAACATTGTCGGCTATGCTGAGCCTTTCGACTCTTTGGCCTTTGGGGTAAATAAATCGTTCGGGCACTTGGTTGATAAGCTCAACTTTGCCATCGAGCGGATCCCTGAATCTCGGAAAGTGGAAATATACAAACAATGGAATAATGTTCAAATACGCTACAGTCGTAATTATACCGTGATGATATTGAGCACTATTATTATGCTAATAGGGCTGTTGTGGTTAATATCGAGGAACCGTCATGTAGGTGCCTACAAGCGTATTATTAATCAGAAAAATGAAGAAATAAGCGCGCTACAGGCCACCTTGCTGGAAAAAAACAGAACCCTTGGCTTTCTTTCTGCCCATGACACAATTACAGGGCTGTACAATCGCAATCATATGATTCAGCGAGCGGAAGAGGAAATCTCTCGCTTCCAGCGCTTTCAAACAACGGCCTCGTTAATTATTCTTGAGCTAACCCACTCTCATGACGATGGGCATTCGCTTGAAGCATCATCGCTGGAAGAGCCGCTTAAAGTGGTTGCCACCCAATGCTTAAATACCGTAAGAGAGGTGGATGTGGTGTCTCGCTTTAGTGGTGAGCAATTTATTATACTTTGCCCACAAACCGAGGTAGGTGCTGCAAAGATACTCGCAGATAGATTACTTAAATGTGTAACGAGTCATTACCTTCTAACCGATAATTTTAAAGTTGCGATAGGCATGTCTGAGCTTAAGCAATCTGAAGAGTTTTCCGACTGGATGGAGCGTACCATGAAAGCCCTGTATCAATCTAAGCGCCACGGGTTTGGCAGTGTGAGCATAGCGCCATAAATTTTTGAACGAATAAATATAACGTCTAAATCTACGTCTACTCAACAACGCGTTCATTTCATTATTATTAGCGTGTGTTAAGGCTTCACGGCTTAGGTCGTCGAGATACAGGAATAGCCTGAGGCCTATGTCGGTAGCAAGTTAAAGAGAGCGTGCTTCATAAAGGAAAGTTCCTTAGTTAAAGCACGGTATCTCCCATTATATCAACGGCTCATAGTGCCATTGATGAGCGTCGTAGTGTATTTGCGCACGGTCGTATTCACGCTCTGAACGCCAGTTTCTGTTATTTAACTTAGCCGATACGCCAGGGTAAAGCCGTTTATTGGCGATAAGCTTAATGTCGGACTGGTAGCTTTCTTTAGCCGACTTCACATCATTGGCTTTATTTTCAAGCCACTCTAGCAGCGCGCTTTCATTGTTGAAAAGTTCTAAAGCCTCAGCGGCTTTGTGCCGAAGTTCTTTTGGAATTTTCTTACCTTGGATAAGTGCTATTTTCTCTTTGTGCTTTAAATTGTTCTCGCGAATCTGGCGTAGCAATTCATCTAGCGAGTCTTTTCGTTCAAGGAGTTGATTAAAGCCCGGGCTAAAGTCCACTTTCAACGTACTGCCGGAAACGGCCCCTAGGGTGCCTGCCTCCACGCGATCTTGACTTATTATATCGCAAGCAAAAAGGTTCCCCATAGGCTTGTCAATTTGCCCTACGATAACGGCTCCCCCGCAACGCAAGCGGCTGTAGGCCAGTTGCCTGCCTACGGTAATGTTTCCACCGCATTGAATGTCAATGCCCTGGCCGTGCTGCACGTGGATGCTTCCTGATGCGACTAATTTACATTGGAACTCGCCTTGAGAATCATTCACCTTACCCATAGCGCCTTCGGTGATAATGATATCGCCACCCGCTTCAATATGCGCCGACTCAACAAAACCATTTATGGTTACATCACCGGCCGCTTTAATCTGCATTTTTTCTGTTACATCGCCGTTTACAAGTACCGCTCCCTCGTAATTCACATGCCCAGTACCCACGTTAACGCCATTGCAGATGAAGGTGTCATCGATATTCATAATTTGGTCGCGATACTTAGGCATACCCGAAATGGCCGACATCAAAAGGTTGGCATCGTCGTCTGACACAACGGTTCCGCTTCCCATTTTAAAGTCGACCCACTCGCCTGCGACGGCAGGGAGTTTATTGCCTTTTACGTCGAAACCAGAGCGACCTTGGGTTGGCGCGGTACGACGCAGCACAGGCGTGTTTACTTTTACACAAATAATTTCGCCTAAGTTGCGCATGTCTACGCGCTCGCCGTCATCTGCCTGAGGCTTTAACACCCGTTCTAGGGCGTTAGGAACAAGAGGAATGAACTTAGAGTTTTTGCCATTTTTAGCAGGAAGCCCTTTCGCGATAGTTTCTTCCAGCACGGTGCCGGGCTCAGCGCGCCTAGCATTACTCAGCATAGATTCTATCTTTTTGGTGCTTACACCTCGGATGACTCTATTTTTTATTGCCAGTGATTTTATCGTGCTTAACGCGGGTAGCTTTCCGCCATAGGGAGTAGTGAGCACAAGGTTCGCGTGCATGCCGTCATCAGGAACACGGAATTCTACTTCCGCGTTTTTACGTTCGCCAATTCGTTCTTGAACGATAGTCCCATCACCCGTTTTAAAGTAATGGTTGGCCGTGTCACAGGCAGATTTGAGCGCTTTTTCTGAAACGTAAATACGTTTGGTTTCGCCGCTTTCTAACTGCTTTTTTATTTCCCGTATGTCTACTTCTGAGGTGAATTCAGACGGGTTGAGCATTAGGTTGATATAGGTTCTAGATTTATCGAAACTTATTGTTACGCCATTCATGACATCTTTATTCCCTTGCGCGCGTGTATTGTTATTATCGGCAGCATTATTTCATTCCTTGACTTCGTCTAATAAATTGCTGTTTTTCTGTCAATGTTCTTAATTTAAGGCGTTCTAAAACCGCCGTCAAAGGTTTTCGGCATATTGATAGAGGGCGCGTAATATCGCTTGCTTTTCAGGGTTGTCACTGTGCTCATGAGCCAGAGATTCAAGCCTCATCATATAGGTTTCCAGCGTTATAGAACCGTGAAAATCCGAATCGGTGAGTCGCGCCTGACGGTGGTACTGCCATTTTGTCATTTCGTCGGCAGAAAGCGTATTGGGGTAGTTTCTTGCGCGATATCGAAACAGCAATTTTTTCAACCCTTCGTGCTGCGTTTTATCACCGAACGTCGCTAAATCTTCTGGTTTAGCATTTATCACATTTTCACACCAGCGCCGGTCTTCATCGCTAAGGAACCCGCCGCTGTATAGCGCGTGGTCAATATCAAGTTCGCTGCTATGTCGCTCTTCTTCATATATTGCCACAATTTTACTAACTAAATCTGGTGTGCTTGCCAGCTTTTTGTAGTTATCTAAGCAGCGCTCGCGGTCTAAGCCGAGCCGCTCTGCATTGTCTTCTGTCATGGCTTTGGCTGTGGTAATGAAGGGAGAGCGGTTCACGTGAATAAGCTTAAGCCCCGGGCGCTCTCGCGCATCATCATACGTATCGGAAGGCGCGTACAGTGCTTGCTTAATTTCATCTGCAGAATCATTTAACACGCTGTCTATATCGTGAGACAAATCAATCACGATAAACGCATTGGAATTAGTCGGGTGTTTAGCAATCGGCATAACCCATGTACAGCAACCCTGTGAGGCCGGCAGCTTTGACGATATATGAAGCAATACTGATGGCTTGCTCAAATCTATTTGCTGCATAACGGAATGCTTATTACGCAAAGAAAGCGCGTAGTCGAATAAGCGCGGCTGCTTTTCTTTTATCAGCTTGGCAAGAGATATGGTGGCGTAAACGTCGTTTAGCGCATCGTGTGCGTTATCATGTCCGATATTATTGGCAGCCGTTAATGCTTCAAGCCTAAAACTTGGCGAACCATCTTCTCTCAATGGCCAATTGATACCGTCTGGTCTTAACGCATAGCAGGCTCTTGCTACGTCGATGATGTCCCAGCGGCTATTTCCATTGCGCCATTCTCTTGAATACGGGTCGTAGAAGTTTCGATAAAATAGATAGCGGGACACTTCATCGTCGAAGCGAATACTATTAAAGCCCACGCTACAGGTATTCGGCGTAGACATCTCATGATAAATTTTTGCAGCAAAATCAGCTTCGTTTGAGCCATCTCTGATGGTTTGTTGAGGCGTGATCCCAGTAACAAGACACGCTTCTGGATGAGGCAGGTAATCGTTAGCAATTGCGCTCATAATATTGATGGGCTTACCAACGACATTTAAGTCCATGTCCGTTCTAACAGCGGCAAATTGGCAAGGGAGATCTTTTTGTGGGCTTGTGCCAAAGGTTTCGAAATCGTGCCACAAAAATGTAGGTGTATGCATAACCACCAGTACGTTATCAATGAAATATTGAACGCAGTGTACACTGCGTAAAATACAATACCAAATGTTGATGGTTATATAGGCAATGCTGAACGGAGTATACGAAGCAAAGGCGACTGTAAAACATTCATTCACTTATAATCTTTAGTCTTAGCTGCACTGTAAATGACTTGCGCAACCCCCGTTTGCTGTCTAGTTTATACCTTATAAAAATTAATACGGATATTGTTTGTTTGTCGTCTTTTACACCCAAGTCAACATTAAGCGAAGCGAAAGGTACGTTCGGGCTTACCGTTGTGCTTGCGGTTGTACTTGTCATACTGGTTGTGGGGCTATTTGAGGGTAATATTAAAGCTGCGGCAACAGCCCAGACGTATTCGGCACTAGAAAAAAGTGCCGCAAATGCGGAAGCCGCGGCCGATATGCGGGTACTTCAGTATACCAATGCACTTAATTTCCTGCACCAAACACCACCTATTAGCGGCATAGTTCGAGCGACAGCAAGCGGTAACGTAGACCCAAAAGATAGCACCACGTTAGATCAATGGAAACATCGTTTAGAAACGATATTTGTTGCTTTTATTGAGAACAACAGTGAAATTGACCAGTTGAGAGTTATTCAGGCTAATGACGAGGGGAGCGAGGTTATTAGGGTGGAGCGCGAGGGCGGCGCTGTCATTATCGCCAGTGATATCGACTTACAAACAAAGGCGTCGAGAAATTACTTCAAAGAGAGTGTAAAAAGCAACAAAGGTGAGTTTTACATTTCTAGTATTAACTTAAATCGTGAATACGGAAAGTTGGAATTCCCCTATAAAGCGGTTATCAGGTTGTCGCTTCCTATATTAAGTGATGCTAATGAGCGTTACGGCTTTATAATAATGAACGTAAACGCGCGCTTTTTGCTTGACCAGATGAAACAGGCGCTTGCGCAAAATCAATCGCTTTATGTAACTGATAATGAAGGTTACTTTACCTTACACCCAGATAGCGATAAATCCTTTTCTAAAGATTTGAACCCTTCAATAAACTGGCAAAGTGAATTTGTGCAACCGCTAAAGGCTGGAAGAGCGAGGCTCTCGCCAGTGGAAGGGGAAAACATCCAATATAGCGTCTCGCGTGCATTCACCATTGGTGGCGGTCAGCAAGTAGCGCCTTTTTATCTCCATGTCTCAACGCCTAAATCTTATGTTACTGCGTTAATCAATGATAAACGAATGAGTGTTTATAGCGTACTGGTGGCGGTGACGATAATATTCACGGTTGCATTGCTGTTTTTTTACCGAAGCAATCGTAAGAATATCGAACTTGCAAAGGTGCGCGGTGAGTCAGTGGCAATCGTTGCAATATCTAAAGACGCTATTTTTAGCGTAGACGCTTTTGGTAAAGTGAAAAGTTGGAACATGGCAGCTGAATCCCTTTTTGGTATACCCAGCCAAGTCATTATAAACCAACACTTCTCCTCGTTTAAGCCGCTGTCTCCGCTCGGTTTAGAAACCGTTCTCACCAAGGGCGGTAAGCAAGAGACATTTACAACACCGTACATTGACGGTGAAAAAAACGAGCACAAACTTCTTATTACTGCATCGACGATATGGGGTGATAACTCACAATTTTCTGGCGTTGCCGTTGTCATTCGAGATGTGACTGATGAACACAAAGCTAAAGATGCGATAGAAAGAGTTAATTTTAAGCTTGAAGAAAAAGTGGTCAGTAGAACGAAAGAGCTGATGAAGGCAACGGAAGAGGCGCGTAAGGCGAGTAGCGTAAAAAGCTCATTTATTTCCAATATTAGTCATGAAATGCGTACGCCATTAAACGGGGTGGTTGGTTCACTGTCATTGCTCAAACGCCAGCCTCTCAATGATAAAGCTGAGCAGTTAGTGTCTATGATGGAAATTAGCTGTAACAATTTAAGCGTGCTGATAAACGACGTTCTCGACCTATCGAAGATTGAAGCGGGTAAATTAGATATTAACCACCAGCTTTTCGAACCTTTAACGCTGATAGAGTCTTTGGCGAAAGTGTTTGCGGTGAAGGCTGCAACTAAGGGGCTTGAGCTAATAGTTGATACCACGGGGCTTCCTCGTGTAGAGATTAATTCCGACCGCCATAGGCTAAATCAGGTATTAAGTAACTTATTGAATAACGCCATCAAGTTTACAGAAAAAGGACACATACAGCTAAACGCAGCGTTATACGAAAACGACGCAGGGTTACAACAACTGCATTTTAGCGTAAGTGACACTGGCGTGGGTATCGCCCCGGAAAGTCAACCAAAGCTATTTACTGCATTTACTCAAGCCGATGCTTCCGTTGCGACTCAGTATGGTGGAACGGGGCTTGGCTTGTCTATTTGCAAGCAGCTAACACAGCTGTTAGGCGGGGATATAACGTTTAAATCTGTGGTAGACGTTGGAAGTACATTTTCATTTTACGTTACGCTTACTGAAAAAACTCCAGATACCGAAGCGTCACTTGAGCGCGCGCTAGAAATGGAAAGTGCAATGCTAAGTGGTATCAATATAGGTGTGTCGGCAGGCTATTCGCCTCTAGAAGAGAATATCTGTAGTTTGGCGATGCATGTGGGGGCAGATGCCTACGTGTTAGACAGCAATACCGATAAAATTGAGTGGTCGACGTTCAACGCGGTTATTGTCGATGAGTCTAGCCCCTTGATTAACGATTTAGACAATATCTGGCATGCGCAAACTACTGAGCAAGAAGCCTGCGCTTTACCGGTGGTTTTCATCCTTCAAAAAATAGAGGGAGCGCCTTACCAATTTAACCATATACAGCCAATTTATTTACCTAAACCGCTGTTTCGTTCAAGTTTTACGCTTGTTCAACAGGGAATCGATGCAGCGCTTGGAGGATACTCATCGTCAATGAACGAACTTCATCCCAGTGACGGAAATGGCCCAAGTGACGACGCTTTCGAGACGGTTAAACAGACATCAGACCCTCAATTGTCTATTGAAGACGCTAACCTACTTATTGTTGATGATAATTTGATAAATAGAGAGGTGGCCAAAGGCGTACTGGAAAGCCTGCCTGGTAAGATGTTTACCTGCTGCGACGGTGAGGAAGTTATTGCATTTTTGCAAAAATGCGAGAAAAAAGGGCGTCGTATCCACAGTATTTTGATGGATTGCCAAATGCCGAACATGGATGGATATGAAACCACCCGGGCTATCCGTGAGGGTAAAGCTGGCCCGCTGCATGCCAATGTGCCCATTATCGCGATGACTGCCAACGCCATGCTTGGCGAGAAAGAGAAGTGCTTAGAAGCCGGCATGGACGATTTTACGACTAAGCCCGTAATTGCAGATGTATTGATCCCCAAAGTTAAGCAATGGCTTATACACCAAACGATGGCATTAAAAAGCGAAGACGCTAAGCGTAACAACGAAATGAAGAGCGATCCGCCAGCCCTTGTGGATAGCCTGCTAAACGCTATCAATAAAGAAGTATCTTGTAGCGGTGTGCAAGAAGAGGTGTCGATGGATGACCGGATGAGCAGTCACAGCGATACTAACGAAACTGACACCTCAACAAGCGCCAACGAGTCTAACGCTTTAAGCGATATACCAGCGCCAGATAATGGAAAGGTGAGAGAGAGTTGGGATAAAGACGATGCGATAGCGCGAATAATGGGGGATAAAGCGTTGTTTTCTCGGGTTTGCGAACTTTACTCACAAAGTGCGCCTGATAAGTTAAAGCAGTTAAAAGGTGCTGTAGAGGAGCAAGACTTTACACAAGTTCAGGTGCTCTCCTTAAAGCTTAAGGGCATGTCAGCGGATATCGGTGCTGTGCAACTTAAAAAAGACTTTGAGCTAGTATGGGAATTATCTAAGGGGGCACAGTGGGAAAAAGTCAAAGCCCTGCTTCCTTCCATAGACGACGATCTTAATACCTTCATTGAACTTCTTGCCGTGGCCTAGCTTGTTATTTCTTATTGTGTCATCTTAACGTTTAAGAGTTTTAAAACCTGCTTTAACTACGCTGAATTAAATGGTAGTTAATTCAGTACTCATAATAAAAGCGTTTAGGAGAATGTAATTTGAACTTAGCTCGTTTTAGCGTCTCATCTAATGGTTGGTATAAAACCTTATGCACCTTCAGCGCGGTTACCGCCGCATTTTTAGCTACCAATGCGTTAGCGCAGGAGCCGAAGGTGGCAATCGCTATTCACGGAGGCGCGGGAACTATTTTAAAATCGTCCATGACGGCAGAGAAAGAAGCCGCCTACAAAAATGTGCTATCGAAAGCGGTGAAGCATGGCTATTCGCTTTTAAAAGAAGGTGAAAAAGGCGAAGTAGCCGTGGTAGAGACCATTAAAATTCTTGAAACGTCACCGCTTTTTAACGCGGGCATAGGCGCGGTTTATACCTTTGACGGTGAGCATGAACTCGATGCCTCTATCATGCATGGAGGCAGTAAAAACGCGGGCGCCGTTGCTGGCGTTAAAACAATACGAAGCCCTATTGAGGCAGCATTGCTGGTAATGAATGAATCGCCCCATGTCATGCTGTCGGGTGAAGGTGCCGAACAGTACGCTAAAGAGAACGGGCTAGAGCAGGTTAAAAACACAGTTTTTGATACCGAGTTTCGCAAACAAGCGCTAGATAAAGTAAAAGCGCGTATGGAAAAGGCATCAAGCGGTTACGGAACGCAACAGGGGAATGAGCGTTTCGGTACGGTGGGGGCCGTGGTGTTAGACAGCGGTGGCAATATCGTGGCAGGCACCTCAACCGGTGGAATGACAGCCAAACGCTACGGAAGAATTGGCGATTCACCGGTTATAGGTGCGGGTACCTATGCCGATAATGAAAGTTGCGCAGTGTCTGCGACAGGGCACGGTGAGTTTTTTATTCGATACCATGTTGCGGCTGATATCTGTGCCCGCATGAAGTATCAGGGGCTAACGTTAGCAAAAGCAGCCGACACCGTAGTCAACGATGTGTTAGTTAAAGCGGGCGGCGACGGTGGTGTTATTGCTATTGATAGTGTTGGTAACATTGCGATGCCGTTCAATTCTGCGGGGATGTACCGCGCTAGCATCGATACAGAGGGTAAAGTGAGCATAGCAATCTATAAAGATTAGTTGTTATTTTATTGTTAATTACGCTGGCTTGTGGGTGAGTATAGGTCTAATCTTTAAGTGTGGGGGAAAATTGCTTTCACAAGTGGTTAAAAACAATTGAAGTGCCGTAACGCCAATAGTTAGCAGTATCGGTCTCATTGGGCGCCACGGCTGGAGAAATGAAAATGGAATCGTTGCAAGTCAGTGATTATATGAATACTCACCCAGTGAAGCTTAATATCGACATGCCCGTTGCGCAGGCTGTCGAAGTATTATTGGCCAGCGGACAAAGCGGAGGCCCGGTACTAGATACCAAAGGAAGGGTGGTTGGCTTTCTTTCAGAGCAAGACTGTATTGCTCAAATGATCGCGTCGAGCTATTACCGAGAGCAAATTTGCAGAGTGGGGGAAATTATGAAAACCCCCGTGGTGTCTGTAAAGCCATATATGTCGGTAATAGAATTAGCGCAGTTATTATTAAAAGAAAAGCCTCGCGTTTACCCTGTAGTTGATGATGACGGAGTGCTTTTAGGCTGCATTAACCGAACGGCAGTGCTGCGTGCGATAGACGTCCAGCTAAATGATGGCTACCAGCGAGCAGGATAAAAGCCTTTCTTAACGCGTTGAAAGGAAAGGGGTTACCCCCTCCTTTTCAACGCTTAATGGGTTTATAACTAGTCTAATTAATGTTTCGTTGACACCAAATTTCTTATGGCTTCTTTTAAACGTGCACCTGAAACCAGCTTAAAGTTTTGTGTGTCTGAGGGCATGACATTTCGTCCATCCTGGACTACCCAAAGACCTTCGCTATAAACGCCGCCTAAGTTGGCGTTCGTTGCTTCAAGTCCATCGGTTTCTGAAACCCCGTCAATTGAGTGATTCATATCGGCGGTAATGCGAATAAGCCCCATTAAGGTAAGCTTGTCGGCGTTTTTACTATTGATGTTGTAGATTGCATAACTATTGTTACCTTGGCTTGATGCAATAAGGTATGTTTGAGCATCAACAGTAAATAGGGCCAAGCCCTCCATGTCCGCCTCTACTGGTGGGGCTATTGCAGAAACGAAAGTAGGCTCGTGTTTAGTAGAGCTAATATCCATTGACCAAATGCCTGCACCTTCTTCACCAAAGTACGCTGTGTTGGTGTGAGTATCTACCACGCAGCCCTCAGGTTGTGAAGGTAGAGAAAACGATTGAGTAAGCGTTCCTTTAGCTTTTTTATTTTTGTTGAAGGAGACTTCATAACGTTCGAAGAGACCGCTGGTATCGTTAGCAAACACCTGAGCGACGCCATTTTCTACAAACAGGCACATGCCGTAAATGTCGGTAAGTGTTGTGTCAATTTCACCTAAATGAGCAAGCACGCCAAACTCATCTATTTCAAAGACAGACAAACTATTGTGTGAACGGTTCGAGGCAATAGCAATATCGGTAAACGTGGTTTCGGCGCTGTTGTTCATATTGGCTATCGCTACGTTATACCCCACATCAACGTTATTTACTCTTCCCACAGCTAAGCTTTGTTGTTGATGACCTGAAAGATCATAAGTATTGAGTGCCCCTTTTTTGTCGGTGCCTAGTATGCGGCTTTGCGAAGGAGACTGGGCGTTTACCCAAATAGCCGGATCGTCAGCGGCGTCACCGTAGTTTTTCACAGGCTGGGTCTCGGCGGTAGGTAATACACGCGCAAGCGCGTACTTCGGCGAACGGCTTTCACCATTGGCTATCGGCTCCTTATCTTTAGAAAGACACCCATGGTTAAAATAAGCTGCACTTAATTCGCTAGATAGCTCTGCCGAAAAGAAATTGCCTGAGGCATCATCATCAACTATCACAGAAATTCGCGGGCTTTTTTCATATTCATAAAACGCTAAATGAATAAATTCGGGCTCAATGGTTTGCGGTACTCCAGCTAAGTCATACTGCAAGGTTATGAATTCTGTCTGGCATCGGCTTTGTAACCATACGCCGCTTTTATTTGGGCTTACCCAGCTCAGCAGGCTGCTTTTAAAAAGTGATGTGTTGCTCGATAAAGTGCTCACACCTTCGATAGCGATATTAGCGTTATGAAAAAACAATTCTTTTTCTAACTCACTTTCAATGTCGGCATTGACTTTCCAAACGCCCGCAAATTCATCGGCTAAGTAAATAGAGTGAGTATGCATATCAAGGCTACAGCTTTTCATGCCCGAGCCTATGGCAAAATTACGAAGCGGTAAAAATTGATTATCGTGTATTTCGAACTGATTGAGCGTGCCCGTGGCATCAATATTTACAATATGCGGAGTACCTTGGGCAGTGACGGCCGCGCATATGGCTTCTGAGCCTTTGGCGGATTGGGTAAGCTGTTGTTGTATATCAAGGGTATCAGGAACGAGTCGATATGCCTCAATGTGTTGCGTATTGTTATTAAACACTACCATGGACACCCATTGTTTATTTTCAAACTCGGCTATTTCCGCACTCGCAAGAACAAAACTACCCGCAATAAACCTGGCTTTTCCTTGGCTATTACTGATTGAAATTCCTTGGTGTTCGTTTAGCTGAAGTTCAATAGTGTGGGTGTCATCGTTAGTTTGTGCATTTAACGCTGGGGCCAATTTTTCATTGTCGTTAGCATGGGTGTCTTTGTAAGATTTGTTCGACGCCTTCGGAGTTTCTTGCTCGTTAGCATGGGTGTCTTTGTAAGCTGTTTGTTGATTATCGCTACGATAGTAAAGCGTTTGGCTAAACCCATGTGTAAGTTGTTTGAGCTTTAACACAGGTTCTTGTATATCAGCCTGTGGTTGATGACTTGCTTTGTCTGCAGTTGCACAGCTAAAAAGTGTGGCCAGCATGCCGGTAAGGAGAAAGGTTTTGCCCATTGTGGGGTATATGCGTGTAATTTTTTGTTTATCCATTGTGATTAGTTACCTTAAAGCGTGCTGGATGAAGATGCAGTGTTAGGCTTATCTATTGTGTGGGCATAAATCTTCTTCCCTTGGTGGTCTATGTAATTAAGGAATATGCTTTTGGCCGTCATGCTCACGCTCACAAAACCACCAGTAGATTTAGCGAATTGAGTAAATTCGTAATTTCCAACGGGGCGCACCTCAGAGCCGCCTCCCGATACCACGTGAACTAACTCATCGCCGGCTAGCTGATTGTGCTGTAGGTCGTGTTCGTGCCCCGCGATGTATAGGTTAACGTTGTGTTTGTGAAAAACGGGCTCAAGTACGTCTTTGATCGCGTTTGTTTTACCGTAGCGTTTACCGCTTGAGTACAAGGGGTGGTGGCCAATAACTACTTTCCACGTATATTGGTCTTGTGCCAACATTGTGTTTATCCAAGAAAGCTGCTCAGAGGCGCCTTGCTCATAGGCTTCTTGATATTTAGCTTCTCTCGCATAGTCAGGGTTAAGGGGTGAGGTATCGATAAACAACAACAGTGCCGTTGCCCCGTCATCTAACGCTAACGTCTTACTGTAATACTGAGCTGGCATTTCCCATCGTCGGCTTTTTACGCTGTAGTCTATTTGTGCCTGCCAATTTCCGCGGTAGTCGTGGTTACCCAGTACTGGGTGCCAGTTGATGAAAAGATGAGGCTGGTGATAGACGGCTTCGTAAGACGATATCCAGTACGGGTCATCAACCGACGCTATCCCGTTGTCGTAAAAATTATCGCCTGTGGTAGCGATAAATTCAGCATCTAGCTGGTAGCTGGCAATATCAAGCCATTTGGCTACGTGTTTTTGATAAAAGTGCCCGTTGCGCCCCCAGTCTCCTAACGTTAAGAAGGAAACCGCTTCATCCGGCACCGACAAATCTGCAATGGTCGTTTTTTCATAGTAGGCGTGCGAGTAAGGGGCGGTTTGGGTGGGCCCCGTATTGATAGGCGCAATATCCGTAGGCCCGATTTGAGAGGGGCCTTGTTGCTTTGCCTGCGCCCAAGCTGAGTTAAAGAAACAAGCGAAACAAAGCATGATAGTTAACAAAGTAACGAAAGACGGCTTTGATGTAGCGGGTGATGTGGGTAAAACGTGCATGAAAGACTCTCTAAAACAGGTGGCGCAGGCTTTTTTTAGCGGCCTGCGCGCCTGACTATAAACAACAAATTAACGTGACTAGTTTAGCTGCCAAGTAAAACCTAGTTCGAACGTACGGCCATACTCTTCGTACTGCGCGTTTTGACTGCGCGTATCGAAGTAGTTGTAGAAAGGTTCATCACCTAAGTTAATGCCGTTAAAATATACCTGCATGGTGTCGTTAATGTAGTAACGTGCCATGAAGTCCATTTGTACATGGTCATCTTCAAATCTCAGCATATCGCCGTCAATTTCTTCAAAGTTTTCACTTTTATAGGTGGTGGCAAGTCGTACGCTAAAATCATTGGCCTCATAGCCTATGGTTAAGTTGCCAATGCGATCAGACTGATTCGGTAGCTGCGTTTCAAACTTCTCGCCATCCAAAAAGGTGGTTGCTTCAGAGTCGGTGAAAGTAGCGTTGGCAGACACGATAAAACCGTTGTTAAAGGCTTTTACCCAAGAGAGCTCTAAGCCGGTCAAATCTGCAGAGTCGCCGTTGATGGGTTGAATGACCTCTTCGAAGCCTTCCCAGCCCGCGGTACCTGCAACATCGGCATAAACAACGAAATTATCGATATTCTTATAAAAAAGACCGGCTGAAATGACGCCAACGTCGCCAGGGTAGTATTCAAGAGATAAGTCAACGTTCTGAGCTTCGTAAGGCTGAAGCTCTGGGTTACCGACTTCTGCTTCGCGTTCAGTAACAAATACACCATCGTCTTCTTCTGTTTTGCTTTCGATTATTTGAAATGCTGCGACATCTTCAAACTTAGGTCTAGAAATGGTTTGAGTGTAAGCAGCGCGAAGCTGTAGCTTGTCAGAAAATGTGTATCTAGCGTTCACGCTAGGTAGCCAGTGATCATAGTCACGCTCCGCTTCCCAAGGCGTATTCACCACTTCTTCTACGTCAGTTTGCTCGTTTTCAACAAGCTCTACGCGCATGCCCGAAGTTGAAAAGTCAGTACGCTCGTAGCGAACACCAGCGACCAAGTGAAGCTTTTCAATATCTACGCTGCCCATGATATAAGCGGCAAAGATGTCTTCTTCGTTTACGTACGTAGCACCGCGAGATTCAACGTCTGAGTTTAGACTATCAACCTCAAGGCCCTCACGGTTATCGTTAAAATAACTGCGCATTACGCCTCGGTTAAGCCCTGGACCGAAATTGTCGAGTGAATAATCTGGGCTTGCTGCGCCAAATTGAGCGGCATCTAGGTCATCAAAGTCACCATCGAAAATAGTAATACTGCTGTCTCGGTCTTTCTCTCGGCTGCGGTATTTTGAACCAAATTTTAATTCACCGATGTAGCCACCTACATTAATAGGGCGCGCCGCATCAAATTTGATGCTGGTTTCGGTATCTTTGGTGTAGTTATCTTCAAAGCTTATTTCATCTACTTCATAGGTCGACAAATCCATGGCATCAGCATTCTGTGAAACAGTAGGGCGCATGGTGTTTAAGTCGGCATCAATGCTGTCATTCTCTGTTTTAAATATATAGTACAAAGCGTCAGGTTCATCTTCGTCAGATTTTGCGTAGCCTAGCTGCCAGTTCGCTTCCCATGTATCTAGCTGGTGTTCACCGCCTAATGCGACCGTGAAGATACTTTGGCTTTCAAAACGATCTTTACTTTCTCTTTCAATTTCCGAATCTTCGCCGTCAAAGGTGAAGATATTGCCTTGGCGATATTCATCATCAGAAAATTCACTGTATAAGGTGCGTAAGAAATATTGGTTGTTGAAGTCAGGGCGAAAATCTATGTTCAACGCACTACCTAAACGCTCCCGTGTAATGGTGTAGTGGCGCTGTTCAAGTTCGTCGTCACCGTTGCTTTCTACATTATCAGAACCAAAGTCTCTGTCGAAATATGAAACAGCACCGGCAACGCCCCATTTAGATGAAAGTTTCTTGGTAAAGGTACCTGATACTTTTGGGCTGGTTTCATCGCGCAAATCATTTTGGCTTGCTTGAACAGTAACGCTTGCGGTGTCGCGAGCCTTGTCAAACGCACTAACGCTTTTAACGGCTACTGAACCACCTATGGCATCACCATCCATATCAGGTGTGACAGATTTCGATACTTCTAGTGTTTGAATGAGTTCTGAAGGAATGACATCTAGGGCAACAGAGCGCACGCCAGACTCAGGCGAAGGAATGTTTAACCCGTTGATGGTGACATTGTTTAAGTTTGGATCGATACCGCGGATCCCTACAAAGCGACCTTCACCTTGGTCACGTTCAATAGAGAGGCCGGGCAAGCGCTGTAGCGATTCTGCTGCGTTTTGGTCAGGGAATTGGCCAATGGCATCTGCAGAAACAATCGAAGATATGCGGTCAGAAACTCGCTGCTGATTAATGGCGCTTGCCTGTCCGCTTCGTTGCCCTCGTACCAGTATCTCGTCAATGGTCTCACCGCTACCGAATTCGACTGAGGCCCGCGCTATGTCATTATCTTCCACCTTGATGGTTTGCGTGACGGTATCTTCACCTAAATAAGAAATTTCTAGCGTGTAAGTGCCTTTAGGAATAGAGGGAAAGCGAAAAGTGCCGTCTCGGCCTGCCTCAGTAACAAGTCCTAATTCAATAAGCTTTATTTTAGCGCCGTTGTAGCTTCGGGCCTTAGCGGCATCTTTTACAGAGCCAATGATTACGCCATCTGCCGCCAGAACAGGAGAAGCAATGCTGAGGCCAAGTGCCGTTACGCAAGCAAGTGCAAGAGAAGAGTACGCGGTTTTAATTTTCATTTATTTTCCAATCAATTAAGCAGTCAAAAGGAGTGTTAAGTCAGCACTAAGTTAGTGAGGAAGTTAATGCGTGAGTACCCTAAGAACGCTGCATGACAGTTATATGACGATTTGATGTTAGTAATAAGACCAAGGGGTCAACGCCATAGATTTATCAATTTATTGAGCTAATTTGACCCTGCCTTATCACGTTGATTTACATCGGGTTTTAGCGATAGAAAAGAGAAATAGAGAATGTTCGCCATCAAGATGTCACATTAATGAGCCAAACTGACCCTCGACACTGCGAACATATTTAGGCAAGACTCTCGTTTTACTTGGAAGTTAGATGACGGCGCTATGCCGTACCGTACGTGCTTGGTCTGTTTGACTTGCCACGCTCACCGGAAAAGCTAAAACGTTTTGCAGTGTACACGAGCAGGATATTTTTTAAGAGGCGCTATGTTTTCCTTTACCAATACTACACAATTTAGGCACCACACGTGGTGGCTCGCTTTCACGGTAAGCATTGTTGCAATTGCCATATCTTTAGCGCTTTTTTTAGGTAACCCAAAACAAAGCGCTGATATATCGGGTTTAGATATCGTGGGTGAGGGAAGTATTGTCCTGCTGACCCTTGCCTGGATACTTGCAGCGCTTGCGAGTAGGCCTCCTGGTAAAGTCACCAGCCTCCTTGTTTTCGGATTAGGTTTTTTTCTTTTTTCAGCAACACTAGACTTCTTAGATGAGTTTTTACGTTACCCCGATGATGCACATTGGATAAGCATGATAGAGTCCTATCCTGCCGCAGTAGGAATGGTGGTGATGACCGCGGCTCTTTACCAGTGGCATCTGGAGCAAAGAGCATTAAACCTACAGTTGCGACGTCGTGAATGGGACTATCGGGATCACGATAAAATAGACCCCATAACACAGCTTTACCGTGCTGAGTATTGGAAAGAGCAGATTCAAAAGCTTCAGCAATTCAATAAGTCGGCTGTACTTGCCATCATAGATATCAACAACTTTTCTTTGTTTAACCAGCAATATGGGTATACGGAGGGCGATAGGTATCTTCACGAAATTGCCCAGCTATTGGTAATGAACTTACGCCAACATGATTTAGCCTGTCGGTATGCTGGAGACCGTTTTGCTATTTTACTGCCGGATGTATCGCCGACACAGGCAGACATCATCATTGATGAGATAAAGGCGAGCATTCAGCATCTGGCCTTTAGACATCAATTAAACACCAACGCGATTTATACTTCAGCGCGAAGTACACACGTAACCTTGTTACCCAATCAGACACTTTCTACGGTATTGAACGCCATGTTGACAGAGCTTGAGCGCCCTCAAAAAAGTGCGGCGTGACTATCTAATGATGAATGAATAGACCATGTTCACCGCGGCTATAACCCAATGGAAATAAGCTTATCTAATTTCACAGTAGCAGCGTCGTCACATTCAGGTGAGGGCGGTGATAAGTTTGTTGAAAAAACGAAACCTCTTGCAGAGCTAAATGATCTGGGTGTCCATGCAAAAAAACATGTTGGGGTGGGTGTCTCTGTAAGAGAAGGTGTTGGTGCAGATAGCGTGGGTGTCTCTGTAAGAGAAGGTGATGGTACAGGTAGCGTGGGTGTCTCTGTAAGAGAAGGTGTTGGTGCAGATAGTGTGGGTGTCTCTGTAAGAGAGGGTGTTGATGCAGGTAGTGTGGGTGTCTTCGCTAGTACCGATGTTGTGCAGTCTACGCATGATAAGGTTATTGCTGGCTATTGGCTGGTTAAAGCCGTGCTTGATGTGGCACTTAATCGTGGTGCGAATAAACATAAATTATTCAGAGGTACAGGGATATTTGAAGATGCACTAGAGCCTGATTCTTTGATAAGCATTAAGCAATATCATTTATTGCTTACCAACGTGCAAAGTCAAACGAAAGGGGCAGATGTGAGCTTTTTGCTGGGAAGTGCGTTGGCTGCTCAGTGGTTACATAGTCCAATGCATGTACTGCAAACTTGCGATACCCTAGAAGCGTTACTGACCCACCTTGTTCACCAGCAAACCTTTAGGTGGTGTAGTATTCCCTTATGTCAGTTCCAGTGCTTTACCACCAACCATAAGGTAATGTTAATTCCTCAACTCACCATCGGCGGCGCTAAACTGGCACAATTTGTAAGAGAAGTAAGCTTTGCCAGCATAGTGGCGCTTTTAAAAGGGATTGCAAAGCAGCGAGTCTCTGTTTCGTTTAACTTTACCTGCGCCAGACCAAAAAATATTGCTGATTTTGAAACCCATTTAGGGCTTAAGGTTGCGTTTAATTGCCCTTTCAACAGTATGTGCATTGAAAAGCATGCCCTGGATGAACCCATGTCCACACCTGTTATTCACTCACCAAACATGGTTACTGACAAAGAGTTAGGGCGGTATCGCCTTTTCGAACGCTATCCTCTTATCTCGCTTCCCGATTATGTTAGGTGCCATGTGTATCAAACCATAAGCGCTCACAATATGGGGAGTGCATTGCCTGAACTTGCTGAAAAGTTAGCGATTAGCCCAGCTACGCTCAAACGTAAATTAAAGGAGTTCAATACCAGCTATCGACAGCTGTCAGAAGAAGTATGGCGCAACTATGCCTTAGTTTTGCTGTCTGTGCATAAAGCAAACAATGAAGAGGCAGCACGACAAATGGGTATAAACGATTTACCTAACTTTCGCCGTACGGTTAAGCGGCTGACAGGAAAGACGCCAAGTGAACTTAGACTTTCTAATGCCTAAGTGGTGTAAACCTGTGTAATTCCCTTTTCAATAGCGTTAAAACCTTTTATCCTCTTTCGCTTATGTTTTTTATCACGTAAAAGCATACAAATGCATGCTATATGCAGGTTACACCACTCACGTAAAACACGCTTAGACGGTAGTGAAATATATATTTAGCGGTCTGACGTGTTTAACTTACGTGATTGCCTAAACACATTGAGTCTATATTAAAGGCTCTAGCGTCGTCGCTAATCATTTGTAGATAAGTCATAAAATCAAAAGAGAGTTTTCTGTGCGCGAAAATAACGCTACTGCACCAAATTCTGTATTACCTAACCCTATGGGTCTAACGCCAATACTACTCTTCGTGGTTCTTGTTGTGGTTACGGGGGTAACAAACAACGATATAACTGCAATGCCGATATTAGTGGCATTTTTTATCAGTGCTGGCTATGGTCTATGCCTTAACCCCAAGGGTAAAAAGGTGAGCTTTTCTGAAAAAGTGCAAACCTTTTGTCAGGGAGGCGGCGATAAAAACATTATTCTTTTGGTGTTAATCTTTTTGCTAGCTGGGGCGTTTTACGCGGTCACGATAGATATCGGAGCGCGCGATGCCACGGTGAACATGGCCCTTCAATTTGTGCCATCAGCGTTAATTCTGCCAGGCTTGTTTCTTATATGCTGCTTTATTTCGTTCTCTATGGGAACGTCAATGGGCACTATCACTGCACTATCACCTATTGGGGCAGGCCTTGCGACGAATTTAGGGCTGCCGATAGAAATGGCATTAGGGATTGTGGTTGGCGGTGCCATGTTCGGCGATAACTTATCCTTTGTCTCAGACACCACCATTGCTGCAACCCGCACTCAAGGGGTGCAGTTGAAAGATAAATTCCGCGCAAACCTGATGGTGGCCGTGCCTGCGTGTATCGTCACTATGGCGCTTTTGCTTATGGTTGATGTAGACACATCGGGCATTGTTGAAGGTGGTAGCTATGATTTTTGGCGCATAGTACCGTACCTGTGTATTATTGCGTTCGCGCTTACAGGCTTTAACGTTATCAGCGTGCTAGCTGTCGGCATTGCAAGTGCCTGTGTGGTTGGGTTGGTACAAGGCAGCTTTACCATGCTTTCAATGATGCAGAGTATTCAAAAGGGCATGGGCTGGATGCAAGACCTTGCCATGATAGCTATAACCATAGGCGGTATTGTGGCACTGATGCACGCCAACGGCGGCATTACGTGGTTAATTGAACGTCTAACCCGCCGAGTTACTTCAAAAAAAGGGGCTGAGTTTAGTATTGCAGGGCTGGTTAGTTTCTTAGACATAACCACTGCCAATAATACCATCGCCATTGTCACCGCAGGCCCCATTGCAAAAGACCTCAATGAAAAGTATGGCGTAGACCCCCGACGTACTGCATCGCTTTTAGATATATTTTCGTGTAGTTTTCAAGGTTTGGTGCCGTATGGCGCGCAATTGTTAAGCGCTGCCGCGGTAGTCGGTATTTCGCCCTTGGCAATTACGCCGTACTGCTGGTATCCCATGCTGATCTTTGTGTTTGGCGTGGCGGCGATTTGGTTTGGTTTTCCGCGTTTTAATACGCCACAAGACGATGAACTAACCCAAAGCGCGTAATTTCTCGTAACGCTTACAACGCTAGCTTTTTAGGGCGGTATCTTCTAGGATCACCGCCCGAATTTTATTGATGTTTAGAAATCTTCTTTAGGATGCAATTTTGTCTTCACCAATCGCGATAAAACCCCTCTACAATAAACTTGATGATTGTTTAAGCGCCGATAAGTTTCGCTTGAAGCGCCGCATTACGCTGCTTGCACAAAAAGCAAAGGGGTTAGGTGAGTCTAAAGGCGCGGCACCGGGTGACAAAAGCGAGGCTTCAAAACGCAAAGCGCTCGGGGGTAGTACGTCGCATAGCGCAAATAAAGGAAGTCAGAAAAACGCACAAAAATCGGCCGAAGAAAGTTTAAGCACGCAGTTTGAAAAACTTAAAGCAGACATCAATGGGTCAATTGAAAAGCGCAACTGGCGTAAAGCCAACCTACCAAAGGTAGAGTATCCACCGCTACCGGTAAGCGATAAAAAAGAAGATATTAAAGACGCCATAGCCAACAATCAGGTTGTGATTGTTGCGGGTGAAACTGGCTCGGGTAAAACCACTCAGCTGCCTAAAATATGCTTAGAACTAGGTTTAGGTGTGAATGGCATGATTGCCCATACGCAGCCGCGTCGTCTTGCTGCTAGAAGTGTGGCTACCCGTATTGCAGAAGAGCTTAATACGCCATTGGGCGAAAAAGTGGGCTTTAAAATTCGCTTTAGCGATCAGGTGAGTGAACGCAGTTATGTAAAGCTAATGACAGACGGTATGCTGCTCGCGGAAATGCAGCAAGACCGTTTTTTAAATCAATACGATACAATTATTATCGATGAAGCCCACGAACGAAGCTTAAATATCGACTTTTTGCTCGGCTATCTTAGACAGCTGTTACATAAGCGCCCTGATCTCAAGCTTATCATCACCTCAGCGACCATCGACCCAGAGCGGTTCTCTAAGCATTTTAATAACGCACCTATTATTGAAGTAAGTGGCCGGACTTATCCAGTTGAGGTTCGCTATCACGCCCCTGAAGACTTTGATGAAGATCGCGATCAAAGCGATGCTATTATTCATGCCGTTGACGAGCTTATGCGTGAAGCGCCAGGCGATATCTTAGTATTTTTAAGTGGCGAACGTGAAATAAGAGACACCCAAGATGCGCTCAGTAAGCAGCATTATCGCAATACTGAAATCGTGCCTCTTTATGCGCGGCTATCCGCCGCCGAGCAAAACCGCATTTTTCAGTCCCATAGCGGCAGGCGCATTGTGCTTGCTACGAACGTGGCTGAAACGTCGTTAACGGTGCCTGGTATTAAGTATGTTATCGACCCTGGTTTCGCCCGTATTTCGCGATACAGTGCAAGAAGTAAAGTGCAGCGGCTGCCGATAGAGCCTATTTCGCAGGCCTCTGCGAATCAGCGGGCAGGGCGATGCGGCCGTGTTTCAGACGGTATTTGTATTCGCTTGTACAGCGAAGATGACTACCTTGGTCGTCCGGAGTTTACTGACCCTGAAATTCTGCGTACGAATTTAGCATCAGTCATTTTGCAAATGTTAGCGTTGGGGCTAGGCGATATTGCTGCGTTTCCATTTGTTCAGCCACCCGACAACCGCAATATTAACGATGGTTTTCGCTTGCTTGAGGAAATTCAGGCAATTGGTAAAGGGAAAGGTAAACAAAAAGGGAAAATGCAGCTTACGCCACTTGGCAGACAGATAGCTAGGCTGCCCATTGACCCGCGTTATGCACGCATGGTGATTGAAGCTGAGCGAACGAATGCGCTTAGTGAAGTCATGGTTATTGCTGCGGGCTTGTCGATTCAAGACCCGCGAGAGCGCCCTCAGGAAAAGCGCCAGCAAGCTGACGAAAAGCACAGTGAATATCAAGATAAAGACTCTGACTTTATTAGCCTTTACAACGTGTGGGTAGCGTTTAGAGAGCAGCAAAATGCGTCAAGCCAAAACCAGCTGCGCAAATGGTGTAAGCAGCAGTTTATCAACTACCTACGTATGCGCGAATGGCAAGACATTGTTAGCCAGCTTAAAAAGTCGATTGCCGAGCTTGGCTTTGGTATTTCAAAGCAAGAAGCGGATTATCAATCTATTCACCAAGCTATCGCCAGCGGCCTGCTTTCACATATGGGCTTTAAAGATAAAGAGCGCGAGTATATGGGGTCGCGTAACTCTCGCTTTTTAATCTTTCCAGGGTCAGGTTTGTCGAAGTCGCAGCCAAAGTGGGTCATGGCGGCAGAGCTGGTGGAAACCTCTAAATTGTTTGCGCGCATGGTGGCAAAAATTGACCCTACCTGGGTAGAGCCTTTAGCCGAGCACGTGGTACAGCGAAGCTACTCAGAGCCTCACTGGTCTAAAAAGCGCGGTGCGGTTATCGCCTTTGAAAAAGTTACGCTGTTTGGTCTGCCGATAGTCATGAAGCGGGCCAAGGTGTACAGCCTAATCGACCCACCAATTTGCCACGAGTTGTTTATTCGTGAAGCCCTGGTTGAAGGTAATACTAAGCTAAACTACAGCTTCCTTGAGGAGAATCAGGCGCTACTAGAGCAAGCGGATGAATTTGAGCAAAAGACCCGTCGTCGCGATTTGATTGTGGATGACGAAGAGCTTGTGAGCTTTTACGCCAAACGTATCCCACTTGAGGCAAACAACGATGCGGCTTTTAAGAAGTGGTTCAGACAGCACGGCAGCAACGACAGCCTAACGTTTAAGGAAGAGGATGTTTATCGTCAGCAGCCAGGTCAGTCAGTGGCCAATGCATTTCCCGACGTATGGCGACAGGGCAATATTACACTGCCGCTGCGCTATAATTTTGAGCCAAACGCTGTCGATGACGGGGTGACTGTAGTGATCCCGCTACCCGTATTAAACCAGGTCGATAACATTGGTTTCGATTGGTTAGTACCGGGGTTAAGACACGACTTAATTGTAGGGTTAATCAAGGCCCTGCCCAAACGCTTGCGCCGTAACTTTGTACCAGCTCCTAATTTCGCCGAGGCCTGTCTAGCTGATATCAGTGAAACGGACAAAAACAACCGGCCTGTGCCCTTGCTTGAAGCCGTAACCGATAAGCTTCGCAAAATGACAGGCGTCATTATTGAAAGCGATGAGTGGAACCTAGCCCAGCTTGATAAGCATTTAAAAATGCATTTCGCAGTGGTGAACGACAACGGGGACGATATTGCAAAGGGTGACGACCTACACGCCCTTAAACAGCAGTGTGCAGGGCAGGTAAAACAAACCTTTGAAAAAGCGGCAACGCCCGAGTTAGAACGCAGCAACATAGAGCAGTGGGACTTTGAAAGCTTGCCCGAAACTTTTGTGCAGAAGGTGGGCGGGTTTGAAGTACAAGCATTCCCTGCGTTGGTTGAAAAGGGCGATAAAGTTGATATTGCGCTTATAGAGGAAGCGGATAAAGCGCAAGCCTTACACAAACAAGGCGTGAATGTATTAATTAAAAATGCCATGCCATCGCCGCTTAATTACTTACAGAGTAAACTGCCCAATAAAGCAAAACTAGGCCTTTATTTTAACCCGTTTGGCCAAGTTAAAGCGTTAATTGACGATTGTATTTTTGCGGGTATCGATGCCATTGTGACAGACTACTGCGAAGCGAATAAAACCGATATTCGCAACAAGGCCGACTTCGAAGCCTGTCTAGATATTGCCCGGGCAAGCATTAACGATAAGGTGCTTGAAATTGCTAAACAAGTAGAGCAGGGGCTCACGCTTGCTCATCAATGCCAAAAGCAAATGAAAGGCAATGTGCCATTAACCATGATCAATGCGCTAGGCGACTGTAAAGCGCATCTGGCGCAATTAGTATTTCCAGGCTTTGTCTCACAAATAGGTGAAGCAAGACTTGATGATTGGAATCGTTACATCAAAGGGTTGGCAAGACGACTAGAAAAACTACCCATTGATCCTAACAAAGACAGAATGCATCAGGTAACGGTGGAAAAATCGACGAAAGAATGGGAAAAAACCTGTAGTAAATACCCTAAGGGTAAAGTGCCGCAAGCGCTATTAGACGTACGTTGGATGATAGAAGAACTGCGTGTTTCACTGTTTGCACAGCAACTGGGTACGGCGTATCCCATATCAGCGAAACGCATCACACTGCATTTAGCAGAGTATTAGCAAAAATACGCGTTGTGGCCTTATAAAGTAGAAGGCTAAGGTAATTTTTCTAATTTTGACTACAGTTAATATGAACACTGTATAAGAGAAAAGTTAAACGAAAGACTACTTTTTAGTTTTGGCGGTCAAATATCATACAGTTTGATTGACAAGTTATCAGCATCACCCTATAACAACAAGGGTAGTCGTCAGCGTAATGCTAAAAATCAGGAGAAGTAGACATGTTGGGATACGACGATAAGCGAAATTTTTTCAGGATGATGGTAAATTCGCCGTGTCAGTTGCAAATAACTGATGATGAGTCGAGCCGAACCTTGCAGGCAATGTGCAAAGATATTAGCGCAACGGGAATGTCGTTAGAAGTTGATGAGCCTTCTATCGAGGTAGGTACGCAAGTAAGCGTCGCTATTGAATCCTCTAGTTCACAAATCCCTTCTCTTGCTGCGTTAGCAACGGTGGTACGCTGTGAGCCGGAATCGGAGTCAAGCTGCATTATCGGTGTTGAAATTTCTCAAATGAAATAGCGTGATATAAGCAATGGGGCGAAGCCGTAACTTCGCCTTAAAGCAGGTTAAACCCGGCAGGCTTTTTCTTCTACAAAATGCCTCTTAGCTTAGTGTGTTTGTGTTAAAACCCTAGTCCAACATTGAGCATAAAAATCACGCTGTCCTCTCTTATTAATTAAATTGAACAGACCGTTCGCTTTTTTCTATTTTCAATTTATGCTCTAATTGATAATAATTCTCATTACTGCGCAAGCAACCATATTTTATTTTTTAAAGAGAGTTATTATTATGAAAAAGACGATTACCTTTGCTGTTATGCACTTTGCGGTCGCGTTCACTGTAGCTTACCTATTAACAGGTAGTGTGGTTGTAGGTGGCGCTGTGGCACTTGTAGAACCCGCAATAAATACTGTTGCGTTTTACTTCCACGAAATGGTGTGGAAAAAAATTGAAGCGCGTAAAGAAGGGGCGACAACGGAATTAGCGTCTGAAACATCGGCGCCAGTGCGAAGAAACCAAGATATCTCATTTGCTTCATGAGCGCGGTTAACGAATAAAAACGCTGGCTTAAAAAGACTTTCTTTAAATAAATACTAAAAAGCGCCTGTATGTCATTCACACAGGCGCTTTTGATTTTGTCAGTCGTCTGTTACTTCACAAACCAAGCCTTTTAAATAGTATCCTTCTGGGTAACTACCGATGATAGGGTGGTCCGACGCTTGATTAAGTCGGGCAATAATTTTTATCGTACGGCCCGCATCGAGCGCGGCATCAGCCACTACTTTTTGAAAAAGATCGGCCGGCATAAGGCCAGAACAGCTAAATGTTAGCAATAATCCACCGGATTTTACCGCGTGGATACCGTACATGTTGATGTCCTTATAGCCACGAGCAGCGCGGTTTAGTGAGGCTTTGTTATCAACAAATTTTGGCGGGTCAAGAATAACCATATCAAACTGTTTATTTTGCTCGTGATATTCACGCAACGCTTTAAATACGTCTTTGTTAAGATACTGCGTGCGCTTGTCATCAAAACCATTTATTGCCACGTGGTGCTTGGCTAAATCAAGGGCAGGCTGCGATACATCTACATTGGTAACCGACTTCGCGCCGCCAGAGAGGGCATAGCAAGAAAAGGTGCCTGTGTAGCTAAAACAGTTAAGCACATCTGCGTCTTTTGCATAGTGCGCGGCCGCAGCGCGACTGTCTCGCTGATCCAAGTAAAAACCAGTTTTGTGACCACTTTCTATGTCTACCACAATGTTAATGCCATTTTCTTTCACAGTAACTTGCGTAGGTGGCTGGCCGTGAAGCACGCCGGTAACAGGCTCAAGGCCCTCTTTTTTACGCACATCTACATCGCTTCGTTCATACACATGAACGTCTGGCATAAGTTTGGTGATGGCCCACACTATTTTATCTCTGTGCTTTTCCCCGCCAGCGCTAAGCAATTGTACGACTGCCACATTGTCGTAAAGGTCAATAGTTACACCTGGAAGGCCATCGCTTTCAGAGGCTATCCAGCGAAATGCATTGGTTTTATTTGGGTCGAACAAGCGCTTACGTAAAGCTAAGGCTGTTTCTAATCGCCGCAAGAAAAAGCCATTGTCGATGCTCTCGTCTTTTTTGAACGTCCACATACGAACACGAATCTTAGAATGAGGTGAATAGGCCCCTCTACCGAGCCAGTCGCCTTCGTCATCAAACACATCTACTGTATCGCCAATGCGAGCACGGCCTTTCAATTCAGCTACTGCGCTTTCAAAAACCCAGGGGTGTTTACGGCGAAGTGATTTATCTCTGGAGGGTTGTAATATGACCTGTGCTGACATGTAGGCTCTCGTATTTAGTTAAACAGTATTGCGAATGGGCGCGATTATACGCAATTTCGTATGTTCTGTGTTGAATAAACAGTAAAGAAACCCAAACTGAATAAAAGATTTTCGCGTATTGAAATATTTATTTAAGGGATACAAAAAAGCTATGCACTACGTAGATTTCGCAAAAGGATGCAAACCTGATGAGCTAACGGTAAAAGAGCAAGCGGGTTATTCATTAACGGCGGGTAAAGTAAAGGTAGAGGTAAAAGCGTTCGGTGTTAACCGCGCCGATACCTTGCAACGGCAAGGTAACTATCCACCACCGCCAGGTGAAAGCGAGATTTTGGGGTTGGAAGTGGCTGGTGTCGTGTCTGAAGTTGCAAGCGATGTCAGTACCTTTAAAGAAGGGGATAGAGTATGTGGCTTAGTAGCAGGTGGCGGTTACGCAACGGAAGCACTGGTCAACCCTGCTCACCTAATGCGCATTCCACAGGGCATGCCGTTTTTTGAAGCTGCCGGTCTTACTGAAGTATTTCTCACTGCGTTTCAATGCTTACGCACGATAGCCCACATTAAACCGGCCCAGCGAGCATTGATCCACGGTGGTGCGAGTGGGGTTGGCCTTGCCGCCACGCAATTGTGTCGTTACTGGGGTGTACACAGTGCGGTAACCGCATCAAGCCAAGAGAAGCTGTCGTTGTGCGAAAAAAATGGCGCAGAACAACTTATAAACTATAAACAGCAAGCGTTTGATGAGGTGCTTAAAAAAGCATGGCCTGAAGGCGTTGATATGGTGCTAGATATGGTGGGTGGCGACTACTTAAATCGCAACTTACAGGTACTGAAACGAGATGGCAGCGTGGTTTACCTTGCCATGCTCGCGGGCCGCTATGCGGATAATCTTGATATGGCGATGTTGCTTGGTAAGCGAGCGTCAATTATTGGCACTACATTGCGCAACCGCAGTGATGAATACAAAGCCAACCTCATTGGTGAGTTCGCAACGGCGTGTATACCCGCGTTTGAGAGCAAAGAGTTAACGGTAAATATTGATACGCATTACAGTATTAAAGATATAGATAAACCTCATGGGCGCTTAGAAAACAATGACACACAAGGCAAGCTGGTGGTTTCTTGGTAGAGCGATTAAGTTAGGCGCGCATCGCGTTGCGCGCCCAGTTCATTGCCTATGTATTGTTAGCGTTATTTCTGTGCATTAGTTGCCAACAAAACCTTCATCGATTTGAGTTGGTTTCGCTTCGGCGGCCCCGCGAGCAAGCTCATCGCAGCGTTCATTTTCGGGGTGCCCCGAGTGGCCTTTTACCCAGTGCCAATTCACTTGATGCTTTTTCACTGCTTCATCTAACCGTTGCCATAAATCGGCATTTTTCACTGGCTTTTTATCAGACGTACGCCAACCGTTTTTGCGCCAGTTATGGATCCATTGGTTAATCCCATTTTTTACATACTGGCTGTCGGTAGTGAGTTCTACCGCACAAGGCTCAGTCAGGCTGTTTAGCGCTTCGATAGGGGCCAGCAACTCCATGCGGTTATTTGTGGTATGCGCAAATCCGTCGCTTAGCTCTTTCTTATGCTGTTTATAAATTAATACAGCACCATACCCACCAGGGCCTGGGTTGCCTAGACAGGAGCCGTCGGTATAAATATGAATGGTCTTTTGCGCCACAGCACTTCCTTTAATTTATCTTGTCATTTCCCTTAGCGGATTGCGAAGGGGTTGATATACTATCAAAAAATGAAAGCGTAATTATAGTAGAGGTTCCATGCGCCAAATTGTACTCGATACTGAAACCACTGGTATTGATCCCAAAGAAGGCCACCGTATTATCGAAATTGGCTGTGTTGAAGTCGTGAACCGCCGGTTAACGGGGAATCACTTCCATGTGTATATCAACCCAGGCCGGCATATAGAACAAGAGGCTATCGAAGTTCACGGCATTACGAATGAGTTTCTTACCGATAAACCAACGTTTGCGCAGGTTGCACAAGAGTTCGTGAACTTTATAAAAGGGGCGCAGTTAGTTATTCACAACGCCCCGTTTGACGTCGGGTTTATGGACCATGAATTTGGCATGGAGCCGTCGACTAAAGGGGTTATCACCAATCAAATTTGTGATGTGCTCGATACGCTTACCCTCGCTCGACAAATGCACCCGGGCCAGAAAAATAATCTTGATGCACTATGTAAACGCTACGGCATAGACAACAGCCACCGTACGCTCCACGGCGCGCTGCTGGATGCAGAGATATTAGCCGACGTTTATCTCTTGATGACCGGCGGTCAGACTAAGTTAAAACTTGCATCATCAGGTGGTAGTGAAACTGACTCCACCGCAATCAGACGAGTGCAGCGCAAAACAAATAAATTAAAGGTTATCAAAGCGTCCGCCGATGAGTTAACACAACACGAAGCTCGTCTAGACATTGTTGAAAAGGCGGGTGGAAAATGTTTGTGGCGCCCTAATGTTGACGAGGTGTCTTAAACTTTTCATCGACAACCCGTTTTAGCAAAGCGATATAACAGAACAATTTAGTGCAGGAGCAGCGTAGCGTGAGAGTGTGGTTTTATTGGGTAATATTATTATCATCGTTTATTCACACTGGCGCTACTGCGCAATCTCAGGAAGATGAACGAGACGCTGCGCGCCAAGTCGCTGATAGTGCCGTTCAAGATACCCAAGCGCAAAACCCGTCAATCGATACCTCACCGCTTACTGACTTAGGCGATAACTATACGAATTCTATCAAGCTTTTACAGAACCGCTTCCGCGTAGACTATAACGTGGAGGAAATTACGATGGTTTTTTTCCGTGAGTATGGATCTGCGCCAGTTGTGTTAGTGCGCCCAGACGGCTCTAAGCTTTTTCAGGGCAGAGTAGATGAAGACAAGGTACAGTGGTTTGATGCCGATACCTTCGACATGATAACCATAAGGAACCCCGTCCCCGGGCCGTGGCAAGCGGTGGGACAAGTACTGCCAGAAAGCCGCATTATGGTGCTATCTAATGTAGAACTCCATGCCGACCCCTTACCTAATGTCTTGTTCTCGGGCGAAATTTTAAAGTCAACTGCGTACCTAACCAATAATGGTAAACCTATTGAAAATAAGCGCTTTAGGGATGTGGTGGAGTTAGATATTGAATTTAAAAGCACTAACAATCCTAACTTTGGTAATTTTGGAACTGGCGATCAAACCATCGCTACATTTAAAGATGATGGCAGGGGAATGGATGAACGACCGGGTGATGGGGTATTTACAGGGCAGTTCAACTTAAAAATTGCTGCCGGTGAATGGAAACCAATTTTTAGGGTTAGCACGCCTATGTATACGCGAGAGCAAGAAGGTGCGCCCATTGTTCTTCATGATAACCCGGTCACTATTGATGTAGAAATGGATGGAGGCGGTGAGGGCTATCACAAAATTATTATTGATGTGAATCGCGAGCTGGTTGATATCGAATCTTTACTGGTAGATGGCAAGGTAAAATTTCCTAACGCGGACATGCAAAACTTCTCGCTTACCGAGGGAGGGGCAGAGGCTCGCGAACACCTAATAGTGGCCTATGAAGAGGGTATTTTCAGAGTAAAAGTCACTGCCTATGGCTCTACCGTGGATGGAAGGGACTTCATTTTAGACGTACCAGAATTTAGCTTCGTGGCAGATGGGCCCATTGAGCCTGAAGTCGAGGACCCATTAATAAACGGCGAAGATCCTATTGTAGATGGCAGTGCACCGATGATGGCACCCATAGAGTCTAACGCGATTAACACGCAGTCCGCTCTTTCCGAAGAGGACATGGACGAGGGAACGCTTACGCTAATTTTGGTAGTGGTAAACGGCTCAATTATATTGATTGGTGTGATAGCAGCGGTTGTTATTATTATTGTGCGCAAGCGCTCTTCTTCACCACAAGCTACTCAAACCGCTAAAAAACAGACGACTCAGCAGAAGCAGCAGCTCACTGAGGCGGATCTCACCATGGAAACTGCGCCAAAGGGCATCAGTAAGCTGCTAGGTATTTTTAAACGAGGTAAAAAATCAGACGACGCGTAGGCCGTTCGTTGTTATACGATGAAATAGCGTCGCTAATTTGTTCAGTTTGAATTTTATTTCGACATAATGCCTATTTAACAGGCAAACAAACCGCAGATGACAATTTTATTAATAAAAAGCGTTGACTCCACATGGGGGAATACGTATTATCTGCGCCGCAGTCAGGGGACAGGGCAACATCAGCCAANGTNNNNTCNCNGNNNACNNNGNNNGANNTNGNNCNNTAGTNNAGTNGNTTAGAATACCGGCCTGTCACGCCGGGGGTCGCGGGTTCGAGTCCCGTCCGCTCCGCCATTTAGTTATACAGCGCAATCTCGATTATGTGGAGCGGTAGTTCAGTTGGTTAGAATACCGGCCTGTCACGCCGGGGGTCGCGGGTTCGAGTCCCGTCCGCTCCGCCATTAATCGAATAAAGCGCACTTCCCATTATGCGGAGCGGTAGTTCAGTTGGTTAGAATACCGGCCTGTCACGCCGGGGGTCGCGGGTTCGAGTCCCGTCCGCTCCGCCATTAATNGATAAGCTTTCTATGCAGTCTATTCCCCCTCCTGGGGAACAACGCACTAAATCTCTTATTTCTACTAATTAATTTTCTCTTAATGTCGTTACATGCTTCGTGCTATGGTTCGCGTTTTCGTCATTTGACATTCGTGTATCTATCGCTACCTATTTACTCATCTGAGCCTGTTTTATATAGAAACTGCAAAACAAGCAGCAACATGCCCTAAAGTCGTAGTGTTTTTTTTTATATTTGTACTAGAGTTACGCCGTTAGTGCTTTGAAAACAACAGGACTTATGAATAAAAGCGACCAAAAACAATATTTTCTTGCAGACAATCTGAAAGCTATCGGCGTTTCTTTGCTCAGTGTATTAGGTGTGACGGTCCTTCTTGCCATCATCATGTTCATATTTGTACGAGAACAGGAAGAAAGTCGTGCTAAAGAGATCCTAGATAACGTACGAGTAGTGTTCAGAGACGCAGAGATTACCCTCGACTATCTAAATGCCTTACCCTACGAATCTTGTGATGTAGCAAACCTTTCCGAAATGCGAAAAACTTTGTTTCGCTCTCGCTTCGTAAAGGAAATTGGCTTTTATCAAAACGACAAATTGTTGTGTAGTACCTATTTAGGTATTTTAGACGAGCCTATTGAAGAAGATAAACCGGATTTCTATACACAGCTCGATGATGCTTTTTGGATTAATACACCGCTACAGCTTTTTGACAAACAAGCAACGGGTACCATCGTTAAGCGAGGCCGATATAACGCCGTACTCGACATGGATAGTGTGATCGGCTACAGCTATACCCAAGACTGGCAGCTTTTTTACAATGGCGATAAATTTTATCACATGGCTGGCAATCCCGGCCTTGTCGACTCAACGCTTAGCCAGGAAGATATGGACGCGCGCACGGGGTATTTTTCTTTAAGGTTTATTCTGTGCGATGAACGTTACACAAATACGTGCCTTAAAGTACGCTCTGATCATGGCAGGGTGCTAGACCTGCATATGGGCAAAATTGTGTTATTCGTTTTTGCTATGTTGATGACCGCAGCATTAACTCATATGCTCACGTTTAACTATTTAAGGCGCAGACGTTCTCTTGAGTCACGAGTGAGCAAAGGGTTAAAGGAACACAAGTTTTACTGCCTGTACCAGCCATTTGTAGATCTACAAACGGGCAAGGTTATTGGTTGTGAGGTGCTAAGCCGGTTTGAGGATGAGTTTGGTCCAATCTACCCAGATGAATTTATCCCACAGGTAAAAGAGCAGGATATGACCTGGGAATTCACCGTTGACATGATCACTACAGCAATGAAAGAGCTTAACGAAAACCCCGATATACCGGAAGGGTTTAAGGTGTCTTTCAACCTATTTCCCTTCGATTTTACCCGTGAAGGATGCCTGGATTTAGATTTTGCTCTAGGAATGAACGACAAAAACTTCAAATTAGTTTTAGAGATCACCGAAGACGAGCAGATTGCTACGCACAGCGCGGTTAAACATATTAAGTCGCTTAAGAGTAAAGGCTTCTTGTTTGCTATTGATGACTTTGGTGTAGGCTATTCGAATTTAAGTCAGTTAAAAACCCTTAACTGTGACTTCCTCAAAATTGATCGCAGCTTTGTTATGGATATGGAAGATAACAGTATTCGTTCTTCACTTATTCCTCACATTGTGAGTATTGCTGAAGGTCTGAATGTAGAACTCATTGCAGAAGGGGTTGAGAATGCCGAACAGTCGAAGGAACTCAAGGGCTTAACAATTGGGTTTGGGCAAGGTTGGTTGTTTGGTAAGCCACAATCTGCAAGCGCACTTGCTAAAAGCGTTCAAGATACCTAATAACGGGTTTTATCTCTGTTATTTTTCGGTTGGTGTTGGTAGTGTTTAACGCTACCATTCACCGACCGAAAAATGTAGAAGAAAACGCGCATGCAAGACGTGCTATTTGCCGTAATATAAATAAGACCTATCAAGATGGCAGCAACGCCACCCCCGTATTACACGATGTATCACTTTCAATAAAAGCCGGCGAACACGTCGCGATTTTGGGAAGCTCTGGCTCAGGTAAAAGTACGCTTTTGCATATACTTGGAGGGTTAGATAAACCAACAAGTGGCGACGTACAATTCAATGGAAAATCCCTTAGCCAGTTGTCGAGTAACGCGTTAGCAAAGCTACGCAACGACGAAATGGGCTTTATTTACCAGTTTCACCATCTTTTAGGTGAATTCACAGCGTTAGAAAATGTAGCCATGCCACTTCGTATTAGGGGGCTTTCACCAAAAGCAGCCCAAGCTAAGGCGCGAGACATGCTTGAAGAAGTGGGGTTGTCTCACCGTATTGAACACTTGCCTTCTGCCATGTCTGGCGGAGAACGCCAGCGAGTGGCTATCGCCCGAGCGCTGGTCACCGAGCCTTCTGTGGTGCTGGCAGATGAACCTACAGGCAACCTTGACGATTCTACGGGTGAGCAAATTTACAAGCTGCTCACGAGTTTGAGCGAGAAGAAAGGGACATCATTTGTTGTGGTAACGCACGATATAACGCTGGCTGCAAAGATGGACAGAGTACTTAAGATAAAAGATGGCCGCTTAGCCAGTGACGCTGAGAGTAAGGAGCGCCAAGATGCTCGCTTTTGAGCTTGCCCAAAAGTTTAGAAAAACGCGTTCACAGCAGCGCTTTATTTCCTTTATTTCAATGTCTTCTACCATTGGTATAGGCTTGGGCTGTTTTGTACTTATTGTGCTTCTAAGTGTGATGAACGGCTTTGAAAAAGAGCTAACTAGCCGAATTTTAAGTGTGGTCCCCCACGGTGAGATTTACAGTAAAAGTGAAAGCGGTATCGAAAATCTAGAGGCTCAGCTATATCGCTTTTCTCAAGATAGCCGTTTAGACAGGGTAACACCCTATACTGGCTTAACGGGCATGCTGCAGTCGAAAGGTGAGCTTAAAGCCATTAGCGTAACGGGTATACCCGTTAATAGCGTGAAAGAAAAGTATGCCGAACGTGTAACGAAAAATGACTGGGCAAGGTTTAGTACCCAAGAAAATGGGTTAATTGTTGGAAAGGGGATTTTGGACTCGATGGACCTTGCTATTGGCGATACGGTTCAAATTTTGATCCCTCAAACCACGCAGGACTTAACCTTTAAAGCGCCGCGTTCCATTACCCTTAAAATAGCAGGTGTGTTGTCTGTCGGAGGGGAGCTTGATAATCAGCTCGGCCTAATGCACCTTAAAACTGTATCACAGGCCATAGGCATAACCTCTAAAGCTCAGGGCATACAGTTTACATTGAAAGACCCATTCTCGGCTTACGATACTATGCGCGATATCGGATATAGCTATCCGCAAGCGGTTTATATGTCTGATTGGACACGTACCCAAGGACACTTGTATAGCGATATTCAGCTAGTGCGTGCAGTGGTTTATATTGCCCTTACGCTGGTTATCGCCGTTGCTTGTTTTAATATTGTGTCGTCATTGGTAATGGCAGTGAGAGACAAACAGGCGTCCATCGCCATACTTAAAACAATGGGAGCCACAGATACGTTAATTCGCAATACCTTCGTGCTCCAAGGTGTAATAAACGGTGTGGTCGGTGTTACGGTTGGTGTAGCGCTGGCTGTAATCGTTGCTCCTAATTTGTCAGAGATTGTACGCTTTATCGAGTCAGGCCTTGGGGTAGAAATTCTGTCTGGCGATATTTATTTTATCGACTTTTTACCGTCTAGCATGCATTGGCTAGATGTAGTTGTAACAATGATCGTTGCGATGATCCTAAGTGTTGGTGCAACCCTTTATCCCGCGCAAAAAGCAGCGAATATTTCGCCGTCATCAGCGCTGCATTAAGCTTCAACATGGAAAAGGGGCAAGGCGGTATACCTCTTCTATAACGTTTAAATTCGCGTAGTTCCATTAAGGGCAGTGTGGGTCTAAATACCTTCTATTCCCTTTACAATAAGCCATCAACAAAAAGGCCAGCAGTATGCTGGCCTTACGTTTATTGATACTGTTTAAACACGTGTTACGTATTCTTCTCGACGTGTTCAAAATCAACATCTTCTTGTTTTAACCCCGCTTTAGGGTCGTTATAGACATTTTCATCTAAGGCCCCCTCGCTCTTCGCAACCACACACGACACCATACAGTCGCCCGTGATATTAACCGCAGTTCGTGTCATATCAAGTAGTCTATCTACGCCGATAATAAGGGCTATGCCTTCAACAGGTAAGTTCACCTGCTGTAATACCATGGCAAGCATGATAAGGCCTACGCCGGGTACCCCAGCGGTTCCGATAGACGCGAGTGTAGCGGTAAGTACTACCATCATGTAGTCACTTAAGCTTAAATCTACCGCGTAAACCTGGGCAATAAATACCGTTGCCACGCCTTGCATAATGGCGGTGCCATCCATGTTAATGGTTGCACCTAACGGCAGGGTAAACGAAGAGACTGAGTTGCCTACCCCTAATTTATTTTTTGCCGTTTCCATGGTAACTGGCAACGTGGCGCTACTGCTTGATGTACTAAAAGCAAATAGCGCTGCATCGCGCATCTTCTTCATTAAAATAAGTGGGTTCAAACCTGCCAGCGCTTTAAGCAGTACCGAATAGGTTACCAGGCCGTGCAGAATCAACACGCCGAAGACTAAGAAGAAATACTTGGCTAGGCTTAAAATAGTTTCGCCACCAATGGTAGAGAAAAGCTTAGCCATCAGCACGTAAACGCCATAGGGTGCAAGGTTCATAATGATAGTAACCAAGCGCATGATAACGGTATTAATGTCTTCGAAAACAGCAGTAAGGCGTTTGCCTGCATCGCCCGTCATGGCCATAGCTATACCAAACAGCACAGCGAACACGATGATTTGAAGCATGTTACCTTGCGCCATAGAGTTAATGGGGTTGCTAGGGAACATATTTACAATAACATCAGAAAGGCTTGGAGCTTCTTTGGCCTGGAACGATGTTTCCGTGGTTAAATTTAGGCCTTCACCGGGAGAAACCACTAAAGCTATACTCATGGCTAGTGTTATTGCTATCGCGGTTGTGACAACATAGAGTCCAACAGATTTCGCTCCAAGTCTGCCTAGCTTGCTTGGGTCAGATAACGTACTGGTTCCACAAATAAGGGAAACAAACACCAGCGGTACCACTAGCATTTTTAAGCTAGCGATAAATATTTGGCCGAGAGTAGAAAATATACCTTCTACAAGAATGTTATACGTTGAGAATTCGAAACCGAATATCGAAAAAGTAAAATCTCCGCTATCATCAAACAATAATTGGAGAAAGACACCAGTCAAGATACCGGCAGCCATGCCGATAAATATTCGAGCGGTTAAACTATATTTATGTGCAGATGAAGACATTAATGTTCCCTGTGCATTTTTATATTTTTAATCTTTCGTAGTGTGCCAGATTCAGTTGATTTTTAAACATAAAAAACGACGCAATTGTCAATAAAAGAGGTTCAGGAACGAATTATGTCGACATTAGCGAAAACGCTAAGCCTAATTAGCGCATTATTTATGCTAACAGCATGTGGTGGAGGCGGCTCGTCAGTCTCTCGGGATGACACGGATAACGGAAGCGGAGACGGCGGAACCACACCCTCTTATTCAATTTCCTTATCACTGGAAAACGAAAGTGGAGCAAGCGATAACAATTTATCAGAAGACAACAGCTTGTTCGCTGTCGCGACGGTAACAGATGAAGACGGTAACCCGTACAGCGATGCGTTATTAACATTTACGCTAAGTAACGAAGCGTTAGCCGAGTTTGGCAATGACACAGGTACTGCGCGTACTAATTCAAGTGGGGTGGCTAGGCTGCGCCTAAACGCAAGTACTGCGTCGGGTGATGGTGAAATTACCGCTGCACTTGGAAGTGGCGAAACAGGCACAACGACCTTTTCTGCTACGGCGGTTAGTGGCACAGACCCCACGTCCATTAGCGTTGCATTAACGCTACAAAATGAGAGTGGCGAGGCCGACAATAGCCTTTCTTCGAGTAATTCATTGGTTGCGATGGCAACAGTAACGAACTCGTTAGGTGAGCCACAGGCAGATCTTCTACTTACCTTTTCACTCAGCAACGACGAACTGGCTACGTTTTCTAACGATACTGGCACGGCGTTGACTAATGCTGACGGTGTAGCAACGTTAGGAATGTCGGTGGGTAGTGCTTCTGGCGACGGCGAAGTTACCGCTACCTTAGCTACTGGCGAGACAGATTCCACGACCTTCAGTTCTGAAGGCAGCACCACAGTAAGTGAAGAACCGGCTTCTCTTGAACTTTATGCTAACAATATTCAATTGGCTTCAAGCGGTAGCGATGAAGTAGAGTTGATTGCATTAGTTAAAAACGAACAAAGCGTATTGATGGAAGGGGTTGAAGTGAGCTTTTCAGCCCAAACAGGCGATGGCGTTGAGCTTCAATTAACCCAGCCTGAAACTACGGCTGACGGCACTGCCCGAGCGATACTGACGTCCCAAAACGACAAGTCAAACCGCACTATTACCATTACTGCTGGTGCTGGCAGCCTTTCTCAAACGGTTGAAATCACGATTTCCGGTACGCAAGTGACTATAAACGGTGCATCTTCGGTAATCTTGAACGATAGCGTGGATTATACCATTCGCGTACAAGATTCTGATGGCACGTCTATTCCGAATCAAGACGTGGTACTGACTGCTGCGAACGGCGCGTTAAGCAGCACCTCTGTTAACACGGGGTCAAACGGTCAAGCAACAGTAACGTACACAGCTTCAACCTCAGGTGAAGACACTATTACGGCCTCTGCACTTAATGCAGAAACAACGTTTACGGTGAAGGTACAGCAAGATGAATTTAATTTTGTAAACCTACCAACAGAAGAAGTTCCCCTCAGTCAGTCTCAAACCATTACGGTACAGTGGCGTCAAAACAATACGCCGGTAGTTGGGCAAGACGTAACGTTTAGCGCATCTCGTGGCGTAATTGACGGCAACGCAACAGTACAAACCGATGCAGAAGGACAAGCAAGTATTGATATTAGCGCCAACAATGCTGGCATCTCTTCAATTACAGCGACAGCAAGCGACGGAAGCGGCAATGTGTTGGTTTCAGCACTTACTCAAATTGAGTTTATAGCAACCACGCCAGCTACCATTATTGCTGATGCAACATTAGACAACCTTGGCCCCGATGGGCAAACGAGTACAATTAGCGCCGTTGTTAGGGATGTCAATAACAACTTGGTAAAAAACAGCGTGGTCAACTTTACAGTATCCGATGTGTCAACAGGCTTTGTTTCTCCTTCTCAAGCAACTACGGATAGCAAAGGTATTGCAACTACGGTGTTTACTTCAGGTTCTGTGTCATCTAATGAGGCTGTTATTATTACTGCTTCGATAGCAGATGACGAATCAATTTCTGATGAAGTCGCACTTACCGTTGGGGCGCGAGCTTTTGATATTGTTATTGGGACTGGTAATGAAATAGAAACGCCTTCCACAACGTCATATCTCAAAAAGTTTGCTGTATTTGTATCAGATTCGTCAGGTCGTCCTGTTAGTAACGTTAACCTTACAGCTTCAATAAATCCTGTTAAATACAATGAAGACGGAGTTTATTTGAAAGGTCGCTGGGTTTACAACGATGTAGACTCGATCTGGAACGTTGTAGATGTTTTCCAGTGTGACAACGAGGATGAAAATGACAATGGGATACTCGATGAGGGGGAAGACACAAATGAAGACCAGCAATTAACTCCTGGTATCGTTGGTACTGTAACTCTTTCAAATAATGGAGTAACGGACGAAAATGGTTTTGCTGAGCTTGAATACCGTTACCCTGAAAGCTACGCGGTATGGTATTTTGCTGAAATTACTGTGTTTGGGCAATCAACTGGAAGTGAAGCCCAAGCTTCTATGAAGTATCAATTAGAAATTCTTGCTGATGATATAACCGATGAAGGAAGAAGCCCTCCCGCTAATCCGTTTGGAGCAGGTGAATGTCCCGTAAAAGATCCTGTACCTTAAGTCGGAAATAAAAAAAGCCCGTTATTCTCTCGAGTAACGGGCTTACTAATATCATTTACCCCTGCTGGAACGGGTAAACCGAGCCAATCTTAAGAATTTGCGTAAGCTCATCTAGGGCGGTGCGAGATTCAATTAGCAACTGCGGGTCGCGCAAGTCATCCTCGCGTAATTCATCGCGATAGTGCTTATCTACCCATGTGTTTAAGCGAGCAAACTGAGTGTCGTTAATTAATGTGTTCTGATTAACGGCCTCAAGTTCTTGGTCGTTCATTGCTACGCGCAGGCGTAAGCAAGCCGGGCCGCCACCGTTGCGCATGCTTTGTTTTACGTCAAAATAGTTGACCGACTTAATGGGCGTGCCTAGCGTTACCACTTTGTCTAAGTAGCGTTTAACCGCTTCATTTTCCTGACATTCAGTTGGCGCTATAATGGTCATGTCGCCATTTGGAAGGGTAATGATTTGGGTGTTGAACAAGTATGTTTTAACCGCGTCTAATACCGACACTTCTGACGTTGGAACTTCAATGAAATGAAGCGGCTCACTGCCAAATTTTGCTTGAAGTTCTTTTAAGCCCGCGTCTTTTTGATAAAACGCCTGTTCGTGGAAGAACAACACGTTTTGATTACCTACAGCGATGACGTCGTTATGGAATACGCCTTGGTCTATAACGTTTGGATTCTGCTGCATGTAAACTACGCCATCGTCATCCAGACCATGCAAACGCGCAACGGCTTGGCATGCTTCAAGGGTTTGACGGGCAGGGTACTTTGTTGGCGCAGGCTTACTGGTATCAAAAGCATGACGGCCATAAACAAACAATTCTACGCCAGCTTGTCCATAGTTACTGCAAAGTCGCGTATGATTGGCTGCACCTTCATCGCCAAAATGTTCGTTATCTGGCAGGTGTTGATGGTGAGCGAAGTGTTTTTCATTGGCAAAGGTGCCACGCAGGATATTACCGGTCACTTGTGGTTCGAGCGAACGGTGAAACTTATTCGTCAAGTTTGCAGGGGTAAAGTGAACACGTCCATCGGCAGTATCGGCGCTAGGAGACACAGTGGCAGCATTTGCGGTCCACATGCTACTGGCAGAGCAACAAGCAAGAAAAATCTCGCGAGACTGCTTTGCAGCGCTTTCTAGCACACGTGCATCATTACCGGTGAAGCCAAGGCGACGCAATGCTGCAATATCTGGGCGCTCTTGCGGTGCTAACACACCCTGCATCATACCCATATCAGCTAGGGCCTTCGCTTTAGCCAAGCCTTGTTTAGCTGCCTGTTTAGGGCTACTTACTGCATTGGCGTTGTTCAGGGAAGCCACATTACCGAAAGACAAACCGGCATAATTGTGGGTTGGGCCTACTAGACCGTCAAAGTTAACTTCAAACTGCTTCATACTTTCCCTCATTATTGGTGTTTCCACGCTTGACCTATGTGCTACTTTTATACTTCATATGACGGAAGTGTTTGTCATCGACAGCCATATTTACAATCGGTAGCGCTAAGTTAAACGATGCACTTTTTGAACCTGTAACCATTGTTAGGTTAGGTTGGAATGGCTGGCATTATACGGCTTTTAAGGGCAATGCCAATCGCGCTGGTTGTTTATTGTACAGAATTTGGGTGCGATTAGAGCGAAGTGAAGAATAAGTATGAAGAAGATCTTGTTTTCCATTCACTTTGTAGATATATGTTAAAAAAGAGCGAGTACCCTATATATAGTGCAAGGTTACTCCAAATTTCAGAAATTGACGTAAATAGTCATTTAAAATCAATAGGTTTAGTTCAATTATATGGCAAAATCACTGGTCATAGTCGAGTCACCAGCCAAAGCAAAAACGATAAATAAATATCTTGGTAAAGATTTTATCGTAAAAAGTTCGGTTGGCCATGTGCGAGATCTTCCAACGAAGGCGTTAGGCAAAGTAGAGCCTAAAAAACCGGCTAAAGAACTCAAAACTTTAAGCGAAGAAGCGCGTCAAGAATACCTTCGACGTCATGAATATTTGAAACTTGTAGACAGAATGGGTGTGGATCCAGAGAAAGACTGGAAAGCGCACTACCAAGTATTACAAGGTAAAGAAAAAGTCGTTAACGAGCTTAAAAAATTAGCGAAAGACGCTGACACCATTTATCTCGCAACCGATTTGGATCGCGAGGGAGAGGCCATCGCTTGGCATCTGCAGGAGTTGCTGGGTAAAAAAGATAAAACGTATCAGCGTGTGGTGTTTAATGAAATTACCAAAAACGCGATTCAAGATGCGTTTTCAGACCCAGGTGAGCTAAATATATCTCGTGTCAATGCGCAGCAAGCACGCCGATTCTTAGACCGTGTTGTGGGCTTTATGGTGTCGCCCCTGCTTTGGAAAAAGATTGCCCGAGGCCTATCTGCAGGCCGTGTTCAATCGGTAGCAGTACGCTTAGTGGTGGAGCGCGAGCGAGAAATTAAAGCGTTTGTGCCTGAAGAGTTTTGGGATGTGCACGCCGACCTGACCAGCCAAGAAAAAGCGGCACTACGGATGCTGGTGGCTAAGTATCAAGGCAATGGGTTTAAGCCAAAAAATAAGGCAGAAGCCGACAAAGCGCTGGCTGATTTAGAAAGTGCGAAATACACGGTAGAAAGTCGCGAATCGAAGCCAACGCAAAGCCGCCCATCAGCGCCGTTTATCACGTCTACACTTCAGCAAGCGGCAAGTACGCGACTAGGCTTTGGTGTTAAGAAAACCATGATGATGGCGCAGCGTCTTTATGAAGCGGGTTACATCACTTATATGCGTACCGACTCGACAAATTTGAGTCAAGAAGCGCTAGACAGTGCTCGAGCGTATATTTCCGATAATTTCGGAAACAAGTATTTACCCGATTCTCCAATTCGCTACGGCAGCAAAGAAGGCGCGCAAGAAGCGCACGAGGCGATTCGCCCGTCTAATGTCAATATCGGCGCTGCTAGTTTAGGTGATATGGAACGTGACGCTCAGCGTCTTTACGAGTTGATTTGGCGACAATTTTTGGCCTGTCAAATGACGCCAGCGAAGTACGACGCAACCACCATCAAAGTGGCGGCGGGTGATTACGAGCTAACCGCCAAAGGCCGTGTACTTAAGTTTGACGGTTGGACGCGCGTGCAGCCACAGCTTCGCAAAAAAGGCGATGAAGAATTAATGTTGCCAGATGTGCAGAAAGGCGATGTGCTTGACTTGAAAGCACTTGATCCTAAGCAGCATTTCACAAAACCAGTGGCACGATTTAACGAAGCGTCTTTGGTAAAAGAGCTGGAAAAACGCGGTATTGGCCGCCCGTCTACCTACGCGAGTATTATCTCAACCATTCAAGACCGCGGCTATGTACGTTTAGAGAACAAGCGTTTTTATGCCGAGAAAATGGGTGAGATCGTTAACGATCGTCTAATGGAAAACTTCGACGACTTAATGAGCTACGACTTTACGGCCAACATGGAGCAACATCTCGATGATATTGCTGAAGGCAACAAAGACTGGAAAGACGTACTCAATGAATTCTACAGTGGGTTTTACGGTAAGCTTCTAAACGCAGAGAAAGACCCTGAAGAAGGCGGTATGCGCCTAAATCAGGCGATACCAGCGGGTATTGAGTGCGACAAATGCGGCCGTGAAATGAACGTAAGAACCGCGTCAACGGGTGTATTCTTAGGTTGTTCTGGGTATAACTTGCCGCCTAAAGAGCGCTGCACGAATACTATGAACTTAACGCCTGGCGATGAAGTCGTTAAGGTAGATGACGAAGAAGAGCTTGAAACCGAAGCCCTCCGTTCTAAAAAGCGTTGCCCTAAATGTGGTACCGCCATGGACAGTTACTTGGTAGATGAAACCCGTAAGCTACACGTTTGTGGAAATACACCTACCTGTGATGGTACCTTGGTTGAAGCGGGTACCTTTAAGATTAAAGGCTACGACGGCCCGATTATCGAATGCGATAAGTGCGGCAGCGATATGGAGCTTAAAAACGGTCGATTCGGTAAATACTTTGGCTGTACCAACGAAGAGTGTAAGAATACCCGTAAGCTTTTACGAAACGGCGAAGCTGCACCACCTAAAGAAGACCCAGTAGATTTACCTGAGCTACCGTGTGAAAAATCTGATGCTCACTTTATGCTACGTGACGGTGCGTCGGGCATCTTCTTAGCGGCCCACAACTTCCCTAAATCGCGTGAAACTCGTGCACCGAAAGTGGAAGAACTGGCACGCTTTAGAGATAGAATTTCGCCGAAATTCTATTATCTTGCAGATGCGCCGAAAACCGATCCTGACGGAAATCCTGCAATAGTTCGCTACAGTAGAAAGACAAAGCAGCAGTATGTGATGTCGGAAAATGAAAACGGCAAAGCGACGGGCTGGTCTGCATGGTACGACGATGGCAAGTGGCAAGAGCAAGCGGCTAAAAAGCCGGCTGCCAAGTCGAAAGCTAAGAAAAAATAATTCAAAGCTAATACAATACTGTGAAGCGTAAAAAAATAAGCCCGAATTTATTCGGGCTTATTACTTCTTGAATATTTGTTAGGTCTTGCAACATACTTTATGCAAGGCTAATTACTACATAAATAGAGAGTGAGTTATGGCCTCTTTACAAGATCAACTTTTAAAAGCCGGATTGGCTGACAAAGCGACTGCTAAACAAGCACGCGCAGATAAACGCAAAAAACAAAAACAGAAAAATAAGCAAAAGCAGCCTGTGGTAGATGAAGCAGCATTAGCGGCGCAGCAAGCGGCTGAAGAGAAAAAAGCGCGCTCTCGAGAGCTTAATCAGCTTCAACAACAGGAAAGGGAAAGACGCTCGATAGCCGCACAAGTAAGACAACTTATTACCGTAAACAAGCAGCCACGTAAGGGCGAAACCTTGCTTAATTTTACCCACGACAACGTAGTAAAACGCATGTACGTGAGTGAAGAAATACACAAGCAGGTGACGAAAGGTCGCCTAACCGTGGTTATGCTAGACGATGCGTACGAACTGGTTCCCACTCCGGTTGCAGACAAAATAGCTCAGCGCGATGAAGCGTCTGTTATTTATCGCGCCGACTTAGATAAAAGTGGTAGCGACGGCAAAGACGAAGCTGAAGACGATTGGTATGCCGATTACGAAATTCCAGACGATTTGACCTGGTAGCCCTTCTAAACTCACCACCTTATGGTTGTTAGGCAGTCAGGTGGTGGGTAATCTTACCTAGTATTTATCTAACCAAATTAAATTTTAATGTATTGCTACTCGCACGGCGTTTTTGATTGAGCGTGCTTAATACCATCAAGTTTGAAACCATTGTGTTAATAACGATATCTTGATGGTAACGCTTTATACTTATTAATCTTTCTTGCGAGAATACTTTTAGAATCCTCATTTTTGCCGCTACATAAATTACTAAAGATAACGTCGTTCTTTTGATTTCTAGACTATATTTGGTAGGGCGTATTCGTATTGCTCACCGTTATAAGCGGTATTGCACGTGGTTGTTAAAATTTGGAGGGAAACCATCATGGGTTTACCTAAGTTGGTTTTAGTAGTTGTTTCACTGTGTCTGTCACTTCCTACACAAGCAGGGCTTTTTAAAATTTCTATTAATGATCTTGGGGGCTTAACACCTTCACAATCCAGCATCTTTGATGATGCAATCGCGTATTGGGAATCATATTTAATAGGCGTTCAAAGCTCTTTTGACCATAGTATTATTATAGAGGCAAGTGGAGCGCCGATTGATGGTACAGGCGGGGTGTTAGGTAATGCTGGACCTTCTAGTATTACTCAGCTTTCCGACAGTACTTATGTTTATGCGAATAAAGGTCGCATGCGCTTTGATACGGCAGACCTTAATAACATGGAAAATAACGGCACACTTTTCGATGTTATTGTGCACGAAATGGCTCATGTTATCGGGTTTGGCATTCTGTGGACGACTGATTTTTTTATCGCAGGGAGCCAGTCTAATTACGTCAATGGCACAGGGCGCTACACTGGAGAATACGCTTTGGAAATCTACCGCCGTGAGTTTGTCGAAGACGCCACCTTTATTCCTGTAGAGCTGGGCGGAGGCGCAGGTACTGCTAACAGTCATTGGGATGAGCCTTGGCCTGGTGGTTCGTCGGACTTAATGACAGGGTATTTAGGGCCTTACCCGATTACACTAAGCGACACCACTGTTGCGTCGTTTGCTGATATTGGTTATTTGACTACTGTTACTCATGCGGTTGATGGGGCTGCTACGGTATGGCTGTTTCTACTTTCATTCGGGTTAGTACTAAGAAAAAAGCCTCTACGAACTAGTGCGCGCCTTCTGCAATCTGTGTAACCTAATCAAGGCCTAGCTTTCTATTGCTAAGCAGTGTTTTGAATTTTTAGAATAAATAATGAGGGTAAGCTTGATAAGAGAGAAACATAAAGTGGATAAAGTGAATAAAACTCTTATCGGACTCGTGTTAGCGGGTGGCCAATCGCGCAGAATGGGACAAGATAAAGCCCTTATGCGTTATCAGGGAAGCACGCTTATTGAGAGAGCGTCATCGCTATTAAAGGCTGCAGGGTGTGATGAGGTATTAATCAGCCGTAATGCGCCAAATTTTTTAAATGATAAAATTGATGATGCAGGTCCACTGGGTGGTGTGCATGCAGCACTGGATGTTTTATGTAATTCAAATGCGGGCAAAGGTAGCGCTATTGAATTGCTTGTCCTTCCCGTGGATATGCCCCAGATGACGCCTCAGCTTTTGAAAACGCTAGTATCAGCAGGGCGGGAAGCCCAGCGGTCGGTTTATGTGAAAAACCGCTTTTTGCCTTTTTACTTGTCTGTTATGCACAATACTAACGCCATGCTAACGCACTACTTGGTCGAACAAAACGAGCGACGTGTAGTGGGATTCTTAGAAAGCCTAGAAGCCATTGCTCTTGAAGAAGCTAATCTTGCACGCCCAAAAAGGGTAAATGGCGTGCAAGAAAAACAGAACGAAAAAATAACCCGTATGGATGAGGCACAATGGCTTAATGTTAATACGCCAGGTGATTGGCCTGATGACATATAACGCCGAACACCACGCATTAGTTTTAGATGGAACACCTGAAACTCAACGTTTTACTCTTGCTGAAGAGGTCGCATTAAGCATTAGTTACAACGGTATCAACTATGCAGTAATGCTTGTTACGCCCAAAGACATTGAAGACTTTATTATTGGCTTCAGTTTAAGTAACGACATTATTGAGCACCCCCGCCAGCTTTATGGTATTGAGTTGACATACCACAAAGAGCACATTAATGCTGAAGTGGATATTGCTAACCAGGCTTTTTGGAAGTTAAAAGAAAATAAACGGCAATTGGCAGGTGCATCGGGCTGTGGGCTTTGTGGTGTCGAAGCGCTGGATAACGCTTTGCCTCAACTCCAACCCGTAGATCCATTGCCTCTACCAGAAGCAAGCTGGTTTGAAGGGTTGCGAGACCTAATTTCGCAAGCGCAAGCATTAGCGCAGCAAAGTGGGGCAGTGCACGGCGCGCTCTATATTGATGCCGAGCGCAATGTACTTGCGTGTCGTGAAGATATAGGAAGGCATAACGCTTTTGATAAGTTAATTGGGGCAATTGCGGCTAATAAACTTTATCAGAAGGATTGCCTTGTAGTGCTAACCAGTCGCTGTAGCTTAGAACTCGTGCAAAAAGCGATAAGAGCAAAATTACCTTTGCTTGTAACCCTTTCAGCACCTACGGCATTATCAGTTAAGTGGGCCAACCGCTATGGCGTATCCCTTATCCACGTGCCTAAATATGACTCACCGAGAGCGTATTCACCACAATTCCTCCATCCGACTCGGACTTTGAAAGTTTGATCGCAATAAATTTTGACGTTGGTGTGAAGGTTCCGTCACCATAACTTTCTAATGGTACCAGCGGGTTGGTTTCCGGGTAATAGGCCGCGGCTTGTCCTTGGGGTATATCATAAGCCACCAACATAAATTGCTTTATCTGACGGGTTCTTCCGTCATTCCATAAAGACGTAATGTCTACTTTATCCCCGTCATTGAAGCCCAGTTTTCGAATATCGCTCTCATTGACGAACAAGACATCTCTAGCGCCAAACACATTTCTGTAACGGTCATCCATGCCATAGATGGTAGTGTTGTACTGATCGTGCGAGCGCAATGTCTGTAAGATTAAGTCTGGTTTTTCGCCACGAGCGACTACATCATCGTTTAATAGCGAGTTTGGCAGTGTATTGGCTGCAAATTCCGCTTTACCCGATGGTGTTAGCCACCGTCTTTCGCTCGCCGCATTGCCTAGATGAAAGCCCCCGGGGTTCGCCACTTTGCTATTAAAGTTTTTAAAGCCCTCAATGGTATCGGCAATTAGGTCGCGTATATTGTCGTAATTACTGACTACATGATCCCAGTCTACAGGCGTATTGCCTAACGTGGCTTTTGCGATACCCGCAATGATAGCCGGTTCCGAGCGAAGTTCAGGTGAGCTCGGCGGTAGTTGTCCATAGGATAGGTGGACCATTGAAAAGGTATCTTCAACGGTAACACCTTGCTGTCCGCTAGCCTGCATGTCGACTTCAGTTCTACCCAAACAGGGTAGAATAAGCGCATCTTTGCCCGTCGTTAAGTGAGAACGGTTTAATTTAGTGGCGATATGCACAGTTAAATCGCATTTTGATAATGCGGCGTGGGTGCGCGGCGTATCCGGTGTGGCTTGTGCGAAATTACCACCTAAGCCAATGAAGACTTTGGCATCGCCACGTTCCATGGCCTGAATGGCTTGAATAGTGTTGTGACCTCTCTCTCGTGGTACCACAAAGTTAAACTTGTTTTCCAGCGCGTCGAGTAACGCTTTAGGCGGCACTTCGTTAATACCCACGGTTCTGTCACCCTGAACGTTACTATGGCCTCGAACAGGCGACAGACCGGCGCCAGGCTTGCCAACATTGCCTCGCAATAGCTGCACATTCACGATTTCTTGAACCGTAGCAACAGAGTGTTTGTGCTGGGTAATTCCCATAGCCCAGCACATGATTACCCGTTCTCCGCGCTTGTACATAGTTGCCGCGTGGCGGATGTCTTCTTTCGATAAACCACTCTGCGCTTCAATATGCTCCCAGCTGGTCGCTTCAACAGCAGTTAAATAGTCATCCATGCCATTCGTATGTGCATTGATAAAGTCGTGGTCGAATACGGGAGGGGCATTGTTCGCTTTTGCTTCCTGCTCCCAGGCTAACAGCCATTTAGCTATGCCGCGCATGACTGCCATGTCGCCACCAAGGGCAGGCCTGAAGTAAGCGGTATTGGTTGGCGTTGAACCATTGGTGAGCATTTCAATAGGGTGCTGAGGGTGTTGGAACTTTTCTAGCCCCCGCTCTTTTAGCGGGTTTAAGCAAACGACTTGGGCGCCTCTTCGCACCGCATCGCGCAGTGGCTCTAACATGCGCGGGTGGTTAGTGCCCGGGTTTTGTCCAATAACAAAGATGGTATCTGCCTTTTCGAAATCATCGAACGTGACTGTACCTTTGCCTACGCCTATGGTGGGCTTCATTCCTTGACCCGATGCTTCGTGGCACATGTTTGAGCAGTCTGGGAAGTTATTGGTGCCAAATGCGCGAACGAATAATTGATAAAGATAAGCTGCTTCATTGCTAGCGCGCCCTGACGTATAGAACTCTGCCTGATGCGGAGAGCTCAGCCCGTTCAGGTGTTGAGCGATTAGGCCAAACGCGTCATCCCAGTTGATGGCTTCATATCGGTCGGTTTGGTTATTGTAACGGACCGGGTGGGTTAGCCTGCCTTGAGACTCGAGCCAGTAGTCAGTGTGTTTTTTCAACGCACTCACCGTATAGTCAGCGAAAAATTCCGGGCCTACGTAGCGACCGGTTGACTCCCAATTTACGGCTTTCGCCCCGTTTTCACAAAACTTGACTAAACCGCTTTCTGGCGACTCACCCCATGCACAACCCGGACAGTCGAAGCCTTTATCTTGATTGGTTTTTAGCATGGCCCGAAGGTTTTTGAGCGGCTTTTCACTCTGGAGCCAACTTTGGGTTACGCTTTTTAATGCACCCCATCCGCCAGCAGGGTTGCCGTATTGCTTAATATTCCGTTTATCGCTCATACTCTTCGGTGGACCTGTCGTTTAGTCAATACATAGTGTAGATACACATTAATGATTCAAACGGATGAAAGCTATAGCCTAAAACTCTGAATTCGATTAAACGAGGATCTATACGGATATATTGCGAGGCTATTTAAAAGTTAAAATTTTTATCGCCTAACTAAACTAGCACGTTGCCAAAAATAACGATTTAAATTTCACTGCCCTAATAAAAAAGAGACGTGAATGTATGTTCCCGCTCAATGTATTTGTTTACTATGTACAAAAAGCGTTGCTTAGCGTTCGTTGAAAAATCAGATGAAAGGTTAGTGCATCAAAGGCTAAGCAGTAGTTGTATGAACGCAGCACATAAGCGTTTTAAAGATAATATTCCATTGAGGTAACATGGTTTCTTGGCAGTCTCTTACATTTAATGAACTCACTACTCATCAACTCTTCGACCTACTTAAGCTACGCGTCGATGTCTTTGTTGTTGAGCAAAACTGCCCCTATCCGGAACTTGATGAAAAAGACCGTCATTCGCAAACCCATCACTTAATGGGCTTTGAAAATAATCAACTAGTGGCGTGTGCGCGGTTACTTGGCGAAGGCGTAAGTTATCCATCGGTAAGTATTGGCCGCGTGGCGACCAGTGAAGCCTTTCGGGGGAAAGGAGCGGGTAAGGCCCTTATGTGCGAAGCTATTAAGCACTGTGAGGCGCTATGGCCGGGCTGTGATATTGAAATTGGCGCGCAAGAGTATTTAAGACGCTTTTACGAGAGCTTTGGATTCAAAGCCACATCGACGATGTACTTGGAAGACGGTATTCCCCATATTGATATGAAAAGGGCAGGGGCATAAACCCCTGGCTTTATCTAGCTAGACTGGTCGGTATGTCGATGTTCTAACGATTTATTGGGCATCAGGCAGTTGAGTTACCAGTTCATCTAAACCACCTACAACGGTATCTGGTGCAATTGCCAATGGATAAAGCACTTTACCCGGGCGAGCGATAAACGCAGCTTGCCAGCCGGCCTGTTTAGCGCCAGCAATATCCCAACCATGAGCCGCGACTAACATAGCGTCTTCTGCTGCTATGCCCATTTTTTCAATAGCCCACTCATAGGTACGTGTATCGGGCTTGTACAAGTTAATGTCTTCAACGCTAAGTCGCTCGTCGAAGTAAGACAGTAGGTCTGCATTTTTAAACTGGGTATACACGCCTTCATTAGAAGAGTTGGTAAGGCTTACCAGTTTATAGCCCTTGTCTTTTAGGGCCTGCAAGCCATCGCGTACGTCTGGGTGTGGGGGAAGGCTACGTAGCGGTGTGACAATAGCCGTTTTAGCCTGCTCTTTGGTTAATTCGATACCTTCAATTTATTTGTATTCCACTTGACCTAGATAGGAGGGAGCACGAGAGGTTTTCAAAACAAGGGATGCTATACATGTTTCTTGTTATTATAGGTAGAGTGATTGAGGTGAACTACGTATTTGCGAGTGCAGATAATGCAATATCTGTCTGATACTGAAGTTCCTCATCAATCTTCCAGTGCGTTGGGCTCCACCCTGATAAAAAGCGATAGAAATCGGCGCAGGCGAACGGGTATAAGGTTTTCCATTCTTCTATAACGTGCTTGATATCATCACGGTCGAAAGAGCAAAGGGTATCGTTTGTCGATAAGCGAGTATTTAGCGCGCTTTCAAGCGCACCGAAATACGTGCCTAGCAAAGCGTCACGGTGTGTTATTTGCGCTTGGGTAGGGAGGGCACTTCCTAAGAAGTAAGCGACGTCTTTTACGCCTATGCCATGGCCGACATATTGGAAATCAACGGCGGCGCAAGCGGCGTAGTCTGGAGTAAAGCAAAAGTTCGCTACTTTTGCATCGCCGTGAATTACGGTTTGATAGCGTGCGTTGGCAAGCCGGTTAGCTATGGCCCTAGCACTTTGCTTAAGTCGGCTATCAGGCATTGCCTGATATTCTTCTTCTCTTGTTGCTAGGTGCCAATAGGAGCCTTCATGCCATAGCAACACTCGCTTTTTATTTTCCTCGAACTTTATGTTCAAAAAGCGCGCATGGAAATGGGCTAGCCACTTTAAAACGGTTTTGGCGCTTTCTACTGAAAGTGACATTGTCGTGTGGGTATAACCGCTTTGGGCGAGGTCTTCCATAACAAGCAATGTTGAATCGCCTTTTTGGTCATCAGCTACGCAAGTGGCGGTGCGACACGTGTCATCGGTGAGCGTCTGTAATGCACTATAAAAGCTATTTTCCACACGAAATGAGTGGCGTTTGCGCTCATCACTGGCCTGTCCATTCCAACCTTTGGGGTGAGCAAGGGTATCAGGGGGTGTGGCGCATTTTACCACTACATGCCTAATACCGTTGTCTCCTGGCACTTTAATGTGATGATTGCCGGCGACGTTTTTAAGCTTGGCAGCTGAATTCGTCGCTAGTTGGGCCCTAAAGCATGCGCCGTAGCCACTCCATAGGGGCTGGATCATGCTGGTGTTTATCACATCGCAGCCACTTACGTCGCTTAACCACCGAACAAACGCTTCGCTTACCACTTCGCTCATTACACGCCTTAAGAAGTAAATTAAAAAATCAACTTTCCAAAATAATTTAGCTAATGAAAAAGCCGCTCGAAAGCGGCTTTTAATGCATTTTACTAATTGAACGCTAACAAACTGTTAGCGTAAACGGGTTAGCTATTGCGCTACTGCGTCGGCGTTTGGTTCTGCGTTAGCGTCAACCGACTTAGGTAGTGTTGTTGGCGCTGATGCTCGAGAGCCTGCCTGAGCCATTGCGGCTGTTTTACCCGAAACGGCCAGCGCTGGACGTTCGTTATCGGCTTTAGCCGTTAACGCAAGATCTACAAAGGCGTCGTTAACTTCAGCAGGTAGCGCCATCGGATGAGATGCGCCGCGCTTACCCTTACCGCTTGCAGCTAAGCTTGACGTTTCTGAAACCTGTTGCTTAGCAGGCGCTTTCGCTACCGGTGCGTTCGCTTTAGTTTCTACTGCTGCTTCGGTTGTTTCTGCAAGGTTGATTTCAACCTGCTCTGGCGATGCTGAAGCGCTTTCCTCTGCGGCTTGTTCTGACGCGTTGTCAGACGTCGCTTTCACTTCAGAAGGGGCAGCCTCTTCAGACGCTAATTCATCAGATGAGGTGCTGCTCTCGGTGGAAGCCTGCGCTTTTGCAACCGCCTCTTCTTGTGAAAGAGGGGCTGCTTTAGCGACAGAGTTCTCATCAGCTGAAGTTGTATTGCCTCCTACAGGAGTCTCTTCTGCTGAAGGTTGTTCTTCCGCTGAAGGCTGTTCTTCCGCTAAAGGCTTCTTACCCGCTGAAGGCTCTACATCAAACTGAAGTTCGTCTTGAACCGCTTCAACGTCAAGGTTCGCGGTGTCTTGCTTTTCTTGATTAGATGCTGGTTGCTCTTCAGATGGCGCTAGCTTTCCGGGCTCCTGTGCTTGAGTTTCTTCAACAGCCGGCGCTTCTGTTTGCGTAGCTACTGTGCTTGTCTCTGGCTCTTGAGGCTCAAGTTCGCCAGGTTGCTTCGCTTGTGTTTCAGCTTCATCAACTTGCTGAGACTCTTTCTTACGACGCTGACCAGCTGCACGTACGTGACGAGGAGAACGGCGCGAACGACCACGTCCTTCGCGTTTTTGCCCGTTTTCTTCGCTGTTCGCCTCTGTAGCGTCAGCGCTATCTGTTTGGCTGCCTTCAACCTTGTCGGCTTCTCGTGCAGATTTTTCTTCAGACGCTTTGTCTACAGGCTTTTTAGCTGGTTTTTTCGTTTCTTGTTTCTGAGCAGCCGTATTGCCTGACTGTGCTTCTACCTCATCGGCTTTCACCGCTTTTTGAGGCTTTGCGTCAGCTTTCGGCTTACTTTGCGCTTTTGCATCCTGTTGAGGTGCTTTTACAGCTTCGTTGCCCTTCTGGGCAGGTACCGCTTGCGCTTCTGTTTGCTCTACAATGCTTGGCGTATTGTCATCTTTCTTTACACGAACGCTACGACGCTTGTCACGGCGCTTTCTGCGTTCAGCAACTTCACGCTTCTTCTGCGCTTGGTTTTCTTGCTGTTCGCCTTCTTGCTTCTCGTGTTTGGGCTTTTGTTGCTCGTCGCGAGGCTGCTGCGCCTTACGTGGCTTGCGACCTTTGTTGTTGCGCTTGTCGTCTTGATCTTGACGCTGGTCTTGGCGCTGATCACCGCGTGCTTTGCGATTATCCTGCTGCTCGTCACGACCTTGGTCTTTATTCTGGTCTCTGTTTTGAGACGAGTTATTACGACGCTGGTTTTTATTGCGTGGCTTACGACGACGGTCGTCGTTATTGCGGCTGCGATTGTTTCTATTCTTATTTGTGTCAGTAGATTGCTGTTTCTTGTCTTTGTTGCTCTCTTCTTCACCTTCAGAGCCAAACAAGTCGCTGATCCACTTTCCAATACGCGCAAATAATGAAGGCACGTCTTCAGCTTTCTTCGCTGGCTCTTCTTTAGGTGCAACAACCGGTGCAGCCGTTGGTGCAACTAGGCCCTTAAGCGCAGGTTCTTCGCGTTTAACTGGCGTCGTAGTCGTCGTTTCAGTTTCTGCTTCTACCGCAGGCATTAACTCAACGTCGTAGCTGGCTTCAGATACCACATCGTCAGGGCGACGACGCAATACTTGGTAGTGCGGTGTGTCTAGGTTCGCGTTTGGAATGAGCAGCAAATCTACACCGTGACGTTTTTCTAGTAGCTGAATAGACTTACGTTTTTCGTTCAGTAAGTAGGTTGCTACGGGTACAGGCAATTGCGCTTCAATTTGCCCTGTATTTTCTTTAATACTTTCTTCTTCTAGTATGCGAAGAATAGACAGCGCCAAAGACTCAGTCCCGCGAATAGTACCGTGGCCTGAACAGCGAGGGCACACGTGATGCGCAGACTCACCGAGAGAAGGGCGCAGGCGCTGGCGTGACATTTCTAATAGACCAAAGCGTGAAATACGCCCTAACTGTACACGCGCTCTGTCGCTTCTTACCGCATCTTTCATGCGGTTTTCAACTTCACGCTGATGACGAACGGGGGTCATGTCAATGAAGTCGATAACAACAAGACCACCTAGATCGCGAAGGCGTAATTGACGGGCAATTTCATCAGCCGCTTCTAGGTTAGTGTTAAGGGCTGTTTCTTCGATATCGCCACCCTTAGTGGCACGGGCAGAGTTGATATCAATGGAAGTCAACGCTTCCGTTGGGTCAATAACAATTGAACCACCAGACGGCAGGCGAACTTCACGTTGGAAGGCTGACTCGATTTGGCTTTCAATTTGATAGTGACTAAATAATGGAACTTCACCGCGATAAAGCTTTACACGGCTTGCGAAATCAGGACGGACTAGCTGAATATGCTGTAGTGCCTGCTCGTAGATGCTGGTCTTGTCGATAAGAATCTCGCCAATATCACGACGTAGATAGTCGCGGATAGCGCGAACAATAACGTTGCTTTCTTGGTGAATTAAAAACGGTGCTTCACGACCTTCAGCAACCTCTGAAATTGCTTCCCAGTGCTTAAGAAGAACTTTTAAATCCCACTCTAATTCTTCGTAAGATTTACCTACACCAGCGGTACGAACAATTAGGCCCATGCCATCTGGAAGGTCAAGTTTGCTTAGTGACTCTTTAAGCTCAGTGCGCTCATCACCCTCAATTCGGCGAGAAATACCGCCAGCACGAGGGTTGTTTGGCATAAGCACTAAGTAACTTCCCGCAAGCGATAAAAATGTGGTTAGTGCCGCGCCTTTTTGGCCGCGCTCTTCTTTATCAATTTGGATGATAACTTCTTGGCCTTCTTTAATCACATCTTTGATGTTAGGGCGGCCTTCGAATTTGTAACCTTTAGGGAAGTAAGTGCGGGCTATTTCTTTAAGGGGTAGGAATCCATGACGCTCTGCGCCGTAGTCAACAAACGCTGCTTCTAAGCTGGGTTCAACACGGGTAATTTTACCCTTGTAGATATTTGCTTTCTTTTGTTCGTGTCCTGGACTCTCTATATCTAAATCGTACAACCGTTGCCCATCGACTAGGGCAACGCGCAACTCTTCTTGTTGAGTTGCATTGATTAACATTCTTTTCATTGTATCTAACTCTGTTTTCGTACAGCCGTTAAGACACAAAATTAAAGTGACATGTGCAAACCCTCACCGCGCAACCTCACGGCTGGACGGGGACCTTGTTGTTACGTCGCATTATCCTTGGTGGTTGACCATGTTAGCGCCGTTTTTAGCGCCCTAATTACTGGATGTTACTTGCGTTTGTTATGTAAACGAACCTGTAAGTAAATCTCTATGGTCACACTGCTTTAAGGATGTCGGGAGCGACTAGCCCTTATTACTGTATTCTTTAATACGAGCAAACATTGTTGCTCGCGTGTCATTTAATTCTGTTAGTTAACGGCAAACTTATTTTATGTTCGCAAGCAATGGCGGTTGCTTTTCTACGGCAGTGTAGTCGTTGCCTCTCTAGCTAGGTTGGTATGAAAATCACTTTTTCATTGCGGATGCTACCAACGCTGCGCCATGCTTTATCGTTTACAAGTTTGAACAGCATCGTCATTTTTCGCTGATTCGGTCTTGTTTGTTGTTTTTCTAACGCTGCGTTTCACTTTTTTTGGATAGGGGCACAAAAAGCCGCTTACTACCAAAATCTAATCTGTGAATTTTACCGTGCAAAAAACGTTGGTAATTATCGCACCAAAACCCCAATTTTAGCAAGGAAAGCAAGTGAATAAATTGTGTATATCTCTGCATTTCCAAACTGGTCTGCGTTCAAAACGCTAGGTTTGCCTAAAATTGCAGCGAAATATGCTTTTTTCAATATTTTGTGCGTTTCAGTTAGCAGGGGGAATTAGCAATGGGGTATACTTGGCCCATGAAAGAAGAAGCCCCAATAAAAGTACGTTTTGTAACGGTTGACGCCGATTTGGCTGGTCAACGTATCGATAATTTTTTGCGCACCCAGCTAAAGGGCGTGCCGAAAAGCATGATCTATCGCATTTTGCGCAAAGGCGAAGTGCGAGTGAATAAAGGCCGCGTTAAGCCTGAATACAAGTTACAAGCTGATGACATTGTTAGAATTCCGCCTGTTCGTGTGTCGGAAGGGGCGCCCGCGCCTTCGCCTAAACTCGACAAAATTGCTGCGTTAGAGTCTCATATTCTATTTGAAGACGATCGTATCCTGGTGATGAATAAACCATCAGGTATGGCCGTGCACGGCGGCAGCGGTTTAAGTTTCGGTTTAATAGAAGGTTTACGTGCGTTACGCCCTGACGCCAAGTTTATGGAACTGGTCCATAGATTAGACAGAGATACCTCGGGCTGCATATTAATTGCAAAAAAGCGTTCTGCACTTCGTCATATGCACGAGCAACTGCGCACGGGGAAAATGGACAAACGCTACAACGCCCTTGTTTCGGGTGAATGGCCTAAGAATCGTTTTAAGGTGAAAGCGCCGCTTCGCAAGAATGTGCTTCAATCTGGCGAGCGAATGGTTAGCGTGAGCGACGATGGTAAGCCCTCAGAAACGCGCTACCGCATTTTAGAAGAGTATGCGGGGGCGACATTGGTAGAAGCTTCGCCGATAACAGGCAGAACACACCAAATTCGCGTTCATTGCTTACATGCTGGCCATCCGATTGCCTGCGACCCTAAATACGGTGATGCGGATTTTGATGCTTCAATGAGACAAAAGGGGCTAAATAGATTGTTCCTTCATGCACGCAGCATCTCGTTGTTGCATCCTGCAACAGAAGAACGGGTGACATTTTCTGCACCTTTAGACCCCACACTTTCAAATACGCTTAAAGCACTGTAATTAATTTATGCATTCACAAAAAACGCTAGCCGAGGACGCCACCTCAGCGAATATAAGCAGCAAATTGCCTCGTTATAAATTAGTCATTTTTGACTGGGATGGCACCTTGATGGACTCGGCAGATAAAATTGTTAGCTGCATGCAAATTGCCGCTAAGCAGTGTGATATGCCCATACCATCTTATGAACAAGTGGGTCATATAATTGGAATTAGTTTAAAGCCTGCTATTAAACAGTTATTCAATATTCAAGATGATGAATTGGCAGAGCGTCTAGTTAAGGCCTATAAAGCGGCGTTTGTTACGGTAGATACAACGCCTTGTCCGTTATTCAATGGCGTTAATACCATGTTGGCCAATTTAAAAGCGGCGGGGTGTATTCTAGCGGTTGCAACAGGTAAAGCACGTCGAGGTTTAGACCGCGCTTGGACGCAAACAGGTACAGGCGTGTACTTTAGCGCGTCGAGAACCGCTGATGAAGCTGAATCAAAACCATCGCCAGATATGTTGTTGCAGCTTCTTGACGAGCTCGGTGTAGAAGTAAAAGATGCCGTAATGGTTGGGGATACGACCTATGACATGCAAATGGCTAAAGCCATCGGCATGGATAGAATAGGGGTATCTTATGGGGTCCATGCCCAAGTACATTTAGAGGCACTTAACCCCGTTGCATTGGTTCACTCAGTTAGCGAGTTAGAAGCGACGCTGTTTTAAAATAAAACGGCGCATTGCTTATTGCGCTGCTATGGCCAGCAAGTCAACGTTAAAGTGCACATCCAATAGTTCGTTAAGTAGCATAATGGGTAAACCAATAAGGCTATTAGGATCTCGACTTGTAATTTTATCGAATAGCAAGACTCCTAAACCCTCGCTTTTAAAACTGCCTGCACAATCTAAGGGCTGTTCTTTTTGCACGTAAGCGGTAAGGGCAGCTTCGCTATTTTGGCGAAAGTACACCCGGGTTTCATCTACTTGAGTAACGGTTTTATTGGTCGCGGGCTGATGAAGGCAAAGCGCCGTATAAAACGTGACTTCTTTTCCTTGGCATGCTTTAAGCTGCTTAACCGCATTGTCACTATTCCCTGGTTTTCCTAGTAACTGTGGTCCATCGTCCGATTGAACCAATGCGACTTGATCGCTACCGATAATAAGGGTGTCGCGGGGCACATTGACGAGCTCACTGGCAACCTTAAGTGCTTTTTGCTCGGCAAGTCGAACGCTTAATGCGGTAGGCGCTTCGTTATTGAAAGGGGTTTCGTCGATATCGGGGGCGTGGGTATCGACGTGAATACCGATGTTTGCAAGCAGCATTTTCCGGTATTGCGATGAGGAGGCCAAGATAAGGTGAGCCACAAATACTCCTTATTTAAAAATCAATATGTTGCAAAGCATCATTATATCGCGCAATGTAACATTATCACCTTGTGAGGCACATAATCTTATAATGTGTGTTAAATCACAATTTTGCTTTGACAGAAAGGGGGCGACGCTATATCATGCGCGCCCTATGCAGAAAGTGAAACTCCCTCATTCGGTTGAACCGACTAAAAGCGCCATGAAACGTTCCGATTATCGGGGTGTGATTGTGTCTAAAGATATGGAACGATTGAGCGAGGCGGTTGTCCGATGCAATGACTACGTGGACGCAGAAGTACAGTTCGAAAAAGACGCGCAGGGTCTTACTGTTTTTCACGGCCATCTAGCCACGCAGGTAACACTTATCTGTCAAAGGTGTAATGGTGAACTCGATTATCCCGTGGAAGCGGAATTCTGTTTTACTCCAGTGCAGGGAGAAGAGCAGGAAAGCGACGACATCATTCCCGAGGCTTATGAACCGGTAGAGGTCAACGACCACGGAGAAGTTAATCTGCTTCAAATTTTTGAAGACGAGCTACTGTTATCTTTGCCAATTGTGCCCCTTCATGCAGAGTCGGAGTGTACAGTGAAGCAAGACGATATGTCGTTTGGAAAGATTGAACCGGAACAAGAGCGACAAAACCCTTTCGCGGTTTTGAAAGAACTTAAGCGAGACCAGGAGTAAGTTATGGCAGTACAACAAAATCGTAAAACGCGTTCTAAGCGCGGTATGCGTCGCTCACACGATGCATTGACAGGCGCGACTTTGTCTGTCGATTCAACGTCAGGCGAAACTCACCGTCGTCACCACGTGACCGCTGACGGTTATTACAAAGGCAAGAAAGTAATCGGCGCGTAATACGGCGACTACATTTTGTCTACACTAACCATCGCGTTAGATATCATGGGGGGCGATCATGGTCCCCCTGTTATCCTTTCTGCAGCCGTCAAGGCTATCCAACTTCATCCCGATGTGCACTTCACGTTGTGCGGTGACGAAAACACTATCAAGTCAGGCCTTCAACCTCTCACTGATGCAGAGCGCAGTCGCGTTACAATTAAGCATTGTTCACAAGTGGTTGAAATGGGCGAAGTCCCCACCTCGGCACTGCGAAATAAAAAAGACTCTTCAATGCGTCGCGTTATTGAACTTGTCAAAAGCGGCGAGGCAGATGCGTGCGTAAGTGCAGGGAACACCGGTGCGCTATTAACGCTATCGTTTTACCTGTTAAAAACCTTATCCGGTATTGATAGGCCAGCACTCATAAACATGATGCCAACTACCAGCCATCACAATGTATTTTTGTTAGATTTAGGCGCAAACGTGAATTGTACGCCTGAAATACTTTTTCAATATGGCGTAATGGGGTCAGTTTTAGCTCAAGAAGTGGCAGGAATCCCTTCTCCTCGTGTAGCGTTATTGAATGTAGGTGAAGAGGATATTAAGGGTAATGCACAAGTAAAGTCTGCCGACCAATTGTTCAAAGACGCCCCAGGTATTAACTACATTGGCTATGTAGAAGGTGACGACATTTTCACCGACTATGCGGATGTTGTCGTGACAGACGGCTTACGGAAAACGTTGCACTTAAATCGAGTGAAGGACTGGCTAAGTTAGTGATAAATGAAGTAAAACGCCAGTCTCAAAAGAATTTCTATACCCGCTTATTAGCAAAAATTGCCTTCCCATTACTGAAATCTATCTATAACAGCGTGAACCCCGACCAGTATAACGGTGCGAGTCTGATAGGATTGCGCGGCATTGTTATCAAGAGTCACGGAAATGCACAAAAAGACGCCTTTTATTACGCCATCGTGCAAGCAATGAAAGAAGCAAAGATGCATTTGCCTGAAAAGATAAAGACGAAGATAGAAACGGTATTGTTGGAGCAGCTTTGAGCAAATATTCACGCTTTATAGGAACAGGTAGCTATTATCCCAGCGACGTGCGCACAAACGCAGATTTAGAGCTAATGGTGGACACCAGTGACGAATGGATCACTGACCGTACCGGGATAAAAGAACGACGTATTATTGGAGCAGATGAAACCGCTGCTACTATGGGGGCAGAAGCCAGTAAAAAAGCCATTGAAATGGCGGGTATCGACCCCNAAATCTATCGACATGATTGTGTGCGCAACCACTAGCGGTCGCTACGCGCTACCCAGCACAGCATGTGAAATTCAACGCATTCTCGATTTAGATGGTATTCCAGCATTCGATGTAGCGGCGGCCTGTGCAGGTTATTGCTACGCGTTGAGCGTTGCCGATCAATATATAAAATCGGGGATGGCAAAACGCATTCTAGTGGTGGGTACTGATTGCCTTAGCCGTCTTATAGACCCGGCAGACAGGACCATGGTTATTCTATTTGGCGATGCCGCTGGCGCGACCATTATAGAAGCCAGTGACGAACCAGGCATTTTATCAACGCATATCCACGCTGCAGGGTCTTATGGCGATTTATTGGCTGTAGGTAATCCAACCCGAGGTGATGAACAATCCGTTCACGAAAATTGGGGCGTAATGCGTGGTAACGAAGTATTTAAGGTGGCGGTAACCAAACTTTCTGAAGTAGTTGAGCAAACGCTTGCGGCAAACGGTATGGAAAAATCTGATCTTGACTGGTTAGTGCCACACCAAGCAAACTTTAGAATTATCAAGGCTACGGCGAAAAAGCTAAATATGTCCCTTGACCAGGTGGTGCTTACATTAGAGCAATACGGTAATACATCTGCAGCCACAGTGCCAACCGCGCTAGACACGGCTATTAGAGACGGACGTATTCAACGTGGACAGCATTTATTACTAGAAGCATTCGGAGGAGGATTTGCTTGGGCATCAGCGCTTGTTCGCTATTAAGCCCTGCTTTTCTCACTGTAATTTTTTAACGTATTCTCGTTTCTAGTAAAGAAAAATAATAAGGAATCGACATGACAAAGACAGCCTGTGTATTTCCAGGGCAGGGTTCTCAAAGCGTAGGCATGCTTAAAGAACTCGCTGAGACTTCTCCTATTATCGAAGCGACGTTCAAAGAAGCCTCTGACGTACTCGGTTATGACCTTTGGGACTTAGTGCAAAACGATACAGATGGAAAACTAAACGAAACGCATATCACGCAGCCTGCGCTACTTGCAGCAAGTGTTGCCATTTGGCGCGTTATTCGTGAACAAGGTATAGACGTAGATTACCTGGCAGGACACAGCCTTGGTGAGTATTCGGCGCTTGTATGCGGTGGCGCAATGGACTTTGCTGATGCCATTAAACTTGTTGAAGCCCGCGGTAAATACATGCAAGAAGCCGTGCCAGCAGGCGCGGGGGCGATGTACGCCATCATTGGGTTAGACGATGCGACTATAGCAGATATCTGTCAGCAAACTGCCATTGCCACAGGCGACGTAGTCGCGCCGGTAAACTTTAACTCTCCGGGTCAAGTGGTTATTGCTGGTGAGAAACATGCGGCAGAACAAGCGGCGAGCGCCTGTAAAGACGCGGGAGCAAAGCGTGCGCTTCCTCTTGCGGTAAGCGTTCCTTCTCACTGCGAACTTATGCGTCCCGCAGCAGATAAATTAGAAGATGCACTATCTTCTTTGAACGTTAATGAACCTGCAATCAACATAGTAAACAATGTTGATGTCACCATTGAAACTCAGGGTGACGCTATCAAAAATGCATTGGTGCGTCAGCTTTACTGCCCGGTTCAATGGACCCGCACCGTTGAGTACTTAGCGGCAGCAGGCGTAGAGCGTGTTATTGAAGTAGGGCCTGGCAAAGTGCTAACAGGTTTGAATAAACGTATTAGTAAGGGCTTAGAAGCGCTTGCAGTGAATACACCAGACGGTGTTGAAGCATTAAAACAATAAGGAATCGCAATGAGTCAATTAGACGGTAAAATTGCGCTGGTTACAGGTGCAAGCCGAGGTATAGGTAAAGCGATAGCAACCCAGCTTGCTCAGCAAGGAGCAACAGTTATCGGTACGGCGACCAGTGAAAACGGTGCGCAANNGCCATTAGCGACTATCTTTCTGAGTTCGGCGGACAGGGTTTCGCGTTAAACGTGACTGATAAAGACAGCGTTGATGCAACACTTAAAGCCATTAACGAAGCGCATGGTGGTATCGACATCTTGGTCAATAATGCCGGTATCACACGTGATAATCTGCTAATGCGTATGAAAGATGACGAGTGGCAAGATATTATTGATACCAACTTAACATCGATATTTACGCTGTCAAAAGCCGTACTTCGCGGTATGATGAAGAAGCGCTTTGGTCGCATTGTTAATATTGGCTCTGTGGTAGGCAGCGCGGGTAATGCGGGTCAAGCTAACTATGCCGCCGCTAAAGCAGGGGTCATTGGTTTTTCTAAGTCAATGGCGCGAGAAGTGGCTTCTCGTGGCATTACTATCAACGTTGTTGCGCCAGGTTTTATTGATACCGATATGACAAAAGCGCTGAGCGATGACCAAAAAGAAGCCATTTTTAAAGATATTCCGGCCAACCGTTTGGGTGAGCCTGATGAAATTGCAGCCACTGTTGCTTTCTTAGTAAGCGATGGCGCAGCCTATATTACAGGCGAAACTATCCATGTAAATGGTGGTATGTATATGGGGTAAATTCGCAAAAATTGCGAATTTTCCCTAGTTTGGGGTGGTATTTACCCGAACTTGGATGTAAAAATAGTATTTTACGAATTTCGAATGTCGCTGGTTTGACCAGAAAATTTCTTTAAACTGGTGCTTGCAAGGATCAACCTTGCAAAATAAACTAGCGGCACTTTTATTATCTAGTGACGTTTAAGGGAAACCTAGAATTATGAGTAACATTGAAGAACGCGTTAAGAAAATCATCGTTGAACAACTTGGCGTGAAAGAAGAAGAAGTAAAAGCAGAAGCTTCATTCGTTGACGACTTAGGCGCTGATTCACTTGACACAGTTGAACTAGTAATGGCTTTGGAAGAAGAATTCGATACTGAAATTCCAGACGAAGAAGCAGAAAAAATTACTACTGTTCAATCAGCCATTGATTACATCAACGCTAACAAAGACGCTTAAGTCTTAATAGCGACAAAACGGCTCTTCTACAGAGCCGTTTTTGTATCTCCTACCTTTAGTTCCAAAGCGAGGGCTTTTTGTGACAAAACGTCGCGTAGTGGTTACTGGTCTTGGAATGCTTTCACCATTAGGTCTTAATAGCGAAGACACATGGCGCAAATTGCTCGCGGGCGAGAGCGGCATCGGTGAAATCACCCATTTTGATTGCAGTAACTATTCAACCCGTTTCGCAGGTCAAATTAACGACTTTGATCCGCAGGAATACATAGAAAAGAAAGAAACCAAGAAAATGGACCGCTTTATCCAGTTGGGTATCGCTGCCGGCAAACAAGCCTTGGTCGATTCTGGTTTTACTGTTTCACCAGACAATGCGCACCGTGTAGGCGTAGCTATTGGTTCAGGAATTGGTGGTTTAGAGCAAATTGAACAAAACCACTTAAAACTGACAAATAGCGGTCCTAAGCGCGTGTCGCCATTTTTTGTGCCATCAACCATTACCAATATGATTTCAGGTTTTTTGTCTATCATGGAAGGGTTGAAAGGACCGAATTTGAACATTGTGACTGCTTGTACTACAGGTGTTCACAATATAGGTATTGCCGCAAGAACCATTGCTTACGGCGATGCTGATGCCATGCTTGCAGGCGGCGCAGAGGCGTCAATTACGCCGCTAGGAATGGCTGGTTTTGCCGCTGCGCGAGCCCTGTCTTCGCGCAACGACGATCCACAAGCCGCAAGCCGCCCATGGGATAAAGACCGTGATGGTTTTGTCATGGGTGAGGGCGCTGGCGTAGTTATGCTTGAAGAATACGAAGCCGCTAAGGCCCGTGGTGCGACTATCTATGCTGAGCTTGTTGGTTTCGGTATGAGTGGCGATGCCTATCACATGACATCACCGCCAGCAGATGGCGAAGGTGCCGCGGCGTCAATGCAAAATGCAATTAACGACGCCAAGTTAGATGCGAGCGAAATTGGTTATGTTAACGCACACGGTACCTCAACCCCTGCCGGTGATATTGCCGAAGTCGCCGCGGTAAAACGCGTATTTAACGACCACGCATACAAACTGCTGGTTAGCTCAACAAAGTCGATGACGGGTCATTTACTTGGTGCAGCAGGATCAGTTGAAGCCATCTTCACTATTTTGGCACTGCGTGACAAAATGGCGCCACCGACCATCAACTTAGATGAGCCGGGCGAAGGCTGTGACCTAGACTTCGTGGCAAATAAAGCCAAAGCCTTCAGCGAAGATTACGCGCTATGTAACTCTTTTGGATTCGGCGGTACTAACGGCTCGTTGATATTTAAGCGTATATAAAACGCGTTTCAAACGTAGTTGTAATTTCAAATATAAAGGCAGCAACTCGCTGCCTTTTTTTGTACCGGCTTGATATGGCCCTTACGCTATAAGTTGTCTGGCTAGTACAAGTTGGTATACTTCTCCCACGATAAAAAGACATAAAAGAGTAGGCTGTGAGAATAATCCCTAGCGCTACGCCTATTTCACCGAGTGATAGGGCCTTCAATTATGGTGATGGTGTATTTTCTACTCTATTGGTGCACAACCAAAAGCCACAACTGTATTCTTATCACCTTTCTCGGTTAGAACACGATGCGGCCGCGATAAAAATTACCGTCGATACCTGTGCCTTGGAAACCGCTATTAACGAACAGATAGCGGCGTTCAGCAACTCGTCGAATGATATTTCCCCATCAAAATATGTATTAAAAGTACATGTTTCGGGCGGACAAGCGGGCAGAGGCTATGCACGAAGTGAAGACAATGTGCCTTTGGTCAGGTTCAGTCAGCATCCCTATCCTGCACATTACGAGGGGATGGCTAAGCAAGGTATGTCATTAATTTGTGCACAAACCCGACTGGCTATTCAGCCGTTGCTTGCAGGTGTAAAGCACATGAATAGATTAGAGCAGGTACTGATAAAGCATGAAGTTAATGAAGCACATGCCGATGATGCCCTTGTATGCGACACCAACGATAACTTAATTGAAGCAAGTGCCGGTAACGTCTTCTTCTATTCGCAGGGTGAGTGGTATACCCCTTCGCTCAAAGGAAGTGGGGTGAATGGCGTGGTCAGACAGTGTTTGATTGATTCGCTGCTAAACAATAATCACACCTTACACGTAGGTGAGTATCAGCTTTCACATATTGGCAATGCTAGTGCCGTGGTGATCACCAATGCGTTGATGGGCGTGATGCCGGTGAAAAGCGTGCGTATGCCAGATCACAGCAAGTTAGAATTTGACGTGGCAAGTGAAAGCGTTCTTGAATTAAGTAATTTGTTGGCACGCGCCCTACGTTAATGTGTACAGCGGTTTAACTAATTTTAATCAATGTAGTAAAGAGTAAAAATGGACGTGTTATTTAAAAATCAGCACATTGGGTACGCGCAAGTATGAAGCGTACTGTCGTATTTCTGTTATCACTTGTATTCATCGTCGTGATTGTGGGTGCGTCTTGTGTGATGTACGTATCGTCGCAAGTGACAGCCCCCATAAAGCTGAAGGACGATACGCTATTTACCATTGAAAATGGCAGTAACGCCTACCGCACGGTTAAACAGCTTCGCAACGCGGGTATGGTTGACGTTTCTCCTTTTATCGCCAAAGTATGGCTTAAGTTTTTTGCCGGCAGTACGTCGGTAAAATCTGGTAGCTACATGTTGCGCCCTGGCCAATCACTGGTTGATGCCTTTACTCTGTTTACACAAGGCGACGAGCATTTATTTGCCGTAAGTTTAGTAGAAGGCCTGACACTCGCGCAGTGGCTTGAGGCGCTACGGGCGAATCAAGATTTGGTTTTTGATGTAAATGAGCAAACCCTCAGCAACTTAACACAGGGCAACGGTGTTGATTGGTGTTGTGAAAATGCACAGCACACAGAAGGTGTGTTTCTAGCAGATACTTACTTTTTCACAAAGGGCACGAAAGCGAGTGACGTGTTAAAAAGAGCACACAGGGCACTGATAACATTCGTTTCCCAAGAATGGGAGAAACGGGCTGAAGACCTGCCTTTATCATCACCGTACGATGCACTGATTTTGGCGAGTATTATTGAAAAAGAAACCGCGGTACCTAAAGAACGCGATATGATAGCCGGTGTTTTCATAAATAGGCTTAATAAAAATATGCGACTTCAAACCGACCCTACTGTCATTTACGGTATAGGGTCAGAGTTTGATGGCAATATTACTCGTAAGCACTTACGTACGGCTACGCCATACAATACTTACGTTATTAAAGGGCTTCCACCCACGCCTATTGCAATGGCAGGCAAGGCGGCAATACATGCAGCTCTTCATCCATTAGCGACCGACGCCTTATATTTTGTGGCTAAAGGCGATGGCAGTCACCAGTTTTCGAACACGTTAAAAGCGCATAATGCGGCGGTTAGAAAATATCAATTAAAGCGTTAATCGGGTGGGTAGTGGATAGATACCTGCTGTTATAATCTAAAGAAAGAACAGAGTTGATTTAAAGCAATGCGCGGAAAGTTTATTGTAGTAGAAGGCCTTGAAGGGGCAGGAAAAAGCTCGGTAATCGGGTTGATTGTAAAAGCGTTAACAGACGCTGGAATGCGCGTGGAGCAAACTCGTGAGCCGGGCGGTACCCCAATGGCTGAAGCGATTAGAGAGTGTGTTAAGCACGACTGGGACGAAACAGTAAGCGAAGAAACCGAATTACTGCTTATGTATGCGGCTCGCGTTCAGTTACTGACCAATAAAATTTACCCTTCGCTTAACGCAGGTGCTTGGGTGGTGGGAGACAGGCATGATCTTTCTTCGCAGGCTTATCAAGGCGGAGGCCGAGGTGTCAGTGAAAAAACCATGACCGCAATTAGCGATATTGCTCTTAACGGGTTCAAGCCAGATTTAACCCTTTATCTAGACGTAGACCCAGCCGTGGGTTTAGAAAGAGCGCGTGGTCGCGGCGAGCTTGATCGAATTGAGCAAGCGGGTTTAGGCTTTTTTGAGCGTACGCGGGCCAGATATTTATCCTTGGCTGAAAATGATGAGAGCATCATTGTTGTTAATGCTATGCAGCCCATGGAACAAGTGCATCAAGATGTCATTTCCATTATTGCTAATTATGTAAGCCAGCACATTGACGAAGGTAGCGAGTCGCACAAAACCGATCAGGGGAATAACTAATGCCAGTGCTGCCTTGGTTTACAGCTACCTATACCTCTTTAATTTCCCGTTACTTAGCAAAAAAACTGCACCATGGCTTATTGCTAACGGGGGTGAGTGGGATAGGCAAAAACCAACTTGCACTAGGCTTAAGTAATACGTTGCTGTGCAAGCACCCAAGTGTTGATGGCCCATGCGAGCAGTGTCAAAGTTGTCACTTAAGGCAGGCAGGTAACCATCCAGATTTTCATATTCTTGAAAGTGAAAAACAGCTGGGGGTAGACAAAATTCGCGAGGGCATTGCTAAGCTATCCGGTACTGCACAAATGGGCGGGAATAAAGTTTTATTAATCCCCAAGGCTGACACTATGACAGAGGCAGCGGCTAATGCGCTGTTGAAAACCTTGGAAGAGCCCACAAATAATACCTTCTTACTTCTGATTACCGACAGCGTAAATAAACTTATGCCAACCATACTTAGTCGTTGCGAGCGGCAAGTGTTGTCACTGCCGTCAGTATCAGAGAGTTTGAACTACTTAAAAGCGAAAGGCGTAGAAGATGCTAGCGACGCGTTACTTGCAGCCTATGGCTATGCACCGCTTCGGGTAGAGGAGGCCTTGTCGGGTGACGATGACCTCAGCTACCGTCACTTCAGTGATGGGATGCAAGCGCTCTTAGCGGGCGACGCAAATGTGCAAGCACAAACCCTTGCTAACAAGTGGCAAGACAATGCTCAGCAAATAGCATTGTGGTGTCAGCAATTGTCCCATAATGAATATGTAAAACGTCAGCAAGAGACAGATTACAAGCGTTACGCAGCGTGTGTTGAAGCAGTGAAAACTTTGCAGCACGCGGGTGTGAACAAGTCTTTGGTGCTTTTCGGGTTATTAAAAAAGTTTCAACGTTAACAGCATGGCGAAGGCAATGTCGTTGCCAAGCGGTTAACTTCAAAAAAATATAGGTGTAGTTTGTTTGTAGATTCTCATTGTCATTTAGACCGACTTAAACAAGGGCCAGAAGCGCTCGCAGAGACGTTGGACTTTGCAAGAACGCGTGGTGTTGAACATTTTCTTTGCGTGTGTGTATCTGTTAATGATTACGACAGCATGCTAGAGACGGTGAGCAACTTTGACGATGTTTCTGTGTCCTGTGGTGTTCACCCGTTGCATCAGGACGAAGCGTGTAGTTTTGAGGAACTTTTAGAAAAAGCGCAGCGTGAAGAAGTGGTGGCTATCGGCGAAACTGGGCTAGATTATTTCTATAGCCCCGAGAGCAAAGAGGTACAGTTAACCTCGTTTGTTGATCATATTAAGGTTGCCAATGAAACGAAGAAACCGTTAATCATTCACACCCGTGATGCAAGAGAAGATACCATTAACTTGCTGCGTGAGCACAAAGCGTCGCATACAAAAGGCGTTTTGCATTGCTTTACCGAGTCGCTAGAAATGGCCCAAGCAGCCATAGAGATGGACTTTTATATCTCTATTTCGGGCATCGTTACCTTTAACTCTGCGAGCGAGTTGCGCGAGGTTGTGAAAGCGATACCGCTTGAACGCCTTCTTATTGAGACAGATTCCCCTTGGCTAGCCCCTGTACCCCATAGAGGCAAACAGAATCAGCCTGGCTATGTGGTTGAAGTCGCTGAGTTCATAGCAGACTTGAAAGGTGTTTCTGTACAAGAGTTAGCCGAAGCTACTACGCAGAACTTTTATAGGTTGTTTTCCCTTGCTGGCAATAAACGCGTTGCTAGCAATAACTAATATAGTGCATGGAGATAGCTATGCCCCAGTGGCGACAAGGACTGACAAAAAGTTTGCATCAAACCCGTAGCGTACCTGAGAGTCGCTACTTTCAGCTTGCCTCAGTAGATAGCAACGGGGTGCCTTATTGCCGTACCGTGGTGTTTAGAGGCGTGACTGATGACAACCAGTTAGTCGTTATCTCTGACACCCGCTCAGAAAAGTTTGAACAACTTAGTCAAACCCCTGAAGCCCACGTTTGTTGGTACTTTTCTAAAACCCGGGAACAATACCGCTTTTCTTGCAAAGCATCGCTAGTCACCCTTGAACAAGATGACGAACTTGTCACGTCTCAGTGGAATAAATTATCGGATGCTGGCAAAAAGCAATTTTTATGGGGAGAGCCGGGCACGCCCAGAAATGATGGGTCAGCATTACAAATTGAAGGGAGTTTTGACAAGGTGCCAAATCACTTTTGCACCATACTCCTTGCCATTAATAGTGTTGATTACTTAAATCTTAGAGGTAACCCACAACACCGCGAGTGGCATCATAAAGATGAGAATGGTAACTGGGTCAGCCAGTCGCTCATTCCCTAACGTGGTAACGGGCGTGGTTTTCTAACCCCCATTATTAACCACAAATAAAAAGCCCTGTTGCATGCGAAACACTAAGCAAAAGGGCTTTTTAACTATCTCTATCTAAGGGCTCTCTTCCCGAGGTAACTAAACCTAAGTTGTTTTAATTCAAGCATCTCTACCTAAGGGGTCTATAACTAAGGAGTGTATACGCTTACCCTTAGAAGACCTGAGAAATTGGCGTATCACCTTTAAATAGGTATGTAATTACGTTGTCCTCACCTTTTCGGCTAATACTTTCAACAATAGCGGTTGCTACGTCTTCTCGTGGAATGACGGCGTCATCTTTGTTGTTTGGCATATCAGTGCGGACCAAGTGAGAACCCGGTTCGTTCAAAAGCGTTCCAGGGCGCAAAATAATGTGATGTAATCCGCTGTTAATTAGGTGCTCGTCAGCCATATGCTTGGCGACTAAGTAAGGCTTAATTTCTGAAGATACTGCGTCGGGGTCGCCGGCTCCAATTGAACTCACCATTACAAATTTTGACGTGCCCGCAGCTTTGGCGTAGTTAACGGCATTGCGCGCGGCCCATAAGTCAATCATCAGTGTTTTATCTGCCCCGGTATTACCGCCTGACCCCGCCGTAAACACGGCAATATCAATACCTTCAAAATGTGCAGAAAAATCTTCTTCTAAGTTTTGCTCTACCACGGTTAAATCATCGTTTTGAATGTCAGATAATTTTTCAGGGCTTCTTACCGGTGCTAACACTTTGTGGCCCGCATCTAAAAGTTTAACCGTTGCCTGTTTACCAATTTGTCCCGATGCGCCAATAACTAACACATTCGCCATGATATAAACCTCCTTGCAATGCAACATGCATATCGTGAATAAAAACTGAGTTCATGTTTGTTAGAAAGGTAAAGTAAAAAGCGATCAATGTGTGCGACAAATAACATGATAACGAGGTTGTCGACATTACATCAGGTGTTAAAGCACTTGCTCGTTCTTAAAACGAGCGCCAGTTTTAGATTACAATAAGTAGGTTGTTAGAAGGATGAATTCGCTACTATCTAACGACTGCATTTCTACCGGCTTCTTTGCCCTTATACAGTTTTTTATCAACTGCATGAATACAAGCTTCAATGCTATCGTAATTTTTAATGTCAGCGACGCCGCAGGTAATGGTTACATTAAGTTGATAAGGAGGAGAGTCAATAACTAGACTAGCCACCGCCTTGCGTAATTTCTCGGCAACCCAATAGGCTTCTTGCTCTTTTAAAGAGGGAAGTAGAATAAGGAATTCTTCGCCACCCCAGCGAGCGATAACATCGCTTTCACGAAGGCTGCTTTGCAAGATTTTAGCTATTTTGACAAGCACCGAGTCACCAGTTTGGTGGCCGTACTCGTCATTTATGCGCTTGAAATAATCAATATCTAAAAGAAGCAGCGAGAAAGTGTGTCCGTGGCGCTGGAATTCTTGCCATTCAGCTTTTGCTCTTTGCGTAAAATACCGACGGTTTTTCAATCCAGTCAATGAGTCCTGTGTAGATAAGCGTGTTAGCTTTTCTACGACTTCCTCTAGATCTTTTGTTTTTTCTTCTACCTTCAACGCCAGTTCTGCAGAACGTTTTTTTAGCGACGCGATTCTAAACCAAACGATTGAGGTAATGAGGAGAAGTATAATAAGTACGATTACCACGCGCCAAATAGGTTTATCCCACCATGGGGGAATGATGATTACTTCAAGTTGAGCCTCGTCACTGCTCCATTCGTTTTCTTTATTGATGGCTTTTACGGTGAAGCGGTAGTGTCCTGGGTTTAAGTTCGTGTAAGTTGCCACTCTTGTTTTGGCGTCAGTAATACGCCAGCTACTCTCAAAATCAACGAGCTTATAAGCATAGCGAAGTTCGTTGGCGTTCATGAAGTCTGTTGCTGCAAACTCGATAGAAAGTGCAATATTATTATCGTTAAGTGCGATTTTTCCACCTAAATTCAGACGTCTTTCTGCTGTAGTGCTATTGCTATTATTTCGACTAACTACTTTAACGTTAGTAAGGTGAACGCCCGGTGTCCACTTTAAGTTAGTGACTTGTGATGGGGTAAACTGCGTGACACCTTCTGAACCGCCAAAAAGAATAGTATTGTTATCGGTAGAAGCGACTGAGCCTATATAGTAGCCAGTGGATATCGCACCGTGCTCTGCACCGTAATAACTCAGTGAGGAAAGGTCAGGGGCGAGGTAAGTAATTCCTTCAATTGTAGAAATCCATAGACCATACTCGTTATCTTCCACAATAGCGCCGATTGAGATATTGCTAAGTCTGCTTTCGGGCTTAATCTGTGTTACTTTGAGTGACGACAGATCGTCTCCATCTTTGGTTATAAAATAAAGCCCAGCCGCTTGGGTGCCGACCCAGTAACCCCCGCGTTTTGAGCGAGATATCCAAGTGACGACTGTTCTGTCAGTGATTTTGTCTGTGTATTGGCTAACGTTAATAAGTTCGCCGGTTAATTTGTTAGCGACATACAAACCCGATACTGTACTCAGCCACGCACTTTCTTCGTTTTCGAACAGAATACGGGTGGTAAGTGATAAGGGCCATTGCTTAATTACTCGCCTCTCCGAAGGGCGGTAAACAAATACGCCGTCGCTATAGCCGCCAAACCAGATATCACCGTCTGCATCAATATTTATGCTGTAGCCAGACTTTCCTTGCAAAGCCACGATATCCAATTGATTAGTTTCATTATTGAATTTCGCTAGGCCGCTACGCATAGACACCCATAACGTTTCAGTCTTTTTGTCGTAAACAAGGCTCGTTAGCTTATCGTTGGCTTTGTCATCGCTAACTTGTGCGCCGCTAGATGTAAAAGGGCCTTGGTGCGTTTTATCGACAGCATCATAAAGCCATAGCCCTTTTTCGTTGGTAAGCCATACTTTATTGTCTTTATAGTGAGCCATTGAACCGACAATTCGGCCATCGCCGACCTCGCTTGAGTAAAAGTTGCTTAGCTCGGGATTGCTTATCGCGAAACCGTTGTCTTTAGTCCCCACAACAACAAGGCCTGATTGCGTTTGATAGAGGCTTGAAAACCGCTCATTCGCCGAATCTTTTTTACTAATTGGAAACCGCAATACAGTGTACGGACTGTGCGCCGTCAGTATGTTTATCCCTCGCTCAGTCGTTACCCATAGGTCACCATTGCGGCGAAGTAAAATATCAGAGACGTAATTGTCAGATAAACCATGAACTTCAGACGTACACAGTCTTGTAATCGGCTCTGATTTAGCGTTTGGATCAAACAGGCAGATGCCGTGTGTTGCCGTACCAAGCCAAAACCGCGAGCGCTGCGCCGCTACTAGGCGGGTAAAGTTAACGCCTTCAAACGCCACCAACTCCAACGTTTGCTTAATTAAATCGAGTTTATACAGGCCAGAGGTTGAGGTCACGTAAAGCGTGTTTCCAATCAGTTCAACATCAGTTAGCGTGCTGGTTGTATCGGGTAGATAGCTTATAAGCTCTATACTGTTTGTCTCTTCGTGATACGCGTATAGATTGCGTTCAGAGACTATCCAGAGCTTCCCATCGTGCGTCGTTTTAATTCGATTAATGACCTGTTTATTGAATGGGGAAGCAGTGGGTAAGGTGTAGTGTTCAAACCGCTCGGTGTCGACATTTAAACGACTAAGCCCGCTAAATGTACCCACCCACATGTGTTGGCCGTCTAAACTAGCTTCAATTTGTAGTGCGGTAAGTGTTTGAAGACCCTTCGACTTGTCTTCTCCCCACATTCCGAAGTTTCTAAACGTATAGCCATCAAACTTGTCGATACCTGATTGAGAGGCAAGCCATAGAAAGCCATACTTATCTTCTGCTATGTCGGAAACGGTCACGTGACTGATACCGCTTTCCATGTCAAAGCTACGAAAGACGGGTGGGGCAAACTGCGCTCGTGCGTGAAAAGTATAGTTGGTAAGGAAGCTAAATAAGAGGAAGAGGTACGTCAGATGACCACGCATAATAACGCTAATTGTTAAATAAAGTTCATAGCGCAACGTTACCCGAATGCCCGAAACTTTCAATGGGACTAAAGTTTAAATTGTATAAAAAAGCCCCGAACATTCGGGGCATATTTATTTACTCAGTACGCTTTAAATTTTGCCTATAGAGCGTAGTGACTACCAACCGCACTGGCGTGTCGCATTTTGCTTATCTAACCACGTTTTGAGCGGCGCGAAGTAATCAGCAATGGTGCTAGCATCCATTTGCGGCGAGCCCGTTAGTGTCTCTAACGCGTTCTGCCACGGTTGACTCATGCCCATTTCCAGCATCTCGTTTAGCGCCTTACCGGCTTCTTTACTGCCGTAAATAGAGCAGCGATTTAGCGGGCCTTCATCACCAGCTATATCACACAAGGCTTTGTGGAACTGGAATTGAAGGATGTGCGCTAGGAAATAGCGCGTGTAGGGTACATTTGCTGGTACATGATACTTTGCACCTGGGTCAAAGGCATTTGCACTTCGCTCGACAGGTGCCATCACACCTTGATACTTCTCTCGAAGCTCCCACCACAGGTCATTGTATTGGTCAGGTGTTACTTCCCCCGACATCACCTTCCAACGCCATTGGTCAACCATTAAACCAAAAGGAATAAACGCGATCTTATCAAGCGCTACCTGCATCAACATGCCGATATCATTCGACGCATCTGGGATTTCATCAATCAAATCAATTTGTTTAAGGTATTTAGGCGTAATCGATAGTGCGATAGTGTCGCCAATCGCTTCATGGAAACCGTCGTTAGCTGAACCGCGATAGAGCAGTGGCTGATCTTTATAGGCGCGCTGATAATAGTTGTGACCTAATTCATGGTGAATAACGTTGAACTCTTCGCCTGTCTTTTGAATACACATTTTTATGCGAAGGTCGTCTTTGTCATCTAAATCCCACGCAGAAGCATGGCATTGTACGTCACGGCCTTCTGGTTTTTGAAACATAGAGCGTTCCCAGAACGTATCTGGCAGTTCCTCAAAGCCTAGGGATGAGAAAAATGATTCAGCCTGTTTAACCATAGCGATTTCGTCATAGCCTTGTTCAGCCAACGCAGCGGTTACATCTGGTACCTGCATTTCTTGTTGAGGTTTTACGATATCGTAAATGTTACCCCACGACTGTGCCCACATATTGCCTAAAAGGTGGGCCGGAATGGGTTTGTCTTGAGGTACTACATTTTCACCGTAATGTTCACCAAGCTTTGCGCGTACATGACAATGAAGTGATTCATAAAAAGGTTCTACTTGCGTCCACAAGCGGTCTAGCTCTTTGGGAAACTCATCAGCAGGCATATCATATTTGCCGCGCCACAGTGCACTCACATTTTCAAAACCCAGCTCTGCCGCGCCTTCATTTGCCAGCTCCACTTGTTCTGCGTAAAGCGGTGCCATTGGTTTAGATATTTCGCGCCAGCCTGCCCAATATTCTAATAATTTATCGGCGTCACGAAGGGTGGCCATTTCACTGCTCATTTCTACTAAGCTTTTGCACGTCCCATCTTCGCTACAATACTCACCCGAGCCGTACATGGCACTTAGGTCTGAGCCAATCTTGGCTAAGCGCTCAGCTTTAGCTGCATCTGCAGGTGGTGGCATGGTTAAGCCATTTTTTAATAAATCGAGTTGTCTGCGGGTATCACTGTCCACATCTACATCATTAAATTTGGCCGCTTCTTTGGCTAACTTTGCTACTTTTGTTGATAGCACTTCATTAAAGTAGGCGCTTACCGCAGCGGTATCGAAATTGATATTGGTCGCATAGCTCCATTCTGCGTGCGCAGCGGGTACCTGCATCTTCGCAATATCATCTTGTGCTTGCTGGAGGAACTGTTTTGCGTCTTTTGCGGTCAGTGCCGCTTGGGTTTCTGTCTGCGTAGTACTTTCGCCACATCCTATAAGCGATAGGCTTACCAGTGCTGCTATCAGAGTACGTTTATGATTGAGCATACTTTGTCCTTTAATTATTTTGTTCTTAAAGTGAATCGACGTTCACATAGACATGCGCTAGCATTGTGTAACGCTGCGTAGATTTTGTAAAACAAATTTAACACAACACATTTATTCAATTATAAGGAAATTTATGTCAACGGAAGCGCCACTTTATTGGGGGCTAAATGCCCGCAGTTATTGCACACTGATCCACGTTTCTCAGTTATCGAGCTTTGTTATTCCCAGTCTTGGTATTATTTTACCGATAGTGCTTTGGATTGCACATAAAGATCAAAACGAAGATATTAACCAGCATGGCAGAGTGACCGCTAATTGGCTACTGAGCTTACTCGTTTACTCAGTAATTTGCTTTATTCTCACCTTCATTATCATCGGGGCACTTGGGTTTATCGCACTTGGCTTGCTGAACGTTATCTTTGCCATTGTAGCAGCGGTAAAAGCAAACAAAGGGGAACTTTGGGTTTATCCTTTGAGTTTTCAGTTTATTAAGCGCTAACGCAACATTACCACTATCAGGTATTTAAGCGCCTTTATCATTCGTTACCGTTTCGTCCGTCTTTTACGCTAGCTTTAAGACTGTTAAATGGTAATTATTCAGCGCTGGTACGGCTGTTAGGGAGTACGCTATGAATGAGAAACAAGCCGTTCGATGGCTTTTTGCGTTGAGGAACTAAGGAGGTAGTGCGTTTAACAGCGTTAAGTGCCAGCGATTTATTGAGGCGCTGTTTCTTATTGCTTGGGTTAGAGGCTATTTCTTTTACACTGGTTAACGAAAGTGGTGCTTCTTGAGCCAGAGCAGGAGTAAAAACAATGGCGAATAGGCTTAGCGCGAGCGATAAGAAAATGTTTTTACTTGGCTTTATCATCACACTTTTCTCTTTTGCAGTGACGGGTCGATTGCAGAGGCGGTTGCACTCGCCTCTTTAATCGGTTTTGTTTGTTCACCTTTATTACAACTAAAGTAGAGAGAAATCTAAAGGTTACGGGTTATACCAAGGTATTGGTTTCCATACTTATTGCTAAGCTTATGGGCAACGTTTTTATCACCACGCCGTAACACCGCCATCTACGGCGATGGTTTGTCCATTCATGTAACTGTTGCCAGGTGACAGCATGAGCATCATGGTATTGACGATTTCTTGAGGCTCGCCTAAACGCTTCATTGGGCTACCCATACCCAGCTGTTCGCGGGCTTCAGGCGTGTTATAGCCGTCCACATTGAGTATATTGGTAGGGCTGTAGAACGGGCAAATTGCGTTAACCCTTACATTTTTACGCCCATATTCAACGGCAGCAGTTCGGGTAATACCTGAAACCGCATGCTTCGCCGCCGCGTAAGCGCCGCCTTTAGGCGCGCCGCCCAAACCGGCAAGAGAACTTACATTTAATATGTGTCCTTGTTTTTGCGCTAGCATGACGGGAATCTGATATTTCATGCCGAACATAACACCTTTTACATTTACGGCAAACTGAGCGTCTATGATTTCTTCTGTCATCTGGTGAACAGGAGCGGGCTGATGAGCAATACCCGCATTGTTGACTGCAATGTCTAATCGGCCGAATGTCTCCATCGCCTTGTTAACGAGCTCTTTATTGAGTGATTCGCTCGCGATGTTACCAGCTAGCACTGCAACATCGGTTAATGTACTTACATCGCGCTGAATTTCTTCAAGGGCTGTTTCATTGATATCAGAAAGAACCAGTTTCGCGCCCCGGTTAGCAAGACCTAACGATAGCAAGCGGCCAAAGCCACTGCCTGCGCCGGTGATTAGTACTACTTGCCCCGTAAAGTCGAGTAGTGCATCCATGGTAAACTCCTATTAATTTGTTGACTGATGTGTTTGTTGAATAAACCGTATAAGTAATTCGGCTAACTTTTCACCCTGGTCTTCTTGAATGAAGTGTCCGCCGTTTTTAACCGTGGTGTGCGCCATGCCATCGCAGCCTTGGACTAGTTTCTGGAATATCTTTTCGCCGCCTTTGGTTATTGGATCGCTGTCGCCATACGCAGTAATAAAAGGTTTGTTAAACTGTTTCAGTTTTTCCCACGCCAGCCTGTTGGCCTGTGCCTCTGGATTATCCGGACTTGTGGGCACTAATAAAGGGAACATGCGCGCACCTGCTTTGTAACTTTCGTCTGGAAAGGGCGCATCATAGGCGGCTAGGGTAGTATGGTGTAAATCCGATACCGTAGCGTTTTGGATAATGGCCGAAGTGGGAAAAACCGGTGTATCTTGAGAAAAACGGCGCCATTTTATAAACGCGTCGCTTGCCGGATGATCTCCAGTAGGTAACCCTGTATTAGATACCATTACACCAGTAAAGCGCTCCGGCATATCTGCGACAAGTCGTAACCCCAAAAGCCCACCCCAATCTTGGCAAAACAATGTAGTCGGTCCTTTAACAACCTGAGTAAACCATTCTTTAAGCCAGATAACGTGCCTTGCGTAGGTATAGTCCTCTTTGCGCATTGGCTTATCAGAACGGCCAAAGCCTATTAAATCGGGAACCACTACGTTAAACCCCGCCTTTGCTAATATAGGCATCATCTTTCTGTACAAATAGGCCCATGTGGGTTCGCCGTGCATTAATAGAATGGTATGGCCGTCAGCCGGGCCACACTGATAGTACGCCATCGTAATTTCACTGCTTATCGTATCGGTAACTGCGACATACCGAGGCACGTAAGGAAAGTCGGGTATTTTATCAAAAGCACTTTCCGGTGTTTTGAGGACTTGCATCGTTCACCATCCTTATGTAAATAAAATGTAATAACCTGTACTGCGTGTTTAACAAAAACACTCCTTCTTCAAGCTGTCAATTAATCCTTAAGCGAGTCGTAGCTAGCGCTAAACACAAAAATGAACCCGCTAACGGGTTGGGGCGTGTTATTAAATATTATGATGAATGTCTATAACACCAATAAACTTGGATGATTGGCAACACTGCAATAACATCCGGTTAACGTGATAAACAGGACATGGTTATGACTGAGATGGAAAATAAAGCTGTCGAATACGCAGTGCAGCAGGGTGTTGCCACCCTTACAATGCAAAGCGCACCGGTAAATGCGCTATCACGCGCAATAAGAATTGGCTTAATTGAAGGTATAGAAAGCGCGCTTAACGATGCAAGCGTGAAAGCAATCGTTGTTACTTCTTCACTACCCATTTTTTCTGGTGGTGCAGACATCAGTGAGTTTTCCGGTGGCGATTTGTCGCCCATGTTGCCTGAAGTTTTAGACAAGATAGAAAACGCGACAAAACCCGTGGTTGCCGTACTTCCCGGGCCAGCCTTTGGCGGCGGGTTAGAAGTAGCGTTAGCGTGTCACCACCGCATTACTTTTGCGGGCAACAAAGTCGGCCTTCCAGAAGTTAATCTTGGAATTTTGCCTGGGGCTGGCGGTACGCAGCGCCTTCCGCGTTTAGCCGATGTTCAAACTTCCCTTGAAATGATTGTAACGGGCAAACCTACATCAGTAGTGAAGTTACCAGGTGTTTTTGACAAAATTTCCGATAAACCAGAGCATTTGCTTGAAGATACCAAAGCGTATCTGCAGGGCCTTACGCCAGATAAAGCCATCAAACGTACTTGCGACATTTCGCTTACGATGACAGATGAAACTAAAGGCGTGTTTGATGCGGTAACAGCGCAAACGAAAAAAGCGACCCGTGGCTTTTTCGCTCCCCTTAAGTGTATTGAGGCAGTGCGCGGCGCGTATACGTTAGCGTTTGACGATGGCCTTAAAAACGAAGGCAAGTTGTTCATGGAATGTATGAACACGCCACAAGCCAGAGCACAGCAGCACTTCTTCTTTGCAGAGCGAGCGGCAGGTCATGTGAGTGATTTTGATAAGAACACGCCAGAGCGCAGTATCGAAAAAGTCGCAATTATAGGCGCAGGTACCATGGGGGGCGGAATTGCAATGAACTTTGCTAATGCCGGTATTCCCGTAACTATGCTTGAGCTTAAAGAAGAGGCGCTGGAAAAGGGTCTTGCACTCATTCGCAAGAACTACGAGAACTCTGCGAAAAAAGGCAAGCTTACTCAAGAACAAGTAGAAAGTCGCATGGCGCTGCTATCTGGCACCACATCATACGATGATCTCTCTGATGTCGACTTAGTCATCGAAGCTGTGTTCGAGAAAATGGAAGTAAAGAAAACAGTATTCTCAACGCTTGATAAAGTGTGCAAGCCCGGCGCTATTTTGGCCTCGAATACATCGACACTGGACATAGACGAAATTGCTACCGCGACGTCACGCCCAGAAGATGTGATTGGCCTGCATTTCTTCTCGCCTGCCAATGTTATGAAGCTGCTTGAAGTGGTTAAAGCAGAAAAGACATCCGCCGAAGTTATCAAAACCTGCATGAAGATGGCTAAGCGCATTAGGAAAGTAGCCGTGTTAGTAGGTGTATGCTTTGGATTCGTGGGGAATCGTATGATTGAACCTTACGGTCGTGAAGCCAATCGATTGCTTCTTGAAGGAGCGACGCCTGAACAGGTTGATCGCGTTTTAACAGAATTTGGCATGCCAATGGGGCCGTTCACGATGGGCGACATGGCGGGCTTAGATATTGGTTACTATGTGCGTCAATCTCGCCAAGAACACATTTCCCACGATCCCGCCTACGGCGCGGTTGCAGATCGCCTTGTAGAGAAAGGGCGCAACGGGCTAAAAACCGGGCGTGGTGCTTACAACTACGAGCCAGGGAGTCGCGTTCCTATCCCAGACCCTGAAGTACTTGAAATTGCTAAGCAAGAAGCGGAACGCCTAGGCGTTCAACAGCGTTCTGACATCTGCGATGAAGAAATTCTTGTTCGTGTTATGTATTCACTGATCAATGAAGGTGCGGCGATTTTAGAGGAAGGTATTGCGGCAAAGTCTAGCGATATTGATGTGATTTATGTTTACGGCTATGGCTTCCCAGTGTACCGCGGCGGCCCTATGCAATATGCCGATGAAGTAGGGCTTGGGACCATTTTAGATAAGCTAACCACTTATCGCGATCAGCTTGGCGAATACGGAAAGATGTGGTTAGAGCCAAGTGATTTATTGGTAAAGCTGGCCCAAGAGGGCGGCAGTTTTAGAAGCTATAACGCAAAAGCCTAGTTTTTAAAAAATAGTAATGAGTAAGGCGTAAGCCGTTAGCGGCTTACGTTACGCACACTAAAGAAAACGTGAAATTTAGCTTTACGAGCAGAGTTGAGCTGAATTTTGCGCAATACGAAGGAACAGTAATATGCGTGATGCAGTAATTGTAAGTACAGCACGTACACCAATAGGCCGTGCCTATAAAGGCGCACTAAACAACTTACCCGCGCCGTCGTTAGGTGGTCATGCCATTGAAAATGCGGTATCTCGTGCGGGTATTGACCCTGCTAGCGTAGATGACGTCATCATGGGCGCAGCGCTCACACAAGGCAGCGGTGGTATGAACATCGGCCGGTTAGCCGGGCTTGCCGGCGGCCTTCCTGTTACGGTTGCGGGTATGACCCTTGACCGTCAATGTAGTTCAGGTATGTACGCCATCGCTACAGCAGCAAATGCTATTCGTACTGGCGATACCAACATTATGGTAGCCGGTGGTTTAGATTCTATTTCACTGGTACAAAACAAGAACATGAATATGTTCCGTGCCGTTGACCCTGCACTTGTTGCTAAGCACAAAGATATCTACATGCCGATGCTTCAAACCGCTGAAGTGGTAGGCAAGCGTTATAACATTAGCCGCGATGTACAAGATGAGTACGGCTACCAAAGTCAAATGCGCACAGCAGCAGCGCAAGAGGCCGGTAAGTTTGACGACGAAATTGTACCTATTACAGCAGTTCAAGCGGTGTTCAATAAAGAAACGGGTGAAACCTCTGAGCGCGAAGTCACCTTGTCTAAAGATGAAGGTAATCGCCCAGAAACTACTCTTGAAGGTTTGAAAGCGTTAAACCCTGTTATTGAAGGCGGCTGCATTACAGCTGGCAACGCGAGCCAGCTTTCAGACGGCGCAAGTGCAACAGTTATTATGGATGAGCAGTCAGCAGCGAAAGGCAGTGCTCAGCCACTTGGTATTTATCGCGGTATTGCAGTGGCAGGCTGTGAACCTGATGAAATGGGAATTGGCCCGGTATTCGCCATTCCTAAGCTATTAAAGCAGCATGGATTAACCATGGACGATATCGGTCTATGGGAACTTAACGAAGCATTTGCAGTACAGGTACTCTACTGCCGCGACAAGTTAGGTATTCCAGACGAATTATTAAATGTAAACGGCGGTGCCATTTCTATTGGTCACCCATACGGCATGAGCGGTGCTCGCATGGTGGGTCACGCACTCATCGAAGGTAAACGACGTGGTGCGAAATATGTAGTTTGCACCATGTGTATCGGTGGCGGCATGGGCGCTGCTGGTCTATTTGAAGTTATATAGGTATTGGGTATGGAAGGTTATAAAGCTCCACAACGTGACGCCATGTTTGTAACACATGAGCTACTAAATTATCAAAATCACTATCAGAAGCTGGGATTCGAAGAAGCGTCTGAAGACTTAGTGTCTGCAATTTTTGCAGAAGCTGCTAAGTTCTCTGAAAACACGCTTGCACCTATTAACGCATCAGGCGATGAAGAAGGGTGCAAGTGGGTTGATGGCGAAGTAACGACGCCGAAAGGCTTTAAAGAAGCGTATCAAACCTACGTAGAGGGTGGCTGGCCAAGTATGTCTCACCCAGAAGAATTTGGTGGTCAAGCGCTACCATATTCATTGTCTTCTATCATTGCTGAATGGTTCTCAGGCGCGAACCACTCGTGGGCCATGTACCCAGGCCTTAGTCAGGGCTGTATGGAAACATTAAAAGCCCACGGTACTGAGTTGCAGCAAAAAATGTTTCTTGAAAAACTGGTAAGCGGTGAGTGGACAGGCACAATGTGTCTAACCGAAGCGCACTGTGGCTCAGACTTAGGCATGCTGAAATGTCGCGCCGAGCCTCAGGAAGACGGCAGCTATAGCTTAACGGGCACAAAGATTTTTATCTCTGCCGGTGAACACGATATGTCTGAAAATATCGTACACATCGTGTTGGCTCGCTTGCCTGACGCACCAGAGGGCACTAAAGGTATCTCGCTATTTGTGGTGCCTAAATTCAATGTATCTGAAGAAGGCGAAAAGCAAGATAGAAATGCAGTTGCGTGTGGCAGTATTGAACACAAAATGGGCATCAAGGCCAGCGCAACGTGTGTTATCAACTTTGACGGCGCAAAAGGTTTCTTAATTGGCCCACCAAACCGTGGCCTAAATTGCATGTTTACCTTTATGAATACAGCACGTATTGGTACTGGTCTAGAAGGTCTTGCGGCATCGGAAGCGTCATTCCAAGGTGCGCTGCGCTACGCGAAAGATCGCATTCAGTTTCGCTCAATGACCGGGCGTAAAAACCCAGATGGTCCGGCCGACCCGATTATCGTGCACCCTGACGTGCGCCGTATGCTATTGACGCAAAAGGCGTTTGCTGAGGGAAATCGTGCGCTTGCCGCTTATTGCATGCAAATGGTTGACGTTACCCTTTACGGTGATAATGCGGCCGAGAAACAAGAAGCTGAAGCTAAACTTGCTTTCTTAACGCCTATTGTAAAAGCGTTTTTAACCGAAACGGCACAAGAATCAACCAGCTATGGCATGCAGGTTTACGGTGGACATGGCTTTATAAAAGAGTGGGGCATGGAGCAGCTAGCGCGTGATACGCGTATTTGTACCATGTATGAAGGGACTACTGGTATTCAAGCGGTAGACTTATTAGGCCGCAAAGTAATGGGCTCTAACGGTGAGTTGCTTAATGTATTTGTACAAGAAGTACGTGACTACTGTAACTCGCTTCGCGACAACGCCCAATTTAGTGCCTGGACTAATGCCCTGAGTTCTCACCTTGACGAATGGCAGCAAATTACTATGGATATTGGTAAAGCCGCCGCGTCAAACCCAGATGAAATAGGTGCGGCGTCTGTTGACTACCTGATGTATTCGGGTTACGTCACCGTGGCTTACTTCTGGCTTAAAATGGCAGTGAAGGCACAAGAGCAACTCGATGCCGGTAGTACAGAAACTGAGTTTTACCAGAGCAAGATCTTAACGACGGGTTTCTACTTTGACCGCTTGTTAACACGTACTCGTTCTCTTGTTTCTGCAATGCAATCAGGCGCTGACAACTTGATGTCTATGCCAGAGAGCATGTTTGCTATCGAGTAATGCCATAGTAGTTAAACGAGCAATAAAACTCGTGCGCAGGTAAAAGTGCGCACGACAAGCCGAGCAAATAGGTAACCAAGTTTTTTGGATACGTTATTTAGCTCGGTTTTTTTGTTTTTGAAGATAAGAAAGGTATCTATGACCTCATTGACAAAAACTCAGCAAGCAGTGAATAGCAGCCACGATACCCATTGGTACGCCGAAACTTTACAAAGGTAGTATTAAAAAGGCCGGATAGGTAAAGGCAAAAAGAATGACTTTTTAGGGAGTAGAAAGGGGTGAGGCCCCAAAAAGGGGCCTCCAGTGCGGCATCCTGCCGCTACCATGTTGAACTGGTGTATCACATGGTGTGACTTAAATGTTTTATTAGATTCTGCCGTTAAGCTCAGCTGAAATTGGTGAGCTTTGAAGGCCTTGCTCTGCAATCCAAGCTTGAAGAGTCTTGCCGTCAGCTTCAGGTGCCGCTAGGTCTTTACTTGGCATTTTCTTTACAAGTAGTGTGCCTACGTCCACTGCGTTGTTAGTAATGGCCGTGCGGATAAGGCTTTGACCGTTACAAGAAATACCTGAGTAGTAATCGCGAAGCTTAAGCTTGTAATCTGACTGTACGCTACGCATTTTTTTGCGTAGTTCGCCTTTGTCATCTGCCTGTACAATAGTACAGATATTTGCAAGGGCTTCGTTAATGTCATTCGCTTGCGCTGCGTTAGAAAAAGCTAAAGTAGATGCTGCAATTACTAGAGAAGTTTTAACGATTTTCAACATGGTTAAATTCCTTCGTTTGTTGTTTTTAAGATTATGTTTGTTCGTTGAGATGTATTTAACCTCAAACTAAGTAATTGAAAAACATGTTGTAAAATAACAGGGTATACCAAAGTATACCTTTGGGTTTGGGCGGGGGGATGAAGCGGAATTAGCCCAATAAAAAAGGCCCCGTAGCAGTGGGGCCTTCGAATGCAGCTATTGCTGCAACCATGTTGAATGGGCTCACATGGTAATGTGAATAGCTTAAATTCTATCGTTCAGTTCGGCAGAGATAGGAGAACTCTGTAAGCCTTGTTCTGCAATCCAAGCCTGAAGAGTCTTACCGTCGGCTTCTGGCTGGGTCAAATCCTTACTTGGCATTTTTTTCACCAATAGTGTGCCTACTTCAACAGCATTGTTGCTTAAAGCTGTTCTAATAAGACTTTGTCCGCCACACGAAACACCAGAGTAGTAATCGCGAAGTTTTAACTTAAAGTCAGATTGCACACGACGCATTTTTTTGCGCAGTTCACCTTTGTCGTCTGCTTGCACAATGGTACAAATGTTGGCTAGCGCTTCGTTTACATCGTTTGCTTGCGCTGTATGTGAGAAAGCTAAGGTAGACGCTGCTATGACTAAAGAGGTTTTAACAATTTTCAACATGGTTAAATTTCCTTCGTTTGTTTGATTAAAAGTTTTGCTTGTTGGAACTAATTAAAAAACAACCAGGTTGAGTAAAAAACATTCATTCGAATAACAAGGTATATCAGTCAATACCTTATACTAAAGATGTAAGTAGAGTGGAATTTGCTGTTAGCCTTTAGTATTAAAGGGGTAGAGGGGATGACGGAAGGGGAAATGACTTGATCAATAAAGCAGCAAAAAAGGCGCAAAAAAACAGCGCTTCACTGTTTTTTTGCTTTTTCTCAGCGACTTTCGTTGTTAATTTTGAAAAAGTCGTTTCAATTTAAAGTCGTGCTATGCATCAAGTAATGCCGACGCCGTGCGTTCTGTAGTGATTAACCCGTTTAAAAATTTAGAGCGAAGCGCACCTCTAATGGCATTGAATTTGTTGTCTCCCGCAGCAATACCAATAACGGGTTTCTCTGGGGTGGCTTTAAGTTTAACGCTCGTTACCCGTTGGTTAATGTCGCACTTGATCAATGCGCCCTCTTCGTTAAACACCCAGCTGATAATTTCGCCGCAAGCGCCTGAGTCGGCTAGAATGCCTAACTCGTCGTCGTCAATGAATCCGTCTTTATATAGCGGAGATACGCTGCCTAGGTTGCCTATGCCTACAAAGCTGATATCAGCCTGTTCGGCCAACGAATGAATGCGAGATATATGCTTTTGTTGATGCCATACATCTCGTTCCTCTTCGCTCGAAGCAATAACCGGTGTTGGCATAGGGTAGTGCTGGGCTTTTAATCGGTCAGCAACATGTACCGCCACGTCGTAACGGGTCGCTTCTCCATTTTCAGCTATATTACCGACGAGGGAAACAATTTTATGTTGCGGGCAGTGCAATAACGATAACTCATCCGCACAAGCACGAAGCACTCTTCCGGTGCCAAATGCTATGGTTTGCGGAGCGTCGTGTTTAAGTGCGCGTTCTATAGCTGCCGCGCCGGCCTGTCCCAGCCCCTGTGTAGAGTTAGGGTCGTCATCTACATTTGGCACGATATCGCAAAATGTCAGCCCAAACTTTTCTCGTAGCCCTTGCGCTAATTCCATGCATCTGGCAATAGGGTGTTCCAAGCGCACTTTAACCAGCCCTTCTGACATAGACAGTGCGACCAGTCTTTGTGCACTTTGACGGGAAGTTTTAAGGGTTTTCGCTATTTCGTCCTGTGTTTTTCCGCCCACATAATACATCCATCCCGCTCTGGCCGCTTCATCCAGTTTGTTGAGTTCGTTTTGTGCTTTCTTACTCATGTTTTTTTCTCGTATTAAATAAGTCAGGGAACCGTGTTGTAAACCCGTCCCAAGAAGTAATGGTGTGCTCGTTGTGTTCTACTAGGTTACGTAAATGAGTACCGCCTGTGTAGTGAAGGTAGCGCATTCCGGCGGCTTTTGCCCCCGCCAAGCCTGGCTCGGAGTCTTCAATCACTAAACAGGTGCGTGGGCTGCAATTAAGTGCATTGGCGGCATAAAGAAATAAGTCTGGCGCTGGTTTACCTCTGCTTACCAATGAGCGGGTAAATATACGGTCGTTAAAATAGGTAATTAGGCCAGTACTTTTTAATGCTTTTTCGGTTCTCTCTGGTGAACTGCTTGTCGCCACGCAAAAGGGGACACGCAACGAAGAGAGAACATCTATAATGCCTGACGTTGCAGTTAGGTGGCGTTCAAAGGCGTGAAAAAGCAGTGTATGAAACTCACTTTCCAGAGAAGGGGTCAATGAAAGCGCAAAATCCTCTTCTATTTTGCTCCTTACATGCTCCATGCTTTTGCCTAGAAAGTTTTCGATAAAATACTGCTTAGTGAGTGCAATATCATAATTCGCTAAAACCGATTTCCACGCCTGCATAGACAGCACTTCGCTATCTATAAGTACACCATCACAGTCAAAAATAACTAAATCAATGTTATCAGTTCGCAAGAATCACCCTTAATGCATTTACCATAGTTTTGCCTTATTCCATACTTTCCTACGCAATACCTGTTCAATGATTACAAGGGAAATAAAAAGCACCCCTTGAATATTTGCTTAAGTGTAAAGTAATTGATGCCAACGTTTCTACCGTTAATTTAATGCGCCAATCGCGATAACGCTGTTTTACGTAAACTCGCTGAAATTACTCAATGTATTAACAATACCATTTTATATCTTCGCTATTTACTTCAAAGAGATACCCCTAAGGGAAAAGGCTGGCGTACATTTGTTGAGCAATTTTGTCGTGTTAAAAATTTAACGCATAGCGACTTTATTTTGTTAATTCGTGTTTACAAATGAAGGGGTATGTGCAAATATTCACGAAAATGAGATATGTCTCACAAGTTGGGCAATTGCTCTATCTGCATTGTCGCTACAAAGACACAACAAAGAGACATCCACCTATAACAAGAGATTTGAAGATGAAGTCAACGTCGAGCGATATTGATATTTCAAAAGTAAGCGACGAGCAACTGCCGGTCGCAAAGCATAAACTTAAAGGCTGGAAGCACTTCATGGGCTTGTATGCCGGTGAACACGTTGCGGCCACAGAGTTTGTTTTCGGTGCAACGTTTGTCGCCTTAGGCGCCACCATGACCGACATCTTGTTAGGCTTACTTATTGGTAACCTACTGGCTGTTTTGAGCTGGACACTTATCACTACACCTATAGCTGTTGAAACCCGTCTAAGCTTGTACTCCTATCTTCAGAAGATAGCGGGTGATTCAATGACCAAGCTCTATAACTGGGCGAATGTGATCATATTCACCGTTATTTCCGCTGCGATGATTACCGTATCAGCCACTGCCGTTCGATTTGCGTTAAACATTCCAGCGCAGTTGAACTGGTACCCGACTAATTTAGCATTTGTTGCTGTTGTGTTGGCTGTGGGCGTTATTGTTGTGTTTGTTGCCATGTACGGTTTTAACGCTGTGTCGGACTTCTCTCGTATTTGTGCCCCTTGGCTTTTCACTATGTTTATCTGTGGTCCACTTATTCTTATGCCTGCATTGGCAGAATCTGTGATAGGACAAACATTCTTAACGTCGTGGAACGACTTTATGCATATCGGCAGTACGTCGGTGTGGACCGGTTTAACGCAAAGCGGTGAACCAGGAATTGGCTTATTAGAAGTTATTGGGTTCTCTTGGGCAGCAAATACCATCACGCATTTTGGCCTTATTGATATGGCGCTACTACGCTTTGCGAAACGCAAGCGCTACGGTCTTTGCACCTCAGCAGGCATGTTGTTTGGTCACTATATCGCATGGATCTCAGCGGGTATTATGGGCGCGGGGACTGCGGTTATTGTGCAGAAATCTATTGTAGAACTTGATCCAGGTGACGTGGCATTCCACGCGTTAGGTCTCTCTGGTCTTGTTATTGTTATCGTTGCCGGCTGGACTACCGCAAACGCTAACCTTTATCGTGCCGGACTTGCTGCACAAGCTATTTTTAAAGATAAATCACGTACTAAAACCACTGCTATAGTTGGTATGGTTACCGTAGCCATCGCGTGCTTCCCATTCGTATTTACTAAGTTGCTGCCACTTTTAACTTATGCCGGGCTGCTTGTTGTTCCAGTCGGTGCAATAGTCTTCGCTGAGCATATGATTTTTCCTCGCATTGGGTTTACACGTTACTGGGCCCATTATCAAAGCCTTACCCATAGCACACCCGCTGTTGCAAGCTGGGGCCTAGGACTTGTGTTCGGCTTTGGGTTAAATGCGTTAGATGTTATTTCATTCTATTACCTGTTTATCCCTACATGGTTCTTCACAATAGCCGTATATACCGTGCTTGCTGCTAAATACGGCGCGAAAGAAGAATACCCTGAGCAACAAGCGCAAGTGAAGGCCTTTGACGAGCGTGTTGAAGAACACCAACAGCAAGAAGCGGCGTTAGAAAGCGACCACGTTGAGGATATCAGCGCCGCAACTAAATTATTGCGCCTTACTTCTGTAGCTAGCTTACTTGTGTCCATCGCGCTAGCAATTAAAACGTTTTCTCTTAGTGACACGCTTGCCGTGTACGAATCGAACCGTGATTTATTTTTCAATATAGGGTTCGCGTGCACCGTTATCTATTTCGTTACTGCGTATTGGGCGATGCGTCGCCAGAAAGCGCTACAAAGCTAATAAGGTTTTTATGCAATCTCAAACGACAATTTTATTAAACAGAGCTAACTTGCCATCCTTGCCAGCTGACGTTAAGCGTCCAGCTTATGATGTGGAGAATGTTCAAACGGGTATTGTTCACATCGGCGTGGGTGGGTTTCATCGTGCACATGAAGCCATGTATGTAGACAGATTAATGGCCAAGACCGGTAATTTGTCGTGGGGTATTTGTGGTGTAGGCCTTCGTGAAAACGACCGAGCAATGAAAAAAGTGTTCGATGAGCAAGACAATCTTTACACATTGGTTGAAAAGCACAATGACGGGTCGCGCTCTGCGTCAGTGATAGGTGCGATGACTGGTTTCTTAATGGCGCCAGATAATCCTCAAGCTGTCATTGATAAAATGTCTGAGCCTGAAGTGCGTATCGTTTCTTTAACCATCACTGAAGGTGGTTATAACTTTGATGCATCTACAGGTGAGTTTATTACCACTAACCCAGATGTGCTTCACGACATCGAAAATCCGAAAAGCCCTAAACTGGTTTTTGGCTACTTAGTTGCTGCAATCAAAAAGCGCAGAGAAAACAACGTTAAGCCCTTTACGGTTATGTCGTGCGACAATATTCAGCACAACGGTCATGTGTTGAAGAAGATGTTGCTAGCTTATATTGAGTTATTCGACCAAGCATTAGCGCAGTGGGTTAACGAGAACGTCAGCTTTCCTAATTCTATGGTAGACAGAATTACGCCTGCGACTACAAGCGAAGATATAGTAATGCTTAAAGCACAAGGGGTAGAAGATAGCTGGCCAGTAGTATGTGAGCCTTTCAAGCAGTGGGTTATTGAAGATGACTTTTGTAATACTAAGCCACAGTTTGATGAAGTGGACGCACAATTTGTTAGCGATGTAGCGCCTTATGAAAAGCTTAAACTACGCATGCTAAATGCTGGGCATTCAGTATTAGGGCTAGTGGGTTCAGTTGCCGGTCTTGATATTATCCATGAGAGTGTAGAAGCTGCGCAATTAAAACAGCTATTGTCTATCTTTATGGAAAAAGAGGTGATGCCAACCCTAGATCAGGTTGAAGGCATTGATGTATTTGATTATCGCGATACGTTAATCTCTCGTTTTTCAAATCCTTTTATCAAAGATACCTTAGCGCGTATTTGCTTAGAAAGTTCAGCCAAACTGCCAGTGTTCTTGCTGCCTACGGTACGTGATAACTTAGTAGCCGGGCGTGATGTAAGTATTAGTGCCTTCGTTGTCGCGTGTTGGTCGTATTATTCAGATAAACACGCGTCTCAAGACGGAAAGCCGCTAGAAATTAACGACGTATTGTCTGATACACTTCATCGCGCTGCCCAGCAAAATGAAACAGACAGCTTAAGCTTCTTGAAGATAGAAGAAGTGTTTGGTGAGCTTGCTCAGCAAGAAAAATTTGCTGATGTCTACAAGGCATTCCTTGAGCGTGTTTATCAAAATGAGCCTGTACTTTCGATAAGCGAAGCACTTTCGGAGGAAAAGCTAGCGGTGGCTAAGGAAGATGCGAATAAGTCCCCGATGTGAGATCATAGCTGCATAGTAAATCACAGCCATTACCGCCCATGAGCCAACAGTTAACTTTTGCCGATAGCGAGTTTTCCAGCAAGCGCCGTCAGACCCGTAAAGAGATATTCTTATCCAGAATGGATAACCTGCTGCCGTGGTCTCAATTGCTGGAAGTGATTGAACCCTTTTATCCTAAAGCAGGCAATGGCAGACGTCCATATGCGCTTGAGACCATGTTTCGCATTCACTGTATGCAGCAATGGTATAGCCTCGGTGATGAAGCGATGGAAGATGCGTTATATGAAATTGCTTCGATGCGTCAGTTTGCGCAACTGTCACTGGATAAAGCCATTCCTGACCGCACCACCATTATGAACTTCCGTCACTTGCTGGAAAAGCACAAGCTGACTCGCCAATTATTCAAAACGGTCAACCAATGGCTGTCGGAGTGCGGTGTGATGATGACGCAGGGTACACTGGTGGATGCGACGATTATTGAAGCTCCCAGCTCCACCAAGAATAAAAAGAATGAGCGTGACCCGGATATGCACCAGACCAAAAAAGGTAATGAATGGCACTTCGGCATGAAAGCCCATATAGGAGTGGATGCCAAGAGTGGCCTGACGCATACGCTGGTGACCACTGCCGCCAACGAACATGACCTGAATCAGATGAAGAACCTGTTGCATGGCGATGAGGAATTCATCTCTGGCGATGCTGGATATCAAGGCGCAGAGAAGCGTGAAGAACTTAAAGAAAAGGATGTGGAATGGCTGATTGCTGAGCGTCCCGGAAAGGTTCGGGCACTGAAAAAGCATCCCCGCAAAAACAAAACTGCCATCAACATCGAATATTTAAAAGCCAGCATCCGAGCAAAAGTTGAACACCCGTTTCGCATCATCAAATGTCAGTTCGGCTTTATCAAAGCACGCTATAAAGGGCTGACAAAAAATGACTCACAGTTAGCCATGCTATTCACCTTGGCGAACCTGTTTAAAGTAGACCAGATGTTACGACGACAGCCAAGATCTGTCTGAAATCCGGGAATAGCCCGGAATTAGGTCGAAATCCGGCCTAAAACGGCAGTATATTGGCCAAAATTGAGAATTTAGCGTTCAAAAATTAGACGGCGAATGCAAAGGCTGGTTCAAGAACTAAATTGCAGGACTTATTCGCAGTTTCCCTAAAGCCAGTTAGATACTAATTAATAAATAAAAGGAGAGTTAATATTAACTCTCCTTTTTTTCATCTTGAAAAGAAAAAAGCGACCCGGAGGTCGCTTCTTAAAGTGCAGATTACTCTGCAACCATGTTGAACTGATTCACATGGCGTGAAAGGGGGTTACAGTCTGTCGTTAATTACCGCTGCAATTGGGTTGTCTTGCAAGCCGTTTTCGGCAACCCATGCTTGCAGTGTTTTACCGTCTGCTTCAGGCGCATTTAAATCGCTCTTGGGCATTTTCTTAACCAGTAGCTCACCAGCTTCTACTGCGTTACTTAGCAGAGCCGTACGAATTAGGCTGTTACCACTACAGCTAATGCCTGAGTAATAATCTTTAAGCTTCATACGATAATCTGATTCAACTGAACGCATCTTCTTACGAAGCTCGCCTTTATCGTCAGCTTGTACAATAGTGCAAATGTTTGCTAGCGCCTCGCTTACATCTGCGTGTGCCATACCTGACATGCCAAATGTTGCTGCGATAACAAGAGAAGTTTTAACGATTTTCAACATGGTTAATTCCTCAAGTAAGTTGTTTGAATATTCGTTCGTTGGAAACGATTAAACAATATTCATGAGAGGTTAGAAACGCCGTAATCGATACTTAGGTATGTGGCTTAATAACTGACATAGCACACTAAATGAGTGCGCTAAATAAGCACGTTAAATAAGCGCAATAAAAAAGCGCTCTGGGTGAGCGCTTTTAGGCAGGGTGGGCTAGTGTGGCTTAAAATTACTTGCCACTTCCATAATTTGTTCACGCATCCACATATGGGCGTAGTCGTGGTCTGCGCTAACATGCCAATACAAATAATATTCGACCGGCGGCAGGTCAAAGGGCATTTCGTAAATCGCAAGATCGTAATGCTTTGCTAAGTGAAATGGTAAACAAGCGATTAAATCGGTTTTCACTATGGTACTGGGTACTGTCAAAAAGTGTTGCCCACGCATGACTTCTTTTCTTCTTTTGCCCATTTTGTCTAGCGCTACGTCAATAGGGCCTGCGCCCGATTTGCGTTGCGATACGTTAATATGCCCAAGACGAAGAAAGGTATCTAAGTCCAGCCCGTTTTTTAGGGCAGGGTGATTTTTACGGGCTAATACAACAAACCTGTCTTGTGCAATTTTCTCTTTACACAAGTGTGGGTCGGTAAACGTAGACGCGTCAGCGAAGAAGTCCAGCGTACCCGCTGCCATTGCGGATACCACCTGACTGCGCGGAATTTCGTAGTTTGTTAATCCAATATTCGGCGCTAAGTTTTGAAGGCGAGAGACTAAGCGAGGCATTATGCTCACCTCTAGTAAATCGCGGCTAGCAAAGTTGAAGGACTTTTCAGCGGTAAGCGGGTCGAAGGTATGGCTTTCTTGAACACTCTTGCGTAACAATGCAAGGGCCTGACGCGCAGGAACAATAATGTTTTGAGCTACTGGTGTAGGTGTCATGCTATGCCCAGTGCGCACGAAAAGCGGGTCATTAAGCATTTCTCTCAGTCTTGCTAATGAATTACTCACCGCGGGTTGAGTAATACATAGTACGTCTGCTGCCTTGGTCAAACTGCCTGCCGTATAAATGGCATCAAATACGGCAAACAAATTTAAATCGATTCTATTGAGATTCATAACTAATCCTTTACGAGCGAATGCTCTGAAAAAAAGCCAATAGATGAAGAAGCGCTGTGTTTGTAACAGCGTGTATTAAAGCAATATATGAATGCATTGCTACATAGCATCTACGATAAATTTGCGTTAGTGTAACAAGAATATTTATAAATACCTATTATTAAAAGTTAATTGAAACATTCAAGTGAATAATAGTAGGTTGGTCGTGTACAAACGGAGAATGGACGTAAAAATGGAAACGCTTTTGGATTTATCGGTAGGGGATTTACTTGAGCAGCCTGAATGGCTAACCGTAACTCAAGACATGATTAATCAGTTTGCTGACGCAACCGGTGATCATCAATGGATTCATCTTGACGGGGCACGTTGTGAAAAAGAGAGCCCGTTTAAAACCACCATAGCTCACGGTTTTCTAAGCGCTAGTTTGATGCCAAAGGCTTTTGCCGAAGTGGTATCACCGAGCGAACGCATAGCCTCTATGATTAATTACGGCATCGATAAGTTGCGCTTTCTAGAGCCAGTGAAATGCAACGATTCGCTCAAGTATCAATTTAAACTGATTGACGTGACTGAAAAGCCGCAAGGCAAGCTCTTTAAAGTTGAGGCTAGCTGCCTTTTAAAATCGAGCGGTAACCCAGCGCTTGTAGGCAGTTTTTTAATGTTAGCGATACTTAAACCCTAGCTCAAGCTATATGCAGGGCCATGGCAATAATGGGCATATTAATGAATTTTCACTGTTTTGGTGAAAACTAAGCACAAAAAAGCCTGATGAAGAACGCATCCTTCATCAGGCTATTGTTGATAGTAGAGAACTCTGTACCTAATTCACAAAATTGGCACTTAGTTCGATGCCTCTTGCGCTCCTTCTTCTACCGCTTCACCAGCGCTTTGAATATCTTCGCCAGCGCCTTCGATAGTAGCGCAACCACCTAAGCTTCCAATACTCGCTGCAAAAATCAGTGCTAAAAATGCGTGTTTACGTGTAGTTGAATTTAACATTTCCATTTGTTTCTCCTTTGGTTTTTACTCTTCATCGGCGTGACTTGACCCGTCGCTCGCCTTTTCGCCAGCAGAAGACTGCGGCGAGGTTGAACTATGGTTACTTGCTTTCGATTCATTTCGATCGCTAAGCATGGTGTTTAGTTTATCGCTGCCCTTGGCATTAAAATCCAGCGTTCTGATTGGGAACGGTATCAGTATGTCATTATCTTCAAGCACCGTTTTAACCGTGGTAATGGCATCGTGACGAACTACCATAAAGCCCGGCTCTCCCGGATATCGAATCCAAAACCACAGCAGAAGATTAATACTAGAATCGCCAAAAGACTCGGCATACACCGCGGTTTCTTCTTTCTTGATAACGTAGTCCTTTTCGTTCATCGCATCCGTAATCACTTTAGCGGCTTGTTCAATATCGTCGGCGTAGGATATACCCACAGGCACTTCTATTCTTCGGTAACCTAAATACGAATAATTAGTCAGGATGTTGCGGAACAAAATTTTGTTTGGAATAACCTCTAGCTGGCCGTAAAAGGTTTCCACCAACGTATTTCTAAGGTTTATTTCCTTAACATTTCCAAACACCCCTTCAGCTTCAATAACATCACCAATATCAAAGGGCTTTCTAATACCCATTGCTACGCCAGCAATGAAGTTTTCTGTCATGTCTTGAAAAGCAAAACCAATCGCTAACCCTACAATACCAGCACCTGCAAGTAGTGATGTAACAGTGCCTTTAAGACCGACGAAATCTAGAGCAATGAAAATGCCGGCAACAAGTACAATCGCTTTAATAATAGAGGTAAGAAGGCCAGCAATTTGTCGGGACTCAAACGTACGTCGCATTAGTTTACCTGCGACGTTGCCCACAACTTTAGCTATGACCCCAAATACAATAGCAATAAGAAATGCGACGACTATATTTGGTAGTAGGGTAATGCCACCCTCTATCCAGCTTTCTAACTTTTCACTTAAAAGCTTATATACCTCGTCTACTTTCGGAAACTCCATAAACCTCATTCACCTGTTGTGGGCCTGTTCTTGATCAATCAAATTTCGTTCCTCTAAATGCTAATTCTTATGTGATTGAATTTTATGAAGTTAGTTTAGGTGTGTAGGTGGGCCGTTGTAGAGGTAGTGTATAAATTACCTAATCAATGAAACATATACTCAGTGGAATATTAGGAAGTATCTAGATTTTAAATACGATCTTATCCAAAAGTCTATCTGGTCTGACCATGTGTAAAATTAATGTAAACATATTATTCACAATAAATTTACAAAGGTGAAAATCGGGCATAGTATCAATTGAGTAGGCCATCACTTGATGTGACCTATCACAATAACAACACAAAATCGAACAGCCTGTTGCTAGCGGAAAGTGTGAGTAGTAGTGCCGGTAGTGATAAGCCCAGATTTGGAATCACACTATGAAATTTAAAACGCGTAAGACCGCAGTTGCCGCTATGGTTGGCACTGCTTTACTTTGCTCACCTTATTTAGTTTCAGCACAAGAAACTGACGCAGATAAAGAGCAAGAAGCAAAGAAAGACGTTGAACTTATTCTAGTTACCGGCAGTTTCGTGCGCCGAAGCGAGAACTTCGAATCACCCTCACCGCTGGCCGTTGTTGATAGCGTGGCTATTGATGCAATTGGCGCAAAGAATATTGCTGACATTACACAAACACTTACCATTAACACAGGTGCTGAAAACAACCCAGACGCGTTTACGCAAAACGCGACTGCTGGCACATCTAATATTAACCTTCGGGGCCTTGGTGTTGCCTCGACCTTGGTCCTGCTAAATAACAAGCGCCAAGTAGTTACCGCTCAGCCCACTAATGAAGGCCTCAACTTTGTAGACACTAGTTCATTAGTACCTATGATTGCCATCGACCGCATGGAAGTAGTGAAAGATGGAGCATCAGCCCTTTACGGTTCTGACGCGGTTGCCGGTGTAGTTAACTTTATTACTAAACGAAACTACGACGGTGCAATGGTAAGCGTTGATTATCAAGATGGGGCCCATGGCGATAATAAAGAGTATATTCTACAGGGGTTGTGGGGAGCTACTGGAGACAACGGAAGCGTACTTGCTGCAATCAGCTATACCAACCGCTCGCCACTGTTTTTAAGCGATAGACGCTTAAGTCGTCCGCAAGATGACACCAGTGCCCTAGGAAATCCTGGCTCTTATTTTTTGAATATTCCTGGAGCGGGTCCACTTCCAATAATTGATCCATATGGATGTGAAGAGTTCGGCGGCGCGCCAGATCTCAGAGCACCTAGCGGCACGATTCCCGGCTTAGAAGTAGGCTTTTGTGGCTTCGATTTTGGTAAATTTTATTCGTATGTTGCCGATGAAAGTCGAACCAATGCCTATGTTCGCGCCGATTATGAGTTTGATAACGATATAACTTGGACAGCGGAATTCAGTACCGCAAGAAACCGTGCAGAGCGGGGGGGAGCACCAAGCTTCCCTATCTTAACTTCGCCCATCGTTCCTGATTATCACCCGCAAAACCCGTTTGGCCAGTCTGTGGCCTTTTTCGGAAGAGCAGAAGGAAACGGCTTTGAAGGCGACCCAGCGAATACCGAATCTGACACCCTTCGTTTTAGCACCAGCTTACAAGGTGTCACCGACACAGGGTTCTGGGAAGTAAGTTATACCCGAGCAGTGAACGATTTTGTGTTCAGAGTACCTGATGTATTAAACACAGAGTTCCAGCTGGCACTTTATGGCCTTGGCGGTTCGAACTGTGATCCTATAGCAGGGTCGCCCGGGGTAGGGAATTGTGAGTTCTTTAATCCGTTTGCTACCTCTTATACATCGGCCCCCAATTCTGATTATGTCGTTAGTTCATTTACGGGCACAGAGGTAATTGATTCTAAAGCTGACTTAGAAGTCTTCGAAGCTTTCACTTCGTTTGATGTCTTTGAAATGGGCGGTGGATTTGCGGCTTTGGCGCTAGGAGTGCAGTATCGAGAAAACCAGCTTAGTCAAGATTATGATGACTTGGCGAATCAAGACAGCTTCACCTTCGTGATTGGTAACCCCGATATTGATGGTAGCCAAGACGTATGGGCGGCGTTTGGTGAATTAGCCTTACCTATTAACGACGAATTAGACGTTCAGCTTGCCGTGCGTTATGAAGATTACGGTGGCTCAATAGGTAGTACTGTCGACCCGAAACTCGCGGTCTCGTGGCGCGCAACCGATGAATTCTCGTTCCGTGGATCAATTTCTACCTCATTTAGAGCGCCTACGGTCTTCCTAGCGCAAGGCGGGGCTACGTCGTTACAGCAGTTAATTGACCCTGTTCAAGGGGCCGTCGCTTTTGTTGCGGTGCGAACGTCGGGTAATGAAGATTTGAAACCTGAAGAATCTACCGCCTATAACATTGGCTTCTCTTACGAGCCATTCAGAGATTTTTCTATAGAAGTTGATTATTGGAATTTTGAATTTGAAGACTTGATCATTCAGGAGAATGCGCAAGCGGTACTCAATGAAGACCCGACGAATCCTGACCGAGTCATTCGCGCGGGCGATCCGTTGACCGGCCCAGCGCTTCAGGTGAACAATACCTATGTTAACGCAAGCTCACTTGAAACATCGGGTCTTGATTTTGTGACCAGCTATAAAATTGAAACCGACTTTGGTAGCTTCACGCCGTCACTTAATGCTACCTATATTACTAAATATGACCTTATGGACCCACAGGCAGGTAATATAGACGGCGCAGGGCGTCGTAACTTTAACAACATAGGAGTATCTTCCCCTGAGCTGCGCGCGAATTTAGGCTTGGCTTGGAAGAATGACATCCATGCTGCCAATGTCTTCTTGCGCTATATTTCGTCGTATGACGATGACCAAAACTGTGATGACGGCACAGCTAACCTAGGCGGTTGTGCGGGCGGATTTTACGAAGTGGATAGCCACCTAACGGTTGATGCGCAATATAACATTGACCTTGGCGGTCTTTATGATACTGAGCAGAGTTACGTGTTAACCCTTGGTGCAATCAATATGTTTGATGAAGAACCCCCTCAGCTATTTACCAATAGTGGTTTTGACTCAAAAGTTCACGACCCGCGAGGCCGACAAATCTATGCGCGTTTAGCTATTGAGTTTTAACGCTTAACGTTGCACCTATAAAGTCGACCTAGTGAGTCACAACGCTAGGTCGGCTTTTTTAATTGCTTGTAAACTATTTCCTCCACCTTGCGCTTTCCTAATAGCGCGCAATGACTTCTAATCTTTCAACGTTTCATTAAAGTAGTAAGCTCACGTGTCAATCAATTTACGTTATTTCAAGGAACGCGCTATGGCTACAAAACTGGTAGAAAGTGAAATTGAGAATAAACTTGAAGCACTCAACGCTCTGATAACTGATGACACCCCTTGGGAGCGCAGTGGTGATAGCATTAAAAAAACATTTACGTTTAAAAGCTTTATTCGGGCGTTTGGGTGGATGTCGCAAATGGCTATTTGGGCTGAGAAGCTAAAGCATCATCCAGAATGGTTTAACGTTTACAATAAAGTAGAAGTAACTTTGACCACCCATGACGCCGGTGGATTGACTGAACTGGATTTCTCGCTTGCTGAAAAAATGGAAAAATTTAAATAACTTAGCGCGTGTGCTTTGTAAAAGGTGCTAATCAGCAGCATATTCGTATTAACTTTGAGCATGTTGGTCAATTAAACTGCGAACAGTCAGAAAAATGAAATATTTCGCACCTTTGTACTTGTGTTGAGAAAGTCCCTATGTATAATACGCACCACGTTGAAGCGAGGCATTAAACGAAACGCTTCAAACGTATATTTTCTGGCGCGGGATGGAGCAGTCTGGTAGCTCGTCGGGCTCATAACCCGAAGGTCGTAGGTTCAAATCCTGCTCCCGCAACCACAGAAAATAAACCAGAATTTCAAAGCTTTGCAATGCAAGCTTTACCGTACAATCGCGGGATGGAGCAGTCTGGTAGCTCGTCGGGCTCATAACCCGAAGGTCGTAGGTTCAAATCCTGCTCCCGCAACCATATTTATATAGCCAGAATTATAAAGCATCGCAACACCATGCTTTACCGTACAGTCGCGGGATGGAGCAGTCTGGTAGCTCGTCGGGCTCATAACCCGAAGGTCGTAGGTTCAAATCCTGCTCCCGCAACCACATTAAAAACCCAGCATTTGCTGGGTTTTTTCTTTTTCGCCTTTTAATTATTCCTTCTATATTTTTTGGCACAATATTCTCAACAAATAACTACACTATAGAAATGTGTATGCTAAATTGATTTATCGCCACTAATAACAATTAACTAGAAGGTAGTTTTGCCGCGTTATGATATCTCGCTTTTTTACGTTTGAAGAAAGCGCCACTTTGCTAGAGGGCGCCTACCACTTTCCCCTCGTAGTATTGTCTCTTTTAGTCGCAATATTTGCATCATTTATGGCGTTTAATGTCGCAGGACAAGCTGCCGTTACAACCGATCACCTTCGCCGGAATACGCTATTGGGAACGGGCAGTATTGCGCTTGGTGGCGGCATTTGGTCTATGCATTTTCTGGGCATGACCGCGTTTGATTTGTGCGTATCTGTTGAATATGACCCCCTTATAACGGGGCTGTCGGCCCTGCCGGGCATTGCGGCGGCATGGGTAGCGCTGAATTTACTAATTAAAACCCGCATCAGTGTGAGTGAAGTTATTCTTGGCGGTGTATTGGTAGGCGCAGGTATTGGTACTATGCACTACAGTGGTATGGCGGCAATGGAAATGGCACCTTTGCTGCGATACAACTTACCTATGTTCGCGCTGTCCATTATAGTAGCAGTACTTCTTGCCATGCTTTCACTTTGGATTAAGTTTGGAATAAGAGCGGCAACGAAGTCTAAAAAGCTTTTGGGTAAACACGTTTTACTAGCTAGTGTAGTTATGGGGTGTGCTATTGCAGGAATGCATTATACCGGCATGGCCGCAGCGCGTTTTGTTTTGCCGCCTGGTATGGAAACCTCTGCTCAATCATCAAATATCGCGGTCTTTTTGGCCGTATCAATAGCAATAGTTACACTTATACTTATTACTATGGTGTTGGGTATCAGCCTGTTATTCAAATACCGTGACGTTATGGTACGGGCAATCGAAAGCGAACGAATTCAAAGAGCAATAACCGACACGGCAGTAGATGCCATCATGACTGTCAATGATAAAGGCATCATAAAAACGGCTAACCCTGCCGTAGAACATATTTATGGTTATAAGCCTGATGAACTCATTGGTCTTCACGCGTCTGAAATTGTTCCTCATGAAAGGCGCCACCTTTACGACGATGACTTTTTTAGTCAACGGGTTGTGCCCACTGAGCAAATTATTGGTACTGGACGTGAAGTAGAAATATTAAGAAAAGGTGGTGAAAAGATACCGGTTCGCCTCGGTGTGGGGTATACGAAAATTGATGGAAAGCCGGTTTTTGTTTCGTTTGCTTCCGATTTGCGCAAACGTAAAGAAATAGAAGATGCCCTTCGTGAAAGTGAGGCTAAGTTTAGAAGTTTGATTTCTAATATTCCGGGAGTAGCGTATCGCTGTCTGAATATGCCTGGCTGGCCAATGGTATTTATTAGTGATGCGGTTACAGAAGTAACGGGTTATTCACCCGAAGATTTTGTATTGCCAGACCCAAAGCGTTCTTTTAGTGACCTTTATCATCCTGACGATGTGGAAAGGCTTTGTAATGTAAACAGCGACGGGGGCCCGTTCTCCTATGAATATCGCATTGTTGCAAAATCAGGCGAAGTTAAATGGGTAACGGAGCACGGCGTTCATGTTAAAGATGAAGATGGCAACGTGCTTTACGTAGATGGGTTTATCTCTGATATCACTCAAAGACGTGTAATGGAAGATGAGCTTAAAGCCGCGAAAGAAAAGGCAGAGCAGGCTGCCGCAGCCCGTACGGCCTTCTTAGCAAATATGAGCCATGAAATTCGTACACCCATGAACGCGATTATTGGCTTTAGCGACCTCATGTTAGGCGAGGCCTTACGAGACGAACAAAAATCTCATCTCACTACAATTAATCGTTCGGCGCGCTCCCTGCTTCACCTACTCAATGATATTTTGGACAGTGCTAAGTTAGATAAAGGAAAGCTTGATCTAGACTATCGCGACTTCCTTATACGTGAAGAATTAGACCTTGTTGTATCGACCTTTTGGTTAGAAGCTAAACGCAAAAAGGTCGACCTAGTACTTAACGTGGATGCGTCGGTTGCCGATGGTTACCGAGGTGTACCAGAGCGCATGCGGCAAGTACTTAACAACCTGATTGGCAATGCTGTGAAGTTTACGCACGAAGGCAAAGTAGAAATAGCGGTAAGAAGTGAAGGAGAGCTTGTTTACTTTGATGTTTCAGATACCGGCATTGGGATGACGAAAGCGCAGTTGGACAATGTATTCGACCCGTTCTCTCAAGCCGATGCGTCAATGAGTAGAAAGTATGGGGGGACCGGGTTAGGTACCACGATTTCGAAACAGCTGGTAGAGCTGATGGGCGGCAATATTTGTGCAACCAGTGAAGAAGGGAAAGGGACGACCTTTACCTTTCGGCTACCGTTAGAAGTTGTTGCGTTAGATGAAACGAGCAAGGCTGACGCGGATGCAAAAATAACGCATATCGAGTCTACACTGAATATTCTGGTAGTGGATGATGTTCAGCAAAATATTGAGTTACTTTCATTACTGCTTAAACGCTCAGGGCACAAGGTAGAGACGGCAACAGACGGTTTGATCGCACTTAAAAAAATGCGCGCACAGTCTTTTGATGTGGTGTTGATGGATTTACAAATGCCTAACCTCGATGGTTTAGAGGCAGCTAAACAACGTCGACTTTATGAAAAAGATCAGGGATTACCTGCAACGCCTATCATCGCACTTACTGCAAGTGTGCTCGTTCAAGATAAGTATGAGGCAGAGCAAGCCGGTATGGAAGGATTTGCTAATAAGCCTGTGGATTTCTCCTTATTAATGGAAGAGATTGTGCGGGTACTTAACCTGGAAACTGAGCAGGTGAAAGTATCAGAAAACGCGCTGCCAACGCAGCATCGCGCATCTACACTCAGTGTTGAAAAGCATATTTTAGATATCAATAAGGCCATTGATTTGTGGGGCAACGAAGATACGGTGCTCCAAGAGGTCGATAAATTTACCTCTTCTTGTCGAGATAAAATAGATGCGCTGATGAGTGCTACAATTAGGGAAGATTACAAAGCGGTAGCAGCTTTAGCACATGGATTGAAAGGCACGTCTGGGAATTTATGTTTAACCACGTTTTTCCGCACCACGCGAGATATAGAGTCTCAAGCGCTGAAGTCACACGTTGATATAGAAAACATTAATGTATTAAGAGACGCATTAGATAAAATTGAATTAATGTTGAGCGAGTCGCCCTTGTACGCTGAGGATGCTATAAATGAAAGCATCGACAACGAGCTGTTACTTAGCCATTTAATGTCGCTGCTTGAAAGCGTTGACAAAAATATGGTGGATGAAGAAGAGTTGGCTTTCCTGCGTGAAGTAGGGTGTTCTAGTCATAAAGAACAAATAACGCAAATCATATTAGATATAGACGATTTCGAATTTGAACTCGCGCATGAACGGATTTCGTTAATGTTAGAAGAGTTAAAGTAGCCATGGGACAGGGCATGTTAGATATTGATATTGAAAAACCCACTTTATTGCTTGTAGACGACGAGCCTGTCAATCTCCGCGTTTTAAAGCAACTACTAGCCAACGATTATCAGCTTATTTTTGCGAGAAATGGCGAGGAAGCGCTCAAATTAGCGCCAAGCAGGCAGCCAAATTTAATTTTGCTGGATGTCATGATGCCAGGTTTAACGGGCTTTGAAGTATGCAGACAGTTAAAGCAGCAAGAAAATACAAAGCAGATACCTGTTATATTCGTCACCGCGTTAAATGATGAGCAAGATGAAACACAAGGTTTTGACGCTGGCGCAGTAGATTATATTACTAAGCCTATTTCACCTGCTATAGTAAAAGCGCGGGTTAAAACTCACCTAAGTTTGGTCCAAGCCGACGAGTTGCTCGACAGCCGTTTACAAGTTGTACAGCGCCTCGGTAAAGCAGCTGAGTATAAAGATAATGAGACGGGTATGCATGTCATGCGTATGAGTCATTATTCGAAAGAACTGGCGCTGGCTTATGGCCTATCAGAGAAGCAAGCTGAGATTCTGCTTCATGCAGCCCCTATGCATGACATAGGGAAAATAGGCATTGCAGACAGTATCATGCTTAAGCCTGGTAAATTGACCGATGAAGAATTTGCGACCATGAAGCACCACCCTGAGATAGGGGCTGAAATCATTGGTGATTGTGGTGACTCGGTTTTATTAAAAGTCGCTAAATCGGTGTCTTTAACCCACCATGAAAAATGGGATGGTACCGGTTATCCCAACGGGCTAGCAGGCGAGGATATTCCTATTGAAGGCCGAATTTGCGCTCTTGCTGATGTGTTTGATGCCCTAACCAGTAAGCGTCCTTACAAAGACGCTTGGAGTATCGAAAAAACTATCGATTTTTTAGAGAGTCAACGAGGCAAGCATTTTGAGCCTCGTTTAGTTGATTTAATAATCGAAATAATGCCGAAAATTCTCGACATTAAAGCCACCTTCAAAGACGAAGACTAAGTATTGGCTGTTGCTTAATGCGCCGCCTATACGTATAATGGACACATTAAGTGATGAGCGCGGGCTCCCTCAGAGTTCAGAAATGAGTGTTCAGGAAAGTAACGCCCTCATCCATAGCAAGCTATCACCTAACGGTGGTTTTACCCATAAGTTTGCAACTGCCCTTGTTGGCAGGTATGGGTTCAGAATTTTAATAAAAGCCCCGCTAGTCCGGGGCTTTTTGTTGTATTAAAACCTGGAGTCAGCCTCGCTGAGCCGGGTGATGACAGGTGGGCTTTAGGCCCTTTTTTCGTTTTTGGAGGTTTGCATTGGCAAAACTTGAAGAGAAGCTAACCGAAATGCTAGAACCAGGTGTTGAAGCACTTGGATTTGAGTTGGTTGGCATCGAGTTTGTACGAGCGGGGAAACATTCGATTCTTCGCGTTTTTATTGATCATGAAAACGGGATTACCGTAGATGATTGTGCAGATGTAAGTCATCAGGTTAGCGCGATTTTGGACGTTGAAGATCCAATTAGCACTGAATATAACTTGGAAGTGTCATCACCAGGTATGGACAGACCGCTTTTCAAAGAAAAGCATTACATCGAGTCTGTGGGTGAAGTGGTTCAGGTTCGTTTGTCTATGCCGATGGACGACAGACGCAATTTTAAAGGCAAAGTACTTGCGTGCGAAAACGGCATGGTAAGTATTGAAGTGGATGGCCAGCAGTTCCAGTTAGCTGTGGCGAATATCGAAAAAGGTAACGTTGTTCCCACGTTCGATTAACGGAACAGCTCTGCTTTCATCGACGAAAGCAAAAGTGAGGCGAAAATGAATAAAGAAATTTTGTTAGTGGCGGAAGCCGTTTCAAATGAAAAACAAGTGCCTAGAGAAAAGATTTTTGAAGCGCTAGAGTTTGCTATTGCTAGCGCAACAAAAAAGAAAAACGAAGGCGAAATTGAAGTTCGTGTAAGCATCGACAGAACGTCTGGTGACTTTGATACATTCCGTCGCTGGTTGGTTATCCCTGATGATCAAGAACAGGAAAACCCATTTGCTGAAATTACGATTTCTGCGGCGCAAATCGACGAACCAGAGATACAACTTGGCGATTATGTGGAAGAACAGATTGAATCTATCAAATTCGACCGCATAACTACGCAAACAGCTAAGCAAGTTATCGTACAGAAAGTACGTGAAGCTGAGCGTCAGCAGATGATTGCTGAGTACGAAGATAAAGTGGGTGAGTTGGTAACAGGCACGGTTAAGAAAGTTAACCGCGATAATATCATCATCGATTTGGGTAACAACGCTGAAGGTGTTATCTACCGCGATGACATGCTTCCTCGTGAAACTTTCCGTCCTGGTGACCGTGTACGTGGTCTTCTTTACGTAATTCGTCCAGAAGCGCGTGGCGCACAACTATTTATCAGCCGTACGCATCCAGACATGCTAGTTGAACTATTCCGCTTAGAAGTGCCAGAAATCGCGGAAGAAACACTAGAAATTAAATCTGCTGCTCGCGACCCGGGCTCTCGTGCAAAGATTGCTGTTAAAACCAACGATAAGCGTTTAGACCCTGTGGGTGCGTGTGTTGGTATGCGTGGCTCACGTGTACAAGCTGTGTCGGGTGAACTGGGCGGCGAACGTGTTGATATCGTGCTTTGGGATGAAAACCCAGCGCAATTTGTTATCAATGCAATGGCACCTGCTGAAGTAGCATCAATTGTTGTTGACGAAGACAGCAATAACATGGATGTAGCAGTTGAAGCCGATAATCTAGCGCAAGCGATTGGCCGTAGCGGTCAAAACGTTCGCTTAGCAAGCCAGCTAACAGGCTGGGAACTTAACGTGATGACGGTTGAAGACCTCAACAAGAAGCACGAAGAAGAAAACGCGAAGGTACTGAATCTATTTACTGCTGGTTTGGATATTGACGAAGAATTTGCGTCTGTCCTAGTAGATGAAGGCTTTACGACACTAGAAGAAGTGGCATACGTGCCGGCAAGTGAACTTCTAGCGGTTGAAGGGTTAGATGAAGATATGGTTGAAGAGTTGCGCAATAGAGCGCGCGCTTTCTTAACCACGCGTGCACTAGCGAACGAAGAGTCGCTTGAAGGTGCAGAACCTACCGAAGCCTTATTAAATCTTGAGGGTATGAGTAAACACGTGGCTTATGTGTTGGCCAGCCGCGGTGTTATCGACCTAGAGGAATTAGCAGAACAAGGTACCGATGATATCAGTGATATCGATGAACTAGACGAAGAGAAAGCCGGTGAGTTAATCATGGCGGCTCGTAATATCGTATGGTTCAGTGAAGAAGAGTAAGGTCAACAGGGGGAAAAATACGTAATGGCAGATGTATCTATTGAAAAGCTCGCCAGCGACATTGGTACGACCGTTGACCGATTGGTTGGCCAGTTTAAAGACGCGGGTATCTCTAAGAGTGCCGGCGAACAGGTAAACGAAGACGAGAAACAGAAACTATTGGATCATTTAAGTAAGCAACACGGCAGCGCAGCTGAACCAACGCGCATGACACTGAAACGTAAGACGACAAGCACGCTAAGTGTAGGTAAGTCTAAAGAAGTGAAAGTAGAAGTTCGCAAGAAGCGCACTTACGTTAAGCGTAGCGACATTGAAGAGCAGCAGCGTCAAGCGGAAGAAGAGGCGAAGCGTCTTGAAGAAGAAGCACGTCTGAAGCGCGAAGCGGAAGAGAAAGCGGCGGCAGAAGCGAAAAAAGCCGCCGAAGAAAAAGCACGCAAAGCACAAGAAGCGAAAAAAGCCGCTGAAGAAGAGCGTGTTCGTCGCGCAGAACAAGCGAAGAAAGAAGCTGAAGCACGTAAAAAAGACGAGCCAGAGCTAACTGAAGCTGAAAAAGCGGAAGCGGAAGCTGCGCGTCAGGAAGAAGAGCGTTTACGCAAAGCGCAAGAAGAAGAAGCGCAGAAGAAGCTTGAAGAAGACGCGAAGAAAGCGGCTGATGAAGCGCGTAAACTCGCTGAAGAAAACGAACGTCGCTGGAAAGAAGAAGAAGAGCGTCGTAAGAAAGCAGAAGCTGAAGAAGTTCACTTGCACTCTAACCGTTATGCTCAAGAAGCAGAAGACGAAGAAGACATGCAGGTAGAGCGTTCATCGCGCCGTCGTCGTAAGTCTAAGAAAAACGCAGGTGAGCATCTTAAGCAGGGCTTTAATAAGCCAGCGGCACCTGTTGAGCGCGTAGTAAAACTAGGCGCAACCATCACGGTAGGCGAACTTGCTAGTAAACTAGCGATTAAGTCTAATGAAGTTATCAAGACCATGATGAAGATGGGCGAGATGGCGACCATTAACCAAGTGCTAGACCAAGATACAGCGGTACTGGTTATCGAAGAGATGGGTCACAAATACGAACTTGTTAACGATAATGCACTAGAAGATGAGTTGTTAGCAGATGGTACAGACGGTGAGAAAACCAGCCGTGCACCTGTTGTTACTATCATGGGTCACGTTGACCATGGTAAAACATCGTTACTTGACTACATCCGTCGTGCGAAGGTTGCAGATGGTGAAGCGGGTGGTATTACTCAGCACATCGGTGCATATAAAGTACAAACAGATAACGGTGAAATCACGTTCCTAGATACACCTGGACACGCCGCGTTTACGGCAATGCGTGCACGTGGTGCTACGGCAACCGATATCGTTATCCTTGTTGTTGCTGCAGATGACGGCGTAATGCCGCAAACGAAAGAAGCGGTACAGCACGCCCGTGCGGCTGGCGTACCACTGATTGTTGCAGTGAACAAAATGGATAAGGAAACCGCTGATCCAGACCGCGTTAAAACTGAGCTTTCTCAACTTGAAGTTATCTCAGAAGAGTGGGGTGGTGAGCACCAGTTCTGTAACGTATCTGCTAAAACAGGTATGGGCGTAGACGAGCTTCTAGAAGCTATCGTACTACAATCTGAACTGCTTGACCTTCAAGCAGTAGCGGAAGGTCCAGGTCGTGGTATCGTTATTGAGTCTCGCCTTGATAAAGGTCGTGGGCCAGTGGCTTCAGTACTTGTTCAGGAAGGCCAGCTACGCGCGGGTGACATCCTACTATGTGGTGAAGAATACGGCCGCGTTCGTGCTATGCGCGACGAAAACGGTAAAGACATGAAGCTTGCCGGTCCATCTACACCAGTTGAAGTACTTGGTCTTTCAGGTGTACCGGTAGCGGGTGAAGACGCCGCTGTTGTTAAAGACGAGCGTAAAGCGCGTGAAGTAGCCGCTAAGCGTCACCAGAAGAAACGTGAACTTAAACTAGCACGTCAGCAAAAAGCGAAACTTGAAAACATGTTTGCGAACATGGAATCAGGTGATGTTAGCGAACTTAACATCGTACTTAAAGCCGACGTACAGGGTTCTGTAGAAGCGATTTCCGAATCACTTATCAAGCTTTCTACTTCTGAAGTGAAAGTAAATATTGTAGGTAGCGGTGTAGGTGGTATCACTGAAACTGACGCAACTCTTGCAGCTGCATCAGGTGCTATCGTACTTGGCTTTAACGTTCGTGCCGATGCAACTGCCCGTCGCGTACTAGAAGCGGAAGAAATTGATTTACGTTACTACAGCGTTATCTACAACCTAATTGATGAAGTGAAAGCGGCCATGAGTGGTATGCTTGCACCAGAATTCAAGCAGGAAATCATTGGTCTTGCAGAAGTACGTGATGTATTTAAGTCACCGAAACTGGGTGCAATTGCCGGCTGTATGGTTACCGAAGGTAATGTTAAGCGCAGCAATCCAATCCGTGTACTACGTGACAACGTAGTAATTTACGAAGGTGAATTAGAATCACTACGTCGCTTTAAAGATGACGTACAAGACGTTCGTAACGGCATGGAATGTGGTATCGGCGTTAAGAACTACAACGACGTAAAAGTAGGCGACCAAATCGAGGTCTTCGAAATCGTTGAAGTTAAACGCGAAATTTAATTGCCTTAGTTAATTCGGCATGTGAAAAACGGGGGCCGAGTGCTCCCGTTTTTGTCTGTACCTAAAGCGTCAGACCCAACAGCGTGCTTCAAGGTTAAATAAGGAAAGGAGAATACAATGGCTCGTGAGTTTTCACGTACCGACAGAGTTGCTCAGCAAGTTCATAAAGAAGTCGCTAGCATCCTGCAAAATGAATACAAGCACCGTGTGGGTGATATGCCTTTGATTACGGTATCTGACGTAGATGTATCGCGCGATCTAGCGCACGCAAAGATTTTTGTAACCATTTACAACAGCACGGAAGAAGAAGGTAAAGTTCAAATAAAACAGCTAGCAGAGTACAAGAAGTTCATTCGCAGTATTCTTGCTAAACGACTTCGTATGCGTTCAGTCCCTGACCTTCACTTTTTTGAAGATAAATCAATTATTGAAGGTATGCGTATTTCTAATCTTGTGTCTCAGACCATTGCAAAAGATGAGTCAAAGCGCGACCAAGACGATTCACAAGAGCAGGAGTAGATGGCAAGACGTCGTAAAGGCCGTGATATTAACGGCATAGTATTGCTTGATAAACCACTTGGTGGTTCTTCGAATCAGCTTCTTCAAAAAGTGCGTTGGCTTTATAAAGCAGCCAAGGCGGGTCACACAGGAGCGCTTGATCCTCTCGCTAGTGGTATGCTGCCTTTGTGTCTTGGTGAGGCGACTAAGTTTTCTCAGTTTCTGCTCGATGCTGAGAAAACGTATGAAGTTACGGCGCAGCTAGGGGTGCGTACAACCACCTCTGACGCAGACGGCGAAGTTGTTGAAGAAAAGCCCGTCAATGTTAGCGAAGAGCAAGTCCGCGACGCATGCCTTGCTTTTTTAGGTAAAAGCAAACAAATCCCGTCTATGTTTTCTGCACTCAAACATCAAGGTAAGCCGCTGTATTATTATGCCCGACAGGGGATTGAAATAGAGCGAGAGCCCCGTGATATTGAAGTCTTTGAGCTTGACGTGTTGCGCATTGAGCTTCCTTACGTGGATATGCGAATAAAATGCAGCAAAGGCACGTATATACGTTCAATCGTTGATGACTTAGGGCAAAACTTAGGATGCGGTGCCTACGTTACCCGTTTACATCGTACTGAAGTGGCCGATTATCCTACGGATAAAATGGTATCGCTTGAAAAGTTAATTGAAATCCAGGAGTCACTAGACGACGGTGAGTTTAAAGCACTTGATGACTTGCTCATTCCTATGGACACCGCAGTAAGTCGTCTGCCGTTTGTGACTATCAACGACGCTGAAAGAAATCGCTTTGATAATGGACAATCGGTTAAAGGAGAGTGTAGCGAGCCACTTAGTGAGGGCACGTCTTATCGTGTTTATCACGGTGTTGATACCAACGGCATCTTCCTTGGCGTAGGGGAAGGGGTACTTGACCCAAAAGATCAGGGTATACCCAAGCAAGAAATATTCGTTAACCCGAAACGTCGCGTTGTTTATAGTTAGTTCTTAGCAATTAGCGATACCTAGCAAATTATACTCGTTTAAAGCCTTGCGGTTACCGCAAGGCTTTTTTATTGGCAGATAAAGTAGTATAAAAGGCGCACCATTTAGTGGTAGGTTATTTATCACTCATACAGACTTTTACTTTCTGCGAAACGTCTTAAACGGGCGCAGTGTGTTAATTAAGGGATTACACAATGATCAAATGGATTGGTTTATGGCTTTGTTCGCTATGCCTGGTATTTGCAGCGGGTTACTATGCCAATGATAAGCGCCCTACGGTCCCCTCAGAAGCTTCTGTACACATAACCAATGTAGGCGACGGTAAAGATGAACACGTCTCACAAGAAGCGCTACCCCCTCAGCAAGGGGAGACTAAGCGTGATCAGTTACCCAAAGACTCAGCGAGTAAACCTGATGAGATTAGCCTAGAGGCCTGGTTGTCCGACAAGCCCAAGCTTAGCTTAAAACAAATAGGCGCCTTAATTATCTCTATAAGCACGATGGGCGAGCAGGCAATTATCGATACGTTATCAAGCATCGATACGTCTATTAGCGATCCAGATGCCGCCATGATTTTGTCAACAATGGTCTCTCGCTTAGTAGAGCTGAACCCCGAAAAAGCCTGGGACCTTGTTGATAATATGAATATTAACTTGGAAACGAAGCAGCAGTTTCGCGTATCAGTTATAGCGAATTGGGCTAATCAATCGCCCTCTAAGGCCCTTGATTGGTATATTAATAATACTTCACTTACCTCAGGCAGGCTCGAAAACAACATTTACCCTCTGCTCATTTTTAGAGAAATGGCAAGTGAGGACATTGATAGTGCCTTTCAGTCTATCGCTCTTCTTGAGTCAGAAAATTTAAAAAGTGCGGCCTACAGCGGTATTTTTAGTATCCTAGAAACATCAGAGCAGTTTCGAGACACGTTAACGTTAGTAAAACGTTCGGATGACAAACGGTTAGAAACGAATTTAATAAGTGTATGGGTACGCAAAGACGTTGAAAGTACTAAAGCTTGGTTCGATACGCTAGATGACAACGAACGAAAAAATGAGATAAAGCGCGCGGTCTTTAACAGTTATGTAAACCAATCACCCAGTGAAGCTGCTTCCTGGTTTGTAGAACATAGCAGTAGTGAAAACTATCAATCTGATGTTGAACACGCTGCCAGAACAATCGCTTATTTTGAGCCCAACACCGCGCTTAGTTGGGCACAACGTCAAACGAATATCGATACTAAGCAAGCAGTGGTTACCTTATTACAAGGAGCAGTTTACAGATCACCGCAATTTGTCGAACAAAATTTAGACTTAGTTGTAGATCGCGACGCTAAGATAAACATAGCCCACTCGGTGTATTCTGCATACGGATACAAAAGTGACCAGCGGGCAAGGGATTTTTTGAACGGTTTCGAATACAAAAGCGAGTTAGCTAAACGTATTAATAAGGTGGAATCGAACCTTAAACGGGTTAATTGATGAATTTACGTTGTTCGGTCCTTGCTAACTGTGCAAAGGTCATTATAATACGGCGCTCATTCCGCTTTGCTGAATTAGTGATCGGCGAAGCATTAATATTAGGAGAATGACATGTCACTAACTAAAGCAGAAACCGCGAAAATCATTGCTGAGTACGGCGTTAAAGAAGGCGACACTGGTTCACCAGAAGTTCAAGTTGCTTTGCTTACTCACAACATCAACAAGCTTCAAGGTCACTTCGCTGATCACAAGAAAGATCACCACTCACGTCGTGGTCTTCTACGTATGGTTAGCCAACGTCGTAAGCTTCTAGACTACCTTAAAGGCAAGAACGCTGAGCGTTACCTTGACCTAATCAAGCGTCTAGGCCTTCGTCGATAAGACTAGGTTTCAAGAAAAGCGCCCAATGGGCGCTTTTTTTCTGTGTGAATTTTATTCCTTCAAAAAAGCGACGCTTTGTCCTCACATTTTTTATTTGCTAGAAGCTTAGACCATATTTTTGAGATTTGGCGTTCGTTGCAATTAATTATTATCGCATAGGCGCGTTTTAAAGCATTCTTAATGGCATGTTAGTTTGAGGGCGCAGTTTTACTCGATGCTTTAACCGCATTTTGCAACGTGGTTAGCTCGTGTTGGGTGAGGTTACGCCACTGTCCCGGTTTCAGGGCCTTGAGCTCAAGGTGCATAATTCGTGTGCGCTTTAATTTAGTCACCTCATACCCGAGAAATTCACACATTCTGCGGATTTGGCGATTGAGCCCTTGGGTTAGGATAATAGTAAACGTATTTTTACCTGTGGGCTTTACAACACAAGGCTTAGTTACTGTTCCTAAGATAGGGACACCACGGGCCATGCGTTTAACGAAGCGCTCGCTGATAGGCTGGTTAACCGTGACTTCGTACTCTTTATCGTGAGCATTTTCAGCGCGCAATATCTTGTTTACTATATCACCGTCACTGGTCAAGATAATAAGCCCTTCTGATGGCTTATCTAGGCGCCCAACAGGGAAAATACGCGCTTTGTGACCTATGGCATCAATGATGTTTCCCTTAACGTGTCGCTCTGTGGTGCAGGTGATACCTATGGGTTTGTTGTAAACAATATACACCCGATCGGATTTGTCTTTAGCCACCGCCCCAACAATTTTACCATCTACTTTTACGATGTCATTTGGGCCTATCTTGGTGCCAAGTTCTGGAGGATGGTTGTTTACACTAACGCGCTTTTGCTCAATGAGTTTATCAGCTTCACGTCGCGAACACAGGCCGGTGTCACTGATATATTTATTTAAACGTTTTGGCGCTTGGTCACTCATTGCGCAGTATGTCCTATAATTTTTTAAAAGAAGATAATAATATCACGACACACGCTAATACATAAAAAATGAAAGGGGCACATTGCCCCTTTCGTTTCTTCGTTTAACAGTGTGTTGCCTCACCGCTAAATAGAGATTACATCAACCAATATTCTATTGAGTTCCTGCCGTAGCTGGCGCCGAGCCGCTTCCACCTGATGCACCGCTGCGAGACACTACTTTTGTAGCGATTTCGCGGATTTCATTTTCTAAGCTAGTCAGACGGCCAGATAATGTTGTATTGCGCTGCTCTAGAACAGAAAGCTTATCTGAAAGGTTACGCACACTTTGTTGCGCGCTTTGTTTATCGTTAGCCGCTTGCTCAAGCTGAACGTTCACCGCGAGCAACTCGTCTGCCAGCGAGGCCAGCTGATTTTTCACAGAACCAATGGCAGCCGCCTGGGCGTTAACATCGTCAGATACGGAACCAATATTTTTGTTGAGCGCGGTTTGGACGTTGCCAACACGATCGCCTAAATCGGCAATTTCTTTTTGGTTGCGGCGCCAAGCTGAAGCCCATAGCTTGTCCATCTGTTCCCACAGCTCGTTGGTTTTATTACTGAGCTCGGTCACCTTAACCTGAAGCGCGACCGTAGACTCGCCAATTTCTTCGCCAGTGGCAGAGAGTTTGTTTTCAAGCTGCATAATGCGTTTTTCGGCTTGATCGGCAACGGCTTTTTGTTGCTCTAATAGCGTATATAAGTAGTAACAGCCACCACATGCAGCTAACGCTACAATTGCAACCAAGGTTACCCATATTCCATTTCCACCACCGTTCGATGAAGGGGAAGGAGAAGAAGGCGTTGATGACGGCGTGGTAGAGGGTTTTGAAGGTGCCGCTTGCCTTTTGGTTTGGTAATCTCGACGGTCTTCTTCGTCCAGCCTAATTGTTGGAAACTCGTCGTTTTTTGAATTGTTTGCCATAGTAAATTATTTATCTCGTTATGTAGGGCTCGCTAATCACAAGGCTATCATGATGTGCGCTAATAAGAAGAGAGCCCATCCTTTTTTACGCGCTACCGCATGTTATCGCTTATTTAAAGGAAATTCTATGGCTTATGAAGATGTCAACAATACATAAGCCACAAGATTAAACATTTTCTTTAACGCGTTAGATTTAGCTGCGCTGAAACGCGGCTTTAGGATTTGTCGCCGATCCACTCAACCCGATACAAGTCGCGTCTTCTATCAAGGTAGTTTCTTACTGATCCTTCGTTTTGAAGTTTGGTAAGCTTGTCTAAATCTAAATCAACAATGAGAGTCATTTCCGTGTTTGGCGTGGTTTCAGATACAATTGCATCGTGAGGAAACGCAAAATCACTAGGAGAAAATACGGCCGTTTGCCCGTACTGTATGTCTACATTATCAACTTTGGGTAAATTACCAACACTTCCGGCAATGGCAACGTAACATTCATTTTCGATAGCCCGTGCCTGTGCGCACCGGCGTACGCGTAAATAGCCGTTTTTAGTATCAGTCCAAAATGGAACAAAGAGTATTTGCATTTCTTGGTCAGACAGAATGCGCGCAAGCTCGGGGAACTCCACGTCATAGCAAATCAGTACGCCAATTTTACCAAAATCGGTATCGAAGGTTTTAAGGCTGTTACCGCCTTTCATTATCCAATCCTCTTTCTCGTGAGGAGTAGGATGCAGTTTATATTGGCTCTCGATGGTGCCATCTCTTTTACAGATGTAGCTAACGTTGTAAAGCTCTTCCTCTTCCACCACAGGCATAGAGCCAGCAATGATCGTGATATTGTAGGACACCGCTAAATGGGACACCGCTGTTAAAATTTCATCGGTGTAGGTAGCTAAGTGCCAAATAGCGTCAATGGAAGAATCTGACGGGCTAAGCCCCATTAATGGTGCATTGAAAAACTCGGGGAAAAGCGCAACATCACAGGAATAATCTGACAGTGCGTCAACGAAATATTCGACCTGCTGCAATAGCTCTTCTACATTGTTAAAATAGCGCATCTGCCATTGAATACAGCCTATACGGGCGCTGGCCTTTCTGCTTGCGATTAGAGAAGGGGTACCAGGCTCATAGTAAATATTGTGCCACTGAAGCAAGGTGGCATACCCTTGCGACGCTTCATCTTCAGGCAAGTAAGCTGACATAACCTGTTTCACTTCAAAGCCGTTAGAAAGCTGAAAGGTTAAAATAGGGTCGTAGATATCTTTAAGCTTTACCTGTTCAATGTATTCGTATGGCGACAATTCATTAGCGTGGTTTTTGTAGTTTGGTATACGGCCGCCCGCCATTATCGACTTTAAGTTGAGGTTACGACACAGTTCTTTGCGCGCCTCGTACAATCTGCGGCCTAGTCTAAGGCCGCGATACTCAGGGCAAACAATCACTTCAACGCCATATAGCACATCGCCGTTAGGATCGTGAGTGGTCAGGTAGGCGTCGCCGGTTATCTCATCATAACTGTGTTTATCGCCAAACTGGTCATAGTCGACGATAACCGAGATAGCAAAAGCGACCACCTTGCCTTTATCTTCAATACAAATTTGCCCTTCGGGAAAGGTTGTTACCTGGGCTTTGTAATTAGAGTACGGCCAAGCGCCTCCTACATTGGCGTAAACTGTATCCATTAACGCCTTTACATCGTTGTAGTCATCTAGCCTTAAATTTCTCAAGTCTAAATGATGTTCCGTTTCTTCTATTTGTGTTTGATCTTGACTCATGGGTTACTCATGTTTGTTACGCTTTACATCACTTATATTCAAGTATAGTTGATGTTGACTTTAAGTAAGACAAGCAAGAAGCGTGCGATTTCGAAGCACGCTCGCCAGCGATAAAACTTTTTTCTTCTATCGATTAAAATTTTGCGGAGTAAAAACCGCGTTTCACAATTGCCACACTAATGTTAGCGGCGTATAACGTCGCAGCTTTCTCGCGGCGTGCATTAACGCCATCAATGCACATCAAACCTTCTTTGTTTTAATTTATCGGTAAACAAAACGTAAATGAATAAACAGCAACTGACAGCAATACAACCTCTTCATGTTTTTGATGAATCGATTTTCGAAACCATTGTCGATGACCTCGTTACGAAAGGCTTTTCTATACAAGAGAATGGGTTACCTGATTTTATAACACAAGCTCTTTTAGACTGTCAGCGTTCAATTTCTGAGGCAGAATATAAAACGGCCGGCATTGGTCGCGCGGAAAACTATAAAAAAGCGACGAACGTGAGAGGGGATGCAATATGTTGGATTACGGGCTCGTCCCAAGAGGGAGCACTGTGGCTAGCATGGTGTGAAGCAATGCAGCAGTATATAAACCGTTCACTTTTTATGGGGCTTTTTTCGTTTGAAAGTCATTTCGCCTGCTACGGACCGGGTAAATTTTACAAAAGACATGTAGATGCGTTTAAAGGGCAGGGCAATCGCGTGCTTTCACTGGTCGGGTATTTGAATGAAGATTGGCTGGAGGAGAACGGTGGAGAACTGGTCATTTACAATAGCAGTGATGACGTTGAAGGTACCAAAGTCTTACCGAAGAAAAATACCCTTGTCGTCTTTTTGAGCGAACAGTTTCCCCATGAAGTACTGCCTGCTACACGTACCCGTCACTCTATTGCCGGTTGGTTTAGAGTTAACGGCAGCGTTAACGATAACATAGACCCACCGCGTTAAAACTTATGGGGCAATGTTCAGCATGTCTGGTATCTAAAACATAATACTTATGTATAATAACTTCACGCTATCTATCTACAGATAAAGGGTGTAAAACTAAACCTTCACTAGGGTAATATGCTCTAAATGTTTCGTTTTAAAAGCCTTGCTCTTAATGTGGAAGTAAAGTGCTTTTAACTGACGCTTTCCCAGAACGTTTTGTTGATATGGTAGTGCAGTCCACAATAGCATCGCTTAAATGCCTATTGTGCCGCTTAGGGAAAAGACGTAAGAAGTGATTGGTCAATGCTGGAAAAAATACCTGCCCCCACCCCAAGAGAAGAACTCCATGTACTGGTTATCGATAATCAGGGGCTTGTTCATGATGTCGTAGCATCTGCATTGCATGAAATTGGAATAAAGAATGTCAGCAGTGCATTTAACGCATTTCATGCAAAGCGACTATGTGAAGCGCGACAGTTTGATTTTGTATTATTGTCGTTTAACGTAAGCCACGATAAAGATGGCTTTCACCTCTTTGAAGAATTAAAGCACCTCAATCACATCAATGACACAACAACTGTCGTGTTCTTAAGCGCCGAAACATCGCCCGAGCTCGTCAATTGTATTGTCGAACTTCAGCCCGATGATTTTTGGGTAAAACCCCTACAGCGTAATAAAATTGAGTCTCGATTAGACTATTTAATACAAGTGCGCCTTAAGCTGCACAAAATGTTGTACTGTATGCAGATAGGCGACTATTCCACTGCGATGTATTATGCCGAAAGGCAGCTAAAAGACGCCTTGCTTTCTGAGTATCACACAAGAATAAAGCGCTTAATTGGCGATTGCTTATTGCAGCTTCGCGATTACGAGACCGCCGAAGATTATTTTAGGGGCTTATTGCAGAGTATGGACCACGCATGGGTTCATATTGGCTTAACTCGCTCCTTACTTAGACAAGACGAATTAGAAGAAGCCCAGCTTCTTGTCGATGATTTGTTACAAAGGCCTGATACGCGGTTTTTAACGTACGATTTACTGGCGCAGTATTTTATAGAAAAAGAGCAGTTCGATATTGCTTATGAGCAGATGAAAGAAGCGAGTAGGCTTGCGCCCCGTAATATTGAGCGCAACAAGCGCCTATGGGACCTCGCTCGACTTAATCACGACAAAAAAGGCCAGCTTTCTGCCGTTCAAAACATGGCAAAATTTGCTAAAAACTCTATTCACGATTCACCTCAGCTCACGTTAAACGTTATCCGTTCTACTATTGACCTTGCTACTAGCCTGGGCAATACAGAGACAGAAAGGTATTTGCAAAAAGCCGAGTCCGAACTGGAAGAGCTTAAACAGCAAAAAGGTATGCAAAGTCAGCTTGGTGAACAAATTGACGTGGTGAAAGCCCGCGTGCTTTGTCTAAGAGATGATAAGCGTAGTGCAGAAAAATTGATGAAAGATCGCTCAGCTTCTACAGAAGGCTTGTCGATGGAAGACAGTCTGGACAAAATGAAGGCGTTTCATGAACTGGGAATGCGCGAACACTGTGTCAGTATTTTAGATAAGCTACGTAAACAGATTGAAGGCGATACCTTTACCTCGCAAGTGGTCAATGAATACTTAAATCAAGAGTCCATTGAACGCAGTGAGATTCAGTTTACCACCAAAGAACTGAAACAGATGGCAACGGTAAACTATAAAGAGAACCGATTGAACCCCGCCTACAATAACTTGCTGCAGGCACTGACATTGTCGCCTAAAGATAAACAAATTGCGTTGAGTTTATTGAAAGTTATTACCCAAATTCACCTTGACGATAACCTATCTGATGAACAAATGAAGTCGGCAAAGCGTGCAGCAAAGGTACTGTTATCTAGTGAATTATCGACAACGCAAGCGGAGAAGCGGGACCAGTATATTAAGCGTATTGGTATCGAAGTTGACGATACTAATGCCGCTGACTTAGTGGGTATGGTAGTGTCTAAAGCGTGAACGCCTAGTGGTGTGTAGAAATAGAAAATTATGGTGATGCGCCATTGAAAAAGCTGCCTTTAAAGGCAGCTTTTTACGTTTGCGGGTCACATTTTGTTAATGTGAACGGCGCTGGTTATTTTTCAACGTTAGCTTTTCTTTTCAACATTATGCTGACGACGGCGAAAACCTACCATTGCGGCTAGCAATGCGAAAATTCCTCCCATCGCTCCTCCTGAGCTATCCTTGTTGTCATCTTCATCGTCTTCAACTACGTCCGCTTGTAAATCGAATGTGGCGATGAATGGGTCATGGTCCGAGCTTCTAAACGGGCCAACGTCGGTAAATGCGTAGCCTTCTTCTTCAGGATAGAAACGAAGCGCTTGATCGTACTGTAGCTGATACGCTTCCACTGAGTTAATATTCCAGTGCGCACCATCAATAGCGTCTGCAAGCATGGCGTCACTTGCTAACACGTGATCTAAACTACCCACTTGTTCAGTGCCGTAGAACCAATATGAAAAGCCTTCTGCGTCGAACTCTTCGGCTAAATTGTGATAGCCAAAGCTAGATTCAACGTCAACCGAAGCACCTTCGTCCATGCCCGTGTTTATAGCAGTAGCGATGGTGTATCCACGTGATTCAGGTGTGTAATCGGTAAGTACAGCGACAGGGTCTTCAGCACTGTATGCATTTAAGTCGCCCAAGATGACCTTACGCTCAGGCAGGCTCTCATCGCTCAATGCGTTACCAAGCGTGATCGCTGCCGATACGCGAAGTGCATTACAGCTGCCTTGAATTGTCGTAATTTCAGACGGTGCTTCTGCTACGTCCTCAGCACACTGCGAACCTTTAGATTTAAAGTGATTTACCGCAACAAGGAACGACTTGCTACTTTCGTTATGAACGAACGACTGAAGAAGGCTAGGGCGCATACGTGCCAGACTATCTTCATCAATTTGTTGTACTGGCATATCCACAATCATTGCATCGCTTTCAGGTGTCACTACAGACGCCTTATATAGTAAGCCTACGGTAATGGCATCGGTACCTATTTCGCTACCGTCGCTGGTAGCAACAAATGCGTATTGTTCGGTTTCACCTAATTCAGCATTAATGGCATTAACAAGAGACTGGATAGCGCTATCGTCGCCAAAGCCATCATTCTCTATCTCCATTAAGCCAACAACATCAGCATTCAAATTAATAATGGCTTCGACAATACGGCCTTGTTGTAGGGCGAAGGCCACGTCGTCTGACGCACCGCGATTGTTGTCATAATCAAAGGTCACATCGCCGTTTTCATCTACTTCGCCATTGAAATAGTTCAGTACGTTAAACGTCGCGATTGAAAGGTTACCTTCAGCAACAACAGGGTTGGCTTCGCGTGTTGAAGCTACTTCAATGATGTCACTTGGATTTATTCTGTAAGTACCAAAGCTATAGTTTAGCGGGCCCGAGGCCGACACACTGTCGCCAATGCGAATGGCGTTCGCATAGCTGAAAGTAGGGAAGTAATTAAGTGTATCAGGATATTGTGAGCCACTATTGTCTTCAATAGTGAGTAAGCTGGTTTCGCTTGCTTGCTCTGCTGCAACGTAGTCTTCTGACAGTGGAGCTGCAACGTCGCTCGGCTGACGCTTAATCGTGTCACTAACGACAATCTCACCGAAGCGCCACAAGTTATTCGTGCTTATTACGGTAGCATCGGTAACGCTTACTACCATGCCTTCCAGTGTTTCTAAGTCAACTTCATAAGGCATTGAAAGGGCTACGCTCGCAACCGATTCCGCTTCGCCACAATCTAACGCTACCACAGCGCTGTCCATAACCAGCGTGGTCATGCCGTAATTTTCTTCAACTTCTCCGTAAAGACGAACCAGGTTGCCTACTTCAATGTCTATATTACCTTCTACCAACAGGCCTTCAGACGTTGCTTCATTAGCGTCGTAATCTGCCGTTTCTTCTTGGATAAAGAATCCGCCATCTCGCGTACCTGTTACGATAGCTTCTACAATAACCTTATTGCCCACCTCTGCAGAGCTATTCTCACTACCTTGAATAGTACTGATAAGCACCGCGTCATCGCCACAAACCCCTAGCTCAACGGCCGGTACTTCAGGTTCATCGACTACTTCATCTCCACCTTCAGTTGTGAAAGTACCTGTTGGGAAAGGTGTCGTTGCATCGGTATTTGTTGTTGCGCCATCTAACGCATCCACACCGCTGAATGTCCAGTTAGCTGAATCGAAGTTGCCGCCGTTAGCGTTTTGGCCTGAGGTACGGTAAGCCCACCCATCAAGGTATTCCCACGCGGTGCCGTTTCCATCGGTATTAATGTCGCCAAACGTATCAATAACACTACCGTCTTTGAAAAGTTCAATAGCATCGTCGCCATTAATGCCCATTGACGAGCTATCATAGTCAGGTGCTGAACCGAAAAACGCGGTAAAGCCGTCTATTTCAGATGCAACGTAAATATAGGTTCCCGCACTTGCAGATACGCCAGTTGGGAAGGTGAACTCTTCGCCATCTGTGCCACCACCATTATTGGCAGAGCCAACACCATAAGCGGACAAGTCGGCAATGTCGTTGACCACAAAAAGTTCAACGGCTTTGGGTACACCGCCACTTAGCGGCCCATCAATGACACCACTAATGACCAAATCGTTAGCATTAACTGCTGTGGAAGAAAGCGCAGAAATTATCCCTGCAGATAGTAAAGTTAATGATGTTTTCACGTCATTTTCCCTTTGTAGTTTTCATTATTTTTCTAATTCACATCTTTGTGTGTGCTCGCAGGTGTGCAAGCCAGCAATAACCAGGCCCAATGCCATTTTGCTATTGCGAGTACTACCGTAAAGGGATTTCGCGTGGGTAGGAATGATTTAAGCTTATTCAAGCTGTATTTTAATAAATTTATATACAACAGGTACTTATCTTTTATGGGTAAGTTTATTTATGCCTTTGAGTTGTAACAAAGCGCTTAATTATCGCTTAAGTAATTCTATTCGGTGAAGTGTTTAAACCGCTAACGCAAGCTAGGGCGTTACCCATCAATTCATTTGTTTTCAATATGTTGTTTAAATAAAGCATGATCGTCTATTACTTGCTCAGCATACAAATTTGCAACTTTTACCAGTAGGGTCTTTACAGATTCAAATGTTTTAGCCGCAGAAGAGGAGAAGCGGGTACTGCGGCGGTCTCCCCGGCAGTGTGCTAAAGCAAGGCTGTACCCACAAAGTTCAGCAAAGTAATTAAAACCCTTTTCGATGGCTTTTTTGCCCATGGCGATATCGTGCGGGGCAACCCCAACTTTAGCGTGATGGCGCGAGCGCACTAAATAGTGTGCGCCAGCATATTTTACCTCATCGAGCACTAAGTCTGGCCTGCGCTGCATTCGGCGTTGACAGCGGGCGGTAAGATGCGCCGCGTTCAGTCGATTAACCGGGTTAAGCGCTTTAAAATAGTGAATGGGAGCGGCTTCACGCTGCTGCTTCACTTCTACGATATGGCAATGTGAGAAGCTTTCGGCGTTATGCGGTTTGGACGGGCCCACTAAAAAATAATAGCGGTTCATATTAACCGAGCCCGTACCGGCATTTAGGCGTTTAACGATATCCACAACGGCGTCATCCATATAAGGGGCAAAAGCGGCCAGTAACGCTGAATATTCTTGCCCACTTAGTTTAGTGAACTTCTCGCTGTTACGCTTGAAGGCTAATGTGTCGCCCTGTAGTTGTACTGCTTTGGCTAACGCACTTTTTGACGTGAAATCTTCACCACCTGCACTACGCGCCTTTGCTTTGTTATAGAGCTTAGTTAATTTACTGGGAACGGTGCTAGGGCAGGTGTCTATTGCTTCGTTCAGTACTGAAGCGTTTGCTTTAACGCGCTCACATGTCTTTATATAGCTTTCTATAAAACGATACTGAGCTTCAATCACATCCTGATGGCTAACGACCGGCTTCGAATGGTTGATGGCGTCATCTTGATATTTACCTTTAATCACACCAGCGCAATGTGCTCTGGCAAGATGTAAAGACGTGAGATAGCGAAGAACGTCCCATTGCGCTTGTCCTACGCATGCATCATCGAAATCGTTGGGTGAGAAAATAACCGTGTCGCCATGGGAACCCTCTTCGGTAAGAAAACCGAAATTTGAGGTGTGGCAATCGCCCATTACGCTTGTAAGGGGAATTGAGTCACATTCTTTTGGGAAGTTGATGACCCCAGATAGAATATCGGCATAAAATAGCTGGGCACTTCCTCGATAAAACACAAAAGGGCTTGAAGCCATCTTTGTGTGCTTAGCTAGCTGTAAGCTTGGTGTTTGCCCGTCAATGCGTTTGACTGCATCTATGATATGTTGAAGCCGATTGTCTAACATGGTTTTCCTCACCTATTCACGTGGCAAACGCTGAGCTTTGAAGTGCGAGTATTGCAATGCAATTAATCAATTTGGTTCTATTTTCATCGTTCAATTCAATAACCTGATTAAGCGATTCATTTTTACCAATTAGTTTTTTAAAATGATACGCGCTATTCTTATCACCAGTTTCGAGAGACATGAATTTTTCATTAGTGAATAAGTTCACAAAAGTGTAAAACCATGTCGTCACTATAAACGTAAAGTTTGTATTCGCATGCTACTTGCTTGCGAAGATAATTTAAAACCAAAATGGAGAATTAAACATGGCATTGATCAATACTGCTATCAAACCTTTCAAAGCGACTGCATTTAAAGACGGCGAGTTCATTGACGTAAGCAGTGAAGACATCAAAGGTAAATGGGCAGTTTTCGTATTTTACCCAGCTGATTTCACATTCGTATGCCCAACTGAGCTTGGTGACATCGCTGACAAATACGAAGAGCTTCAGTCTCGTGGCGTAGAAGTTTTCTCAGTATCTACTGACACTCACTTCACACACAAAGCATGGCACGATTCTTCAGACACGATCAACAAGATCAAGTTTGCAATGATTGGCGACCCAACAGGTGAAATCACTCGCAACTTCGATTGTATGCGTGAAACTATGGGCCTTGCTGACCGTGCAACATTTGTTGTTGACCCAGAGGGTATCGTCCAAGCAATGGAAATCACGTCTGAAGGTATCGGCCGTGATGCAGACGACCTAGTACGTAAGGTTAAAGCTGCTCAGTACGTAGCAAATAACCCAGGCGAAGTTTGCCCAGCTAAATGGAAAGAAGGTGAAGAAACACTAGCACCTTCTCTAGACCTAGTAGGTAAAATCTAAGCGTCTTGCTTAGAGGCCGATAATGCCGTTGGCGTTAGCTAACGGTAAGCATTGGCAACGTTTATATAGGGAGCGGGTCTCCGCTCCCTGATGTTAATTCCCAATTTCCGCTTATGTAGTTGACCTCAGAAGAAGGTTGGCGGGGATCGGCGTGTCGAAAATAAGGCAGAATAACCGTGTTAACTAAAGAAATTTTACAAGCATTGAAGTCTTATGCTGAAACAATGCAAAAAAACGTAACCTTTGTCGTACAGACCGGTGAACATAGCAAGCGCGACGAGCTTGTGAAGTTTCTGTCCGACATTGCATCAGTAAGCGAAAAACTTAATGTTGAAGAGCGCGACACTAATGGTGAACTCCGCAGCGCTATCAGCTTCCTATTAGAAGCTGACGGTGAAGATACGGGTATCCGTTTCTCAGGCATTCCCGGTGGTCACGAATTCAACTCTTTAGTCCTTGCCATGCTGCACGCAGCAGGCACAGAACTGAAGCTAGATGACAGCGTTAAAGCGATGGTAAAAGCTATCAATGAACCGCTTAACTTCGAAGTGTTCATTAGCCTTAGCTGTCACAACTGCCCAGAGGTCGTTCAGGCGTTAAACCAATTTGCATTGGTTAATCCAAATATTAAAGCTGAAATGATTGATGGCGGTTTATATCAAAACTTAATTCAAGAGCGCGACATTCAAGGTGTACCAAGTGTGTATCTAAATGGCGAGCTATTCGCAAACGGTAAAGTTGACGCTTCTGTGCTTATCAACAAACTTATCGAACGCGACCCAAGCCTTAAAGAAGCGAATAAAGGCGACGCGTTACCGCTGCAAGATGTGACGGTAATTGGCGGTGGCCCAGCTGGCGTAGCATCAGCTATCTACAGCGCTCGTAAAGGTTTGAAAGTAGCAATTGTTGCAGAAACATTTGGCGGGCAGGTTAAAGATACGATGGGCATTGAAAACCTAATCTCTGTGCCTAAAACCACAGGCCCTGAACTTGTTGGCAACTTGATGGAGCACGTACGTGACTACGACATTACACTTAAAGAGCATGTTCGTGTAGATAGCATCGAAAAAGGCAACATCAAAACGATTACGTTGTCTTCTGGCGAGCAAATCCGTACGCGTACGGTAATTGTCGCTACTGGTGCCCGTTGGAGAGAGCTGGGCGTACCAGGTGAAAGAGAAAACGTAGGGAATGGCGTAGCATATTGCCCACACTGTGACGGCCCATTCTTTAAAGGCAAAGACGTGGCGGTAATTGGTGGTGGTAACTCGGGTATTGAGGCTGCACTAGACCTAGCAGGTATAGTGAAATCGGTAACGGTATTTGAATTCATGCCAGAGCTTAAAGCCGATCAGGTATTAATAGACCAAGCTGAAAAGCGCGACAATATCACTATTATTAAAAATGCAGCGACCCGTCAGATCACTGCAGAAAATGGCAAAGTGAATGCGATTGAGTACCAAGACCGTAGTACTAACGAGATTCATACCCGCGAACTAGCAGGTGTATTTGTTCAAATTGGTCTTGTTCCAAACAGCCAGTTCATGAAAGATACGGTTGAAATGACACAATACGGCGAGATTGTGGTAGACAACAAGTGTCATACATCTGAGCCTGGTATATTTGCAGCGGGCGATGTAACAACTGTTCCGTATAAGCAAATTGTTATTTCAATGGGCGAGGGCGCTAAAGCCTCATTGGCAGCGTTCGAGTATTTACTAAGCCACGAAGTCGTTGAATCAGAAGATGAAAGCGAAGCAGCTTAATTAGCGGCGCTTCCTTTACCTACCAATCAAAAAGCCGAACTGACCATGTTAGTTCGGCTTTTTTGTTTTCCTTTTCTAAGTCATCAAATGTATCGTCCTAAATAGTAATGATAGTAGTTTTCATTTAACTGTCAATTTGTTAAATTAGCACCGTTAAAGTAGAAAGAAGTAGAGCGCTCAGCAGTTTTATCCTTCTTTTAGAAACGCGCATTTATGCGTGCTCGGGTGCTTTACCACAAATAAAAAACCTACAAAACATCAAAAGGCACTTTCATCGCTAACGATAGTATTAGCGTTGCCTTTTATGTTCTTACTTCAAGGAATAGTTATGCTTTCAGTTGCAGCAAGTGGTCTGTCACTTGCGGCCTTAGCGGCAGTTTATAAAAGTTGGCGTGGGCAGGCGTCTACTTATTTATACGTGGGGCTTGCTGTTTGGTTGGCTTCATCCGTGTGCTGGTCTTATGCTCAAGGGTGGGAGTTCGGTGTGCTATACGCGCTGTGTATTCCCGCGTTGTTAGTGTGGCCTTTTATCGCGTTAAATCAAACCCAATTACCAAAGCCAAAGAATAACCCCCAGCCGAGAAGCGTCGATTTTTCTCGCAAAACTCTGCTAGGTAATACGGCGAACTACGTGGTGATATTGGTTGTTTTGTTAGCGGTTAGCGTATTTCTAACCCTTGGTATATGCGCGCTACTTCCTTTTTCAATAGCAGGGCAACTCGCCACAGGCACTGTGTTCTTGCCGGTATTGTGGGGGATGATTGTTTATCACTACCTCGCCACCGTTCACAAATTTAAAGTGGTGGGTGCTTACACCGTTCTTGCGGGTCTATGCGTGCCTGTACTTACCTTTATGCCGATGTAGGTGAAAATAATGGATAAAATAACCAAACAAAATGCATTAAATGCACATACGTGGGTAGGCGTGTTTCTGAGCGTACTTCTTTTTCTTGTGTGTTTGTCGGGAACCATTGCTGTATTTCATTTCGAGTTTGAGCGATGGGAGCAGCCGCACATTACCGAAATGGAAAATGTGTCGCCAGAAGTCGTTGAAAAAGCCATGGATAGCTTTTTGTCGCGGCACACCGAAGAATCTCATCACCTCTTCGTGGTGTTCCCTACATCAGATATTCCGCGACTGGTTGTTGAAAATGATCATGTTGCTTACTTCGCCGACAATGAAGGCAACTTGATTGAAAAGGAAAGCGTATCTTTTACTCAAATGCTGGTGGATTTACACCTTTATTTAAATTTACCACACAGTTGGGGGATGATTTTAGTCAGTGCGCTAGGTGCAGTTATTTGTACGCTTGTCATCACAGGGATTATTGCTCATAAACGTATCACTAAAGATGCATTTAAGCTAAGACGCGGGGGTAATGGTCAGCAAGCCCAAATAGACCTGCATAATCGCTTTGGCCTTTGGGCATCGCCATTTCATTTAGTTATCGGTATTACCGGCACCTACTTTGGGCTGGCGGGCATTATTCTTATTGTCATTGCTACGCTTAATTATGGGGGGGACAGAGATGCCGTAGTGGATCAAATATTCACACCAGACCCGGTCTTAGTGCCTCAAGAAGGCAAACCGGCTATCGGCAAAGCATTTGCTCAAATGGAAACCTTGGCCCCTGAGAAATCCCCTATCTTTTTAACCGTACATGAAGTGGGTGAGCCTGAGCAATTTATAGAAATCTACGCGAAGGCCCCTAATCGAATGATTTACGCTGAAGGCTACCGCTTTGATACCGCGGGTAATTATATAGGCGTTGCGGGTTATGAAAACGGAGAATGGGGTAAGCAGCTATTGTGGTCAATGTACCGACTACATTTTGGTGACTTCGCTGGACTGGTCAGTAAATGGCTTTACTTCGTCTTGGGTGTAATGCTAACGATGTTATGCGTATCGGGCATGGAGATTTGGCTGTCTAAAAAAGCACATCCACCGCTGGCTAGTCGCCTTTGGTACGCAACGGTTTGGGGAAGTGTAAGCGCATTAGCATTTACTGCCATTGCAGATATGTTTTTCACGGGGTCTTTAGTAGCGGTGTTTTGGTGTTTAATGCTATTAAATACTGGGGTAACGGTGGCGGTTAAGTCGTTAACTAAGCCTATGTGGCTATTGATATCGGGGCTTAGCGTACTCATGCTGCTTGTTGCTTACGTGGCGGTGCATGGTAGTGCAACATTTACTATTGCTTCGTTACAGCTGAATATTCCCATGGCGGTTTACGTCATCTGGAGCGTATACCGTGCCCGCACATTAATAAAACGTGCTAGCACTGAACAAGCAAAGGTGAAAAAAGACAAAACTGGCAGCGCGGGGCAGGCTAGTCAAGGCAATAGCGCAGAGGGTGCGAGTGCTTAAGTAGCGTTAACGTTAACCGCGCAGTTAGCGTCTGCCCGTGAGAACGCGTAGGCGCTAATTGCGCTTTTTTCTTTTCCATGTTCCACCGTAGAGATAATCCGCGCTACTTGCTGCCTGTTCTTGGCATGTTTTACACACTATACGCCAGTTACCACTCTCGTTTGTTTGAATTCTAAATTGTACGTCTGCTTCTTTACTGCATATATCGCAAGGCTTTGGTGGTCTAATTCTGTCTTTTTTGCCCATTCATTCTTTCCATGATGCTGAGAATTAGGTAATTATTTTAATCTATCATGGTTCTATTTAGTGCGTGGATTATTCCTCTAAATAATCTTCGCGATTGTAACTGCGGCCGATGAACCTACGCGTACTAAGCGCCCCCACAGTTTCATAGGCAGCGTGACTTTCGTTGCGATTTGAGATTGTGCCTCGTCTCTGTGATGCTGTTCGTCCATCTGACACCGTTTGAACCGGTTAATGACGTTTGATGGCGGGTTCGGTTGCATTACTAATTTGCTACATTGCTTTTCGTAATGGGTGTCGACAAATTTCTCTACACTGTAAATCGTATAGAAAAACCAATTTTTACCTAATAAGCGAGGAACAAAACCTGTAATAAAACCAGCCGCTACCCATAGGGGCAGAATAAAGCTTCCTCTGAAAAGCGGCATTTCCGTTTCAAAAAGATTCAGGTGTTGCTTTTCAGTTTTTAGATGCTCTTGAATGAAGACCTTGGTAGCCCCTGTCGAGCGCATAATATTAAAAAAGCTTAGGATGAATTCGGCAAATATCGCGCCTCGGTATATCCAAACCGCACCGGTTTCACCAGCATGGCTTGCCCGTAACTCTCTGTCTATCTGCTTTGCATACGAAGCTTCAAGTGTTTTTGAATAAAATGACATGATGCACCTTTACAGCATTTTATTATGAAACGCGCGAAACCTGTTTATAGATGTCACTTTACGAATTTGTAATGCGCAAAAAGCATTGTCATATTAACCCCTTAAAAAACAGCTATTGAGTAATAGTTCATTATTCAAAAACGAAAGGGGCGTGTTGAAAGTTTGCTTGCTATTGTGGGGAAAACCTAAGCGCAAGCTAAATAGAAAGCGTATTAATATGGGGAGAGTGCTAATGAAAGTGGCTTGGTTGATCGGTGTGTTAATTGCCCTTTACCTACTGTTATGGCCTGTACCCATAGCGCCAGTTTCATGGCAATCACCTGCCAATAATGGGTTTGAAGGTGAATTCGCCGAAAACACGCGGCTTTCCGATTTAACCCTTATTGATCTGGGCGACGACTATGGGCCAGAGGACTTTGCGTTAAACCATGAAGGAACCTTGGCGACATCGAGCCATTCAGGTGCCATTCTGTTAAAGAAAAAAGGCGAGCGTACCTTTTCTCCCTGGGTAAATACGGGCGGTCGCCCCCTAGGCATTGAGTACGATAGTAAAGGAAACCTTCTAATCGCCGATGCTCACCTTGGGTTACTTAAGATAGATACTGCTGGCGTACTCTCTGTGCTGGTTGATAGCGTAAACAGCACCCCTGTCGTTTATGCAGATGATGTGGATATCGCAGAAAATGGCAAGGTGTACTTTACCGACGCGACCACCAAGTTTTCAGCCAAAGCGTTTGGTGGCACCCTAAATGCAAGTTTGCTTGAAATTTTAGAGCACAGAGGGAATGGTAGGCTAATCGAATACACCCCTTCAACGGGTAAAAGCAAGGTCATTATGGATGGTTTAGTCTTTGCTAATGGAGTAGCGGTTAGCCATGACCAAGCGTCAGTTTTAGTTAATGAAACGGGAAACTACCGGGTGCTACGCTATTGGCTAGGTGGGCCAAGGTCCGGTCAGGTTGATATCGTCATTGATAACTTGCCCGGCTTTCCCGATAACATAAGTGCGGCAAGAAACGGTGGCTATTACGTGGGGCTGGCATCACCGCGTTCAAGCGCCGTTGATAAACTCGCCGATAGTCCTTTTTTACGGAAAATAGTGCAACGACTTCCTAAGCTTCTTCGCCCACAGGGGCAAGCATACGGCCATCTAATAAAAATAAGTGAACGCGGAGAAATAGAGCTAAGCTTGCAAGACCCAACAGGCGCATTTCCTTTCACAACGGGCGCAATTGAAACCGATGAAGAGCTGTACATTAGTAGCTTAACAGCCACTGCTGTGGGCGTGTTAGGTCTAAAAGAGTAGTGCGAACGCGCCATGAGTATAGCGCCTATACACTGTAAACATGCGTTGTAGGTTTAATAAAACCAAGGCAAAAGGGCGTTAGCTACGATGATGCAGGCATAGTTCGTTATTGAATACGTAAATGAATACGTTATTGGGCCGAGCAGCAACCCCTACCTACATTTTACATTTAGAAACATTTTAAACATTTGTTAAGTAGTTACCCTTTCTAGGTTGTGTCAATATCGTCTATGCTAAAAAAAATGCGTGTAGTACTGTTTTACTATTTTAGGTTAGCCGTATTTAAAAAAGGACATTTTTCTGAACATGAAAGCGTATACGTATTCTTCGGTGGCATTGGCGGTAATGGTTACTCTTCTTGGTGGCTGTGGTGGCGGGGGAGGCTCGTCTAATAATCCTCCTGTGGCCACTACGCCGACGACGCCTGTCACGAGTGAGCCAGAGTGGGAAGCGGGCGTTTACGAGCCGCAATCCCAATTTATTGCGAAATGCGAAACCCCTCGAAGCGGCATTGACCCATTTACAGGAAGCGCTTACCCCGATACGCAAGGCACAGCAATGGATGAAAAGTTATGGCTGCGCTCTTGGACTAACGATACTTACCTTTGGTATGACGAAGTAGACGATAACGACCCGGAAAATTTTTCGGTTTTAGCCTATTTCGATCAGCTAAAAACCACCGAACTTACACCAAGCGGTACGCCAAAAGACAACTTTCATTTTTCGCAAGATACAGCAGAATACAACGAATTATCTCAGTCGGGTATATCGTCGGGTTACGGGTTTGATTGGGAATTCGGGTCAACTACAGTACCTAGACAGCTAACCGTTCGTTTCACCGAGCCCGGGTCGCCCGCCGCTTTGGCAGAAGTGCCGCGAGGGGCCAAAGTGTTAAGCATCAACGGCGTTGATTTTGTTAATGATAATACCCAGCAAGGCGTGGATGCTATTAATGCCGCTCTGTTTCCGGATGACGCGGGCACGACAGCCAATTTTGAATTCGAGTTGGTTGATGGCACCACAACCTCGGTGGAAATCACCTCGGGTGATATAAGCGTAACGCCTGTTCAAAATGTTAAAGTACTAGAGACCGAAAGAGGAAAGGTAGGGTACTTCCAATTCAATACCTTTATCGTTACTGCGCAAGAAGGCTTAATTAATGCCTTCGATACTTTCGTGGAGCAAAACGTAACAGAGTTAGTTATGGACTTGCGCTATAACGGAGGGGGGCGTTTGGCGTTAGCGTCACAGCTTTCTTATATGGTGGCTGGGCCTAATCAAACTAACGATGCCATTTTTGAAACCTTGCGATTTAATGACAAAAACCCATCGACCAACCCTGTTACAGGGGAAACTATCCGTCCTACACCATTTTACAGCACAGAAATTGATTACGATGCAGGTTTACTTACCGATACGCTATTGCCTAGCTTGTCGCTAACGCGAGTGTACGTTATTGCAACCGATGCAACCTGCTCAGCAAGTGAAGCGGTGATGAATGCGCTTCGCGGTATCGACGTTGAAGTGGTACAAATTGGCTCGACAACTTGCGGTAAGCCCTATGGTTTCTATCCTACCGATAATTGTGGCGAGACGTATTTCACTATTCAATTTCAGGGGATAAATAATAAAGGTTTTGGCGACTACGCCGACGGCTTTATGCCCACCACCACACCAAACTTCGACTTTGAGTTGCCGGGGTGTGAAGTGGAAGATGACTTTACCGCAAGTTTAGGTGACCCAGATGAAGGAATGCTGTCTGCTACGTTACAGTATGCCGCTACGGGGTCATGCCCAGAGGTGGTTGCTTCAAGCGCTGTTGCCAATATCGAGGCGTTAGGCTTTAATCAAAGCGAGAGCCAAAGCGCGCAGGCAGGACAAAAGCTTATTGCCATCGATAAGCCACAAACACGCAAAGAGACGTTTGTTTTACACAATAAAATAAATCAACCAGTTATAAAGGAACGCGAGTGATGCCGTTTTTTGTAAATAAAAGGGTGATGGTGGCGACAGCTCTATTCACATCCCTTGCGCTAACAAGTGGTTGTGCAGCAACCCAAGGCGATGATATGCAAGAGGCCCGAGCGACGTCTATCACGGCCAGTCAAAAACAGGCTATCGAAAACACCATTAGCGAGTGGTTTGGCGGCGTTAAGATTACCGTTGCCGATGACGTGTTTAGCCAGTCTTCGAAGGTGACTATTGAGCGAAAAGCGCAGATGGATAGCAGAGGTCTGCCCATTGATGGCAGGCACAATAACCCGATATTTAGCTTTACGCTTTTAACCAATGGTAAACAGTGCTTATTACGCAACGAGCAAACCGGTGAGCTAGCCACCTTAGATAATGTTGCGTGTGAGGCTGCACCCAAAGTCTAACCCAAGTTTGCTTTATAAATGCAAAACGCCCAGCGTTGACTAACGCTGGGCGCTTTTTTAGCTGCGTTGTTTACTAGCGCTTTTGCATGCTTGGCTGCTTTTGAGTGCGATTACGCTTATTGCCCGTACCGCTATTTGCCTTGCTAGTATTAGCACGATTTCTATTGTCACTGTGGCCGTTACGACTTTCAGGTCCGCCGCTGCCAGTCTCCTGTTTGCGTGAGCCTTGCTGCTTATTGCTGCCGTTATTTCGGCTGTTTTTATTGCCTACATTACGGTCTGAGCTTTTCCCTTTCCCGTTTTTGCCTTGAAACGAGGGGGGAAGCCCGGTGTGTTTGGTTAGCGCGCGTTCGCCCCGACGGCCTTTTTGCGCTTTTTGACGCTTCTCATCTGCCGTTTCTGGTGGAACGAGGTGCTGAGGACCGCGACCAATTAAATCTTCGCGCCCCATACGCTTAAGCGCTTCACGGATTTGCGCAAAATTTTTCGGGTCATGATAACGCAACATCGCTTTGTGCAGTCTGCGGTGAATTTCACCTTTAGCAGATGGTACGTCTTCACTGTCTTTGGTTACTTTGCGCAGTGAATTCACTTCGGTGTGGTACATGGTAGTTGCCGTGGCCATTGGCGACGGATAGAAGTTTTGCACCTGATCGAGTTTAAATTTGTTTTCTTTAAGCCAAATCGCAAGACTTAACATGTCTTCGTCAGTGGTCCCCGGGTGCGACGCAATGAAGTACGGGATCAGATACTGCTTTTTACCTGCTTCCTGTGAATACTTATCAAAAAGCTCTTTAAAGCGGTAGTAGCTGCCCATGCCCGGTTTCATCATTTTAGATAACGGGCCGTCTTCGGTGTGTTCTGGAGCTATCTTCAAATAGCCTCCTACGTGGTGAAGGGCAAGTTCTTTCACGTATTCTGGGTCTTCTACCGCTAAGTCGTAACGTACGCCCGAAGCAATCAGGATTTTCTTAATGCCTGGCAATTCGCGAGCACGACGATATAAGTCGATAGTTGGCTTGTGATCGGTGTCCATGTGCGCACAAATGCTGGGGTAAACACACGAAGGTCGACGACAGGTTGCTTCTGCTTTAGGGCTCTTACAACGAAGGCGATACATGTTCGCCGTTGGACCGCCTAAGTCTGATATAACGCCAGTGAAACCGGGTACCGTGTCGCGAATTTGTTCAATTTCGCGAATGATGGAGTCTTCAGAACGACTTTGAATAATGCGCCCTTCGTGTTCGGTAATAGAGCAGAACGTGCAGCCGCCGTAACACCCGCGCATAATGTTAATGCTGAAGCGAATCATGTCGTAAGCGGGAATTTTAGCATCGCCATACACTGGGTGCGGAACACGCTGATAGGGTAGGTCAAACACCGCATCCATTTCTTCGGTTTCAAGAGGCATCGCCGGCGGGTTAATCCAGATGTGTCTATCAGCATGGCGCTGCATTAAAGCGCGGGCACAGCCGGGATTGGTTTCTTGGTGCAAAATACGCGAGGTGTGCGCATATAACACCTTGTTGTCTTTAACTGTCTCAAAAGCAGGCAGCTTAACGTACACCTTCTCCCAAGGCTTACGCTTTTCTTTTTCTTTCTGCGGCGGCTGAATTACAATAGGCGCAGCTTCTGGCGCTTCGCTACTTTTGGTGTCTTTGTCTTGTGAATCGCATTCAGGCTCCATTTGATAGGGGCTTGATATTGGGTCTATCTTGCCAGGCCTATCTAATGAGGTAGAGTCCACGCCTTGCCACTCTGGCAGTGCTTCTTTAACGATAATGGCAGTGCCACGAATGTCGCGCAAATCGGCAATATCTTCGCCTGCCGCTAAGCGGTGAGTGACTTCAACAAGCGGGCGCTCAGCGTTACCGAAAAACAGCATGTCAGCTTTAGAGTCGAATAATACCGAACGGCGTACTTTTTCGCTCCAATAGTCGTAATGAGCAATACGGCGCAAACTCGCTTCAATGCCACCTACAATAACCGGAACACCTTTAAAGGCCTCGCGGCAGCGCTGCGAGTAAACGGTAACAGCGCGATCGGGGCGCTTACCACCTACATTGCCAGGCGTGTAGGCATCGTCGTGGCGAAGTTTTTTATCCGATGTGTAGCGGTTAATCATGGAGTCCATATTGCCGGCGGTAACACCAAAATACAGGTTTGGCTTACCTAACTTCATGAAGTCGTCTTTGCTCTTCCAATCGGGCTGAGAAATAATGCCTACTCTGAACCCGTGGGCCTCAAGTACACGACCAATAACCGCCATGCCGAAACTAGGGTGATCGACATAGGCATCACCGGTTACCAAAATAACGTCACAGCTGTCCCAACCAAGGGCATCCATCTCTTCCTTAGACATAGGTAAGAATGGCGCAGTACCCAAACAGTGTGGCCAATATTTAGGGTAAGAAAACAGGCCGCGGTCGGCCTTAATGGTGGCTTGCATAGTAATCACATCTAGAAAAAACAGAGAGTTGCTGAAGCGCAATTGAATTGCGACACAGAATAATGGCGTAATTATAGCAGTCTTGGGACAGGTACGGTATAGCACTGTCATTAAATAAAAGTGCTTTGTATACTTGTACAAAATTGCAATGTTGCAGCACGGCGATTATTGCTTGGGGTTTCGTATGTGCGTACCTCAATTTTATGTAATGCCAGACTAGGTAAGAGCGCTAGTTGCCGCTTCTTGAAGTGAACCCGTTGCTTAGGCTTTCACGAGCAAAAACCTTTTTAAATAAAACTAAGAGACATTTTTATAACATGGCATATTGGCTATTTAAAACCGAACCCGATGCATTCTCTATTGATGATTTGGCAAACCGTCCTGAGCAAACTGAACCATGGGATGGCGTAAGAAACTACCAAGCCCGTAACTTTTTACGTGATGGCGTAAAGCTAGGCGATAAGGTGTTTATTTATCACTCCAGCTGCAAACTAGTTGGTATTGCAGGCGTTGCAGAAGTGGTGAAAGACGGGTACCCAGACACCACACAGTTTAACCCTGAGTCAAAATACTACGATCCTAAATCCAGCGAAGAAAACCCGCGTTGGTTTCGTGTGGATGTGAAGTTTGTAGAAAAGTTTTCCAGCGTACTGCCACTTTCTGTGATTAAAAGTATGGAAGGTATTACTGAGCTACCTTTAGTTAAAAAAGGCGGAAGGTTATCAATAATGCCGGTACAAGAGGGCGAGTGGCAGCAGCTGTACGCTGCTGCGAAAGGCTAAAAAGCCCGGTTCAACGCTTTGAGATACATCGTGGCAAGGGCAACTTGCCAACACGATAATGCGCAGTTGCCCTAACTAATGCTTACTATTTGCCAAAGGCAAGTTTAGTGTCAGCATCGCGCAACAGGAAAAGTGCAAAGCACGCGCCCCACATAGGCCATGCGGCAAAAAACAGTAAGTGATTAAAGGCATCTAAATACTGCGGGAAAGAAGAAAGGGTAGACCCGCCGTGAAGAATGAAAATAAGACCATAGGTGTACTTTTTAGCTAGCCCTGCTACAAAGGCTAAAACTAAGGCTAGTTGCAATGCACCCATTACGTAGACAGCCATTTCAGGCACGCCGCCAATGCCATAAAATTTTTCAAAAATGGCCATGCCGTGTGCGGGGTTAACAAATTTGTCTAGGGTCCAAACAAACATAACGATAAAAATAGTGACGCGAAGAGAAAGTAACGACCATTCCAGTCGCTTTTGAATATTGGTGTTGTTTTGCATAAATGCTCCAAAGATATAATAAGTGAAAGCATACTAGAACGACCGTTCAAAACAAAAATTTCAATTAATTTTGTTTTATTTGATATTTATTAAAAATTAAATGTACTGAAATTTTTTCTTATGCGTATCGGTCTTGTCGAACAAGAAATATAAAACGGACTCGTTAATGAAAAAGATAACCGGCCTTGCCGTTAGCACACTCACACTTGCAATAAGTCAATCTCTGTTTGCCCAAGACGTGGCAGACATAGAAGTCGTTGAAGTTAAAGGGAACCAACAGAGCCTGCGTACGCTAAATCCAGGTGATAACACGTTAAAAGGTATATTTGGTGACAGTTTAACGGCAGCACAAACGCCACGTGCTGTTACATCGCTTTCGGCCGAGGCCATTGAAGCACTGAATATTAACGACTTACACGATATTGTGAAAGCGGCGCCTAATGCCTATGCATCCAGCGGATTTGGTACGCCAAGCCTTCCAAGCATACGAGGGCAGTTAGGTGAACTCTTTCAAGACGGCGTGCGTCGTCAGGCCGGTAATAATGGTTTTGGGTTGCCATTGTCATTTAATAGCGTAGAGCAAATTGACGTAGTGAAAGGGCCATCGCCGGTGCTGTTTGGAAGTACACAGCGCAATGGCGGCTTTGTTAACTTGCAAACCAAGGTTGCGCCTACTAGTCAAAGTAGCGGTAAAGTTACCCTTCGCGCCGGGCGCTGGGATCAGTATTCAGCTCAAGTAGACTACGGCACGGCGATAGAAGAAGGTAAAAGCGGTATTCGCTTCAGTGCGGAATATTTAGATCACGGCAGCTTTTATGACTTTGCCGAGCGTGAAAGTACCAACTTGTTCGTGGCCTACCGCTATACCCCAAGCAATGCATTAACGTGGGATATCAGTGCGGAATATTACGATACAGATTATCCAGATAACGCAGGCATCAACCGTCCAACTCAAGACCTTATCGATAATGGGGTTTATATTACAGGGCAAGGCACTCAGCCAAATGGCAGCACAGTAGCTGGTGCAGGGGCTATTATTTCACCTACGGGTGAAGTAGTTATTCCTCGAAGCCGTGTATTTACCAACCCAGATGACATTAACGGTGCTGAAACTACGGTTATCCGAAGTAACGTAGAATACAAACTGGCCGATAACGCGACCCTTCGCAACATTACGTATTATCAGTACTTAGAGCGCGAAGAGATTGCGCAAAATAGCTTTGTGGAAATTATTGACGGTGCCGATACGTTTGAAAACCGCACTGAACTTGATTACCAGTGGAGCGATAGCCAACTTACTACCATAGGCTTGGCGCTTCGCTATAACGACGTGCTGGGCTACAGCCAATTTACCACCGAAGCTGACAACCCTATTGATTTAACTGGCCCGATTTCAAACCGAGTTATACCGCTTACCGATGCACAAAAAGCCCGTTTGGTTGAATTACGCCCAGGCGTATTTGTGTCGCCTGGGGCGCAATATGACCTCGATGGCGATGGTAACGGCGATTTTAACCTGTCAGACACCACTGATTCTACATCGTGGCAAACTGGGTTGGCGCTACAGCAACGCTCTACATGGACAGACAAGTTCTCAACCATTGCTGGCGTTAGAGTAGATTATTACGATGTTGAAGCCCGCGACCCTCTAGCGCCTGAGGGAGTAACGGCAGCGTCTGATACCTATAGCGATACCTTAACTAGCTATCAGTTAAGCGCAGTTTACAAACTCACCGGTGACATCAACGTATATGCTGCGTTTTCCGAAAACGATGCTACGTCAAACAGTATGGCGGGGGGCACAGTATTGGGCGGTAATAATGAAATTAACCCGCTTAATTTTGCTACCGAAAATACCTTGTACGAAGCAGGGGTAAAATACGCGCCAAACAGCCAATGGTATGCTGAAGCGGCAGTGTTTGAGCAAACCCGTAGCTTACGCAATCGCGATGGCAGCAATAGCGGGGTTAAGACCAGCGGCTTTGAACTGCAAATGTTCTATCAAGGCAATGATATATGGGTAAATGCTGCTTACAGCTACTTAGACGCTCGCTTCGATGACTCTGCAGCGTTTCAAGGCACGGCTCAGGTGATAGACGCGTTTGATAACAGTCGCTCAGATATTATTGAGGGGACGGGAGTGGGATCGCCGACGTTTGCCGCGTTTCCTGCATCAAATACTCGCGTACAAGGTATTCCGCCTCAAATCGCGTCTATTAATGCCGGCTGGCAAATTACCGACAGTTTCCAAGTGGGTGCCAGCGCGCTTTACACCAAATCTTTCCCGTTAGACTTTTTACAAACCGTGCATATTCGCGACCAATATACGGTTGATTTAAACGCCGACTATCAGGTTACCGATGCGCTTCGCGTTCGCCTAGATGTAATGAACATCACCGACGAAGAAAACTGGCAGCCACTTTTTGAAGGCGGGTATTTTGGTGCGACTCTAGTCATGCCAAACGTGCCTCGTCACGCTCAAATTACCATGCAATACGCGTTCTAAGCGCTAAGGATTATTGATGTTTAAAAAGATAGCGCTACTAGGGGTTATTGCAGCCGCCATTTTTAGTTTTTTTTATTTTGATTTAAATAGCTATTTAACCCTCGAGGGAATGAAAGGTTCCCTCGATACGTTCAAAAGCCAAATTGCAGACAATCCGGTTTTAAGTATTGGGGTGTTCTTTGCTATTTATGTCGCAGTAACCGCACTTTCACTGCCAGGTGCAGCTATTCTAACTTTGGCCGCGGGTGCGCTTTTTGGTCTTGTACAAGGTTTAGTTATTGTGTCGTTTGCTTCCAGCGTAGGGGCTACGCTGGCGTTTTTAGTATCCCGTTTTATCCTGCGTGACACCGTACGCAATAAATTTAAAGAGAAGCTAAAGAAAATAGATGAAGGCGTTGAGAAGCAGGGGGCATTTTACTTGTTCACTTTGCGCTTAGTGCCCGTATTCCCCTTCTTTTTAATAAACTTATTAATGGGCTTAACCTCCCTAAAGACCTGGACATTTTACTGGGTAAGCCAGATAGGCATGCTTGCCGGCACCGCTGTTTATGTAAACGCAGGTACGCAACTGGCCCAAATTGACAGCCTGTCAGGCATCGTATCGCCTGGACTTATCTTTTCGTTTGTATTGCTAGGTATCTTCCCGTGGATAGCTAAAGGTATAGTGGCGCTTGTTAATCGTCGCCGTGTTTACAAAGGCTACAACAAACCAAAGAAATTTGACCGTAACCTAGTGGTTATCGGTGCCGGTGCAGGTGGATTGGTTACCAGTTATATTGCGGCAGCGGTGAAAGCGAAAGTAACGCTGGTAGAGGCTGGGGAAATGGGGGGCGATTGTCTTAACTATGGCTGCGTACCCAGTAAAGCCATTATAAAAACCGCTAAAGTGGCGAACCAAATGCGTCATGCCGATAACTATGGTTTGGAGCCAGTATCGCCTGCGATGTCCTTTAAAAAAGTGATGGCACGTGTACACGAAATAATTGCGGCTATTGCGCCTAATGACAGTGTAGAGCGTTACACCAGCTTAGGTGTTGATGTAGTGAAAGGCTATGCAAAGATCATCGATCCCTGGACAGTAGAGATTAAAAAGAATGATGGCGGCACCCAAACGCTAACCACGAAAACCATTGTTGTTGCTACCGGTGCTGCGCCTTTTGTTCCTGACCTGCCGGGTATTGAACAAAGTGGTTATGTTACGTCTGACACCTTATGGTCTAAATTTGCTGACCTTGAAGAATCGCCAAAACGGTTAATCGTGTTGGGTGGTGGGCCTATTGGCTGTGAGCTGGCGCAGGCCTTTTCTCGCCTGGGTAGTAAGGTTACGCAAGTTGAACGTGCACCACGGCTAATGGGTAAAGAAGACGCTGATGTTGCTGAATATGCAGAATCTGTACTTCGTGAAAGCGGGGTAAATGTTCTGACATCCCATGATGCCCTTCGTTTTGAGCGACAAAACGGTGAAAAGGTGTTGGTGGTGGCGAAAGAGGGGGTTGAAAGCACCATCGCTTATGATGAGGTAATTATCGCGGTGGGCCGTAAGGCCCGTTTAAACGGGTTTGGTCTTGAAGACTTGGGAATTAAGTTTGACAGAACTATCGACACTGACGAATACCTGCAAACGCTGATGCCAAATATCTTTGCAGCAGGTGATGTGGTAGGACCGTATCAGTTTACTCACGTGGCCGCACATCAGGCATGGTACGCGGCGGTTAATGCACTTTTCGGCACATTTAAGAAGTTTAAAGTGGACTATCGCGTTATTCCTTGGACAACCTTTATCGACCCAGAAGTGGCAAGGGTAGGTCTCAGTGAGCGAGATGCTGCAGAACAAGATATTGATGTGGAAGTAACTCGCTACGAATTTGCCGAACTCGATCGAGCCGTGGCCGAGAGTGCGCGTAAGGGTTTCATTAAGGTGCTTACGCCGCCAGGTAAGGACAAAATACTGGGCGTTACTATTGTTTCTGAGCACGCTGGTGATTTGCTTGCTGAGTTTGTTATTGCCATGAAACACGACCTAGGGTTAAACAAAATACTAGGCACTATCCACGCCTATCCAACTTGGGCTGAAGGCGCAAAGTACGCAGCGGGGAATTGGAAGCGGGCTAATGCACCTGAAAAACTTTTAGGCTTTGTTGAGAAATTCCACACATGGCGCAGAGGGTAATAGAGGTGAAAACTACTCTAACCACTTTTATGCGTAAAATCGCCCTATTGTTACAAGGTATTACAGTGTCACGTGGTATTTCAGCATCGCGTAGAATTGCAGCAGGCAGCATAGTGCTGTTTGCTGCAAGCGTAAGTTTTTACGCTAGCGCTGAAGAAGGTTTGCATAGCACGTTCGATAATTTGTTAAGTAAGTATGTGACGCCGATTTCCAACGGCGCAAGTACACAGGTAAATTACGATGGGTTTAAAAAAGAGCAAACAAAGCTTAACGAGTATTTAGCGCGCTTATCTAAGGTAGAGCAAAGTAAATTTGATTCGTGGGATAAGGATAAACAGCTCGCTTTTCTTATTAACGCTTACAACGCCTATACCATTGCGCTTATTTTAACTGAGTATCCTGATATAGCGTCGATACGGGATTTAGGAAGTTTCTTTTCTTCGCCTTGGAAAAAAGAAATAGCGCCGCTGCTTGGTGAAACTCGCACGTTAGATGAAATTGAACACGAACTTATTCGCGGCACAAACCAAACCACAAAAACTTATAATGAGCCTCGCATTCATTTTGCGGTGAATTGCGCCAGCGTAGGTTGCCCGGCGCTACGTGAAGAAGCATACACAGGGAATAAACTAGATGAACAGTTAGAGGCGCAAACAAAACGATTTTTGTCTGACAGCGCTCGTAACAAAATGAGTGGCGACACACTCTATTTGTCTAAAATATTCGACTGGTACAGTGAGGACTTTGAAGGTAAATACGGCGAGTGGCGCGACACGTCAACGCTCAACGAGTTTATCTTGCTGTATAAAGACGCAATGCGGTTAACTGAAGCGCAAGTTTCAGTGTTAAAAAATAACACTGCTGATATTGAATACCTTAATTATGATTGGGCGCTTAATGTTGCACAGTAGCGTTAACAGTAGTGCCCTGAATGGCTCCCAATTGAGTACAGGGGGGCAGGCCGAGCTGCAGTTTCGTACAAATAGCCCGTTGTTCTTTTCCACTATGCAGGTATTCCTTTTTACCTGCATAGTCATTTTGTCTGTGCTTGTTGTAGCTCAACCTGCAATGGGCAACACCAACGATGAAACACCCTCAGAAAACTCACCTCTTGTTCGATTTCATGCCTGGGGTGGTAGCGCCCAGGTTAATGGCTACCTTCAGTGGGTGGCACTTCAAGTTAAAACCCGCTTTAACATAGAGCTTCAACACGTGAAGCTAGCTGACACCAGTGATGCAGTGTCTCGTGTACTGGCAGAAAAAGCAGCGGGTAATCATAACAATGGCAGTGTGGATCTTATATGGATAAACGGCGAGAACTTCGCTGCAATGAAAAAGCACGGATTACTGAGTGCCTCGTGGGTAAGTGAACTTAATAATTTCAGTCTCACTAATCCTGAGGAAAACTCCGCTATGACCACAGACTTTGGTGAGCCCACTTTAGGCATGGAAGCACCTTGGGGGAAAGCGTCTATGGTGTTTTACTATCGTAGTGAACACATGAAGTCGCTAGGGCTTATGGCGCCGAAAACCACTGAACAGCTTCTACGATTTAGCCAAAAAGCCCCGGGTAGATTCACTTACCCTGTACCTAGCGACTATTTGGGCATCAGCTTTATTAAATATGCTGCGCTGGCGCTAAACAAAGACAAACACAGCGTGTTTTATCAACCGGTAAGTGAGGCATCGCTAAAAACTGTTTTGCCCCCTTTATGGAAGTACCTGGATGCGCTACACCCTACCATGTGGCAGCAAGGCGATCATATGCTAAGACACGCCTCTCAGCTCCAGCGATTGGTGGGGGCGGGCGAGCTTTCATTGGCTTTTTCTTTTACCGCATCGGAAATCCCCTCTGCGGTCACACGCTTCGATTTACCTGAAGATGTGCGCACTTACGCTATGCAAGACGGAAGCTTAGCAAACGTGCACTTTGTAGGGTTAACCTATAACTCGGGAAGCAAAGCGGCGGCGAAAACCGTTGTGAATTTCTTGATTTCACCCCAAGCACAAGCCAAGAAGCAGGAAATAACCGTATGGGGCGATGACACCGTGCTCGATATGACGACCCTCACTAATGCCCAACAAGCATTATTTAAAAAAGAGGCAGTGCATCCATCGGCACTCGATAAATCGAAGCCGACCGCTCTATTGGCCGAGCCTCATGCAAGCTGGACCGACGCGCTGCGTGATGCATGGTACGAACGTTACGGAGCGCGTTACTAATGTTCGCGCAATTTACGCGCATTATGCGCTGGTGTTTACTGCTATTGCTTTGCATACCCGTATTAGCAGGGCTTGTGGGCGTAATTTTTCCTGCGTTAGGTTATTTCCCTGCCATAGGCGCGAACAGCTTTTCACTAGACGTTTTTAGAACGCTATTTGCTCTTGATGATATTTGGCACATGGTGTGGCTTTCGCTTTTCACCGGGGTGGGGTCAACATTGCTGGCGATGGCTGGCGCGTTTTTATTATTAGCTACCTTTTATCAGTCTTCGTGGCTTGAAAAAGTGCAAGGGTTGCTTAGCCCGTTTCTGGTGTTTCCTCATGCGGCAGCGGCCATTGCTTTATTGTTCGTATTAAGTCCTTCAGGTATTTTTGCTCGTTTCATGGTGCTAGGCGGTAATGACGGCCCCCATATAGCAGGCAGCAGCTTTTTCCCTTATGATGAGTTCGGCTTTAGCGTACTGTTGGCGTTAAGCCTTAAAGAGTTGCCATTTATTATTTTAATGGCCCTTAGTGTGATGTCTCAGCCGCTAATAAAAAAGAAACTGTTGGGCTACGTAAACGTGGGGTCTTCCCTTGGTTATTCACCCACAGCAAGCTTTTTCAAACTTGTAGCACCAAGTATATTTACGCAAATCAAGCTGCCCATACTTGCGGTGTTGGTGTTCGCCACCTCAAACGTTGAAATTCCGCTTATACTTGGCTCCAATAACCCGAGTACCCTAGCCGTTGCCATTATGCATTGGTTTAATCATATTGATTTGTTCATGCGCTTACTGGCCAGCGGTGCAGCGGTGCTTCAGGTGGCTGTGAGTGGGGTAGCGTTACTCTTATTTTTCGCCGTTGAACATTTTTTTATGTACTTAGGCAAACAGAGCCTGATGAAAGGCCGCAGGCACGGTGCCGATGCCCTAGTTCGAGGCATTGGATACGGCATTGTTTCACTCTACGTGATATTGATAAGCACAGTGATCTACGCGGTTGTAATGTATTCAATAGCAAAACATTGGTCTTTTCCTGCGCTGCTGCCTGAAGGGGTTACTTTCTTACACTGGGGCACCGCGTTAGAGGCACTGGCAACACCGCTTGTAAATAGCCTATTACTTGGCATGTTAGTGAGCACATCGGCAATGTTACTGGTACTCTTTACGCTAGAAAGTGAACAGCTAAAGCCGGCGGCTAGACATGCCAACAGCGCGTTTTCAATATCGCTTTTTTTACCACTATTAGTGCCCGGAGTGGCATTTTTATACGGGTTAGTGTGGTTCCAGCAGCTTGTTTTGCAAAACGCCGTATGGTTTCACACCTACATTGCGCACATGGTGTATGTTGTTCCCTATGTGTTTTTGTCTATGGCGGTAGCCTATCGCAAGTTCGACAATCGCTATGCCATGGTTGCGCAGAGTTTAGGGAAAACGCCGTGGCAGGTGTTCTATCGCATTAAGCTACCTCTAATGCTTAACGCTATATTGGTGGCGTGGGCATTAGGGCTAGCTATAAGTTTTAGTCAATATTTACCCACCTTGTTAGCTTCGGGGGGCACCATTGCGACTATCACGACGGAAGCTGTCGCCTCGGTATCGGGTAGCAGTACACGCTTAACCGCCGTATACGTTATTATTCAGGGGGCAATGCCTTTGATTGGCTTTGTGATTGCGTGGTATTTACCTGGCGTTTTAATGAAAAACCGCGGCGCTAGTATCAAAGAAAAAAACAAACGTAGAGCAGTATTACATGGCACTTAGTTTAGAAAAACTGGTTATCTCTCGTGCAGACAATGTGCTGTTGAACGTAAACGCATGCGTAGAAAAAGGGCAAGTTTTAACAGTGATGGGGCCAAGTGGAGCGGGCAAGTCTACCTTGCTGCAAGCCATTGCCGGGCAACTTTATGAGCCATTTAGTGTTAGCGGCATTATTAAAATCGACAATAACGTGATTAACCGTAAACCCGCCCATTTGCGTAAAGTGGGCATGATGTTTCAAGACGCCTTGTTGTTTGAACATATGACGGTAGCTGAAAACATAGCGTTTGCCATGCCAAAAACTAGCCACAGTAATCCGCACGCTAGGATGGAGGCCATTAACACCATGTTGAGCGCTGTCGAATTAGAGAGCATGGGGCAGCGTGGTGTAAATACGCTTTCAGGCGGGCAGCAGTCAAGAGTGTCGTTATTAAGAACGCTAGCTTCGGCGCCGGATGTGGTTTTGCTAGACGAGCCCTTTAGTAAGCTTGACCTTGCGCTTCGTGGGCAAATTCGAAGCTGGACATTCGAGCAGCTTAAAGCGCACAATATTCCCGCCGTGCTGGTTACCCACGACAAAGAAGACGCCATTGCTGCTGGCGGCCAAATAATTGAGTTATCGCCATGTTAGATGCAAAAATTACCCCGTTTATAAAGCCACTATTAAAACCCCTGATTAGCTTTCTTGATCAACAGGGCGTTGCGCCGAACCACGTGACCCTTGCCGGGTTTGTCCTTGGCTTACTGGCTGTTCCCTTTATTATTCTTAACTGGTGGTGGGGGGCGCTTTGCTGCATCATTTTCAATCGCGTTTTGGATGGTATAGACGGCGAGCTAGCCCGCTACCAGAAAAGTAGTAGTAGCGCGGGTGGATATTTGGATATCTGCTTAGACTTTCTATTTTACGCGTCGATACCTTTGGCGTTTGGCATCGCAGACCCTATCAACTGGGGTATCCCTGCTATGGTGTTATTAGCCACGTTTATTGGTACAGGAAGTAGTTTTTTAGCTTTTGCTATCGCCGCAGAAAAGTTTCAGATAGCCAGGCCTCAGTTTGCCAATAAAAGCTTTTATTACATGCAAGGGCTAACCGAGGGAACTGAAACTATTTTAGTGTTTTTGGCATTTTGCATCTGGCCGCAATATTTCGCTGAAATGGCTTATATTTTTGCAGCAGCCTGTGCGGTTACTGTGGTGACGCGTATTGCAGGAGGGTTCAGCACCCTCGATAAGGTAGAGCGCAGCGTAAAGGCTAAAAACGCTCGCGAGCATCAAGCTTAATAAATATAAACTGCGTGTAACCGTGAACTTTGTGTTATGGCCGCTTAAACACCTTTTTATAATGGCAATGTGTGAAGGGTTAGAACGCGTATTGTTGAAAAAGTATTATGATAGAGTTTTATGACAAAGAGAGTATACGTTGGATAATACATCAGCTATTCGCTTAAGCATGTTTCTTGGCATATTCATGTGCATGGCGCTGCTAGAAGCGCGTTATCCAGCGCGTAAAGCGGTGCTCGATAGAAAAACACGCTGGGTGGGTAACTTGTCTATGGTCGTGTTGGGCGCATTGATATCTCGGGTACTGTTGCCCGCCACTTTAGTCGGTGTGTCGGTGTGGGCGCAGCAAGAAGACTTTGGGCTTTTTAATGTAATGTTAGGCTATGCGCAAAGCGGGTCATCGTTAATAGGAATAAGTGATGATGTAGAAAGCAGCGGCGTCGTATTCGCCGGCATAGTGACTTTAAGTGTAATACTGCTAGATATGATCATCTATTGGCAGCATAGGCTGTTTCATACCGTACCTCTATTATGGCGTTTTCACAAAATGCATCATGCTGATAGTCATGTGGATACCACCACAGGCCTTCGCTTTCATCCCGTTGAAATTGCTATCAGCCTAGGCGTAAAGGCCGCTGCTGTGGCACTGTTAGGCATACCTGCTGTTGCTATTGTTATCTTTGAAGTGGCACTTAATGGCTTTGCGCTGTTTAATCATGCCAATATACGACTATCGCAAAAGTGGGATGACAGAGTGGGGCGGGTCTTAATAACGCAACGCCTTCACCGTATTCACCATAGCCAGGCCAAAGCAGAGTCAAATTCAAACTATGGGTTCAGCGTGTCGTGGTGGGATCGCTTGTTTAATAGTTTTACTCCACGGGCACAATACAGCGATGAAACGTTACCTATTGGGCAAAAAGACGTACCTGCAGTAAAAGGAAATGCGTCTATTAGGGCATTGCTAATACAGCCATTTAAAAATAAGTAGGGCGTTAACCACCTTACAATATTCATCTTTAGCGTTATCGCATAAGCCTGAGTTGCTTGCAGTCAGCTTAGCTACATCCAAGTTGTAAAGAAAGGCCACCAAGTTTGCCTTCTACACTGCTTTCACTTTCTACTGGCAATATGGGCATGATATCAAGACCAGTGCGGGCCTCTACCTCGTCAACGGTTACCTCAGTGAAGCAGTAGTCATCGCGGCGGGACGCATTCTGCTGCATGATGAACGCAGATGCTTCGACCAGGCCATTTACTTCTCTAACAACAACTTCAAAGTAACCTTGAATAAAACAAAGAGCTTAATGTTAAAAAGTGAATAGTAGCCGTGTAGTCGTGCGCTAGAGCGCTACATCATGCCAATAGCTTTAAATACCAGATAACCTGTACCTAGCTGGAGTAAAATGCCAAGGGACAGAAACACGCCGTCACGGTTCGCCATGCCTAGCGCTGTTATGCAAAGTGCAAAAGCGGGCAAAGCGACAGCGAAAGGAAGTGCTTCAAGGGGGATCATACCAAGGGCTGCAATAGCACAGTATCCCGCAATGATATTTTTAGCGGGGGTGTGAGAGAGAAAAGTCATGCGGGGCTTAAGTAGCTTTTCGGTCTTTTGGGCGTAGGGTTTTGCTTTATCAATTGCGCTTTCTAGCTTATCAGAGCTTACTTCTTTCTCTTTTAGTACTTTGGGGAGCCATGGGCTTTTTCGCCCAACAGCCACTTGTATACAGATAAAAAATAACGTTAAGCCGCACAGGGTTGGTACGCCCGGTATAGCCCCTGTGGGAAGCAAAGCAATAAGAGCAGGCATTAAGAGGAGTGGGCCAAAGCCTCTATCTTCAAAGCGCTCCACTACTTTGCCTAATGACGTCTTTTCGCTTTGTTCATCATACATCTCATCTAATAATTCAACGATTGAATCGCTCATGATTAATGCTTCGTTCCCGTTTGAAATTCCTTATCCCTTTTTGAATACGCTGTCATCTTAAATAAGTTTAATAAACCAATAGGCGAAATTTTTTATGAAATGCGTGAGGCCAAGGAAATCGGCATATTAAGTGCTACATTTAAAGAGTATCGAATGTCGAGAACTGTTTCGAATAAAAAAGAAGCCCTTTCAATTTTGCGTCAAATGCCATCGAGTATTTTGTTTAAAAGTACTGATAGCAATAAGGTATACGCGAGCGAATACTTTGAAAAAGATTTTGGAATAATCGAGCCAAGTGGTATTACAAGCAGCTCTCTTACGTTTTACGACCCGTACTCAAAGAAAGAGATGCTTGGTCGTGCTGACCCTTTTCTTCTTGTAGAGTCTGGGGAACAGCTTGCCAAGCAGTGCCGGCTTCAGACTCAATCACGTACGATGAATTGCTATATTGAAGGGGGAATGGTTTAACGATTGTTACGGTCACGTGGCGGGGGACGCTGTACTTAAAAGCGTTGCCGAAACCTTGTCAAATAGCTGTTTAGGAAGTGACGATTTAATTGCAAGGTATGGAGGAGAAGAGTTCGCAGTCATCCTTCCAGGTACAACTTCTGATTCACTTGCGACAATAGCCGCGAGAATACTTCGAAACGTAACCTATTTATCGATAGCACATGAAAAATCTCAATGTTCAAAAACGCTCACCGTGAGTATTGGTATGGTTTGCCTTGATTGGAGCGAAACCGAGCCTGAATCTATGCGAGGGGAGACCAAACTAAGCGCGACCTCCTTTCTTGAAAAAGCAGATGCGGCGCTATATCGGGCTAAGAACGCCGGCAGGAACTGCGCTAAATTTTAGCCTTCGAGGCACTCAATGAAGCATTCAGTAAGGTTAACAAACCTTAAGCACTCACCCTCCAATATGAGTTTTCTTTATCAGCGCGTTAAGTTACACCACTTTAAATAGTCACATGTTATTTTGTGATTAAAAGTAATCACATTTTAATATGTGATTGTTTTTGTATTTTATGGGTTGTTGTGTATAGTAAAGCGTTAGACCCATTGAAAAATGATGGTGACATTAAGAACGGGAGCCGCTCATGGTACAGTCAGGTAAGCACACTAAATCGGGAAGTAGTGACACACGTCAAGACGCTGCTAAGCGGTTAAATGACGTGCAGCTGAACGATAAAAGTGACCACAAAGCAGGTGTGCTTACTGGCGATATATCCCAGTCTCAATCATTTTCTGATGACGATTTTACTTCTATTCTAGCCACCCTCAAGGCGCTACTCTCAAAATACGCTGACCAATACAGCGGAGACTTTGATGTTTACAGAGGGGACGCGTTTCAGTTAGTCGTTAAGCAGCCTGAGCACATTATGCTGATTGCTATTGGGCTACGGCTAGCGCTAAAAGCCCTAAACCCGAGCGTAGATGTTCGAATTAGTGCTGCCGTGGGGGACGCACAGTTTCGCGCAAAAGAGGTGAAAACGGGAACGGGGGAAGCCTTTGTGTTGTCAGGCAGAGGGCTTGACGATATTAAGCCTTACCACCTCGCTTTTCATACGAGCCATCAAGCGCTTGAAAACAGTACACAGTTAATCACGCGTTTCGCTGATGCTCACCTTACAGGGCTAACGCCTACCCAATCTCAAACCTTATTGGCCTATATCGAAGCGTCAGACAAAAGCCATGAAAACGTGGCTGCCATATTGAATAAAAATAGAAGCAATGTGAGTAGAATTCTAAATGCCAGTAATTACAAACTGGTAGCAGAATACCTAAGCTACATGGAGCAGGAAATTAACGTGTGGAAACTTGGCCACCGGCCATTGAGTAACGCGCCTGTAAAATAATAACGCGGTCATTACGCCTTGGGTGTAAACATATTAAAAGCGAGCTTGTGAAAGGAGCGAGAAATGCTAGCTGATAACCTAGATACCAGCATGGTGACGACTATAGAGCAGCCCGAATTGCTGGTGGGGCTATTATTGGCACATATCCTTGCTGACTTTTATTTTCAGCCCTTTGCATGGGTAAAGCAAAGAAATGAACGCCATGCTTTAGCGTTACCTCTATACATACACACCCTTATACACGGCGTTTTTGCTGGAGCTGTACTGCTACTGTTATCTGAAAATATAAGCTTAACCACAATAGGTGTTGGCGCTATTATTATCGCGGTATCACATTTTAAAATTGATGTTATCAAATCGTATTGTGTGCAAAGCACGACAGCGTTTGTTATTGACCAAATAGCGCATGTGGTCGTTCTTTTAGGCGTATTTTTATACGCTACCGATCAGTGGCAGTATGTTCTTAGTGCGTTAAGGCAGCTTAGCGCTGGCGACTTGGTGATAACGTTGGCGTATCTGGCTGTACTTAAACCCAGCTCCATCGTTATTAAACAGCTGTTATCGCCGTGGAGTAGTGAAGTATTATCGAGCAACACACAAACCACTCACCCCAACGACCCGCCAACCATTAGCACCGAAGCGCAGCAAACCCTGTCTTTAGCTGGGCAGCGCATAGGGTATCTAGAAAGGGTATTAATGCTGACTTTTGTATTATTAAACCAGTTTTCCGCAATTGGATTCCTTATTGCTGCGAAATCTATTTTCCGCTTTGGCGATCTCACTAAACACCAAGACAGAAAGCTCACTGAATACGTGCTGCTAGGCACCTTTACTAGCGTAGCAATGACCCTTGTTATAGGTTTACTATGCGCTGCCGCATTAGGGCGATTACCCATTAAACCCTGAAAAGCATTAATTCGTTTATAAAAGCTATGTTACGAACCATGCTGTTTGATGAATCGAATAATGGGTATTTCAAACGCTATTATCTACTCACTAAGTCGTTAACCTGGTACTTAGACGACGCTCTAACGTAAACAATAGTCTCATCGTCGCTTATATTGCGAAGGCGGTGCTTAGCCGGTGTAGAAGACGCAACATAGCTGCCTGCGTTAAGCGTTCGCGCATTGGATTTATTCTCGTCTATGTAACTCAAACTACCTTGAATAACTACGGCTTTAAACTCATCACCGCTGGATGTTATCGAACCTTCAATGCCTTTGTTAAAGCGCACCAGCATACCGGTGGCGGTGTCTTTTGTTCTATCTCCCCACAAATCAGCTGCGCCAGGGCTTTTATCGCCTCGAGCAGGGTTTAAATAACCCCAGTTAATATCTTCTGCCGTAGTTACTTTTGTTTCAGCCTGCACGCTGGGCGCAATGTAAACACTTGCGCTAACCAGTAGCGAAGCTATCGTTAATTTAGCGAGTTTCAGGTGTTTCATACAATCTCCAATTCGTTGGTTGTCGGCGTCGCTTATTTGATAGTTTCAGTTTATTCGTTAGAAAAAGGATAATAAACGACCAAACGCGCGAAAGACTGTCCCGAAAACAAGGATAGTAAAAATGATACACACTAATTCAGAGCGCTCGAGTAAAGTATGAAAACAGAAGACTTACAGGTTTTTATAAAAGTCGCAGAAGTAAATTCTATTACCCTTGCGGCCAAGAAGCTTGATTTAAGTTCATCTGCAACAAGCGTGGCCATTAAGCGAATTGAAGAGCAACTTGGTGTAGAGCTGATGTTGCGCTTCGCGCTATGACAAAGGAAGCGGTAAAAGAGTCGCAGATGTATGGGTTTAAAGTGTGTAACATTCCCCATGTTATTTGTGCGTCACCGCATTATTTAAGCGAAAACAAAGCGCCTGAGGAATTAAGTGACCTTGCCCATCATAATACGCTGCTTTATAAGTTATATGACCAAACGCACAATGCATGGGAGCTGACTAAAAACGGCGAAAAATTTCGAGTAAAAGTGCAAAGTAATCGCGCAGTAAACGATGGGGATATTGTTAGAAGGTGGTGTGTTGACGGGGCAGGTATTGCAAAAAAATCTGCTATTGATGTGGCCGAAGATTTGTTAAACGGAAAACTTAAGCGCGTGTTAACGCAGTATACGGTTCCGCTAACAGAAATGTGGCTAATGCTTCCCAGCCGCCATTTAATTACTCCAGCCGTCAGATTAGTTAGAGATGAATTGAAATTAGTTATAGAAGCGCGTCGGCAAAAACTAATTGAGAAAGGCTTACTTACTGAAAATGAATGGCCGAGTTTGAATAGCCTTTGATACCAGCTTAACTACACCCGAAACACTAAAATAGTGCTAAGTGGCTAAAATTCATACTTTTTGTGCTATTTCTAGATTGAATTTGAAGGCCGAATATTTTCTAATAGTGCTTGCAAAGGAATGCGACACATAAGTCTTATAATGCACAGTGCGGGATAGCGCTGCCACAGTATCACTTCGTCTACCTTCCTTTGTTTTCATAAAAAAGCTTCAGCACGAAATATTCTGCCCGAAGCGCAATAAGAGAAAAAACATGAAAGCAAAACTATTAGTTCCATCTTTAATTGCCGCCGCCCTTATCAGTGCTTGTGGAAGCACACCTCCCACACCTGAAGAGCGAGCGATGGCAAATCAAATGCAAAAAGCATTTCTCGCTAAGCTACAAGGCATGACAGTTCCAGCTGCTGCGCAGCAACAAGCCGCACCCGCCGCTAAACCGGAAGTATTGCTTAGTGCAGCCGAACTCGCTGAACAAAAGCAAAAAGTTGATGCAACAGGCGGCCCTGCTATTTTCTATCGCAAAAAAGATGGCATCATGATCGATGGGCAGATGTTTAACGATTTCGAAGGGCAAGTAGCGAACTTTGGTGGCAACCGATTTACTGGTGAATTTACCTACGCGGTTGAGAACTTCGACGGGTCTTTTACCCTTAAGTATCACAAAGCACATTCCTCGGAAGCGCCTATCAAGATTGGTACGGTGTGGAAGCGCGGTGGTCAATTTGAAGTGCGAACAGTAACTGGCAAAAAAGCGACGGGCAATAGTGTTATACCTACGTCAGATGGATTTATTGTAGGGCGTTCTGGTTCAGCTTTCCGTTACTTTATTGATGGGGATAGCGTTAAAAACATCACTCTGTTAGATAACTACCACATTGCCGAGCATCAAAAAGGCGACGCAGCATCTACCGGTTTTATCCTGCTAGAAAAAGACCCTCGTGATGAAAACGACAAAGTAGGAGGGTTGTTAAACTCGTTTAAAGAGTTAGGCAATACCTTTGGGCTTAATAAGTTCGATGATTATGTACTTGTAAGCATCGATGGCTATACCACGGTACCTATGGACGTGGGCTTAGGCGGTAAAAACATCGCAGAACACTCTAACTGTAAACGTCAAAATGCAGTGATGAATAAGTGTGAAAACGTTGAATTTAAAGAGTCACTTTATACTAAGTTAGGTTTGCCAAACTACAGTCATTATTATTGGTCAATCGACTGGGTTCAAACTCAGTCAGGTCCAATGGCAATTTACAGAACCTCGACCAAAGTTAAAATCGTAGATATCAACAACAAGCAAGTTCACACCGTGTTTTCACGTACACTAGGCGTTAACGACTTTGTTGTGATTGAAAATGCTGACGGAACAACCGGTATCCGAGCTCGCCTAGGCTTTAGTAAAGAAGAAGTAAAAGATATTGAGTCGTTCATCAGAAACAATACCACTGATATAGAGCCTATGCAGACCCTTCAATCGTCGTAGTATTAGCTTGATTTAGTTTTAACGCGAGAGAGGCTTACTGTTAGTAAGCCTCTTTTTTTTACCCGTTTTTACAGCCTAGTTCTTCATTAGTTTTCCTTGTTGCTTTCGCCTAACGTTCTCATGTTTGGTGTAAATTGTGGCAGTGCTTCAAAGCTCTCCTGAGAAAATTCAGGGTCTTTGAAAAGGTGGTAATAATAAAATTTTCGTAGCGCCTTATGAAAAACGCGTACATCATTTTCATAGCTCACCATCGCGCTTACGTTAGTATCAGCAGCGCTTGATAATAAACGCTGCGTAAGCAAGGAAGGAGAAAGCAAGGCTACGTAGCTTGCAATGGTGTCTTTTTGAAGCGTGGCAGTCTGATAAGCTTTCGACAAGTCACTGGCAGTTTGATCGCCCACCTGTTGGAACGCGTAGTACCATTTCCAGTTAAACGAGCTATCTCTTTCAGGGTCAAATATTGTGTAATCGGCCCACTGCGGATGAGTGGCTATGAATGCGCGCCACGTCTCTTCAACGGGCTTATCCCAGGCACTATTTACCGCTTCACGTTGGGTAAGCACAATATCGCCACCTTCAGGTGTTTCTACCACCGCATTAATTACCGTGTGTGCGGTCACGGGCACAATAACAGTGGTAACAAGCCAGACGCCTAGCATAATAGAGGCAAGATGCGTTGCACTGAAACTTGCAAAACGCTTTGCGGCGCCAATTACAAGAACAATGGCACTCCATATTGCAATGTTACCTATTACTATCGCGCAAACGGTTAAAATAGAGGGCAAAGATGCACCATTAATTAACCCGAACACAACAAACGGAATAAGCGTAACTAGGGCTAAAGGAACTAAGGTGACTATAACTCTTGCCGTCCATATCGCATGGGCGTTGCGTGCGGTTACATTAAGTAAATCAAAGCGGCGAGCTTCCCGCTCTTTTGCTTTTAAATCGTAGAGCAGCAATATGATAAATAATGGCAGCAATACACTGGTCACAAAGGCAAAATCAAAACGCCCTAAAAACGCCAGTTCTGGGTTATCTGCATCGGTTTCATAAATTTGCCCTTCTAATGCAAGCATGCGTATACGGTGCTTCCAAGGAAATACATCTCTTTCGCCTACGGCAGCAAAAGCCAGCGGGGAAGGGGGTGAATACGTTAAGTGAAACGTATAGTACGCAGCACTACCGTAATTCGACTGATGGGCGAGCGCGCTATCTCTCTCGGCTTGGTCTTTCTCTAACAGTCGTTCAATGGTGGCCTGTTGTTCCTGCATTTCTGCGAAGCCTGTCCACAATGACACCACACTTAAAAAGAAAACGACTAATAACGTAAGTTTTATTTGGCGGTGGCCGAAAATAAAACCCGCTTCACGTTTAAGATCGGTAAAACGCATCATGGGTTTAACCTCCTAACAGCCGCTTTTAAAAGCAAGGCGGTAATGCACACCCAAAACAGGAGTTGTAGGAAATAAACAAGCGCATGTGAAATGCGTGTATTTGCTGCCTCGGGCGTAAAGTTAAACTCTGATAACAACGCCCAGTTGTCTGCACCTACAACTGCTTTATCAGCGGCTTCTTCGCTTGCGTTGCGCTCCATATCCAGCTTGTAATCCAGCTTTTCAACATGCACTTTATTTAGCCCTTGAACAAACTCTAAACGCAGGGCCTCTGCTTCTCTTAAAAAGCGATGATGGGTTTCAAGGCTGGTACCCGCTAATATTGTAGAGATTGCGCGAACGGCGACGGTAGGGGATAGCCAACCAAACTGACGTGCGATATGTGCTTGTTCTAACTCTTCACCCATTCTGTTTTCGGCGAATTCATCAAGTACTTTTGCCTGTCGGCCTTCAGAAAATTGGGCAACAACTCCGCGGAAATTAACAGGAAGGTCGTCCACGGAATCTACATTGTATTTTGCTAATAAATCTTCTTTTAGCTTTTTAAATGCAGGGTCGTTAACGTCGTGACCGTCGCCCAAACTACGAAGCTTTTCTTCTACTTTAAAGTCCGCTTCAAGTTTGCCCATAGAGGGGGCTGCATTCGTTGCGACGCTGCTGCCTAAGCGAGGAAGTAACACACATGCGAACATCCAAATAACAATAAGCGCGGTGAAGCTAACGCTACTTTTCTCAAATAACGCTGAACACGCAGTTACAACGGTAGCCCATAGCAAGAAGTAAACGGCGTAACTTAAGCAAAATAGCAGCACCACAAGCGGGCTTTCGCTTGAAAAAGCGACATATAAGCAGGCTAGAAGCAGAGGGAGTAAGAACAAACCGCTAGCTGCAATTAGCGCTAATAGCTTACCTAAGATTAGCTGCCAGCGAGTCGTACCTTGTGACAACAACAACGTAAGTGTTCCGGCCTCGCGCTCTCGCGATACACTGCCGTAACCAATAAGAATAATAAACAGTGGTGCAAGCACTAACGCAAGAAAGCTAGGGGTTAAGCTACTAAAACGCGTAAGCCCAGCCGATTGCCGCTGCTGTGCAAACATGGCGCTATTTTGCCGATGGCCTTCTAGGAAAATAGCGTTACCTGTGTAGGTGTCGACGCCAGGCTCGATTACGCTTAATGGCGTAGGGGCACGAAAAACGTAATGACCGTAATGCACCATGCGGTGAGGGTGCTTATCAGGCTGCGCTTTAAAGCGCGCTTCTGCTTCAGTTTGAAGGTGCTCTCTAGCGTGAGCGGCCTCTTCAATATGAAATGCATTTACGACTAGGGCTGCAAGGGTCAGTATGGCCCCTAACAACAGTACCGTAGCGGCGACTTTTGTGCGCAGCCAATAGCGCCACTGATCTGCACAAATGGTTTTTGCTACACTAAATATCATGCTTTGCGCCCTGCAAATGCTGCGTGTACGGCTTCAGTATCAATGGGCATATCGCCAATGCGCTCGAAAGAACCAGTTAGTTTACCGTTGCTTAAAAGCACAATGCGGTGAGCGACTTGGCAAGCGCCGTATACGTCATGAGTAACCATAAAAATGGTAGCGCCGTTGGCCGCTAGCTCAGACACCAACGCATTAAACTCGTCAATAGCGGCAGGGTCTAACCCTGATGTAGGCTCATCTAAAAACAGCACGGGTGCATTGCGCAATAGGGCAAGCGCAATCGCGGTTTTCTGGCGCATACCTTTCGAGTAGTTCGATAACGCCTTATTCCATGAATCTTCTTGAAGAGCTACTTTGCGAAGTGCTGCAAAAATGTCTTCGTCTGATTTTTCTACACCAGCTACCGAAAGAAAGTAGCGGATATTTTCCAAGCCTGAAAGATGACCATAAAGAGTGACCGATTCTGGCAAGTAAGCGACAGATTTTTGAACATCGTTAGGGTGAGTAGTGGCGTTATGCCCTAACACAGTAGCGCTACCGCGAGATGCTTTCATCAAACCTAAAAAGGTTTTAAGTGTAGTAGATTTACCGGCACCATTTCCGCCTAAAAGCGCGAAAACTTCGCCCTTACCAACGTTGAAGTTTAGATTATCTAAAAGCGTGCGGTTTTCAACGCGCACGGTCAACGCATCTGCGCATATTACTGAATTTGTTTGCATTATTTGGAAAAGCCATACCTTAAACTTGTGTTGTAATGTTATATTATTACCATAAGTATGGGAATAGCTTTTATTTAGGTAGTGTGTGTTTTGTTTTAATTCGAAACAATTTACAAATTTCGGAAGCTGAAACGAACAAGGCTTGCCGAGTGGCAAGCCTTTGAAAGTGGTGGAGCTGGCGGGATTTGAACCCGCGTCCAGAAAATGTCTACCTTTGGTACTACATGCTTAGTTTGTCATTTATTTAACTGCTTGGAACTCCGACAAACAGGATTTCCTTGCAGCTGGCCTGATACTATTTCGCGGTTCACCCTCAGACAAGGTTCCCTCGCTATCCTACTTGGATGACCTTCCGAATCCCCGCTAGCAGGAAAAGACTAGGGTGGAAGGGCCTATACCGGTTATTAAGCGGCTAGTGCGTAAGTTTCGTCGTTTGCGACTATTTAAATGCGGCTTTTTTAAGAGGCCAACCGCTCCTCTGCATGCACCTCCGGCTTCCTAGATCCTGTCGAATCCTAATCAGCCCCGAGTGTGATTTTCAATAATAACACAAATGTCTCAGTGTTAAACGGTTTCTTTTTAAAATTGCTATAAATTTTAAGGGTTTGGCTATATTTCAAACAAAAAATATATCTAGCAATTCAACCGCTTACCGCCTCAAATTAAACGCAAGTTCGCGACTAGTGTTCACTTGGCTTACTATCGAATTGCTTTATATATAGGGGCGATGGCGTATTTTTCAAGGGGTGCAGTATGCAAACTGTATAAAAGGCAGGTGTGTAAGCTACAAGTTGTGCACTTGCTGTCGAAACTTTTAGCAAATTATTTAGGGCAAAAGTGCGTGTGCAAGGATGCAATTAGCGCTAATAACCATTAAAGTACGTGAGCATAAACAAAAGGCTAGTAGTGTAAATGTCTTCAGAATCCATATTGTATTCCCCCTATAATTTGCCATGCGGCGTAACGGTGCGTAACCGTCTTGTTAAAGCCGCTATGGAAGAAAACATGTCGAGTATGGGTAATTTACCCGGCGAGTCGCTCTACGCTTTGTATCGATATTGGGCTCACGGCAATTTGGGTATGGTGATCACTGGGAATGTGATGGTCGATAAGGCGGCGATGACAGGGCCGGGTGGCGTTGCACTTGAAAGCGAAACCGAACTTGCGCCATTTGAAAAGTGGGCAAAGATTATTAAGTCGAACGGCGCGCTTGCCGTAATGCAAATTAATCACCCAGGCCGGCAGGTATTTAAAGCGATGAAGGGAAAAGCGATAGCTCCTTCAGCGGTTCCGCTTGATATGGGTAAGCATTCGAAGCTCTTTGCTCAACCTCGCGAAATGACTTGCCAAGATATCCACGACGTGTGCAAACGCTTTGTACAAACCGCTAAGCAGGCCGAAAAAGCAGGGTTTGACGGTGTGGAAATTCACGCTGCTCACGGTTATTTACTTACTCAGTTTTTATCTCCGCTAACCAATCAGCGTCAAGACGAGTGGGGCGGTTCTATAATCAATCGCGCTCGTTTATTAATAAATATCGTCAGCCAAGTACGTGCAGTGTGTGCCAAAGATTTCATTGTAATGGTTAAGCTTAATTCTGCTGATTTTCAGAAGAACGGTTTTTCTTTTGATGATGCGTGTGAGGTGGTTAATCGCCTTGAAGCGCTTGGAGTGGATGTGGTTGAACTTTCTGGTGGTAGCTACGAAGCGCCAGCGATGCAAGGTCAAACCCGCGACGATACTACATTGGCACGAGAAGCCTATTTTCTTGAATTTGCGCATGCACTGGAAAGTAAAACCGACATTCCACTTATGACCACAGGTGGTATTAAGCGCGCTGAAGTTGCCGAGCGGGTAATTCAGCAAGGCTGCGAACTGGTAGGTTTAGCCAGTGCGCTCGCCATTACGCCTGATCTTGCAAAGAAATGGCAACAGGAATGGAGTTATTCAGGCATTATTCCCCATTGCGCTTGGAAAGATAAATCCCTTGCCAGTCTTGCCAATATGGCTATGGTGCGAAGACAGTTAAGGCGTTTAGGAAATAATTTAACAACGCTAAGAAACCCTTCTCCGCTGTGGAGCCTTATTCTAGATATGTTGCACCGCAAGAAAATGACAAAGCGAGATGTGAATTAATGCAACTTAAAGGCACACTCGGCTGTTAGTTGATTCGCTCCGCCAAAAAGAAAACCAAGGGCTTAGTGATTTATTTGCTACAGCGAATAGAAAAACACAGCGTTAAACGCTGTGTTTCATCATCCGTTCTTTTTGGCGCTGCCAGTCTTTGTCTTTTAAGGTGTCGCGCTTATCGTGGGCGTGCTTACCTTTAGCTAAGTGAATTTCTAGCTTTACCCAACATTTCTTCCAATACATGGAAGTAGCGACAATAGAGTAACCCTGGCGGTCTCGAGCACCCATTAAGCGATCTATTTCACGTTTCTTTAGCAGCAGTTTGCGGGCGCGCTCTGGTGCAGCAACCACGTGGGTTGAGGCCTGATTCAACGGACTAATTCTACAGCCCACTAAATACGCTTCGGCGTTTTGAATAATAATGTACGCGTCAGTGATATTAACTTTACCTGCGCGAATACTTTTAATTTCCCACCCCTGAAGCTCCAGACCTGCTTCGAACTTGTCTTCTAGAAAATAGTCGTGACGCGCCTTTTTATTTTGCGCGATATTTCCAGAGGTGTTTTTGTTGGCTTTGTTCTTTTTCATACTCGCTATTATACTGATTGTTCGGGGGAATGTCTTTAGTTGTCATTAATAACTCATATGGGGGCATTTGGTTCAAAACCGAATACAAGCGAAGCAATTTTTCTGTGATACAATGCGGCCAATAGTTTTAATAGTAGTGGAATCAATGCCAAGTATTCATAGAAGCGCGCTGGTAGCACATAGCGCAGAAGCCATGTTTAACTTAGTAAACGATGTAGCTTCTTACCCTGAGTTTTTACCAGGTTGTACCGATAGCAAAATTCTCGACACATCTACGCAAAGCATGAAGGCTTCTTTATTAGTGGCCAAGGCAGGTATAAAACAGTGGTTTACTACCCACAACGTGTTAGAGCCAGGCAAGAGCATTCAGATGCAACTTATCGATGGGCCGTTTCGCTCACTAACAGGTGGATGGACGTTCTCTGCGCTTTCTGAAGAGGCCTGCAAAATTGAACTTAATTTAGAGTTCGAATTCAGCAATAAGTTGGCTGAAATGGCGTTTGGAAAAGTGTTTAATAGCTTAGCCACAAGTATGGTTACTGCGTTCACTGAGCGTGCTAGGAGCGTTTACGCATGAGCAATAAACTCATTAATATTGAAGTTGCCTATGCATTGCCCACCAAGCAAGCCATTGTAGAAGTGGCTATTCACGAAAACGCGACGGTTGAAGAGGGGATTGCTGCTTCAAACATTACCGAGCAGTTTCCAGAAATTGATTTAAAGGCCGCTAAAGTTGGCATTTGGAGTCGCGTGGTTAAGCTTCGCGATACCCTGTCAGACGGCGATCGTATTGAAATTTATAGACCCCTTATTGCCGACCCGAAAGAGATACGCAAGCGCAGGGCTGAAAAAGCAAAGGAAGAGGGCAGGGCTGATAAGGTAACGGGCGGGAAAGTAAACCCGCTTAAGGCGAAGTCTTAATTGCTTTCTAATTAACAACAGAAATAAAAATGGCCTTCAAATTGAAGGCCATTTTGTTAAGAAGAATACTATTTAGCTTTTTTCTGAAATGCTGCCTAGTTCCAAGAAAGGTGAGGCGTCGATGTCTTCTGCATCCATCATGCTAGCGATACGCTGAACGGTTGCTACCATTTGGCTTTGTTCCCATTCTTTTAGCTGAGAAAAGCGCTCAACGAAATGCTCTTGTAACGGACGAGGTGCATCCACTACCGCTTCCTTACCGCGTTCGGTTAAGAAAACGCCGACCTTTCTTTTGTCTTGCGTACTTCTAATGCGAGTCGCTAAGTCCCGTGATTCTAGCCTATCCAGAATATTGGTAATGGTTGCAGGGCTTAAGTTAATATTCTCTGCAATTTCGCGCACCATAATACCAGGGCGCTCTTCGATGTTCTGCATAACCAATAGCTGCGGGCCTGTTAGCCCCACGTGTTTGCTTAGCTGCTTGCTGCGTAGGTCTACAGCGCGAATTACGCGCCGTAGTGCCACTAATAGTTCTTCTTCTTTTCGCATGTTACTTCCAACAAATGCGCAACCCTTTAGGGTTACTTAAGCAAATGAATAAAATGTTGGTGTTTATGATAGTGATCGATCACGTCATTAATAACCGAAATTTTCGACCAGCCCATAATGTCATAGTTTTGACCACCTTCACTTAGGTGTACTTCGGCGCGATAGTACGTGGCCTTTTCGTTTTCGTCCAGTCTTGGTGTGTCAGTTGGACCAAATTCAGGCTGTTCTGTCGACGTTGGATACACCGCATAAACGAATTCCGGGTCTCCTCCTAATTCCACTGTTAAGGTAAGAGCTTCCTCGGTATCCTCAATTCTTACATCGAATTGCTGTTCTTTAAACTCTTCACCAACTTCAGTCATGGCAGGTTTAACCACCTTGTTGATGTAGCGTCTTACCGCTTTCTCATCTGGGAAGGTAACAATGTTTTCTAATCGTTCTTTCCAGTTTTTGTCAGAGTCACTATGCTGTGGCGAGCCTGCCAGCACCATTAAGCTTTCTCGCTTATAAGATTCTATACGCAGTGCTTTCAATAGCCCGGATATGGCAATAAGCAAGACAATAGCAAATGGCAGTGCAGCGGCAATAGTCATGGTTTGAAGTGCACCTAATCCGCCAGCATATAGAAGTATAGAACTCACAATACCTACACCAACTGCCCAGTAAACACGTTGCCATAGTGGGGTGTTGTTTTCACCGTGTGAACACAGCATGTCGACTACCATTGCGCCTGAATCACACGAGGTTACAAAGAATATAATCACCATAAGTACGGCGATAAAGCTCAGTACTGAAGAAAAAGGAAACTGTTCTAAAAATACAAATAGTGCGACGGAGGTATCGTCGTTAACCATTTGAGCAAGTACATCTTTTCCTTGTACCAAAACTTGGTCGATAGCACCGTTACCGAATATGGTCATCCAAAATAGGGTAAACGCTGAAGGGATAAGTAGTACACCGATAACGAATTCGCGAATAGTACGGCCGAATGAAATACGCGCTATAAACAGGCCTACGAAAGGCGCCCATGCTAACCACCAGCCCCAGTAAAAGATGGTCCAGCCACCAATCCAGTCAGTTTTCTCATAGGTGTATAAGTTAAAAGTGTTTCTCACAATGTCAGACAGGTATGCGCCAGTATTTTGCATAAAGGCCTGTAGCAAAAATACCGTTGGACCTAAAAACAACACGATTAACAGTAGGATAATAGCCAGCACCATGTTGGTTTCTGAAAGGCGACGAATACCTTTGTCCAGTCCAGTGGTAACTGAAATTACTGCTAAGCCAACCACACCGGCCATAATGGCAATTTGAACGCCTGTATTAGAAGGCAAACCAAACAAATAGTTAAAGCCAGCATTAACTTGCGATGCGCCAAAACCAAGAGACGTTGAAATACCAAATACCGTCGAAGTAACGGCAAATATATCAACCACATGGCCTGGCCAACCGTAAATCCGGTCGCCGATAAGTGGGTACAGCGCAGAACGAAGCGTTAGAGGTAAGTTCTGTCGGTAGGCAAAGTAGCCGAGTATAAGCGCTACCACTGCATAAATAGCCCAAGCGTGAATACCCCAATGGAAAAAGGTGGTTTTCATGGCTTCTCGTACGGCGTCTATACTTTCTGCCTGTGCAGTGGGCGGGGCCATAAAGTGCATTAATGGTTCAGCTACACCAAAGAACATGAGTCCGATACCCATACCTGCAGCAAACAGCATACTAAGCCAAGTGCCAAAGCTAAATTCTGGCGTAGCGTGGTCAGGGCCCAGTTTAATTTCCCCGTAGCGAGACATCCCTAAATACACTACTGCGAGAACAATAATCGTAACCGTTAATACGTAAAACCAACTACCGTTAGATACGATTACATCCTGCAATTTTTGGAAGATACTGTCTGCTAGTTCAGGCGTACCAGCAGCGAAAATCAGTAAACAGATTATTAAGGCAGACGATGTTAAAAACACCGGCTTGTTGAGTGGAGATTTATTTTCTGTCTCAGTCACGCAGTAATTTCCTTTCACCTTTGTTTGAATTTAGGTTAATACGTTGAAATATACAGCATGGAGCACTTTTTATAAACATCAGATGAAATAATTCGATTTGTATGCATTTGTACTGCACTTATCCATCAAACTTAATTTTGGGTGAAGAAAATGCCTTGTTAATTAGACTTTGGGTTATGTTTTCGCAACTTTAGGTTAATTATTAATCGTTAGAGTAGAAATTAAAATTAGTTGGTGTATTGTAATATATGATCTTTTTGATATGTGTATTAACTAAACACAATCCGAAGAAATAAGAAAACAACTGAAGGAAACACACACAAATGCGAAAAACTCAGCTTAGCTGTGCAATTGTCGCTGCACTGGCATCCACCTCTCTGGCGGCGCAGGATACGGGCGCGCCCGCTAAACTTGAAACCATTGAAGTTACCGCCACAAAACGAAGTGAATCAATTCAAGACGTACCTGTTGCGGTTTCTGCACTTGACGGAAAAGCGCTAGAAAATCTTGGTATTGATAACTTCCAAGACTACGTAGAGTTTTTACCTAACGTTGTATTCCAGGGGACGGGCCCAGGCCAAAACGAAATTTACATTCGCGGCGCTGCTACCACCCAATCAAGTATTACCCTTTCATCGGTTCAAGCGCTTCAGCCGTCTGTCGCTTTCTATCTTGATGAAATGCCTGTTTCCATGGCCGGTCGAAACTTAGATATTTTCGCTACCGATGTAGAGCGTGTAGAAGTACTCCCCGGGCCACAAGGTACGTTATTCGGCGCCAGCTCACAGGCAGGTACTGTTCGACTTATTACCAATAAACCCGACCATTCTGGTTTCGCCGCTGGTTTTGATACCAGTATTTCCACCACCAAAGGCGGAGATATGAGCAATACGGTTGAAGCGTACTTTAACGTTACGCCAACCGACAACTTAGCCCTTCGTGTTGCTGCGTATAACGAAAGCCAAGGTGGTTGGATAGACAATATCGAAAACGATCCTAACAACGGTGGCTACATTGGAAGTGCCGTGGTTATCGACCGTATATCAGGTGGTGCGCTTCAGGCTCAAGGTATAGACCCAGCCGATATGGATGCACGTCGTGAAATTAACGGCTTTAATCGAAGCGAAGCTGCGGTAGTAACGCCAAGAAACAGTGAGCATGTAGAAGATAACTTTAACGATGCGGTTTATTCAGGTGCGCGTTTCGGCTTGTCTTACATTATCAATGAAGATTGGGATTTGTTGGTTCAGCACACCGAGCAAACGCTCGACACCGAAGGTGTATTTGCATACGACCCAACGGTAGAGGGTGAAAGCTCTGCAATTCGCTTTCAAAGCGATGAAAATTCTGATGAATTCGGTTTAACAACGTGGACGCTGAACGGCCGCCTTGAAAAACTCGATGTGGTTTACACCGGCGGTTACTTAGATCGCGAAATTGACACCCTTACCGACTACACGGGTTACACAAACGGTGGTTTGTTTTCGGCATATTACGTGTGTACGCATTATGAAACACCAGATAATCCAGATGACGCACGTTGTCTTGACCCAAGCAAGTATTACAAAGAAGACACCACAAGCACTCGTTTAACCCACGAGCTTCGCTTCAGCACAACCATGGATACACCATGGCAGTTAACCGCAGGTGTGTTCTACGATGAACAAGAAGTGGGTTCAGTAGGTCAGTTCAAAATTGCTAGCCCCGAGATTTTCGAGAACTTAGCAAGTTCGTGGAACGCGCTTGCAGGCGATCGCGGTATTAACAGCGACGGCGGTCCTTTCTCGCCAGAAATCAGTTTTGTTAACGACGTTACCCATACTATTGAGCAAATCGCAGTATTTGGTCAATTGGGTTATGAAATTACCGACACAGTAACGGCTACCGTTGGTGCTCGCTGGTATCAGATTGATGATATTTACCGTGGTGCAACGTCTACCCGTGACGTAACAAGTCGTTTAGAAGCCTATGGTCAAGGCGTTTTGGACCCAGCAGTTTACGATGACCTAGGCCTTGACGGTCAAGGTGTTGTAGACGCAATTCAAGACGGTTCTTTAGATATTGGCTTGTTGGGTGACGACGGTGTGTTAACCGTAGACGACACTATCTTTAAATTTGGTCTAGATTGGAAAGTAAACGAAAACGTATTGTTATTCGCAAACTATTCAGAAGGTTTCCGACCACCGGTAACCAACCGTTTAGGTGGTGACGCAGCAGCGAATAACACGGGCGCGTTTGCAGATTTCCGCGTGCCGGTTTATTCAACCACAGATACCCTTGATAACTATGAAATTGGCCTTAAAGGTGATTTCTTAGACGGTATCTTGCGTGTCAACGCAACCGGTTATTACTCAGAAATTTCAGACTTGCAGACCTCTCGCTTCGACCCTACCAACATCAGCTTCTTGGTATTTACCGATAACGTAGGAGATGCAGAAGTTAAAGGTATTGATGCAGATATAACGTGGTTGGCCTCTGATAACCTTATTATTAACGCAGCGTTCAGCGTGTTAGATACTGAACTAGTCAGTATCAACTCTGAACTTGAAGGCATTGCAGCAGGGGTTGGGAGCAAATTACCGTACTCTGCAGATTTCTCTGGAAACATTAGTGCTCGTTACTTCTTTGAGCTAGATGGCGGTAAAGAAGGTTTCGTTAATGCATCACTTACGTACACTGGCGATCGCCTTGCTGGCATGGTCATGAATGCCTACGCCATGGAAGATGCCACGCGCTTGATTTACGGTACAGGTTCTGGATTGAAGATTGAAGACGAAGGTGAAGTGTTTAACGGTGCGACCTACCCAGGCGCAGACGGTGAAACCATTCGCGGTGGTCGTTATATCCAAGAAAGTTACGTAATTGGTAACGTTTCAGTGGGTATGTCGTATGAAAGCTGGAAAGTTGAAGCGTTTATCGACAATGTTTTCGACAAGTCGGCTATCTTAAATATCGATACCCAGCAGTACACGCCTAAAGTCGTGACGAATCGTCCACGTACTATCGGCTTACGCTTCTCTTACGATTATTATTAATAGTAAGCTATGATTAATAGTATAAATTAATCATGTAAAAGCGTTTAAACGGCAGACTTTACGTCTGCCGTTTTCATTACTAATGCTTGAAGAATTAGGTACTATTAATTTCATCGAATTAACAGCACTGCAAACAGGCGCTACTAAGAATTATAACGAAGGCTATGACACCAGAAGATATCCAACATGAAATACGCGCTATTAAACAAGCGCTGCAACGCGCTCAATTCTTATTAGCCAATGAACGCGTTGATCACCTATTGTCCACGTCGCTTAGCGAGCAGCAACGCTTAGAAGTCCATTATCTTGCAGCGGTTACACATAGAATGGCAAAGCAATATGATGAGGCCTTTCGTCATATCGACGTACTGCTTTCACTTTCTCCTGATTACGGCAGGGCGTATCAAGAGCTTGCTTATTGTCATGAAGCGAAGGGTAACGGTAAAGAAGCGTCGAGCGCGTTTTTTAAAGCAACGCATTTTAATCCCGCGCTGATCAGCAGTTGGAAAAAACTGCTGTCAATTTATCAACGTCACAATGATGTCACTGCGGTACAAATGGCAACCAAGCAAATAGCGCACTTGCAGTCGCTACCAGCGCCTGTATTAGGGGCTTACGACCTTATGTACGAAAAGCAGTTCGCTGCTGCAGAGCAGGTATGCCGGCAGTTTCTGACCAAGCACAAGCATCACCCCGAAGCAATGATGCTACTTGCTGAAATAGGCATGCAACTCAAGGTTTATAGCGACGCTGAGTTTCTTTTAGAAAGCTGTGTTGAGCTTTATCCAGATAATGAAAAAGCAGCCTTAGCCTATCAAAATGTGCTGTCTAAGTTAGGCAAGTTTCCAGAGGCGGTACAAGTGGCCCGCCAAAGGTTAGAGCATAACCCCACTAGCTTTAGTATAAAAACCAGCTTGGCCCATGCGCTTGTTGGTGTAGGGCAATTAGATGAGGCCATTACTGTTTACCGTGATGTACTTGCAGAAAACCCGGATAGACCCAAAGTGTGGGTATCGCTTGGCCATGCGTTAAAAGCAAAAGGGGATACGCCTGATGCGGTTAGTGCGTACGAAAAGGCCATAGACTATGCCAGTGACTACGGCGACGCCTATTGGAGCCTCGCAAACACGAAAACCTATAAGTTTAGTGACGCACTACTTGCGCAAATGTCTGAACAGCTAAACAGCAATGCTATAAAGTTAGAAGATAAAATACATGTGTGCTTTGCACTAGGTAAAGGGCTTGAAGACCGGGGAGAGGCTAGCAAAGCCTTCAATTATTACCAGCAAGGTAACAGCTTAAAGCGCAGCACCCTTCAATTTGATATTGCAAGGACAGAGGAAGCGCTAAACGCACAGCAGCGCGCTTTCTCAAGTGAAGACTTTAATAAAGTAGAAGGTTGCCAAGCGCCTGACCCTATCTTTATTGTCGGCTTGCCGCGTGCAGGCTCAACGTTATTGGAGCAAATTCTCGCGTCACACTCAAAAGTCGATGGCACCATGGAGCTTCACGATATATTGGGCATTGCTTCATCGTTAAGTCATCAAAAGACGCCTTATCCATTGAACGTTAATGCGTTAGATGGAGAAACGCTTGAAAAGCTTGGCGCGCGTTATATCGAGCAAACTCGTGCTTACCGACAAGGCGCGCCATTGTTCATCGATAAAATGCCCAATAACTTTATTCATATTGGCCTAATTAAGAAGATACTGCCTAACGCTAAAATTATCGATGCGCGAAGAAATCCTATGGACTGCTGCTTTAGCGGCTTTAAGCAGCTATTCGGTGAGGGGCAGGAATTTAGTTACTCGCTTTCCGATATTGGGCGCTATTACAAAGCTTATGAAAAGCTTATGGATCACTGGCACGCGGTGCTGCCGGGGGAGATTCTTACCGTACAGCACGAAGAGGTATTAGACGATTTAGAAGGCCAAGTCAGACGTATCTTAGATTTTTGTGGGTTAGACTTTGAAGAAGCGTGTTTAGCATTTCACCAAACCAAGCGGGTTATTAAAACGCCGAGTTCTGAACAGGTTCGCCAACCTATCTACAAAACAGGAATGGGGCAGTGGAAACCTTTTGAGGTATATTTGTCGGCGCTTAAAGAGGCGTTGGGTAAATAACTTACAATAGAGTGAATGACCCGCAAATCATTGAATAAAGGGGCCTGGTTAATCTTAACCAGGCCCTTTTTTTATCCAAAGCTTATATCTAGCGCTTTTATCTACAGTATTCGCTAGCAACGCAGGGCTTCAATGGCTAAGAAGTACACGAGAGCTAAAATATAGCCAAATTTTAAAAATAGTTAATAAACCCATAATCTAATCCTTAACCCCTTACGTTTAAATCCTTAGAAGCGTTTTTACCTTACAGAAAGGAGTTAATACGGGGTATGAAAAATCAACACGACAAATCAGACAGTAAGAAAACGCCCAAAGGTGAGACAAAAGAGGAATCAGGTCACACCAACCAGGTTTCAGAGTCGGAAGCGGAAGCGGCAAGCCCGTACGCTTCGTCAGTAGCCGGGGAAGAAGACCCAGGCGTTGCACTAGAAGAGTGGGTTAAGAGTAACGGACCGTCTAAATCTAAAGCAGATAAGCCATAGTGGATAAGCCAATAAGTGACGTGTCTCACCAAATCCTAAGAAGAACTTGGTGAGACGAGCTGTTTAGGGTTGGCTTAGTATTTGCGACGTTTAAGCCCTGTTTCCGCCAAGATCTTCGCTGAAATCTCTTCTATGGAGTACTTGGTACTATTTAAGAATGGAATTTTTTCCTTTCTGTATAAGTTTTCAACTTCCCTCAACTCCATCCTACATTGTTGAATAGACGCATATTTACTGTTTGCTCTTCGCTCTGAGCGTATTTGGTGTAGACGGTCGGCGGCGATGGTTAAACCAAACAGCTTGTGTTTATAGCGTCGAAGGGTAGGAGGAAGCTTTAACATGTCGCCCATGTCTTCTTCAGTAAACGGGTAATTAGCTGCTTTGATTCCATACTGAAGTGCTAAATACAGGCTTGTTGGTGTTTTTCCAGAGCGGGAAACACCGGTAAGAATGATATCTGCCTCATCGTAGTCTTTTAAGTTCGAGCCATCATCATTGGCCAATGCATAGTTTACGGCTTCAATTCTAATGTCGTAAGTGGTTTCGTGGATACTGTGAGTGCGGTGTTTTTCTGGTTTTGATGGAACACCTAATACTTTTTCGAGCGGAGCAACGAACTGATCGAGGAAATTGTAATTAATGCCCACCGATTTCGAAATAATCTTGCGAACATCTACATTCACAATTGTATAAAAAACGAGCGGCCGCTCTCCGGTGTCTTGAAAACTTTCAGAAATTTGCTGCAACACTTTGTGAGCTTGTTCCTCAGTTTCAACGAAAGGAATGGTGTTGTGATTAAACGAAACGGGGAACAGAGAAAGCAGGGCGTGGCCAAAGACCTCTGCAGTGATGGCAGTACCATCTGAAATATAAAAAGCTGTACGCACAACATATCCTTAACATTGGTGTAATTTTATTACAAAAGTAATAAAGGGTTTACATTCTGAATTTCCCCATTCTAAGATGATTTCGTCGAAAAGCTACACGGTTCTTGTGAATGATGGCAATTATCAACAGGTTTGCTGTCAAACGTAATGGACGGCGTTATGGGTGATAACACCCACACCTCGACAACAATTTGATTTGTTTCAGGCGATAATAAGCACAAACCTGGAACTTACCTCATACCCTACACATAAAAAAGCTGGAGGCTTGGGCTGTGCAAGAATACGTACTTTGGTATCAAGAACTGGGCATGCATGATGTGGGTCGCGTAGGCGGCAAAAATGCATCATTAGGCGAGATGATTTCAAACCTGGCTAACGCCGGTGTGCAGGTGCCGGGTGGTTTTGCTACCACCGCCGAAGCATTTAACGAATTTCTAGAGCAAAGTGGCCTAGAAGCTAGGATCCATGAAGTTTTAGATTCATTAGACGTAGATGACGTGAATGCCCTTGCTGAAGCGGGCAAGAATATTCGTCAGTGGATTATCGACACGCCATTTCAAGGCAAGTTAGAAGAAGAAATCAAAACGGCATTTGTTACCCTCCAAGGGGATGCGGGTGAAGAGGCGTCATTCGCGGTGCGCTCTTCAGCCACGGCAGAAGATATGCCTGATGCGTCATTTGCCGGTCAGCAAGAAACTTTCCTAAATGTTAAAGGTTACGAGTCGGTTCTTGTGGCGATTAAACACGTGTTTGCGTCACTGTTTAACGACCGAGCGATTTCTTATCGCGTACACCAAGGTTACGACCACAAAGGTGTGGCGCTGTCTGCGGGTATTCAGCGCATGGTGCGCAGTGATATCGCTTCATCAGGCGTTATGTTTACTATCGATACAGAGTCTGGTTTTGAAGACGTTGTATTTATTACCAGTTCATTCGGTTTAGGTGAAATGGTGGTGCAGGGCGCAGTAAACCCTGATGAGTTCTACGTGCACAAACCTACGTTAGACAAAGGGCTTCCCGCCATCGTACGTCGTAACCTAGGTAGCAAGCTTACCAAGATGATTTACTCAGACGACGAAGCACACGGCAAACAAGTGTCCATCGTTGATATTGATGCTGCTGATAGCAAAACGTTCTCGCTTAACGACGATGAAGTGATGGAACTAGCAAAGCAAGCGCAAATCATTGAAAAGCATTACCAACGCCCTATGGATATCGAATGGGCGAAAGACGGCGTAGACGGTAAGCTTTATATCGTTCAGGCACGCCCAGAAACCGTGCGCAGCCGAGAAGACTCACAAAGCATTGAGCGCTTCCAACTAAAAGGCCAAAGCAATATCGTTGTTGAAGGCCGCGCAATTGGTCATAAAATTGGTGCTGGTGTAGCTAAAGTGCTCGACTCAATTGAAGAGATGGACAAAATTCAAGCCGGCGACGTACTGGTGACTGACATGACAGACCCTGATTGGGAACCTATCATGAAGAAGGCGTCTGCCATTGTTACCAATCGTGGTGGACGTACCTGTCACGCGGCTATTATTGCTCGCGAGCTTGGTATTCCTGCGGTAGTCGGTTGCGGTAACGCTACTGACAGTATAAAAAACGGTGACAAGATTACCGTTTCTTGTGCAGAGGGCGATACGGGTTATATTTACGGTGACGAGCTTGAGTTTGACGTAGTCACTTCGCGTATAGACGCTATGCCAGATTTACCGTTAAAGGTAATGATGAACGTAGGTAACCCAGATCGCGCGTTCGACTTCGCTCGTCTTCCAAATGCAGGCGTAGGCCTTGCGCGTCTTGAATTTATTATCAACCGCATGATTGGCGTTCACCCGAAAGCATTGCTTAATTTCGACAGTCAGCCTGAAGAGCTGAAAGAAGAAATTAGCGACATGATTGCAGGCTACGCGTCGCCAACGGAATACTACATTGAGAAGCTAGTGGAAGGTATTTCAACCATTGGTGCGGCGTTCTCACCTGAAAAAGTTATCGTTCGTATGTCAGATTTTAAATCTAACGAATACTTTAACTTAGTTGGCGGTTACCAATACGAGCCAGACGAAGAGAACCCTATGCTAGGTTTCCGTGGCGCTAGCCGTTACATATCTGAAGACTTCCGCGACTGCTTCGCCCTTGAATGTGAAGCCATAAAGCGCGTACGCAATGATATGGGCCTTACTAACGTAGAAATTATGATTCCGTTTGTGCGTACGTTAGATGAAGGGCGTCAGGTTATCGAATTGCTTGAAGAGCAAGGCTTGAAGAAAGGCGAAAACGGCCTTCGCGTTATTATGATGTGTGAGCTTCCTTCCAATGCGTTACTTGCTGACAAGTTCCTCAATATTTTCGACGGTTTTTCTATAGGCTCTAATGACTTAACCCAGCTTACATTAGGGTTAGACCGAGACAGTGGCGTGATTGCCCACCTATTCGATGAGCGAGATGAAGCGGTTAAAGCACTGCTTTCAATGGCAATTCAAGCTGCGAAGAAGCGTGGTAAATACGTGGGTATTTGTGGCCAAGGGCCGTCTGACCATGAAGATTTCGCAGCTTGGTTGGTAGAAGAAGGTATCGATTCGGTATCGCTTAACCCCGATACTGTGGTTGAGACATGGCTATACCTTGCTGAAAAGCACGGCTAAACCAATAGGTCTAATCCCAGACTAAGTGGGCAACGATCTAACTTAGACACAATGCGAACGCGAGGGTTAAAAGAGACCTTTCGATTAATGCCAGTCAGTTAAGCTGACTGGCATTTTTCTTTTTTGTTTCCCGCTTACATCAAGCGGAGTAGCGGTTTAAAACAGATCTGTGCCAGCAGTATATTCCTTAAAAAAACGATGGTTATTTAGGAAAAATATGGGTTTTTAGCCGCTAATAGCATGACTTTGTGTAATTAAAAATGTAATATTACAAAGTGGCTTTCACATCAAATTTCAGATTAATAACTAACTTGGTTGAACTCTTATGGCACATAATGACAGCACGGTTTCAGTAAATACTTCCGAAGAAAATGTTATGCAATCAGGCTCTGTGGCAGAGCAGCTGGCGCAAGCCCAAAAAGAAATTAACGAACTAAAAATGCAATTAATGTGGATGGAACGCAACTACGAATAAGTGTTGTGTCGCATAGAGCTAGAATTGAAACGGTAGTTTACTTTCAAAAATGATTGAGATTTATGAAAGTTTACACGTGGGCTTTCATAAAGGCTTTTATAGCGTAATCTACAACATGCGTGGCGCATTTAGCTAAAAGCTTATTGCTACTAGCGCTGAGCATTATCGCATTTATATGCTATCGTGATTAGTATAAGAACGCGGTGAGAGAGAGAATGGCGTATCAATTCAAGTTTTTTGCACAGCCGGTAATTAGTAATATAAGAACCTTCTGTGAAGCAGCGCTAGTTGAATTCACAATTGGCTTGATTTGCGCAGTATTTGCGTATGCAAGCTATGGTATTTTTATTCATCTTTTTGTAGCGTGCGTCATCATATCTGTTGCTTGTTTTTGCCTTAGTATTTACAACCTTTATAGTCTTCTCTCGCACCCATAGCAGCTTTTCGCAGTGTGACCTTAAGTTAGCTAGATAATTGGACTCCCCCAACTCAGTGAGCTGGGTTAATATTTTAGTTCTCACACAAAAAATATTATGGAGTCCAACATGCACAATATAATCACAGGTGTTGATTTAGCGAAAGAAGAAATTCAGGTTTGCGTTTGTAAACGCAACAAGGTGCAGTCTAATCAGGCGATGACACCGATAGAATTTGGTTCTTGGCTAGCGTCGTCAAAACCAATGACAATTGTTTTTGAAGCATGTAGTACATCAAACTACTGGAAGCAAAAAGCGTTGGAATATGGGCATGATGCTCGATTAATTTCAGCAAAATTGGTTGCTAGTGTTAGGCAAAATCAGAAAACAGATAAAAACGACGCCTTAGCGGTTGCGCAAGCTGCTCAACTCACCGATGTTTCGTTTATTAACGGCAAATCAAAAGAGCAGCAAGAGCTACAAACCTTGGTTCGTCTGCGAGAGTTGGCCGTTAAGCATAAAGTCGCAATGCAGCAACAAATTAAATCTTTATTGCTAGAGTTTAATATCCGAATCTCGCCTAGTCAGGGAGGGTTAAGTGGCGTTGTTGAAGGCGTACTGGAAGATGCTGAAAATGGCTTTTCCATGGTTTTTAGGCAAGCTCTCAGTACTAGCTGGCAACAACTCCAGCGTGGTATTGAGTCGATAAAGCAGTACGATTTATATTTAGAAAAAGCAGCAAACGGCCACGAAATATGTAAATCGCTACAGGCCCTAGAAGGTGTAGGTCCGTTAAACGCTGTGAATCTTTATATGGCACTGGGCTGTGGAGAGATGGGGCAATTTGAAAAAGGTCGCGATGCATCTGCCTGTATTGGTTTAACGCCTATTCAACATTCGTCGGGCGGTAAAGTAAAATTGGGCTCGGTGGGCAAGTACGTTAAAAATAATATGCTACGAAGTTGCTTAGTTAGCGGTGCAATGTCAGCAGTTAATCAGGCGATGAGACGACCAGCAAAAACCAAAAAAGAGATGTGGATCCAGCAGATGGTTGAACGCAGAGGTAAGCGCTGTACAGCGGTCGCGCTAGCAAATAAAACAGTAAGAACGGCATTCGCGATGCTTACAAATGGCACAGAATACAAAGCAGAACTACTCGCTGCTTAATAGAGGTTTTGCCCAACAACAAAAATGCTCAAAAAAGATGAAAATCAGCTTGTTTAGTCAGTGCTTCGCTCAGAGCTTCGAGCTCGTTATCGAGATTTGACAACAAGTTCGCGTAAATATCATAGAGCCTGGGATAGCTTCCCTATTAGAGCTCGTACATAAGCACGCATTTATTCTTTAACTGGCTAATACTGTTGTTGACAAAGGGGGAGTCCACATAAGCGGAGCCAAGGCACAATAGCAAGGGAAAATTAGCTATTAAACGTAGGCAGTTATAAAAAAGGGTAATCACTTCAGTGATTACCCTTTTTTCTGTCTGCATCAATACCGAAATAAATTTTATTTGCGGTAATGGTAAGTTTCTAAGCTTTAAGTTGGTCACCTATAGGTACCTGTCGAATACGCTTACCGCAAGCAGCGAAAATGGCATTACATAGCGCAGGCGCGTATACCGGCGTTGCCGGTTCACCCACACCTGCTGGAGGTGCGTCGCTTTCAATTACCTCAACTTCTACCTCTAGCGGCGAGTCGCTCATTCGCGGCACACGGTAGTTATGGAAGTTACTTTGCTGTACGCGGCCTTTATCAAACGTGATACCGTCGCTAATGGCCGTGGTGATACCAAATACAGAACCACCCTGGGTTTGGTTTTTAACGGTATCAGTATTTACTACCGTTCCTGCATCAATAGCCACCCAAGATTTGATCACGTTTAAGTCGCCTTTGTCAGAGACTTCTACTTCCACCACTGTGGCAACATAAGTTAGAAAGCTTCGGTGCGCTGCAATGCCTAAACCTCGTCCTTTTGGCATTTCCCGGCCCCAGTCAGCCATGTCAGACACTTTCTCTATCACGTTTTTGAGGCGAGACGTATCAAGTGGGTATACCGATTTGTCGCCCCAGTAATTGTTGTACTCGGCTTTTTGCTCGGTAACATCTAAAATTCTGTCAGGACCGATAACTTCCAGTAAGTAATCTTTTGTATCTTTCCCCGCTTTGTACGCTGCTTCATTGATAAATGATTGCACTGCAAAAGCGTGAAAGATGTTCGATACCGAGCGCATCCAACCAATTCGCGCTTTAGCCGGTGCTTCACCACGCTCTAACTTCATGTTTGGTGTCAGGATTGGGTTATCAGTAAAGCCCAAATCTAACTCAAAACTGAAGGGGGCGTTGGCACCTTCTTGAAAGGTCGAAGCAATAGGCGAGAACGCGGTTCTATGCAGGTACGCGTCAATCTTACCGTTTTCGTCAAGCGCCGCTTCAACGTGTTGGGCTGATACCGCGTGGTAAAAACCGTGCTGAATATCGTCTTCACGGGTCCACTGTACGCGAATTGGTTTGCCCGTTTTCATTGAAAGGTAAGCGGCTTCAGCGGAAAAGTCAGGCTTAGATTTACGGCCAAATGCCCCGCCTAGCATGGTCACGTGAACATTGATTTTCTCTTTGTCCATGCCAACCATAGCGCCAACGGTTTCCATATCAGCTTGTGGATTTTGTGTTGCAGCCCATATATCTACGCGATCTTTGTAATACATTGCCGTTGCACATGGTGGCTCCATAGGGGCCTGTGCAAGATGTGGAACGTAATAATCGGCAATGAGCTTGTCGCTGGCGTTTTCTAAAACGCTTAGCGCATCGCCTTTCTCCCTAACAAGGGTTTGCGGTGCGTTTACTGTACTAAGCAACTGCGCTTTAAAACTTTCTGAGTTATAGTCGCCGTTAGCACCGTCATCCCATTCTACATCAAGGGCTTTTCGCCCCTGCCAAGCGGCCCACGTATTGTTAGCAATAATGGCAATACCGCCTTTGGGTTGAAATTGCGGTGCGCCTTTAGGTGCAGGAATTTCGATGATATCTACAACACCGGAAACCGCTTTTGCTTTACTGACATCAAAGCTTTTCACTTTACCGCCCACCACTGGAGGACGCTCGATAATAGCAACCAGTGCCTTGGGCTCACGCACATCGGCGGCAAATGTTGCCTTACCGGTTACAATGTCCTGAAGGTCAATATGCGCCATGCCTGTATTGATGTAACGCCATTCTTTTCTTTCTTTAAGCTGAAGCTTGTCTGCTTCTGGCGGCGTAATGGTTAATGCGTCGTCGATAAGGTCTTTATAAGCGATAGACTTGCCAGAGTTATGGCTAACCATGTGTTGTTCGGCAACACAGCTACTAGGCTCAACCCCCCAACGCTTGGCTGCGGCGTGTTGCATCATGTAGCGTACGCTTGCGCCCATCTCGCGAAGGCGCTGCATGTTGAAACGAATGCTGCGTGAACCGTCTGTGTTTTGGTCGCCGTATTTAGGGTCGCCCTTACCCTGAATAACAATCACTTTATCCCATGCCGCTTCCATTTCATCCGCAACAATTTGCGCAATAGCGGTGCGGATCTGCTGGCCCATTTCACTGCGGTGGCAGGTTACTTCAACCATGCCGTCAGGGCGCAGTGCAATGAATAAGTTTGCGCGCTTTGCATTTTCTGCTGGCTTAGCCAAAACGCCAGCCATAGCACGTGGCGCACTGCCCATAAAATATGTGCCTAACACCAAGGCACCTGCGGCAGCGGTAGACTTCAAGAAACTGCGGCGGTTCATGTCGAAGTATCTATTTTCGCTCATGCTTCTTCTCCCTCGGTTGCTGGGTCGAAGTAATTCACACCAGCGGTGGCGCTGATGGATTTAGAAGCAGACTTTATTGCTTTGTGAATACGAGGGTAGGTGCCACACCGGCAAATGTTGCCTGACATGTTCTGTACAATCTCTTCGTCGCTAGGCGTTGGGTTCGTTGAGAGTAAGCTAGCTGCCTGCATAATCTGTCCACATTGACAAAAACCGCACTGAGGCACTTTATGTTCAACCCAGGCTTTTTGAACCGGATGGTCGCCGTTTTCGCTTAAGCCTTCAATCGTAGTGATCTTTTTACCCTGAACCGCCGAAACCGGCAGAACACAGGAGCGTTGCGCCATACCATCAATATGAACGGTACATGCGCCGCATTGCGCCATACCACAGCCAAATTTAGGCCCTGTAAGATTTAATTCATCACGAAGGTACCACAACACTGGGGTTGAAGGATCACCTGCAAATTCGTGTTTGTTACCATTTACGGTAAACGTGATCATGGTCTTGTCTCCATAGGTAAACGATAGATATACGCTAGCCCAATATTAATAGGGCCTCTCACCCAAGCGGCATACTGTGCAATAAGCGCATTACACGTGTTATATCTATACGGTTCCGTTGCCTGATAATGCGAACTATCCAAGACGCTGCGCATACTAGGATATTTGCCACTGTTTTTATTATTAAAGGCTTCGCTATTTATAATTAAGATTACGTTAACACGCATTATACGAATACGCATATACATAAGTTTAACTGCTAGCAGGCTGCGACTAAATGGTGTCAGAGGTTATGGAAAAATGCGAAAGAAGCAGCCCGTTGAATAGGGGTAAGACTGGTTTACGAAAAGTAAGAGATTCGAATTTAACGAAGTCTTCTCATTAGCAAGAAGCGATCGATTTTTCGCGCCCCCGTGGTCATGGTTTTTTGACTGTATTTTAGCCAGCCTCTAGCGCGGGGCCAGTCATAGCTTAACAGCATTAGCCCACCGACAACGAGTAAGATTGAGCCAGGAAGAAGCGTTAGAACGATCCCGCCAATAAACAAGATAGCCCCTAATGTAAGTCTAACTATTCGCATGAAAGTGAACGCTCGTTCTTAAATGCAAGAACAACAGTGTGAGTGAAATTGGCGTATTTGCCAATAAAATAATTGTAAATGTTTGTATGGTGCCGTTGTTACATCACGTTGCGTACAGCAGCGCAGTGAGCTATTGATGAATAAGTAGCCACTTGATATGAAAAGCGAAGATAACCGCTTAATTACGGTGGATCGCTACCCAGAAATAAAGTACAAAGAAAGACATGCAAGGGCATTAGAAGCTTGCGTAATGCCTATGAGAAAAAGCGCTTCGCATATTTGTGCAGGCGATTTATAACGATAAGAAAGAGAGCAGTTATGGCAGAACAACAAGAAAACCAACCAGTCAGCGAAGAACAGCGCGCAGAATGGGTAAGAGAACAGTTTCAGAAAGCCAATAAGTTTCTCGCAGAAAATGGCGTACTGTTTGACTCAGTCACAACAGAAGAAAGTCGCTATTTAATGCCTTACCTTGCGGTGTGGAAGATAAGAGCAATGGACGGCAAACAATACTGGGTAATTAGCGGAGATTTACCTACCGATTACACGTCAGTCGACAATGCTGCAGATGCGAAAGATGTGCTGCGTCATTTCGCTATGCATTGGCAGTTAAAAGCTGAGAATTTGATTAATGCAGAAGGGGCAGACGATAGTCAAAAAGCGTTTGGCGCATTACTCATTAACCGCGCTGAAAGCTTGTTCGCTATGCAAAATACACCCGATTTGTGGGCTTAATAACGTTTTACTCGCCTTAATGCAATTGGGTTACGTCTGGCAGAGGGAATCGCTCTGCCGGGCATTTTAAACGCTGTCGAGGCACCCCAGCATCCATAAATACCTGACCATCAGGAATAAAACCAAGAGACTTGTGGTAAGAGACACTTTCTAAGTTACACACTACCTTGATAATGGGAAGGTTGTTTTGCTTTGCAGCTTTCAACAACGCTTTAAATAGCACGCGGTATACGTGTAAAGTTCGGTAAGAGCGCTTAACGGCTATGCGGCCAAGTTCCCCTTTTGTTGTTAGGCGCCCGGTAGCGATGGGGTCGTTATTAGCATCAACAATTAACACGTGACACGCTGAACTGTCGTGTTCATCGAATTCACTGGCCTGGGGAACGCGCCATTCCAAAACGAATACGTGTTCCCTTAGTGCTTTTAGTCGATGTTTATCCTTCTCCCAATCGACGTTCTTTACGGTAAACGTCATACGTGACTGTTATCCCTCGAACCATTCCCAGTAACCATTATTGATAAGTGTAGTTAAGGTTTCTAAAAATGTAAAAGACGGTGCATCCTGACAACATGTTGCGTTCAAAATTGACCCTGATGCCAGCACTTCAAACCATTCTTGGTCATTTTTAGCGAAAGTAAATTGGCTACCGTTTACATAGAGCGCACGAGGTAGGCCTCGCTTACCGTCGCAAAGTAACGCTCTAACCCCAGGGGCAGGTGCAAAGCTCATACCCGCGGCTAGGTCGTTTGAAACCTGCTCTAGGTTAACTTCGTTATCTAACGGGTACTCTGGAATACCTTGTTCGCTCATCGCTTCTAATAGAGCAAGGGTAAAATCTTCACCGTTAATTGCGTCAATGAGCTGTTGTTTGAGGGCTGCGATATCGCTTGTGCTCACCAACGCCGGGTTATTTTGGTGTGTACGCCCAATATCAGTAAAACGATAGTTGTGCGCGCCTTTATCTAGCATCATCGCTAAACTCTCTGCTAGCTGAAGGTTGTCCGGAGCGCGATAGCCTACTGAGTAGGTCAAACTATCTTCCACTGTTTCGCCGTCGTGAGGCCAACCTGGCGGCACGTAGATCACATCGCCGGGTTCGACTACAACGTCAATAACTGGGGTAAAACGTTCAATCTGTCGAAGTTTAGGGTGAGGAAAGACCTCTTTATAATCACCAGGTTGACCGACACGCCAACGACGCTTTCCTTTTCCCTGAACAAGAAATACATCGTACTGGTCGATGTGGGCACCAACCCCAGCGCCGTTCGTTGCAAAGCTCACCATTAAATCGTCTAAACGCCAGTGAGGAACGAATGAAAAGGGCGATAAAATGGGCGCAACATCTGGCACGTACTTGTCTACACCTTGAACCAACAGTGTCCACTTGCCCTGACAGGCATGGTCAAAGTCAGTAATGGGCCCTTGTTCAACATGCCAGTTTCCCTGTACGTTGCTGATCACTCTTGCATCCACCTCAGATTCCTGTGCGAGCCCGGCAAGGTCGTTTTCATCGATAGGGTCGTCAAAATCTGTGAAAAATTGCTTAATAACCACCGGCTTTTGCTGCCAATAGTGCTTAAGGAAAGTATCGGCATCAAACCCTTTTCCGGTTTGTGCATCAATAAAGTACGAAGTGTCGTTGGTGCGCATGGCGTCTCATTATTTTAGTGTCAGTGTACAGTTTAACGCGAAAAGCGCTAAACATTGCTATTGCCGGCATTATCAAATATTGGTGAACGTATTACCACCTTACACCTTAAAACGGCGCGTATGGTGTGAAAAAATTACGCGCGAGGTCTGGTGTGAAAAATCGTGCGATTGATTAACAAATATGCGCAAGAATACCTTCGGCTTTAGTTTTTAAGTACTTTGGGTAAAGCAATAGGTGGTTGCCATGGAGTAGCGGCCTATTGTGTTCAGGACTTATTAATAATGAGCCGCTTCTATCACACATTGCAATTGTGTTTGGCGCCGTAAACTGCTCTAACATGGCTGCACGGTTAACGGTCGCTCCCCAAATATCGAAATTTCCAAAGCGGCGAGATGATCGCCCTGCAATGACGGAACCTGTCGCTATACCTACACGTAAATAACATGAAGAAGATACCAAAAGTGGATGGCTATTCACTTCGTCTCTGGCTTTACACGCAAAGTGAAATGCCGCGGAAACAGCATCGCGAACAGACCGGCAAAGTGATTCTTTGAGTGAAGCGCGCTGATGAATATTCGTGTTAAAGCTGCTAGGAAGAATGTGCTTCGGATGAGCCGAAAACCCAACGGCGATATATTGATCGCCATTAGTTTTTAGTGGGGTTAATTGATGTAGGCGGGCAAACTCGTCGAACTTTTCAAATAGGCCTTCAATAACTCCCATACATGTCATATCGCCATAGTCAGCGGCGAACTGCTGAAAGCCAGAAAGATCGGCAAAAATCACAACCGTATTTTCTACACGCTGTTTGGTAACCCAATTGTTTGTGGGTGGTAACGGTATATCGATAGGTTTGTGCAACGCCATTCGCTCGCCCTGTATTGTTCGATTGGGTATTTTATTTACTGGCATAAAAAAACGCGGTGTTTTACGACCGCGTTTTAGTGTAATGGAAAAGCGTTATGCTTATAACTGATCTACAAGCCTGATTGCATCGCCAATATAGGTCGCCGGAGACAGTGCTTTAAGCTCTGTTTTCGCGGCCTCAGGCATGTCTAGGTTGTCGATAAACTCAGCAATAACGTCTGCATTAACTTTCTTACCGCGGGTAAGCTCTTTAAGCTTCTCATACGGCTTTTCTATGCCGTAACGACGCATTACTGTTTGAATGGGCTCGGCCAGTAGTTCCCAGTTGTTATCGAGTTCGTTAAGCAAGCTTTGCTCGTTAACTTCTAGTTTGCTGATGCCTTTAAGGGTTGCTTGGTAAGCAATTACCGCATAGCCCACACCCACACCTAGATTACGAAGCACTGTGGAATCAGTCAGGTCGCGCTGCCAGCGTGAAATGGGAAGCTTGGCGGCAAGATGGTCAAAGATTGCGTTCGCTAAACCTAAGTTACCTTCTGAGTTTTCAAAGTCGATAGGGTTAACTTTATGCGGCATGGTAGAAGAACCAATTTCACCCGCTACGGTTTTTTGCTTAAAGTGACCCAGTGCAATGTAGCCCCAAACATCACGATCGAAATCGATAAGAATGGTGTTAAAACGAGCGATAGCATCGAACATTTCTGCGATGTAGTCGTGTGGTTCAATTTGCGTAGTAAACGGGTTCCAGGTCAGGCCTAGTGATGTAACGAAGCTTTCTGATACGCCGTGCCAATCAACGTCTTTATACGCTGACAGGTGCGCGTTGTAATTACCCACCGCGCCGTTGATTTTACCAAGCAGCTCAACCTTTGCGATTTGGCTGCGCTGGCGTTTTAAGCGAATGGCTACGTTTGCCATTTCTTTACCCATAGTGGTGGGCGAAGCAGGCTGACCGTGGGTACGTGCCATCATTGGTACGTTTTGATAGCGCTTAGCAAGTTCTACAAGCGCATCAATAAGCTTATCACAGTAAGGAAGAATAACGGTCTCGCGAGCTTCGCGGAGCATTAAACCGTGAGAAAGGTTGTTAATGTCTTCAGACGTGCAAGCAAAGTGGATGAACTCGTTTACCGCTGAAAGCTCACTGTTGTCGGCGACTTTCTCTTTAAGGAAGTATTCAACCGCTTTTACATCGTGGTTGGTAGTGCGCTCAATTTCCTTGATGCGCATAGCATCTTCAACACTAAATTCAGCCACAATGTTGTCAAGTAGTGCATTTGACTTGTCGCTAAAGGCAGGAACTTCTTTAATTTGTGGGTGAGTAGATAGCATTTGTAACCAACGTACTTCTACTTCCACACGGTATTTTAATAAGCCGTATTCACTGAAAATACTGCGTAATTCTACGCTTTTGCCAGCATATCGACCATCGACAGGGGAAATTGCAGTTAACTGACTCAGTTCCACCTTAAGCTCCTCACTAGTTTATTAATCGTAGTGCTTTTACAGCACTGTTAAGAATGTGTTTGCGTTTAAATAATATGTTTCTTCGTTTGCCGCCCATTTGACGCCACATTACAGCAGCGCGTACGCCAGCAAGAAGAAGTGCTCGTACTTTATGCTGTGTAGCGGGTTGGCCTAGATAATCTGGATTGCCTGCCACCTGAATACGGGGGGCTAGTGGGCTGATAATATCGCTGTAAATACTCGCAAGAGAGGCAACAATTTGCGGGTTTTGAAAGTCGACATGGGCAAGCTGGCGCTGGACGTGTGAAATGCGCTCACCCAGTTCATTCATGGCCTTTGGTTTTCGCGCTAATTTACGCTCTAACCCTAGAATACTGGCAATGTAGCGGGTTAGCTCGGTATCTTTGGTGGCTTGTTTATCTGACAGTTGTGCAGCAAGCGTCGTATATCCGGTTTTTAGGTTATTAAGCTGGCCGAAAACCTGCTGGGGAGTATCGGGGTCGGTAACCAATATACTCGACAAGCTTGCTTCTAGTGCTTCGTTATCGGCTGAGCCTCGTCGTGCAAGCTGCTGAACAAGTGCAGCTGCTTGACACACCCCGGCGAGGGCAAGGTTATTTTCTATATCGGTATCTAACATCAGCGAATATAACTCTCAATAATACCGCCACCAAGGCATACTTCATCAATATAAAATACCGCAGATTGCCCCGGCGTTACCGCCTTTTGTGGCTCATCAAACATCACTTCAATGGTGTCGTCTTGAGTCGGCGTTATTGTACAAGGGATATCGGCCTGACGATAACGGGTTTTAACTACAGCGCGCATAGGCTCTGTAATCGTTTTTCTATCTACCCAGTGCAGCTGTTTTGCTACCAAGCCTTTAGAGTAAAGGCGAGGGTGGTCGGCACCTTGGCCCACAATAAGCACGTTGCGAGCAACATCTTTATCAACTACATACCAAGGGTCGTCACCGTATTTCGCCAAACCACCAATGTGTAGCCCTTTACGCTGACCTAGTGTGTGGTACATCAAGCCTTCGTGCTGGCCAATTTCTTCACCCTCTGCGGTTTCAATAACCCCAGGTTGAGCGGGAAGGTACCGCGCTAGAAAATCTTTAAACTTGCGCTCGCCGATAAAACAAATCCCTGTAGAGTCTTTCTTATCATGGGTGATAAGACCTTGCTCTTCAGCAATTTTGCGAACTAATGGCTTTTCGATATCGCCAACCGGGAAAAGGGTTTTAGCAACGTGCTCTTCGCCAAGCGTGTAAAGAAAATAACTTTGGTCTTTGTTGTTATCTAAACCGCGAAGCATCTGCCATTTGCCGTCTACCTCTCTGCGGCGCACGTAGTGACCGGTAGCAATGTAGTCAGCGCCAAGGTCTTCGGCTGCAAATTCTAGAAACGCTTTAAACTTGATTTCTTTGTTACACATGATGTCTGGGTTTGGCGTACGGCCGGCTTTGTATTCCTCTAAGAAATACTCAAACACGTTATCCCAGTATTCAGCAGCAAAATTAATAGTGTGTAGCTCAATACCTAGTTTATCAGCTACCGCCTGCGCATCTTTTAAATCTTCCGCTGCAGCGCAGTATTCATCGTTGTCATCCTCTTCCCAGTTTTTCATGAAAAGGCCTTCAACCTGGTAACCCTGTTGTTGAAGCAGGTAGGCTGAAACAGAAGAATCGACTCCGCCGGACATGCCGACGATTACTTTTTTGCTGGCGTTAGATTCAATATCACTCACTATGGATTGCACACTCATTTGATTAATAAAAAAGAAGCCTTATTTGCTAATGGGGTCATGCATTAACATACTTATGAATTTGCCAATACAGTTACTTATTTGGTGGGCTATTCCACCAAGCTGCTATGTGAGCTTTAACGTAAGTTACCAAGAACAAATAGGCCTGTTTTCGAGGTCGCGGATTTTATCAGATTCCGATCGGTAATTCACACTTAATCCTTATCTGATTAAGTAATTAAATTTGTACGTGGACATGCTTGGTTCTTAACGCATAAATGTTTCTATGCGTAAATAAGCACCACAAGGTACAGCTATGCCTATCGGTTGATATATTTCCAGCTTCTCGGTGCCACATTAGTGTGGTCGACAAAAGTGAATTCAAGTATTGGGCTAGGTTTAGTCATCAAAAACTCACGTACTTGCCATTTTCAATGCCATCTATGGTCCAGTTGCCAACTCTATACCTAATAAGGCGAAGGGTAGGGAAACCTACGTGCGCTGTCATACGTCTTACTTGTCTGTTTCTGCCTTCTGTAATGGTAATCGACACCCAGCTAGTTGGAATAGATTGTCTGAAACGCACAGGCGGGTTTCTTGGCCATACGTCAGGCTCCTTCATCGCTTTTACTTTAGCTGGGCGAGTCATGCCGTCTTTTAATTCAACACCATCGCGTAGCGCCTGCATGGCTTTTTCGTCCATTACACCTTCAACCTGTACCCAATAGGTTTTGCTGGTCTTGGCTTTGGGGTTTGCCAGTTTGTGTTGAAGCTTACCATCATTAGTGAGTACTAAGAGGCCTTCAGAATCTCGGTCTAGGCGACCTGCAGCGTAAACATCGGGAATATCAATATAATCTTTTAGCGTCTCTCTACCGTCCGCGTCGGTAAATTGAGAAAGAACTTGAAAGGGCTTATTAAACAGCACCACTTTGGCGTTTGAAGACATGTTACTTCCGCTTGTTGATTGTCGAGATTTCGGTGGGGATTTTACTTCAAATCAAATTAACGCGCTTGAGAAAATTCAGCACAAATAGACGTTTCTGCACAGTAGTTTGTCGATAAATTCGGTGATCTTATGTGCTAAGACAATGGTATGACTTGTAACTCAAACTTTCGACCCTATACTAATGGTCGCTCCCATTTTTATAAGAGAGCGCATCTGCATAATTATTGGACAGTTTTAGCAGTGACAAGCGGGCTTGCTTGTACATCAGACCTTGCCGCTTTGCGTAACTATTAAGTTAAGCGTATGGCAACGAGGGGCTTATTGCTAACATAGGGAATTGAATAATATGCAGGGAAGAAAACAGCAAGTGACCTAATGCTTAATAAAAGCAAAAGGTGGAAAACATCAAATACGTATCGCATTGACTGTGGGCGCAATACAAATATTGCGGGTTAGTGCGACCTAATGGACTAAAGACGACAGTACCCTGTCGAGAAAATTGAGGTATATAATGACCAAGTCTAAGATCATCTACACGAAGACTGATGAAGCGCCAATGCTGGCGACTTACTCACTTCTTCCAATTATCCAGAAGTTTGCTGCGGCTGCAGATATCGACGTTGAGCTAAGCGATATTTCACTTGCTGCACGTGTTTTGGCAAATTTCCCTGAGTATCTTTCTGAAGAACAAAAAGTGCCAGACGCGCTAGCTGAACTGGGTGAGATGACCCAAGACCCGAACGCTAACATCATCAAGCTTCCAAACATCAGTGCCTCAATTCCACAGCTTCGTGCAACTATCAAAGAATTAAACGCAAAAGGCTTTAATGTACCAGCGTTCCCTGATTCACCAAAAACTGCTGAAGAAGAAGACATTCGCGAACGTTACGGTAAGGTGCTAGGTAGTGCAGTAAACCCTGTATTACGTGAAGGTAACTCAGATCGCCGTGCCCCAACTGCAGTTAAAAATTATGCACGCAAGCACCCGCATTCAATGGGTGAGTGGTCTCAAGCATCACGTTCTCACGTAGCCCACATGCGCGGTGGCGATTTCTACTCTGGTGAGAAATCAATGACGGTTGAGAAAGACGGTCACGTAAGTATCGAATTTACGGGTAAAGATGGTAGTAAGAAAACCCTTAAACCGCGTGTGGACTTGCTAGCTGGCGAAGTTATCGACGGCATGTTTATGAGCAAGAAAGCGCTGTGTGAATTCTTCGAAGAGCAAATTGAAGATGCGAAAAACACGGGCGTTCTTTTCTCACTACACGTAAAAGCGACCATGATGAAGGTGTCTCACCCAATCGTATTCGGTCACTGTGTAAAAGTATTTTACAAAGATCTATTCAACAAATGGGGTGACCTGTTTGAAGAGCTAGGTGTTAACCCTAACAACGGTCTTGGTAGCGTTTACGACAAAATTGCAAGTCTACCAGAAAGCCAGCGCTCAGAAATTCAAAAAGATATCAACGCATGTTATGCCGACCGCCCTCCAATGGCGATGGTGAACTCTGACAAAGGTATCTCGAACCTTCACGTGCCAAGTGATGTAATCGTTGATGCTTCTATGCCAGCCATGATTCGTAACTCTGGTCAAATGTGGGGACCAGATGGAAAGGCGCACGACACGAAAGCGGTGATTCCAGAAAGTACTTATGCAACCATTTACCAGGAAGTTATCAACTTCTGTAAAACGCATGGTGCATTCGACCCGACAACGATGGGTACAGTGCCTAACGTTGGTCTAATGGCGCAAAAAGCAGAAGAGTACGGTTCACACGACAAAACGTTTGAACTAGAAGCAGACGGTACTGTGTCGATTATTGACCAAGACGGCAATGTTCTTATTTCTCACGATGTTGAAGAAGGTGATATCTGGCGTATGTGTCAGGTGAAAGACGCACCTATTCAAGATTGGGTTAAGCTAGCGGTGACTCGTTCACGTCAATCGGGTATGCCTGCAGTATTCTGGCTAGATGACGAGCGTGCTCACGATGCGCAACTTATCAAGAAAGTTGAAAAGTACCTTCAAGACCATGATACGAACGGTTTAGACATTCAAATTATGTCTCCTGTACGCGCTATTCGCTACAGCATGGAACGTGCGCTTCGCGGTTTAGACACTATTTCAGTAACAGGTAACGTACTTCGTGATTACCTAACTGACCTATTCCCAATTCTCGAGCTTGGTACTAGTGCAAAAATGCTATCAATTGTTCCATTGATGGCGGGCGGCGGTCTTTACGAAACTGGTGCGGGTGGTAGTGCGCCTAACCACGTTCAGCAGGTTGTTGAAGAATGTCACTTGCGCTCGGACTCGCTAGGTGAATTTCTGGCACTAGCGGTATCGCTAGAAGATGTTGCTATCAAGCACAGTAACACCAAAGCAAAAGTTATTGCTACAGCCCTTGATAAAGCGACGGAGAAGTTGCTTAACAATGGTAAGTCTCCGCTACGTAAAGCGGGCCAGCTAGACAACCGTGGTAGCCATGTTTACCTGGGTCTATACTGGGCTGAAGAAGTAGCGAACCAAACTGAAGATGCAGATCTTGCAGCGCAGTTTAAGCCAGTTTATGAAGAGCTATCAGCGAAAATTGATGATATCTTGGCTGAGATTGATGCGACTCAAGGCAGTGCACAAGAAATTGGCGGTTACTACTACCCAGACGAAGATAAGCTTTTTGCAACGATGTCTCCAAGTAAGACACTTAAAACTATTCTTGGCGCTTAATTACAATTTTCTCAGTTGATCGTATGACGTCTTAACGTTCAACTGTGATGACGTAATAAGTAGCGTTATATGAACATTAAAAAGCCCGTTCACTGAAGTGAGCGGGCTTTTTTTTAACCTTCAAAGGCACGTTAACGTGCTTACGTGTTTAGCATACAAATGGTAAAACTTGGCGTTGCTTACATGTATCGAAAAGGGAAGGCTATTTTTTAAAGGAATTGTTTTTAAGAAGTTGATTTTAAAGGAGTTGTTTTTAAAGGGCTGGGTTTAAGGAATTGGGCTTGAGTGCTTGTACTAAGCAGGGTATTACTTTGAAGGTATCGTTTGGGTAAGCGTGCAGATAACGTAGCGCGCCGCTAATTACTCAAATGCTAACGCAAAAATTGAAAAACGTGCTCACATAGAAGTTAACACAAAAGCTCAGATAATAATCGACACAATTATCCACACAGGCGCGAATGTACGCCTTTGCGTTTTATAAATGGCATAAAAAGCAAAAGCCTGACGGCAAGGTCAGGCTTTATAAATTCTTTTTACTAACGCTCTGGTTCTTCTTTGAAGCCAATGTTCTCAGCGTGTAGCCCTTTAGGGCCTTGCTGTACTTCGAACGTCACTTCTTGTCCCGCTTTTAGCGAACGGTAGCCTTCCATTTGAATCGTAGAGTAATGCGCGAAAATATCTTCGCCGCCGTCCTCAGGAACGATAAATCCAAAACCCTTTGCGTTGTTAAACCATTTAACTTTGCCAACCGCCATACTTCGACTTCCTCTTAATCCTTGAACTCACGAGTATATGCCCCCATTATAGATCCGGAGACAGGGTGGAAAGAGTATTGAATGTAACTAATATGAAGTTATAAATAGTTATCACTGTGCAATACCCAACACCACAATACAAAATGTAGATTTTTTAACCATATTATGTCAAGGGATAATGTGAATAAATTTATCCAAAAGTTTGTACACATATATCCCAGATAACCACTATTATTAAGTTATGAGTAAAGACAACGCTATTAGTATCGAAAAGGAAAAACAAAAAGACGCGCAGCGACAAAAGCCGCAGCCGCCTCCCATGTATAAAGTGTTGTTGAACAATGACGACTACACGCCAATGGATTTTGTCATTGAAGTACTCATGCAGTTTTTCAATATGGACGCTGAGAAAGCCAACCAACTTATGCTAACCGTTCATTATCAAGGAAAAGCCGTGTGTGGCATTTTTACTGCTGAGATAGCAGAGACAAAAGTGATGCAGGTTAATCAGTACGCACGCAAGCATCAACACCCGTTGATGTGCACGATGGAGCAAGCATAAGGTTTTTTGTAGAGGGCGAGCGATATGTTAAATAAAGAATTAGAACAAACGTTGAATGACGCGTTTGTATTTGCCAGAGAGCACCGTCATGAGTTTATGACGGTTGAGCACTTGTTGTTGGCATTGCTTGATAACTCAGCTGCTCGCGATGCGCTCAAGGCATGTGGTGCCGATATAGAGGCAATTAAAAGCGAATTATTGTCTTTCGTGAAAGATACCACACCACTCATTTTAGACGACCAGTTGAACGAGCGGGAAACCCAGCCTACGTTAGGTTTTCAACGTGTGTTACAACGGGCGGTCTTCCACGTACAGTCGTCGGGTAAAGACGAAGTAACGGGCGCAAATGTGTTGGTTGCAATCTTCAGTGAGCAAGAGTCTCAGGCGGTATATATCCTCAAAAAAGCGGATGTTACCCGGTTAGACGTAGTGAACTTTATTAGTCATGGCGTGAGTAAAGCCGATGACGATGATCCAGTTAACCCGGAAACTGCAGAAGAGAGCGAGTCGGGAGAAGAGGGCGGTTCGGCGTTAAGTAAGTACGCGACTGACCTGAACAAACATGCCAAAGATGGAAAAATTGACCCACTCATTGGCCGCGATTCTGAAGTAGAGCGAACTATTCAAATCCTATGCCGTCGTCGTAAGAACAACCCGTTACTTGTGGGTGAGGCCGGCGTGGGTAAAACCGCTATTGCCGAAGGGTTAGCTTATCGCATCGGAACGTAGACGTGCCTTATGTTATTGCGGAAAGTCCTGTGCATTCACTGGACTTAGGTGGGCTGCTGGCGGGGACTAAGTACCGCGGTGACTTCGAAAAGCGTTTAAAATCGATTATAAAAGAATTAGGCAAAGACAAGCACGCGATTTTATTTATTGATGAAATCCCCACTATTATTGGCGCAGGTGCTGCATCTGGCGGTGTAATGGACGCGTCTAACTTGCTTAAGCCTAAGCTTTCTAGCGGTGAACTTCGCTGTATAGGGTCTACCACATATCAAGAATACCAAGGTATTTTCGAAAAAGACCGTGCGCTGGCCCGTCGCTTCCAAAAAGTTCATATCACAGAACCGAGTGTAAGCGATACGACCAAGATATTGCTTGGGCTCAAGAGTCGCTATGAAGAGCACCACAACGTGCGCTTTACGCAAAAAGCGATTCAGGCGGCAGTTGAACTGTCGGCCCAAATACATTAATGAGCGTCACCTTCCAGATAAGGCCATTGACGTGATGGACGAAGCCGGTGCAAGTCAACGCTTGCTACCGCCTTCAAAACGCAAAAAGACTATCAATGTAGGAGACATAGAGCAAATCATTGCAAAAATGGCGCGTATTCCTGAGAAGTCTGTGTCAGCCTCTGACAAAGAAGTGCTTAAGAACCTAGGTCGCAACCTTAAAATGGTTGTTTTTGGCCAAGACAAAGCGATAGAGACGCTTAACGACGCTATTTTGCTGTCGCGTTCAGGCCTAGGGGCCGAAGCCAAACCAATTGGTAGTTTCTTGTTTGCTGGCCCTACGGGTGTCGGTAAAACTGAAGTAACTCAGCAACTGGCGAAGATTATGGGCGTTGAATTAGTGCGCTTCGACATGTCTGAATACATGGAACGTCATGCGGTAAGCCGCTTAATTGGTGCTCCTCCTGGTTATGTGGGCTTCGACCAAGGCGGTTTATTAACAGACGCGGTGATTAAAAACCCATACTCTGTGGTGCTTCTAGATGAAATTGAGAAGGCGCATAGCGACATCTACAATATTCTTCTTCAAGTGATGGATCATGGTACGTTAACTGATAACAACGGCCGCAAAGTGGACTTTAGAAATGTTGTACTTGTAATGACCACCAACGCTGGTGTGCAGGAAACGGTGCGCAAGTCTATTGGCTTTAAGCAGCAAGACCACAGCCATGATGCATTGTCGGAAATTAATAAGGTATTTACCCCTGAATTCAGAAACCGTTTAGATGGCATTATTTGGTTTAATCATCTGGACCCTGAAATCATCTTGCAAGTGGTAGATAAGTTTATCATTGAGCTTCAAGCGCAGCTTGACGTGAAAGGTGTTTCACTTGAGGTAACCAGTGATGCTCGTGCTTACATGGCCGACAAGGGTTATGACAAAGCGATGGGGGCACGACCAATGGCACGTGTCATCAAAGACGATCTGAAGAAAGAGTTGGCTAATGAGCTGTTATTTGGTGAGTTGTCTAAAGGCGGCAATGTGAAAGTAGACTGTGTAGAAGATAAATTAACCTTCGAATACACAGGTGTAGGCGCCACGTCTGAAGAAGCTGAGCCTAGTTAGCGATAGCTTTAGAAAAGTACCCGAAGGATGGCGGTAGGTCGTCTTCGGAGTGCTTTGGCGTTTATCTACAATAGCGAAGCATTGTAAGTAAATGCGAAACAGCATTGATGAGTCAGCAACAGATATGAAAAAGCCCGATTATATCGGGCTTTTTTTATGCGTTACCGCTTAAATGGCTCATTATCTTGCGCGATAAATGATTCGACCTTTAGTCAAATCGTATGGAGTCATCTCAACGGTGACCTTATCGCCAGTAAGAATACGGATATAGTTCTTGCGCATTTTACCAGAGATGTGTGCAGTCACTACGTGACCGTTTTCTAGTTCAACGCGGAACATAGTGTTAGGTAGTGTGTCTAACACAGTACCTTCCATTTCAATACAATCTTCTTTTGCCATGTAAAGCAGTTACCTCAGTAATTCAAAATTTTTGCCGCGCAGACCTTACCCAATCTTGGGTACGGTGTAAAGCAATTAAGTGTGTATTTTACTACTTTTACTAAATAGATGCCATTCATTGTCACTAAACTGCTGTAACGGCAGGAATTTATGCTTGTAAGACATTTTTTGACAACCATCAACGTAATATCCCAAATACACGTAGCGGTGACCTAAACGCTTAGCCTGTTCAATCTGCATCAAAATCATCCATGTGCCTAAAGACGCTGGACTATAGTCAGGGTCAAAAAATGTATACAGCGCCGAAAGCGCGCTCATGTTTTTATTGGCATCAATAATATCAGTGACAGCCACAGCAATAAGTTTTTCGCCGTGGTAGGCCTCAAGATAATGGGTAGTCATCCATTCGCTTTGTACGAAGTTATCGAACTGGGTTTTCGACGGGGGGTACATGCTGCCATCAGCATGACGCTCAGTAATATAGCGCTCGTACAGCGGATAGTAATCGTCACGGGTTTTATCGACTAGCCTGACGCTAAAGTTCTGATTACTTTTTAGCAGACGCTTTTGACTGCGAGAGGGGGTAAACTCGTAAACGGGGATCCTTACCGATTTGCACGCTTTACAGGCAGGGCAGTGAGGGCGATATATTTGTTCACCACTGCGTCTGAACCCTACTTGAATAAGCTGCGAATAATGCCACTGCTGAGAATTGTTATTTTCAGCATAAACTAACAGTTGCTCCTGCTGTTCAGGCAAATAGCTACATGAAAACGATTGGGTTATACCAAACTTCACGGTGTAATCACTCTTGGCTTCCAACGGGCTAGGTAGTCTTCGTGAAGCCTACCGTCATCTGTTAAAGTGTGGTTGTTGTTTTCCAATTTTTCAATAAAGTCTTCCCTTGAGAGGGTTTTAGCACCTAATGAAGAAAGGTGGTCAGTGGGCAATTGGCAATCGATAAACGCCATATCGTAAGCTTTCATATGCTCAACTAGCGCCAGCATAGCTAGCTTTGACGTGTTACTTTCACGGTGAAACATAGACTCACCGCAATAGACTTTACCAATACCAACGCCGTATAGGCCACCTACTAACTCGTCGTCATGCCATACCTCAACAGAGTGGACAAGACCTAAACCATTAAGCTGCTTGTATGCGGCTATCATATCTTCAGTTATCCAAGTCTCATCTGAAAAATCACCCGTGTTCGGGTTCTTGCGAGGTATTGCGGAGCAAGCGTTTATAACGCGGTCAAATGCGTGATTTATCGTTACCGTGTATTTCTGTTTGCGAGCCAATTTTTTAAGGCTTTTTGACGGAACAAATTCGTTAAGCTCGATGATTGCCCGAGGGTTTGGTGACCACCAAAGGAGCGGTTCATCATCACTAAACCACGGAAATATGCCTTGGGAGTATGCGGAAAATAAGCGAGCAGGGCTTAAATCGCCGCCGAAGGCAAGTAAACCGTTTGGGTCTTCTAATGCGGTATCAACAGGCGGGAAGGGCGCGCCTTCTTCAATATAATGTAACGCTATCATAAGTAAAAAAGCCCCACAGTAACGTAGGGCTTTCAAATAAGGTACTTAACCTTGTTCTGGCATAATACCGTCAAGGTATTTTTCAGCATCAAGGGCGGCCATGCAGCCTGTGCCCGCTGAAGTGATTGCCTGACGGTAGATGTGGTCGCTTACGTCACCCGCTGCGAATACACCTTCAACGCTGGTTTGTGTCGCGTTACCATTCGTACCGCTGTTCACTGTAATGTAGCCATCTTTCATTTCAAGCTGACCATCAAAAATATCGGTATTTGGTTTGTGACCGATAGCAATGAACAGACCCATTACGTCAAGCTCTTCGGTTGCATCACCTTCGGTTTCCTTGATACGTATCTTGGTAACGCCCATTTCGTCGCCTAGCACTTCATCAAGGGTACGATTTAGGTGTAACACAACATTACCGTTCTCTGCTTTTTCACGAAGACGTTGCTCAAGTATTTTTTCACTTCTGAAGCTGTCTCTTCTATGAATAACGTGAACTTCAGAGGCAATATTAGAAAGGTAAAGCGCTTCTTCAACGGCCGTGTTACCGCCGCCAACAACCGCTACTTTTTGATTGCGGTAGAAGAAACCATCACATGTTGCACACGCTGATACGCCTTTACCCATAAACGCTTGCTCTGACTCTAAGCCCAGGTATTTCGCAGAGGCACCTGTTGCAATAATTAGTGCATCGCAAGTGTAGGTGCCGCTATCGCCGTAAAGGGTATAAGGGCGCTTAGTCAGATCTGTTTTGTTGATATGATCAAAAATAATCTCGGTATCAAACTTTTCCGCGTGCTTTTGCATACGAACCATGAGATCTGGGCCAGTAAGACCTTCAGGGTCGCCAGGCCAGTTTTCTACTTCTGTTGTGGTAGTAAGCTGTCCGCCTTGTTGAATACCAGTTAAAAGTACAGGTTCAAGGTTAGCGCGTGCAGCATAAACCGCCGCTGAGTAACCTGCTGGGCCAGAACCCAAGATAAGTAGACGGACGTGTCTGCTTTCTGCCATTTTCCTCTCCAAATATTTCGCCCGAATCGGGCTACTTATACAAATTCTCTTAGAAAGCTAGGTAGGGGCGAAAATTATTAAATCAAGCACAACACCTAGTTACTTTTTATTATGGTTGTTAGCCAGCGGGAAATTGCAGTGAACTATCACATCAAAAGTTTAAAGGCCGTGATAAGAACGTAGTACTGCACATCGCTAGGACTCTAATGCGTATGATGCCCGTAAGCTGAGAAAATGTCACTTAAAGATAGCCAATGCTTATACCATTTAATTATTAAATGAATGAGATAACGCTTGAATCCAAGGCGCTAGCGCCCATATATATTGGGAAATAAGCCACTCAAAAAGGGGTAAACCTTGGTTATTTTTTCTCAGGCTTTTCTATCTTCCATGACGTTAAATTGAGGCAACTAAACTAAAGATGCGACCAAATTTGCTGCTACATCGTATATACTTGACGTAGTATGAAGGCTTAGCGTAACCAAATGCCAATGTATATGAGCAATCAGCTATACGGTGCAGCAAGTTAATATGAAAACGCTAGAGTTGGTCAAATAGTTAGATGAAAGAGGTGGGCCATGTCTCAATCAGTAGTGACAATGTTGAAAAACGGTCAGCAGTACATGAAGACGTGGCCTGTTAGAAAAGAGCTTTACGCTTTTTTCCCAGAGTGCCGTGTGGTTGCTGCAACCAAATTTGCGATTAAGACCATGCCTCCGGTTGCTATGGTTTCCTGTGCGCTTTTATTTCAGAATTTAGGCGCTGACTATTTACCCCAGACCATCGCTATAGGTGCATTTTTTCTAAGTTTACCCATGCAAGGGTTACTTTGGCTTGGTCATCGTTCAGATCAATACCTTCCGCCGCAGCTAAAAAGTTGGTATCAAGAGATTCACGCTAAAATGCGCGCCCAAGGGGTGAATATTGCTAGTGCTAAGGCTAAACCAAAATACAAAGAGCTAGCGCAACTTCTCAAGACAGCGTTTGACGATTTAGACAGCGTATTTACTAAACACTGGTTTAATTAGTCGAAAGCACGTAATGGCAAAGCAATATTAATAGCCTTGTGTTTCCAAATTTACCCCAATTAGGCTGCTCTAAGCAAGGAGCTGCATTTCTTACACTTATACTGGGCACCTTTTAAAATATTATTATGCCTGCGCGTACTTAACGCATAAGTGTCACAATCACATTTATAGCTAAAAGAGCGGCTTACGCGCTTTACATCAAACTGATGCGTTGCACTTGGGGAGCAGTCAAACACCCCCCGCATCACCGATTGCCATTCTTTCCCGTGGGGTTGAACCCTTGCGAACAATATCCATACTAGTAGGTGACTCACTTCGTGTGGCACCACCTCCCGTATAAATACCTCGCTATTTTCTTTGTATAAAATAGGGTGGAAGTTAAGGCGGTTTTGTTGCAAAAATGCGGTACCCGCGTTTTTACCGGAACGTCTGAATGTAATGGCGGGGCGTTCGAAAGAACGAGAAAAATAGTGCTCCGCTTTATCATAGCAACGAAAAACAGCGTCGGTAATCACACGACGCTGTTCTTGGGTTAAGTCATTTGAAGCGATCTTACTGCCTCTTTGTTAAGAAAGTTTTTCTTGCTTGCCCGTTATTCAACGTCGCAGGGTAAGCAAAGAACATAAGTGCCTTTCGGATCGTTAAGTTGGTTTACCAAGTTAAACTCTTTCAGTACACGCTTAAACTCGTTAACCAGTGCAGTATCTGCATTCGCAAACTGCCATTTGCCGACAAATGTCATTGCTTGTCCAAAAAATTCTTTCCAGAATATTTCCTGAGCGGTTAATGTACGCTTTACGTAAAACGTATCGTAATTTTCTAGTTCAGCCATTTCGGCTGCAGCAACAACCGCATCGTCAAGGGTACCTAATTCATCAACTAGCCCCAAGTTAATCGCATCGTCACCAATCCACACGCGACCTTGCGCTACATTGTCTACTTCATCAATTGGCATATCTCGTGCGTTAGAGACAAGCGACAGAAAGTTACCATAGGTGTTTTCCACATTGCGCTGAAGAATCTGACCAAACTCTGGTGCTAACGGGCGAACCGTTGAAAAACCAGCAAGCTCAGTGGATGCGACGCCATCGCTATGAATGCCTAAATAATCCAGTGAATTTTCGTAGGTCATAAACATGCCAAATACACCGATAGAGCCCGTTATTGTGCTCGGGCTTGCGATAATTTTATCTGCGCTTGCCGCAATCCAATAACCACCAGACGCCGCGTAAGTGCTCATTGATGCAATAACCGGCTTGCCCGCCTGTTGAAGCTGGAGTACTTCTTGACGGATAACCTCAGATGCAAATGCACTACCGCCAGGAGAGTCTATCTGTAGTACCACTGCTTTTACGTTGTCATTTAATCGCGCTTTTCTTAACAGACGTGCAGTGCTGTCGCCGCCTATAGTGCCAGCTTTTTGATCGCCGTCTAAAATCGTTCCTTTGGCAACAACAATAGCGACTTTATCCATATCAGATTCAATGGCCGGCATGGGCGGATTAATCACCTTAAGGTAGGTATTAAATGACGTTAAATTCACGCCGAGTTTATTGTCGTCTTCGCCCACTATGTCGATAAGTTCAAGCCTGACTTCTTCTCGTGTTTTTAACGCATCTACCCAATTGTTTTGCAGGGCATATTGAGCAAAGTCGCCGCCGGCGGCTTCAAACTTAGCCAAAAGCTCTTCAAGGGTTTCATCAAAATTAGCTTCATCAATGCCGCGGGCTGCTGAAACGTCAGCCTTGTATTGAGCCCAATAGCCATCTAACCACTGCTTTTCTGCTTCTTTGGCTTCCTGTGACATGTCGTTGCGCATGAGTGGCTCAACCGCTGATTTATAGGTGCCCACACGGAAAATATGTGTGGTAACCTTCAGCTTTTCCAGCATGTCTTTAAAGTACATTCCGAAGCGACCATACCCTTCAAACATCAACCCTCCCATTGGGTTTAGATAAATGTTGTCAGCATGGGCTGCTAAGTAATACTGGTCCTGTGAGAAGTAATCGCCAATAGCGTATACCGGCTTTTCCGATTCTTTAAACCCGTCAATAGCTTTCGCTACGGCGCGAAGTTTATCTAAACCACCGCCTGTAAAGCCTTGCAAATCTAACACCAGAGCTTTAATACGACGGTCTTTTTGGGCGTTCTCTAGCACTTTTACCACGTCGCGAACAAGTACTTCTGGGTTTTCAGGTTCACTGCCTAGCGATTCCTGTAAAAACTGCTCGAAGGGATCAACACTTTCTTTTTCAATGACCAACTTGCCGTTAAGCGTTAGAAAAAGTGCACTGCCTTTATTTACCGTTAGTTGCTCGTTGTCCTGACCAGCTATAGCAACAATCAATCCAACAAAAATAACAATGAAAATAAGATTAAAGAAAAGTTTGCGGGTGAAGTTAAGCACCGTCCACAAGCCAATAAACAAGGATTTGGTCCAATTTCCTTTGGCTGCCATTTGATCACTACCTTTTTTGAATTAACTAATCAGAGCAAGACCAGTCAGGGGTATCTTGCTCAATATACTGCATTACATTATGTTACCTAAAACGTATAAGATCGCGAACTTAATTGTAATTTTTTGTGTGCAGCCATTCGATTTACCTTAATCAATAGGGACAATTAGCCACCAGAACAATAATTTCGCTATTAAACTGCCGTTAACGCGTTTTAGTGTCTTCCTCTAGCCACCTTTTAATAAGATGCGCTATACGCGTGTGATCGTCTTCACTCATACTCATTAAAAACTTGCCGTTGCGCTCCTTGTACCGGGCTTTTTGCTGGCCTTTTTGCATTATTCGTGAGAACGGTGAAGGCGCATTCTTGTGCGATGAAATTTTTTTCATACTGCTCCGTTCTTATTCTGAAATATTGAAAAAGGCAAAACGATGATAAAAATTTACCAACAGTTTGTAGCACGACTACAGTTAGCCAACGGCATTCCGCTATTTTTGTTACGCTTATATTTAGCACCGGTAATGATACAAGCTGGTTGGAATAAAGCATCTAGTTTTGACAGCATAGTAGACTGGTTTGGAAATGAGGATTACGGTTTAGGCTTGCCTATACCATTTGTAATGGCATTTTTGGCCACCGCCGCTGAACTGGTTGGGGGTGTACTGTTATTATTTGGGGCATTAACTCGCCTAGTCAGTATCCCGTTAATGATCACTATGGTCGTTGCTATGGTTAGTGTACATGCTGATAATGGCTGGTTGGCTATTGCTGACGCGTCTTCTTGGCTTGCTGACGGTACTATCGTGCTTAATGAAAGTGTTATGGCTGCGCCCGAAAAACTATCGGCTGCGAAATCACTATTACAAAACCATGGCCATTACGAATGGTTAACGTCAAGCGGCAACTTTGTGGTGCTGAATAACGGTATTGAATTTGCTGCGACGTATTTCGTTATGCTATTGGTTCTGTTTGTATATGGCGGAGGACGGTTTTTAAGCGTCGATTATTACTTTAAACAATTTTTTGCGCCTAAAATGCCTTCATAGTACAAGCAATACAGCGCTTGATTAACGCGCTAAAAGACCGGATATTTCTGGTCTTTTTTGTTTATGGACCGTAGGATCTAGCATACAACCAACCATACCGCTTTTACGGGTATGCTTTTAGGTAACTAGAGACTTTTAACGCTCTAGATTACGCACGAATTTGATATGTAGGGACGTAGATGGACGCTTTAACATTGTTACTTAACAGAAGTTCTCAGCCGCGTTTAGAAGCGCCAGCACCAAGTGGTGATGCACTTGAAAATATTATGCAGGCTGCTCTGCGCGCACCTGATCATGCGTGTCTAACACCATGGCGTTTTATTGTATGTACGGGAAAGGGGTTAGATAAGCTAGGTGCATTGTATGAAAAGTCGGCTATCGAAAACGGTAAGCCACAAAAAGACATAGAAAGGGCAGTGCAGCTTCCGCATCGCGCGCCCATGGTCGTTGTTGCAATTGCAAAGCATATTGAACATGAAAAAGTGCCAAGAGTTGAGCAAATCGCTTCGGCCAGCTGTGGCGTTATGGCCATGCAAATGGCGGCAGTTGCGCAGGGCTTTAACGGTATGTGGCGCACAGGCAATTATGCGCAATGCGAAACGGTAAGGAATGGTTTAGGTCTTAGCGAAGACGATGAGCTGGTTGGATTCTTGTATCTTGGCACGCCGGCCTTCGAACCTGCGCCTAAGCCGCAGAGAAATAGTGGCGACTATTTCGAATTTTGGCAGTAAATTGGCGCGTTCGTGGGTTGCTAAACGCTAAAAGGTCTACAAGCGTTTACGTAAAAGCAAATGCGAGTAGACCTTTAGACGTCACATAATTCTAATATGTGACGTCTACGTTATAGCCTGCGAACTTTCTGATATTGATAACGCGGTCGCCATCTAACATCCAATATTGGCCTTTAATACCTGTTAGTACGCCAGAAAACGACGGTGTCTTATCTAAGTTTAACGACTTAATTTTCACCGGGTAGTCTTCTACAGGGTAATGAATATCGTGAATAGGCGTACTCACTTCCGACACCGCTTGCAGTCCTTTTTCTTGTTTCAACGCCGCTAGGTCGTTTTCAATCTTTTCCATTAGCTCCGTTTTGACTTGCTCAAGGTCCACCTCTTCTGGTTTCCCCTTTAGCATAGTGCGCCAGTTTGTTTTATCGGCAATGTGGTCTTTACACAAGGTTTCAACTTGCCCACTTGTTAGTCTATCTGGCACGCGTAACATAACGGTTGCCTGGGTAGCGCCTTGATCCATCCATCGCGTCGACACGCCATCAGTTACCATTCGGGTAATTCCAACTTTCACCGTACCGGTATTAGCAAGATAAACAAAATGGTCGCTGAAGCAGTGTTCTTCTCCCCACTCGGGTTCTCTACATGTACCTTCGTGATAGTGGCATTTCTCAGGCTTGATAATACAACTGTCGCACTGCGCCAAGGAAATTAAGCAAGGGTAGCAATAACCTTGGTTAAAACTTTTCTTGGTTTTACGATTACAGTGCACACAGTTAATGTCACCCGAGAAGGTTACTGTTACTTCTTTACCTATTAGGCTGTTAATATCTAAAAACTCGTCACCGATAGGGAGTGTATAGCGTACTGTATTGTCTTCATCGGCAGCGGTGCGCATTTTTCGCAGCATACCTGAATATGTTGTTGTCACTTTTAAAACCTTATTTTTAAAACGTTGTCGTTTTATTGCCTGCTAACGCAAACGTTGCAGGTGTTTTATGTTAATCGCTTAACTCGCCGTGCAAGTTTTGTGTAAGCAGTTGACTGATTTTTTCAAACGCAAGCCCTTTGCTTAACAAGTAATGTAATTTAGCGAGGGCGGCCTCTGGCGTCATATCACTACCCGATAATACGCCAACTTCTTGTAGGCCGTGCCCGGTCGCATAGCCGCCCATGTTTACGCGCCCGCGCATGCATTGCGTACAGTTTAAAACAGGGATTTCACGGGCTTTCGCGTATTTAAGTTGCGCGATAAGTTCAGGGTTTTGCGGCGCATTGCCTACACCATAACTTAGCAATATTAGTGCGTTAACGGGTTGCTGAAGCGTGTTTTTAATTACCTCAGGGGCAATACCTGGGTATAAGCTTACCATGCCAATAGGCTGGGCCTTTACGCTAGATACCGTTAAGGTATTGTTAGGTGTTTCTGCCAAGGTACCTGCTTTAATGCGAATATTGATCCCCGCTTCAAGTAACGGAGGGAAGTTAGGGGAATCAAAAGCACTAAATCCGTCGGCATCAACTTTTCGGCTGCGATTACCTCGAAGCAAACGGTTATTAAAAAACAGTCCTACTTCTGCAATCGGGTAGTTTGCCGCCACAAATAAGGCATTTAACAGGTTTACCTGACCATCTGAACGCAGTTCTGCTAACGGAATTTGTGAACCGGTAACAATCACAGGCTTCGTTAAGTCTTCTAACATAAAACTTAGCGCTGAAGCCGTGTATGCCATGGTATCTGTACCGTGCAAAATAATGAAGCCATCATACTTATCGTAGTTATCGGCAATGTCATCGGCGATACGCTGCCAATCTGACGGATCCATATCTGAGGAATCGATTAAATTATCATATTCATGCAAGGTAAAAAGGGGCATTTCAGAGCGGTGAAACTCAGGCATCTTTTTTAGTGTTTCAGTTAAGAAGCCAGCAGCGGGTACGTAACCTTGTTTAGAGGGTTTCATACCAATGGTGCCGCCTGTATAGGCAATGTAAATATGTTTGCGCATGAAATGACCTCACCCCTGTTTTTTGGGGGGCGTTTAAGGAGTTAAGCTACAATTCGCGCATTCTAACAATACCTACGGGTTTGTCACCCGTAATTATTTAGCAAGCAAAGGGCATAGCAAGAATTGCTGCTTATAAATATAACGGCTAGCGAATTCTACTGCCGATGTCGTTTTATAAGTGCACGATAAAACGTTAAAAGGCGGAAAATGAGCACAAAAAAAGCGATGAAATCATCGCTTTTTAAAATCTGCAGTGCGTATTGGTTACGTATTTCAATTAATGAAATGGCGTTGACATTATTTAACTTCTTTACCTGCCGCCTGTTGGTCAGCATGGTAACTTGAACGAACCATGGGGCCGCACGCTGCATGAGTAAAGCCAATCTCTTTGGCGTAATCGCCTAGCGCATCAAACTCTTTAGGGTGCACATAGCGTTTTACTGGGTAGTGGTGGCGGCTAGGCTGAAGGTACTGACCGAGTGTCAGCATATCAACATCATGAGCGCGCAGATCATCAAGTACCCCTTGAATCTCTTCGTTCTCTTCACCCATGCCCATCATTAAGCCCGACTTTGTCATTACGTCAGGATGTTGCGCTTTAAACTTCTTAAGCAAGTCTAATGACCACTGGTAATTTGCACCTGGACGACATTCTCGGTATAGGCGAGGAATGGTCTCAAGGTTGTGGTTAAACACATCAGGTACGCCGTTTTTGAAAATCTCCAACGCTCGGTCCATACGGCCACGGAAGTCTGGCACTAATACTTCAATGGTTGTCGTTGGGCTGTGTTCGCGAATAGCATTAATGCAATCTACGAAGTGCTGGGCTCCACCGTCGCGAAGATCATCGCGGTCAACAGACGTAATAACCACGTAGCGCAAGTTCATTTCTGCAATCGTTTTAGCGAGCTTCTCTGGCTCCTCTGCACTTGGAGGCAAAGGCTTACCGTGAGCTACGTCACAGAAAGGACAACGGCGGGTACAAATATCACCTAATATCATAAAGGTGGCGGTACCGTGGTTGAAACACTCGGCTAGGTTAGGGCAACTTGCTTCTTCACATACCGAGTGAAGATTATTTTTGCGAAGTGTTTTCTTGATGTGATCAATTTTCTCGGTAGTACGAGGCAATTTGATTTTTATCCACTCCGGCTTGCGCAGCATTTCTTCCTTTTCTGTAGGAATAATGGTGACGGGAATATGTTTTACTTTTTCATCATCACGGAGTTTTACCCCCGCTTGAGGTCGTGCGTTACTCATCAAAACCTTCTTTATATATTGGCTGTGCAATGGAAAGCGCTTCTAGCAACAAATGCGTTAATTCATTACCAGCGGTTTCAAGCGTATTTGGGCCGTTAAGGCGCGCGGTATCTATCATTTCCATACCGGCATAACCACATGGGTTAATACGCTGAAACGGTGATAGGTCCATACTAACATTTAAAGCCAACCCGTGAAACGAGCAGCCATTACGTATTCTTAAACCAAGAGAGCACACTTTCTTTTCGTCCACGTACACGCCAGGCGCGTCGGGCTTTGGATAGGCTTTTACACCGTACTTTGCGAGAAGTCCGACCACAGATTCTTCCATCGCTGTAACGAGGTGACGAACGCCAAGTTTTCTTCGCTTGATATTAAGCAATAAATAAATGACTTGTTGGCCCGGGCCGTGATAGGTGACTTGGCCGCCACGGTCTACTTGCACAACGGGAATATCGCCGGGCATAAGGATATGCTCAGCTTTCCCCGCTTGTCCTTGGGTAAAAACAGCGTCATGCTCGACTAGCCAAATCTCGTCTTGGGTGTGCTGGTCACGCTCATCGGTAAAGCGTTTCATTGCCTCGAAAACAGGCTCATATGGCTGACGGCCTAGTTGGCGTACTACAACACCATTCGCTTCAGGCTGAATCGGCTGGTCACTCACTTATAGTACAACCCTAACAAGCTCAAGTTTGGCTAATTCTGTGTAGATGGTTTCCATATGCTCTTTACTGGTTACACGTACACTTATTGAAACCGAGTGGTAAGTACCTTTACTACTTGGTTTAACTGCCGGGGAATAATCGCCAGGCGCGTGCTGTTGAAGACAGCTTACTACCTGTTCTGGTAGGTCTTCGTGTGCTACGCCCATTACTTTAAATGTTTGGTTTGTTGGAAAATCTAGTAGTTCGTCGAAACGGGTATCCATGCGATATCCTTGGTACTTAAAATATCATATAAAAAAACGGCCAGATTGTAACAAATCTGGCCGCTTCACAACTAGCTTTTTAATCACTCGCTTTTTAAAGCGTAGTCATCTATTTGCTTTTACTCGTCGTCAAAGCCTAGCTGAAGCATAATGTAGTCTTTGGCGCGGTTGAAGAAGCTACCTTCTTTTACTTCTTGAAGGGTTACCAGTGGGTAACTTGCCACGTCTTCACCTTCTAGCTGTAGGTATAGCTTACCGACTACTTGACCTTTAGCTAGCGGGGCTTCCAGTTTGTCGTCTAACTCAAAGTTAGCTTCCAAATTCGCCGCTTGACCGCGAGGAATAGTAATGGGGGTAGATTGATTAATTCCAAGGTCTACCGTTTCTCTATCACCCATGTAAATGCGGTGGGCGACAAAACTGTGTCCCGCTTGATAAGGGGTAAGCGTTTCGTAAAAGCGGAAGCCGTATTTAAGTAGTTTTTTGTTTTCTACTTTACGTGCACGTTCGCTATCAGTACCCATTACCACAGAAATTAGGCGCATGCCGCCTTGCTCAGCAGATGTAATTAGGCTGTAGCCTGCATCTGAGGTGTGGCCCGTCTTGATACCGTCAACATTTAAGCTTTTATCCCACAGTAAGCTATTGCGGTTGTACTGTTTAATACCGTTGTAGGTAAATTCTTTTTCACTGTAAATTTTATACATTTCAGGTGTCTCGGCAATAAGTGCACGAGAAAGAATAGCCATGTCACGAGGGGTGGTGTAGTGGTCAGGATCATGTAATCCGTGAGCATTTACCCAATGAGAGGCTGTCATACCCAACGAGGCGCTGTGAGCGTTCATCATGCTTGCAAATGCAGATTCCGAACCTGCAACATGTTCAGCCATAGCAACGCAGGCATCGTTACCTGATTGCACTACAATGCCGCGCAGTAGGTCGCTAACGGAAACTTGCGTGCCCACTTCAATAAACATTTTTGAAGAATCTGGGAATTTCTTAGCCCATGCATTTTCAGAAATGGTAACTTCATCATCTAGGCTAATATTGCCCGCTTGAAGTTCTTTACCAATCACATAAATGGTCATGATCTTTGTTAAACTTGCTGGTGCAAGCTGCATATCTGCGTTTTTCGACGCGATGACGTGACCTGTTTCATAGTCGGTAAGTAAGAAACCTTCTGCAGCGACTGATGGAGCAGGCGGAGTGACTACAGCAGCACTGGCTGTATGTAACAATGTCCCTAACACCAAAAAGGCAAATGAAAGTAATGACGGTTTAGCGCGTTGAATTATTCTGAGCATGGTTCTAATTTCTTTGACCGTTATATCCGTGTGAGTTAAAGCTTACCTTATTAACGCGAAGACCGCGAAACAAGACTACCCATTTTTAGCTTTAGTTCAGTTCGAAACTGAATCCTGTCTTTGCAGCCTCATTGTATCGCAGAGGCAACGTGAGATCTTAACGAAAGGCTGCTTATAAGACTAGGTTTTATCAAAAAGTTTACGTCTTAGTAGGTCTAAGGCGAAGAAACCGTGATATTGCCTGTTGAATGACACAATGCTGACACATTCTCGGTGGATTTATGGGCGATGGGGCGTTACGGGTTATGCATCAGCAAAGTAGAAAAGCCCATCTTTGCTCTTTTTTTTACGATAGGCATAGACAGTAAAAGTAGGGTAAATAAAAAGGGCGCTAACACAACAGGTGGATATAAAAGCGGGTCCATATTGCGGTATAGGGTTTGCGTTTTAGAGCCTAGGTTATAAAGTCTGTGTTATAGCATACGCGTTAGGGTAGCCATTTTGTTTTAATTGCTGAAGTACTTCGGCCACAACCGCTTCATCGTGAATCGGGCCAAGTTGAAGTTTATAGATGTTATTATCAACGGGTAGGTGGGCAGGTATTTGGTATAGCGCTGATAGTACGTTAGATATAGATTTTGCCTTTGCTGCGTTAGACAATGCGGCAACTTGAATGTAAATAGCGTCTTTTAATAAGCCATCGCCTTTCTCTGGCGCCGCTTCTTCCTGTGCATTATTTGACGGGGATGCACTGGCTACCTGCGTTGAAGGTTCAACAGCAATACCGAGGTATTCGTCATAAGATACCGTGGGGCCATTACCTACAGTGACATTATTTTGTTCGTCGAAATGGATAACTTCGAGTTTAACTTTCGCTGTGCCTTTACTGTGATAACCTAGTTTAACTGCCGCAGCATAAGATAAGTCTATAATTCGGTTTTCGTGAAATGGCCCTCGGTCATTCACGCGAACAATGGCTTGTTTATTATTCTCTAAATTGGTTACGCGAACGTAAGACGGCAGGGGCAGGGTTTTGTGCGCCGCGCTCATAGCGAACATATTATAGGTTTCACCATTTGACGTTAGATGGCCATGGAATTTTTGCCCATACCAACTTGCAAAACCGACTTCTTCGTAGCCCTTGCCATTTTGCATTGGCGTATAATGTTTTCCGAGCACCTTGTAGGGCCGACTGTTAAACATTCTATAAGCTTCGTACTTAGGAACAGCGTCTAGCGTTTCCGGCGTTTTTGCAACGTACTTTGGCGCAGAGTCTTGGTGCTGGGTGTAGCGTCCAGATTGTTTTGGTGCACTTTGGCAGCCTACCAAAAACGCACCGACAACAAATATAGCCAAATAACGATAGCATCGCTTGTTTACGCGATTTACATTGTGTATCTCAAGTACCGAAATAAGATGTCGCAACATACGGGTTATCTAGACATTAAACGTTTTTGAGTGGCGATTGCCATAAGAATGCCAAATCCCGCCATCAAAGTCACCATGGATGTGCCGCCAAAGCTGACTAAAGGCAAGGGGACGCCAACAACGGGAAGTAACCCCGATACCATGCCCATGTTTACAAACACATAGACAAAAAAGGTGAGGGTGATACTGCCACCAAGCAGCTTAGCGTATGCGTCTTGCGCGCGGCTAGAAATAATAAGGCCCCTTAATATAATAAATATATAAATCGCCATTAAACACATCACCCCAGTGAGGCCAAATTCTTCACTGAACACAGAGAAGATAAAGTCGGTATGGCGCTCGGGCAAGAATTCTAACTGAGACTGAGTACCTTGCAGCCAACCTTTGCCATCTACCCCGCCTGAACCTATGGCAATCTTCGATTGAATGATGTGATAGCCTGACCCTAAGGGATCGCTCTCTGGGTTGAGGAACGTAAGTACGCGTTGCTTTTGATAATCTTTCATAAGAAAGAACCACATGACAGGTGCAAAAGCGCCGATTAACGCGCCCACTAGAGAGATTAAACGCCAGCTCATTCCCGCCAGAAATATGGCAAAGATGCCCGAGCTTGCAATGAGAAGTGACGTGCCTAAGTCAGGCTGTTTTGCTATAAGAATGGTTGGCACCACCACTAAAGCAAACCCAACAACGATATGTGTGGTACGGGGGGGCAGCGTAAACTTACTGATATACCAAGCCACCATCATAGGTACTGCAAGCTTCATTAACTCGGAGGGCTGAAAGCGAATAAAGCCTAGATCTAGCCAGCGCTGAGCACCTTTCCCCATATCGCCGAAAAGCAACACGGCGATAAGCATGAGGAGCCCACCGACAAAAGCGTAAGGCGATAGAAACCGGTAGAACCCAAGAGGCAGTTGCGCTAAGCCGAACATAACAATGAAACTAAATCCAAGTCGAATGAACTGACGCTCCATTTGCCCCATATCTTGACCAGAAGCCGAAAACAACGTGACCAGTCCCACTGCGCTTAGTACGAGTAGGCCAATTAACAACCAGCCGTCGATATGAATTCGCTGCAATAAACTAATTTTGTTAGGGTTTATGGTGGTTCGTTTCACTAATTCGCCCCTAACTTATTGGTATTGTTTGATTGTGCTGTATTGACGGTGTCGAACACCCGATCTTTGAAGTAAAAGTCCATAATTTGACGGGCTACGGGCGCAGCATTTTTACTTCCGCCTCCCACGTTCTCTAGCACTACTGTTACCGAAATTTCCGGGTCATCGAAAGGTGCAAAGCCAACATACATGGCGTTATCGCGAAGGCGCTCATCTATTTTGCTGGCATCATACTTTTCATTTTGTCCTACAGTAAACAGCTGAGCCGTTCCTGTTTTACCCGCTGAATCGTAAGGAGTATCGGCAAAGGCATGCCTAGCGCCGCCTTCTTCACCGCTAACAACATCGCGCATCGCGTTCAATACAACATCTAAGTTGTCGCGATTTTTAATTTCGATAGGACGTAACGATTTAAGGGGAATGAGGTCTACCGAGCTATCCGTTTTCATATAGCCGCGAATAATTTGCGGAATGTAGCGTTCCCCCGCGTTTATCAGCGTATTCACTGAGGTATTGAGCTGCACAGGAGTGGTGGTCCAATAGCTTTGACCAATGCCTACCGGAATGGTATCGCCTATATACCAAGGCTGATTAAATCGAGCGCGCTTCCAGCCACGGCTAGGCATATTGGCATCAGATTCTTCATATAAGTCGATGCCGGTAAAATCACCGAACCCAAATTTATACATGGCGTCGCTTATTTTATCGATACCCAGTTTATAGGCTAACTCGTAATAATAGGTATCGCAGGACACCTCTATCGCTTTAGAAACATCAACTTTGCCATGACCCCAGCGACGCCAATCACGCCACACGTGTGATACGTTTGGCAGTTTATAACGGCCCGTATCAGTAATGGTGTAGTCTTTCGTGATCACACCTTCTTCTAAGCCTACTAAGCCTAGGTGGGGCTTAATCGTCGACGCTGGCGGGTATTGCCCCTGGGTCGCTCGATTAATAAGCGGGCGGTCGGGAGAATTTAACAGTGCTGAATAGTTCTTACTGCTAATGCCGTGAACAAACAAGTTGGGGTCGTAACTGGGGTTTGAATAAAGTGCCAGCACTCCACCGGTTTTCACGTCGGTAACAACAATTGCTCCACGCATGCCATCGATAATGCGCTGGGCTTCTAGCTGAAGTTTTAGATCTAAATTAAGTACGATGTCTTTGCCTGGCGTTGGCGGTTCAACACTAAGAACGCGAATAATTCGGCCTTGATTGTTGACCTCCACCTGTTGGTAACCAACCTTTCCGTGCAGGAGTTCTTCATGATATTTTTCAATACCCAACTTACCAATGTCATGCGTAGCCGCATAGTTATCTTCTTGGCCCGCCTCAACAAGCTTTTGTAAGTCTCGTTTATTAATTCGGGCAACGTAACCAAGGGCATGCGTAAGGGTTTCTTTGTAGGGGTAATGACGGGCCAGACGAGCCTCAATTTGTACGCCGGGAAACTTATGTTTGCTGGCGGAAAATAGCGCAACTTCCTCTTCGCTAAGCTGTGTACGAAGTGCTACCGGTTTAAATCGGCGGGTACCTTTAAGCGTTGACTGAAAGCGTTCAAGTTCATCGTTAGTAATACCCATCAGTTCAGTCAGTTCCAGAAGGGTGGCATCAATATCATCGACCTGTTCCGGAATGACTTCCAAACTAAAAACGGGGCGATTTTCTGCTAAAAGCACACCGTTACGATCGTAGATAAGCCCGCGGTTGGGCGCTATCGGCAGCACTTTAATTCGGTTACCGTTAGAACGGGTCTGATAATCTTCAAACTGAGTAACCTGCAAAGAATAAAGGTTGTTTAGCACAATGCCCAACATGGCTATAACAATGATAAAAGCAATCGTCGCCCGACGAGCGAACAAGTTCGCTTCGGCTGAATGGTCGCGTATCGCTTGACGTTTTCGGTGCATTGACTTCCTTTGCATTAGCGTAAAGCCGCCTTACTCACGATGATAAGGGTGATTCTGCGTTACCGACCACGCGCGGTAGAGGCTTTCGGTAAGAATAATTCTCACCAGAGGGTGGGGTAACGTAAGCGCTGACAATGACCATTTTTGTTCAGAGGCGGCAATACAGTCTGGGGCTAATCCTTCAGGACCGCCGATAAGTAAGCTCACGTCGCGCCCATCCATTTTCCAGTTATCCAACTGCTTGGCTAGGGTTGGCGTGTCCCAAGGTTTGCCCGTTACTTCTAAAGTAACAATGCGGTTTCCTTTAGGAATAGCAGCAAGCATCTGCTCGCCTTCTTTTTCTAAAATACGTTTTATATCGGCGTTTTTTCCGCGCTTTCCGGCAGCAATCTCGGTAAATGAAACGGGCATGTCGCTGGGGAAGCGGCGAATGAATTCGTCAACGCCTGTATTCACCCAGTTTGGCATTTTCGTACCAACCGCAACAATTTGTATACGCACTTTCGACCCTTACCGCAGGTTGTAATAGTTATAGTGGCTATGAAGACCGTACTTTAGCCAGCACGGCCATCCATAAGGCAAGATTGCTTTAAGTTTTAATCGCGTTGTGTAGTGATTACGACCAAAGCTTTTCTAGCTGATAGAAATCACGGGTTTCGTCTTGCATAACATGCAAAATAACATCGCCAAAGTCTACCAGCACCCATTCACCAGATTCCTTGCCTTCAACGCTTCCAGGCGCATGGCCCGCGTTTTTCGCTTCTACCATTACGTTTTCAGCAATAGAAGATACATGACGCTTAGAGTTACCCGAGCAAATGATCATGGTATCTGTAATACTTGATTTGCCGCGAACGTCTAGTTCAATGACATCACGGGCTTTCATATCGTCGATTTTGTCTTTAACAAACTGTTTGAGCTGTTGACTCTCCAAGAGTTTTCCTCACTTACTTAACTTTTATATAACTGATGTTCGTTTATGTACTCAAGTACCGCATTTTCCAACCACAATTCAGCGGGCGAACCCTCTAGTACGTGACCTTTATCAGCTGAAGTAGTACTAGCGAGTACTTCACGAATCTCAGTAGATGAAACATTATAAAGCGGTGTGTTGGTTAACACTACTCTACCTGCAGGTTCTGTGTGAATCACGTTTTTGTCGTCGCTCACATGAGTATCTAACCAGGCTTGTATTGCGCAAGGAGGCGAGAATTCTTCATCGTCTCTACGCATAACCACTAAGTGACAATAATCGAGTAGGTGCTCCCACTCGTACCATTTATCCAGATTATACAGCGAATCTGCACCAATGAAAAAACAGATTGTGTCATCACTGTTTTCTTTTAATGCGCGCAGTGTTTTTACTGTATAAGACGGCGACGGCAACGTAAGTTCAATTAGCTCTGGAATAAGTCTGTCATTGGTTTGTGCGCAAAGCTCAATCATTCTCACGCGATGGGTTTCTGACACGCCGACTGCCTTATGTGGAGCTAATTTGCAGGGCATAAGGTGAACTTCGTGTACGCCTAATTCATCAGCAGCGCTAAGCGCCGCTTCAATATGCCCCTTATGTGGAGGGTTAAAGGTTCCCCCTAAAATGGCTTTAACTGTTGGGCGTGTTGTAAACGTGGGAGGTAAACTCACTACGTGACGTCCTTTATGCTTGTAATAGCGGTGTTTCGCGTAAATCGAACCCCATGAACATCATACAAAGGTGACACATTTCAACATAAGGGCGAGCGATTACGTTTTGCTTAAAGGCATGATCTGATTGGGTAAGGGCGTGTTGAATATCTTCTAATTGAGCGAAGCTAAGGCGACTTAACGCACTCTGGTAGTAACCCTGACGGTTACGCCAAATTCCAAACTTTTGCCACTGAATGGGACCGCTTTGCTCAGCAAGCTTTAACTTCCAAAGTTGCTCCCATTCTCGAATTAATGCCCAAATAATAATATTCGGCTCTAAGCCTTCACTTTCCAGCCGGTAAAGCATCTTAATACAGCGGATGCTATCCCCGCTTAGCATGACATCGACCAGCTGAAACACGTTAAAACGTGACTGGTCTACCATAGCCTGCTCTATTTGCGCTTCTGAAATAGATTGCTGGGGGTAGAGTAGGGCTAGTTTATCAATTTCCTGTTTAGCGGCCAGCATGTTGCCTTCACAAAAATCGGCAATCATTTTAACCCCAGCAGCGGACACAGATAATTGGTGGGCTTTGAGTTGTTGATTTAACCAAGCGCTAAGCTGTTTCCCTTCTAATGGATAGCAAAGCACAGAGGCGCCAATGTCATCTAAAACTTTAAACCACTTTCCGCGCTGTACATCTTTGCCGATTTTGGGGCCGTGAACCAATAACAAGATATCGGGGCTTAGCGACGCTGCGACTTCTTGCAGCATTTTACTGCCCTCAGTACCCGGCTTACCGGTAGGTAACTCAAGTTCAATAAACTGCTGGCTAGAAAACAGCGACATGCTTTGCGTGGCTTCAATCAACTGGTTCCAATTAAAACCTGTTTCAGCCACCAAGACCGTGCGTTCTTCAAAACCATTGGCCTTTGCTTTAGCACGTATTTGCTCAATGACATCAAACTTTTGTTGAGGTTCGTCACCAAACACAAGATAGCATGGGCGCAATGCCTTCGTGATATCTTGACTAAATTGGTTTGGGTATATTTGCATGGACGAAGCGCTATTTATCGGCGCTGACAGGCGCAGCGACAGCTTGACTAGAAAGGCGTCTAATCATGATGTCGGCGGCTTCATCGCGCATTTCGCTTAACATTAATTCGAGTTCACGAGATTTGGCCAACACTTGGTCTGGATCATCTTGATAGTCGCGGACCACTTCAAACTGCGCCATTACCGCTTCTTTGTCGGGAAACTGCACGCGATAGCGAACAACGTAAATAAGCTCGTATTCTGCGACTTGACCTGAAGGATAAACAGATAACAGTTGACGTTCTAGTTTTTCAGGAAGTAAATAAATGCTCACGCTTTGTGCAGAAACCGTGTCTATACTGCTTAAGCCGTAAACATTTAAGCGTTTATCGAGCGCACGCGCAAGGGGCGCGTGTGCTCGAGCACTTTCAATGGCAACTGTATTAATGTTGTCCGGTAGACTAGGGCTACTTCGTAAATGGAAACCACAGCCTGTTACCAGAACCGTAACCAATACAGCGACTGCGAATTGTAAGTGCTTTTTCATAGTATAAGCAGACCTAGTTAGCTACGATATTTACAAGCTTACCAGGTACAACAATTACCTTACGAATGGTTTTACCTTCGATAAATTGCTGTACGTTTGGCTGCTCTTTTGCTGACGCTTCAATTGCCTCTTTGCTCGCGTCTGCGGTAATGGTCATCTTAGCGCGAACCTTACCGTTAACCTGAACAATGATAAGCTTTTCGTCTTCAACCAATGCCGCTTTATCTGCCTGTGGCCATGGCGCTGAATCGATATCTTCACTGTGACCTAGTACTTTCCAAAGCTCGTGAGCGATGTGCGGGGTAATAGGGTTAAGTAGCAACAAGATTGACTCACAGGCTTCGCGCATAATAGCGATGTCCTGGGCGCTTTCTTGCGGCGCCTTTTGAAGGTGATTTAGTAGTTCCATTACCGCAGCAACGGCCGTGTTGAAGGTTTGACGACGGCCTAAGTCATCAGACACTTTTTCAATTGTCTTGTGTACTTCACGGCGAAGTGCCTGTTGGTCTTTCGAAAGTGACTTAACGTCGATGGCTTCTGGCGTACCTTTTTCCACATGCTCAGTAACAAGCTTCCAGATACGACGTAAGAAACGGTTTGCACCTTCAACGCCAGAATCAACCCATTCAAGAGTTTGCTCTGGTGGCGCTGCGAACATAGTAAATAGACGTACTGTATCGGCACCGTACAGGTCGATAACTTCCTGCGGGTCGATACCGTTATTCTTAGACTTAGACATTTTGGTCATGCCGCCATGAATAACTTCTTCGCCATCGGCGGTAAGCCACGCTTTAACAATACGGCCTTTGTCGTCTTTCTCTGTGCTTACTTCAGTAGGCGAGAACCAAGTTTTCTTACCAGCTTTGTCTTCACGGTAGTAAGAATCAGCCAAAACCATACCCTGACACAACAGGCGCTTAAACGGCTCATCAGAGTTTACTAGGCCTTCATCACGAAGCAGCTTGTGGAAGAAACGTGAGTAAAGCAGGTGCAAGATAGCATGCTCAATACCACCAATATATTGATCTACCGGTAGCCAATAGTTGGCAGACGTTGGGTCAAGCATAGCATCGTTGTTTGTGGCACTTGCGTAGCGCGCGTAGTACCACGACGACTCCATAAAGGTATCGAAGGTATCAGTTTCACGCAGCGCAGCTTCGCCGTTATATGTGGTCTTTGCCCACTCAGGGTCAGCTTTAATTGGCGACGTTACACCATTCATTTCTACGTCTTCTGGTAGCACAACAGGTAGCTGGTCTGCCGGAACAGGTACCGACTCGCCATTTTCCAAATTTAGCATTGGAATAGGCGCGCCCCAGTAACGTTGACGGCTTACACCCCAGTCGCGTAAGCGATAGTTAACCTTACGCTTACCGCAGCCTTTGCCCTCAAGTTCATCGGCAATACCGTTAAATGCAGCATCAAACTCAAGACCATTGAATTTATCCGAATTGATCAAGCTGCCTTTCTCGGTATACGCAGAGGCAGAAAGGTCGCACTTATCTTCATCACCGGCATTTGGTGCAATAACTTGCGTAATTGGCAGGTCGTACTTTGTTGCAAACTCCCAGTCGCGCTGGTCGTGACCCGGTACGGCCATAACTGCGCCTGAACCGTAATCCATCAATACGAAGTTAGCCACCCAGATTGGAAGCTTTTCACCCGTTAGTGGGTGGATAACCTCAAAACCTGTGGCAAAGCCTTTCTTCTCCATCGTAGCTAATTCAGCTTCAGCAACTTTGGTGTTTTTGCATTCCTCGATAAATGCCGCTAAATCTGGATTAGACTGTGCTGCAAATTCCGCTAATGGGTGCTGCGCTGCCACTGCAACGTAGGTAACCCCGTAGAAAGTATCCGGACGGGTGGTATATACCGTTAAATCGGCAATGTCGTTAACCGCTGACGCTAGGTCAAACGTAATTTCCACGCCTTCAGAGCGGCCTATCCAGTTTGCCTGCATAGCGCGTACTTGGTCTGGCCACTCTTCAAGCTGTTCTAAATCTTGTAAAAGCTCTTCGGCGTAGTCAGTAATTTTAATAAACCACTGTGGAATTTCTTTTTGTTCAACAAGGGCACCTGAACGCCATCCGCGACCGTCAATTACCTGTTCGTTAGCCAGAACGGTTTGATCTACAGGGTCCCAGTTCACAGTAGAGTTTTTCTTGTACACTAGGCCTTTTTCATAAAGGCGAGTGAAGAACCATTGTTCCCAGCGGTAGTAATCAGATTTACATGTTGTTACTTCGCGATCCCAGTCGTAACCAAAACCCAACGAGCGAAGCTGGTTTTTCATGTAATCGATGTTGGAGTATGTCCATTTCGCCGGTGCGGTATTGTTGTTAATTGCTGCATTTTCCGCCGGTAGACCAAAAGCATCCCAACCCATAGGCTGCAATACATTTTTACCCTGCATGCGCTGGAAACGGCTGATCACGTCACCAATGGTGTAGTTGCGCACGTGACCCATGTGAAGTCGGCCACTAGGGTAGGGGAACATAGACAGGCAGTAGAATTTTTCTTTTTCTACGTCGTCGTTTGCTTTAAAAGATTGGTTCTCTTCCCAGTATTGCTGAACGCGTTGTTCAATGTCTTTCGGATTGTACTGATTATCGGCCATGAAACTTAGGCTTCCGCATTAAAAGTTAAAACGTTTATGGGGCGGCATAAGGCGAACGATTTACAAGAGAATTTGTAACCTCTCCTGCATTATTGCCATTTAACCGCACGTGGGATATTCCCACTTTACATACATATAGCCCAATAGAATAACCCAGCGCTAAGCCATGCCTCAATAGCTTAACACTGAACTAGGCAATATTTATTTCTGCTTGCATGAAAAGTGAGCATTAATGAAACAGTTTGAGCTAGATAACAATGATGAACTGCCTAAACTCTCGCGTAAAATATACATAGTGACCTATATTAGGTCATCTCTATTATCGCTTGGCATTGTCTTTTGCCATGTCGTTAAGCTGTCTGTCACTAAAAGCGGTTAATGCATTTAGCTGCTGTGCCTGCACTTTGTCGACGACCTTAACCAAATTGGCTGCGTCCTCGCTAGATGCTCTTTGACCGCTGAAGTGAATATTGCCAGACGCGTGGTAGGTAAGGGTCACTTTCGTTTTTGGTGAGAATTTGCGCTTTGTTTCTTCGTTCGATGAAGCGCTTTCTTCCATAGTACTGAATTCCCAAGTGAGCGCACCTGATATGCCCATTTCTTGAAGGGGTCCTAATCCGCCTGTCATTACCACTTTTTTGTTAGGCTCCACATAGCTTATTTGCATGTGTGCCGCACTTGCTGTTTGTGTAACTTCGCAAAAGCAACCACCGGCTTGTTCATCAATACTAAGCGTACCCTTCCACCAAGTATGATCTTTTGGCCACCACTTATCCACCTGTTGAATAAAGTGAGAATACACTGCCTCGATAGGTGCAGCACTTTCACTTGTGTTAGTAATAGAAAATCCCGAATTGTCCGCATAGTTTACTTTAGCGAGGCAAGATGGAGAAAATATAACGCCCAGTACACTCGAAAAGAGCATGGCTTTGCTAGCTTTCGTTATTGTCGTCATTGTTCTAACCTTTGTTTTTTATTATTCGTGTCGGCTTCTTGGTAAATAAATTTTCACTTTGTAACGCACTTACCGCCATTAAAAAGCTACACCTTGTTTCCTCATGTATCAATGTGAACAGAAGCCTTTGTGCCTGCCCAATATGTCTTAATCTATTCATTAAGACGCTAAGATGGTTGTTTGTTGTTCAATTAACAACGTAAAGCTGCCTTATTAGAGTTAACCGTTTGACACTACTGTTAATTAGGGTTTCACTTAAGTAAAGAAACGAAAAATAGAACAGACATGTCTGTAGACACTAATTTATATGCGTTAGATGTAGATGCGCTTTCACCTACCATCAATCGCCGAGCGATTAACAGTGCTTTAAAAGATGATGAAGCGCTAAATGCGACCTTTATTGGGCAAGAGCGTGCGCGCGAAGCACTCACATTCGGGTTAGGCATTAGCACCAGAGGTTACAACCTTTACGTGATGGGTGAACCTGCCACAGGCCGTTTTACGCTGGTAAAAGATTACATTGAACGCCAAGTTGCACAGCTTCCCGCACCCGACGATTGGTGTTATATCAATAATTTCGACGATGAACGCCAACCCGTAGCGCTAAAATTTCCGCCAAGTGGCGGCAAGGCATTTCAAAAAGATATGGCTGCACTTATCGATGATGTCTTGGACTCACTGCCTATCGCATTTGATAACCCTGGTTATCAGCGCCGCCGTGCCTCTATCTCTAGAGAGTTTGAGCAAAAGTACGATGCTGCTATTGATGCTGTAGAGCGTTATGCTCAAGCCAACGACGTTGCGCTTTATGAAGAGGGTGGTTCAATTACCTTTTCACCCATTATTAACGGCAAGCCTATCAGAGATACTGATTTTGCATCGCTCACTGACGATCAGCGAGAGGGCTTTTACACGCTAATTGACGATTTAGAAAACAGACTGAGTGAAAGTTTGTTGAGTTTACCTACGTGGAAACGCGAAAACTCAGAACGTCTGCGTGAGCTTGACAAAAAGACCGCAGAGCACGTAATTAAGCCGCTTATTAAGGTGTTTGAACACAAATACGCCTCTGAGCTTGGGGTAATGAAATACCTCAAACAGCTTAAAAACGCTTTGGTTAGTGCTATTTTGGTTATACACGGCGAAGAGCAAAAAGAAGAGAAGAGTGACGACTTTGATAAAAAAGTATTTTTAGAAGAGCAGTTTCTTCCCAATGTATTGGTTTCGAATAAATTAGACGATGCGGCACCTGTTATATACGAGCCAAACCCTACCTACCAGAACTTATTCGGTAAAATAGAGTACACAAATATCCACGGCAGTGTATTTACCAATTACCGAATGATACAGCCTGGTGCACTGCACCGCGCAAATGGTGGCTATCTTTTGTTGGATGTCGACCAAGTCATTGAACAGCCTTTTGTGTGGGATACCCTGAAACTTGCCATTAAGTCCCAGCGCTTGCGCATGGACTTACCCCAGCAAGACGTGGGAATGGTTAACAACATCACGCTTAATCCTCAGCCTATCGATTTAAACGTAAAAATTGTTTTGCTTGGTTCTCGCGACCTTTACTACACGCTACAAGATTACGATGACGAGTTTGACGAATTGTTCCGAGTGCTCGTAGATTTTGACTTGGAAATACCCGTTACGCGACAGGCACTTTTCGATTTTGTAGGCAAAGTACGTGCCCATCTCATTCACCTGGGGCTTAAAGGTATAACGGCTAATGCTATGTGCAGGCTAGTAGAGTATTCGCTACGAATGGCCGAGCACAAAGAGAAACTTTCTGCGCATTTTGCCGAAGTCATTGAACTGGTTAATGAAGCCTATTACTTCTGTCAAAAATCGAATGCCGACACCCTAGAGCTTGATCATTTGAAGACGGCGTTAAGTGCGAAAAAGCGCCGTACCGGCCGCGTTAGTCAAACGCTACTAAACGATATTAAAGAAGGGCATGTACTTATTGCCACTGAAGGTAAAGCGGTAGGTAAGGTAAACGGGCTTACGGTTTTGGATATCGGTGACACGGCGTTTGGTACACCTGCGCGCATTACATCTACCGTGTTTGCTGGGGCAAGTGGTGTAGTTGATATCGAGCGTGAAGTAGAGCTTGGACAGCCTATTCACTCTAAGGGCGTCATGCTCCTTAACGGATATTTAGGTAATAAATATGCTCAGCATTTCCCGTTAACGCTATCTGCAAACATTGCGTTAGAACAGTCATACGGGCATATCGACGGCGACAGTGCATCCCTTGGGGAACTGGTTGCGCTTATCTCAGCGCTTACTAAAATCCCATGTTTACAAACTTTGGCCATAACGGGTTCAATAAACCAGTATGGTGAAGTGCAAGCCGTAGGCGGCGTAAACGAGAAGATCGAAGGCTTTTTCGATTTGTGTCAGCACCGCGGGCTTACCGGTACACAGGGGGTAATTATTCCTAAATCGAATGCCATCAACTTGGTATTAGACACCACCGTTATCGATGCAGTGAAAAAAGGGCTATTCCATATTTACACCGTTGAAACCGTAGACGACGCGTTAACCATTTTGATGGAACAAGAGGCGGGTAAAATTAGCAGTAAAGGCCGCTACCCCAAAAACTCTATTAACTACCATGCAGTAAATCGACTATACAACATTGCGCTTATTGTAAATGGTGGAGATGGAGAGTAGACGAAAAGCTAATCTTTTTTGTGAAATAATAATGGCAATTTGGTGTAAAAGATAAGTAATAAAAAATATATTAGGCAACATTGGCATTCATAACATTATTATCCGCATCAATGTTAGAAATAGTCGTGCTGCCGTTTAAAAAATAAGAAGGTAAACCATGCAACCGAATTGCAGTGTAGTGACGAGGAATAACGTCACCATCCATGGTTCAGGAAGTAACGTAATAATGTTAGCTCACGGTTTCGGCTGTGATCAGCAGATGTGGTGCCACCTGTTACCCTACCTTGTAGAAAAGTACAAAGTAGTGTTATTTGACTATGTAGGATGCGGCGCTTCTGATTATTCAGCCTACGATACTAATCGCTATGCGACACTCGATGGATACGCTCAGGACGTCCTAGATATTTGCGAGGCGTTAAACCTTAAGGATGTAATCTTCGTCGGGCACTCGGTTAGCATTATGATTGGCATGCGCGCGGCTATCCAATTACCTCACATTTTTTCTAAGCTTGTCATGGTATGTCCGTCTCCCTGCTTTCTAAATCTCCCCCCTGACTACATGGGAGGCTTCGACAAAGCAGATTTAGAAGAACTATTAAACCTTATGGACAAGAACTATGTGGGGTGGGCAAATTATTTAGCGCCCTTGGTCATGGGGCAAGACAATAGCGCAGACTTAATTCAAGAACTTGAAACAAGTTTCTGCTCTACGGACCCTAAGTTCGCCAAGCCGTTTGCCAAAACTACGTTTTTTTCTGACGACAGAGCACAGCTTGCAAAGCTCATGCTTCCTACACTTATTTTACAAAGCAAGCACGATAATTTAGCGTCAACAAATGTGGGGGAATACATGAATAACGCTATTCCGGACGCTAAAATGCATATCGTTGATGCCTATGGACATTGTTTACACATGACTAACCCGGCTACTGTGTTTACCTTATTCGAGGATTTCGCAGCTTGAAAGAAGCAGTAGAGGAAGACTTCCCCTGTTTGTTACTTAAATCGGATTTAGAAACGACAGAAATAAAATGGTTTAATCCCTATGCCAAGTCGTTTCTTGGGGTAGAGTGGACTTCTGAGAAGAAAATAATCGACCTCGTCTCTAAGGCAAGTTCGATATTTTACGAAAGTTATATAAAACCTATACTCCTAGCCAATGGTGAATATTTAGAAGTTCAAATCACCTTGTTATCGGGCTCGGGCCAAAGAGTGCCCGCTGTGGCCAATATCACGGTTTCAGGTCACATACTGTACTGGGCGATATACGTTGCAAAAGAACGAGATAAGCTTTATCAGGAGTTGATAGAAGCAAAAGATCAACTTGAAAAGAAGACCGAAGAGCTTACGGCTGTAAGCCGTCGAGATACATTGACGCCTTTACTTAATCGTCGCGCGGCAAATGACGATGTGCTAAAAATGATATCTCAATCGCGTCGCGCCTTTGTCCCCCTATCTTTTCTGCTTTTGGACATCGACTTTTTTAAAAAGATTAACGACGCCTTTGGGCATGAAGAAGGCGATAGAATACTTATAAAGTTATCACACGTGTTGCTGGAGCAAGTGCGCGAGACAGATGTTGTGGCAAGGTGGGGCGGTGAAGAGTTTTTAATGGTGCTTTTTAACACGGATATAAAAGACATAAAGCCCTTTAGCGAACGGCTGCACAATGCCATAAGCGAAATTAGTTTACCCAGCGGTAAGCCTTTAACGGCAAGTATTGGTGGTACTGTGTTAGAAAAAGGTGACCTTGAACAACCAAATCTGATTGCCCAGCAATTGCTAAAAGCGGATAAGGCACTTTATGAAGTAAAAGCCAATCAAAGAGCCCATACTCGAATTTATGATAGTGTTCACGGTATTGTTAAGATTTAAATAATGCCAATTATCACTAGGTATTGATTGGCGTTATTGGTATTAATTACCCTAGGCGTTTAATATTCAACGAGGCGTTGTCGGTTGCCTCGTTGACTAACTTTCTTTGGCTATTTAGGCGGCATGCGCAGCCCGCCATCTAAGCGGATTGTCTCACCATTTAGATAGCTGTTGTTTGCCATATGAATAACTAATTTCGCAAATTCTTCAGGTAGGCCAAGGCGCTTAGGAAACTGCACGTTGGCAGAAAGGGCATCCTGCACTTTTTCAGGCATAGCAAGCAGCATTGGCGTACCCATTACCCCCGGCGCGATAGTGTTAACTCGAATGCCCAGTGGTGCTAAATCTCGAGCCATTGGCAGGGTAAGACCAATAATACCGCCTTTACTTGCTGCATAGGCTGTTTGGCCTATTTGACCTTCGTAACCCGCTACTGAAGCAGTATTAACAATAAGGCCCCGTTCGCCTTCATCGTTAATAGGTGCTTGTTTTGCCATGGCCGCAGCCACCAAGCGAGATACATTAAAGCTGCCAACTAAATTGATATCGATAGTTTTTTGGAAATCACCAAGTGGTGCAGGGTTGCCTTCTTTATCAAGTAAGCGCTTTGCGGGAGCAATACCTGCGCAGTTGACCACTAAAGAGATAGCGCCGAATTTGTGCGTTGTAGCGTCAATAGCGTCTTGAACAGAAGCTTCATCGCGCACATCCACTTTGGTGAAAAGGGTATTGTCACTACCTAGTTCTTCAACGCGTGTTGCGCCAAGTTCCTCGTTTAAATCGAAAAGGCTTACGTTGGCACCTGCTTCACGAAGCGCAATAGCAGTAGCGTGACCAAGACCTGAACAACCGCCTGTGACTATAGCGGTGAGATTTTTTAGCGTCATAGATTTCCTTTAAACCCGTTTTATCACTATTATTAATGTGATGTTAACGAGAAGTAAGAAGAAAAACTACGGTGCCGAGAAGATCGGCACCATTAAAACGCTTATTTTGGCAACTGAATTTTACAGTCTTCGCTTTGACGGTAGATAATAAGTGTGTGACCAATTACCTGAAGCTTTACAGCGTTGGTTTCACGAACAATGGCGTCCATGATAAGCGCTTTTTCTTCACGGTCATCGGTAGGCACCTTAACTTTAATTAATTCGTGGTGGTTAAGAGCGTTGTCAATTTCTGCAACCACCCCTTCGGTTAGGCCGTTGCCGCCTAGCTGCACAACAGGTTTTAGCGGGTGTGCAAGGCCTTTTAGAAATTGTTTCTGTTTATTTGAAAGTTTCATGTATTAATATTTCTTACAATTAATCTGTTAGTTTAAGCTTGAAATAACGTATTCTAACGCCATCTTCTCTACAATCCTAATTACATTGTGATGGAATGACAAAAAAGAAACACTCCGCCAGCAGTAAGCGCTGGCTTCAAGAACACGTTAACGACCATTATGTGCAAAAAGCAAATAAGGAAGGTTGGCGATCGCGAGCTATCTACAAACTGGAAGAAATCCAGAAAAAAGATAAGCTTATAAAGCCCGGAATGACACTTGTAGACCTTGGGGCTGCGCCTGGGGGCTGGTCACAGCTAGCCGCACAGCTCGTTGGTGAAAATGGTCAAGTTATCGCGTGCGATATTTTGCCTATGGATCCCATTGTAGGCGTCGACTTTTTACAAGGTGATTTTCGAGAAGATGCAGTTCTCGACGCACTATTGAACAGAATTGGCGGGAACACCGTAGATATAGTGTTGTCTGATATGGACCGACTGCAGTAATGCTCGTGACATCTCGCTCTATGTATCTTGTGAACTAGCGCTGGATATGTGTCACCAAGTATTAAAGCCCGGTGGTTCATTTGTTATTAAGGTGTTCCAAGGTGAAGGCTTTGTAGAGTTTATGAACGCACTCAAACAATCTTTCACCACCATTAAGACGCGTAAGCGTGACTCGTCCAGATCACGTTCTCGTGAGGTGTATTTGGTGGCTTGTGGCTATAAAGTGTAGTACGCTTTGGGTTAAGCGGTTTTCGTTGCGAGTTGTGTCGCTTATTCAATAATCAACTTGTTGAATATGCAAGCAATTCGGGTTTATAGAGGTTAGTAGCATTGAGCGATATGGCAAAAAATTTAATCTTATGGTTAGTCATCGCCGTTGTTTTAATGTCGGTTTTTCAGAGCTTTTCACCGAGTGAATCGTCTCGTTCACAAACCGACTACACAACGTTTTTGAGAGAAGCAGAACAGGGAAATATTCGTGAAGTTCGCATTAATAATGATGGCGAAATTCGCGGTACAAAGCGTTCAGGCGAAACTTTCCAAACTTTCGTACCTTACTTCGATGACAAGTTAGTATCTGACTTGGTTAAAAACGACGTAAGAGTTTACGGTGAACCACCAGAAGAACAGTCTCTTTTGACGTCTATCTTTATTTCATGGTTCCCCATGTTGTTGCTTATTGGTGTGTGGATATTCTTCATGCGTCAAATGCAAGGTGGCGGTGGCCGTGGCGCTATGTCGTTCGGTAAGAGTAAAGCGCGCTTGCTTGGTGAAGACCAAATTAAGACGACATTTGCTGACGTGGCTGGTTGTGATGAAGCAAAAGAAGATGTTTCTGAGCTGGTTGATTTCCTACGCGACCCATCTAAGTTCCAAAAGCTTGGCGGTAAAATTCCGAAAGGCGTTTTGATGGTAGGTCCTCCTGGTACAGGTAAGACATTACTTGCTAAAGCAATTGCTGGTGAAGCAAAAGTACCATTTTTCACTATCTCAGGTTCTGACTTCGTTGAAATGTTCGTGGGTGTTGGTGCATCTCGTGTGCGCGATATGTTCGAACAAGCTAAAAAAGCAGCACCATGCATTATCTTCATTGATGAGATTGATGCCGTAGGTCGACAACGTGGTGCAGGCTTAGGCGGTGGTCACGATGAGCGTGAGCAGACGCTAAACCAAATGCTTGTTGAAATGGATGGTTTTGAAGGTCACGAGGGTATTATCGTTATTGCGGCAACTAACCGTCCTGACGTACTTGACCCTGCGTTGCTTCGTCCTGGTCGTTTTGACCGTCAAGTGGTTGTAGGTTTACCAGACATCCGCGGTCGTGAGCAGATTCTAAAAGTACATGTACGTAAAGTACCGGTGGCCGACAATGTTGACCCGTCGGTAATTGCCCGCGGTACGCCAGGCTTTTCAGGTGCCGACTTGGCAAACCTAGTAAACGAAGCTGCATTGTTCGCTGCACGCGGTAACAAGCGCCTTGTTTCTATGGAAGAGTTTGAGAAAGCGAAAGACAAAATCATGATGGGCTCTGAACGTAAGTCTATGGTGATGTCTGAGCCTGAAAAAGAGATGACAGCGTACCACGAAGCGGGTCACGCCATCGTTGGTCGCTTAGTGCCAGAGCACGACCCGGTTTACAAAGTGTCAATTATTCCGCGCGGTCGCGCGCTGGGTGTGACTATGTACTTGCCTGAGCAAGACCGTGTGAGTCACTCTAAACAGCACTTAGAAAGCATGATTTCTAGCTTGTTTGGTGGGCGTATTGCTGAAGCCGTTATTTATGGTGACGACAAAGTAACCACGGGGGCGTCGAACGATATCGAGCGCGCAACTGAAATAGCACGTAAGATGGTTACCCAGTGGGGCTTGTCGAGCAAAATGGGCCCAATGCTATACGCTGAAGACGAAGGCGAAGTGTTCCTAGGCAAGTCTATGTCTAAGGCTACTAATATGTCTGACGACACGGCGCGTGCGATTGATGCGGAAATTAAGTCATTAATCGACCGTAACTACGAACGTGCTCAGAAGATCCTTGAAGACAACATTGATATCTTACATTCAATGAAAGACGCACTTATGAAGTACGAAACCATTGATGCTAAGCAAATTGATGACCTAATGAATCGAACTGATGTTCGTCCTCCTGCGGATTGGGATGACAGTAAACCATCGGGTGGCGACAAGCCAAGTGGCGGAGCGCCGGTTCGCGAAGGTGAAATCAAGAATGACGGTGTTGATAAGCCTTCAGTGGGCAAGCCGGGTGACATTCCTAGCTAAGCGCAAACGTTAATATAAAAAAACGCCAGTTCTACTGGCGTTTTTTATTAGAGCGTACTGATTTTCATCGGCACATATTTCACACTCACGTATTATAATTCGCAGGTGCCAACTCTGCGATGTGCCGCTTAAAATTAGTTCGCTTTTCAATTCCATTTTATAAAAACGATAACGCAGGTAAATCATGCAGTTTGGAAATCATTTTATTGGTTTATCACAGCCACAGGTGATGGGTATTTTAAACGTCACGCCTGACTCTTTTTCTGACGGCGGTAAGCACGCTGATGTAAAACAAGCCTTGGAACACGCGCTTCGCATGATTGATGAAGGGGCTAGGTTTATCGACATTGGCGGCGAATCTACACGTCCCGGTGCGCCCGAGGTTTCGCTGCAAGAAGAGCTAGACAGAACCATTCCGGTAATAGAGGCGGTCGCAAAAAATGCACAGTGCGTAATCTCTATCGACACCAGTAAAGCTGAGGTTATGCGCGAGGCGGTGAAAGCAGGCGCAGGGCTTATCAACGACGTTCGTGCGTTACAAGAGCCCGGCGCATTAATCGCGGCAAGCGAAACGGGTGTTCCTGTATGTTTAATGCACATGCAAGGACAGCCTCGCACTATGCAAAATCATCCAACTTATCAAGACGTGGTAGAAGACGTCACTCAGTTTTTGCTTGAACGGGCAGAGGTGTGTGAGAAAGCGGGTATCGCTAAAGAGCAAATTTTGTTTGACCCGGGGTATGGGTTTGGTAAATCGTTAGAGCATAATTATGCATTGGTTAAGCATTTACCTAAGTTGATGGACCTCGGTTATCCAGTGCTTGTTGGTATGTCTAGAAAGTCAATGATTGGTAATTTGCTTAATAGAAAAGTGGATGAGCGCTTGGCGGGAAGCATAAGCCTCGCTACAATTGTTGCCCAAATGGGCGCACAGATTATTCGGGTACACGACGTAAAAAGAAACTGCAGATGCAGTTAATATCGTGAACATGCTGAATAAAATCGAATAAGGAATAATAATGACGCAGCGCAAATATTTCGGTACCGACGGCATTCGCGGCAAGGTTGGTGAAAGTAATATCAACCCAGAGTTTGTAACAAAGCTTGGATGGGCGGCCGGTAAGGTATTAGCTGGACGTGGTACGAATAAGGTTCTTATAGGTAAAGACACCCGCATTTCAGGCTATATGCTTGAATCTTCATTAGAAGCAGGGCTGTCTGCCGCAGGTATTAATATTGGCCTTTTAGGGCCAATGCCAACGCCAGCCATTGCGTACTTAACAAAAACATTTCGCTCTGAAGCGGGCATTGTTATCAGCGCATCGCATAACCCTTTTTATGATAATGGTATTAAGTTTTTCTCTGCCCAAGGGTTTAAACTTGATGATGATATCGAACTTGCCATTGAAGCTATGCTTGAGCAACCGATGACCTGTGTGGCGTCTGATAAGCTAGGTAAGGCTACGCGAATTAATGATGCTGCTGGTCGTTATATCGAATTTTGTAAAGGCACATTTCCCTCTGAGCTGTCACTGACAGGTTTAAAAATCGTCGTTGACTGCGCACATGGGGCTACCTATCACATTGCACCTAATGTATTACGAGAGCTGGGCGCTACGGTTATTGAACTTGGCACAACACCCGATGGTTTAAACATCAACGACGGTGTTGGTGCAACGTCGATGAAAGCGATTGTTGAAAAGGTAAAAGAGAGCGGTGCTGACCTAGGTTTTGCTTTAGACGGTGATGGCGATCGCATTATGATGGTAGACCACCTTGGTAACGTTTTAGACGGAGACCAAATTGTCTACATTATTGCACGAGACGCACTTAAAAATGGTAAAATGCAAGGCGGCGTTGTGGGTACGCTTATGAGCAACCTAGGCCTTGAAAACGCGCTATCTAAATTAGGCGTGCCTTTTGCCAGAAGTAATGTTGGCGACCGTTACGTTATGGAACTCTTACAGCAAAAAGGTTGGTCTATTGGGGGCGAAAATTCAGGTCATGTCCTTAACCTGAATATGAGTTCTACGGGTGACGGTATCGTGGCTGGATTGCAAGTTTTAGCAGCAATGCTTCGCTCGCATATGGACTTGCACGATTTAGCGAGCGGTTTCGACATGTACCCTCAAACGCTAGTCAATGTGCGTTACACAAATCAAGACATAGACTACCTCGCTCATGCTGATGTTCAAAATGCTAAACAAGAAGCCGAATTAGCACTGGGTAAAACGGGTAGGGTATTACTACGTAAAAGTGGTACTGAACCCCTCATTCGTGTGATGGTGGAATCAAATGATGAAGCCCAATCTCACAAATGGGCAGAGCATATTGCTGAAACTGTTCGTAATCTCGCCAATTAGTTGGCGTAGCTGGAAATTTTGCTTTTTGTGCTTGTATATTCTTAATTAAATAGTTAATATCACGCCCGCTTTAAAGACAGGGCTAAGGTCTGCGTTGTGAGTGAAAATCTAAGAAAGCCATTCGTGGCTGGTAATTGGAAAATGAACGGAAATTTGGCACTTGTTGCTGAATTTAATCAAAAGTTAGCGGATGTAAACGCGAGTGCGGAAGTAGTGGTTTGCGCTCCTTCTTTGTTCTTACACGCATTTGATAAAGATTCGTTTTCAGTGGGTACTCAAAACGTTAGTCATTTAGATAACGGTGCTCATACCGGTGAGTTGTCGGTTGATATGCTCAAAGAAGCGGGTTGTAAATACGCTATAGTAGGGCACTCTGAACGACGAGAAGATCAAGGCGAGTCGAGCGAGCTTGTCGCATTAAAAGCTAAAAAATGCGTGGCTGCAGGTGTTACCCCCATTATTTGTGTGGGTGAGTCTCTTGAAATAAGAGAAGCTGACAACGTAGAGTCTTTTGTCGGTGAACAGCTTGACGCTCTTATTAATGCAATGTCTGTGGAAGAGCTAAGCAAAACAGTTATAGCTTACGAGCCAATTTGGGCAATAGGCACGGGTAAGACTGCCAGCCCAGAACAAGCGCAAGAAGTACACGAATTTATACGCGGTTACTTTTTTAAAGTAGATTCGCAATTGGCCCAAGGCCTTCGTATTGTATACGGTGGTAGTGTGAAGCCAGATAATGCTAAAACCCTATTTGCACAAAATGATGTAGATGGTGGGTTAATTGGCGGAGCCAGCTTAAAAGCTGAAGATTTTATTTCAATTTGCCAAGCGGCAAACTGACGAGGTATTTATGATTTACGAAGTGCTATTAGTAGCATACCTAATTGTGGCGCTTTTGCTTATTGGATTTGTTTTAATCCAGCAAGGTAAGGGTGCAGATATGGGCGCTTCATTTGGCTCAGGCGGTTCAAACACAGTGTTTGGCTCATCGGGTTCTGGAAACTTCATGACGCGCACAACGGCAATTTTAGCGGGTCTTTTCTTTTTTATCAGCCTATCGCTAGGCGCTATGACGGCTAACCGTGAAAGTGCTGAAGACGAGTGGGACAATCTAGAAATACCAGCGGCTGTTGAGCAGCAAGTAGAACGACCTGCAGACCAAGACGTACCTGTTATCGAAGGTGCAGCACAGAGCGACGTTCCTGTTGTTGATGGTGCAGCGCAAGGTGACGTACCAGCGGTTGAAGATGACGCGACAGACGTGCCAGCGTCTGACGATACTGAAGGTTCAAACTAAAGTAAATTTGCGGAAGTGGTGGAATTGGTAGACACGCCATCTTGAGGGGGTGGTGAGCATAGCTCGTGCGGGTTCAAGTCCCGCTTTCCGCACCAACTTTGAAGAGAGGCCAGCATGCATGCTGGCCTTTTTTTCTTTAAATGTCCCGTCCTGAAATACGTTGACATAAAGAGGACTTCTTTATGACGACATCAAATATTACCAAGGCTAAGCCCAGCGCTCTTAATTGTAACAAAGCGTTAAATTCCAAAATTAACAGGATGTTATGCCTGTTACTATCTTTGTTATTCAGCTATTCTTCTGTAACTAGCCGTTCTGGCATTCCACAAAATTGAAATATTCACACGACGGGGCACTGTAGTGCAAAAGACACTTAGTCAGAGTTTATTCCAAACCTTATTTATAGGAGTTGTAATAGCATCACTTCTGATAATTGGCGCTGTCTGGCGCTCTGCTAATACACTTGTGGTTAAAAATATCGAACACGATATCCAGTTAGCAGAAAAGGTCTTTGATAAAGTTGTTTCTGACAGGCAAACCGTAATTAAAAGTGTGTCAAAAGTGCTTTCTCGTTCATTTGATTTCAGACGGGCCGTGGGAACAGGTAGCATTCCCTCAATTGAAGCCGCCTTTACCAGTTATGCAGACAGGCTAAATACCGACATTATTGCACTAGTCAGTTTAGACCATCAGGTTGTTGCTTCACACACCGAGCTTTTCAAAGAAGGGCAAAATGTTCAAAGTAGCTTAGCCTTAGTTGCCAAGGGTAAAGATAGCGGTTTATTTGTCGTAGATAATAAATTAGTTCAGCTTAATCTCATTCGTGTAGAAATCCCTACACTTAGATACTACATGCTTATCGGTATTGAATTCGACAGTGTATTGCTACAAGAACTGAAAGAACTCGTCGATGCAGAAATCATAATATCGCAGCTCGATTCAAATCGTATACTTAAAACCACATTAAAGGAACACGAGGCTAAGCGAGTCCTTGCATCACAACGAGATCCTTCTTGGGTCGATGTAACGTTCAAAAATCAACTTACTTACGTAACGCGCCAAGTCTATTTAGGAAGCGAAGAAACCTTACCGGTTAAGATTACTCTAGCCGTTGATACCACTTCCTCTTTTGAGGCCTTTACCGGCGTGCAGCTCACTATCTTCGCCTTCTCTATTTTAGCGATATTGATTGCACTTGGTTTGTCACTATTGCTTGCACGAAGCGTGAGTCAGCCGGTATCTACATTAGTAAAAGCGGTTAATAAGGTGGCCTCGGGTAAATATGGTGCCACACTAAAAACCCCCTCAAAGCTTAAAGAAATTACCGAACTCGCCAATGCAGTAGACAGCATGCAGGCCAGTATTAAGAGCCGAGAAAAGCACATTCGCTATCAGGCTGAACACGATGTATTAACAGGGCTTTTTAACCGTAACTATGTGGAAGGCTATTTTGAGTCTGAGTTAGGAAGTGGGCACTCTGTTCAGGTTGTGGCAATCACGGTTATTGGTTTTAGAACCATTAACGATCTTTATGGCTATTCTAATGGTGATAACACATTAAAAGCCCTTGCTGAAAGGTTACAGCGTTGGCCCGGTACTTCAGCCCGTCTAGCTGGCGGAGAAATTCTTTACATTACACACGACGCACTCAATGATGATCAGCTTGAAACCCTCAAGCACATTTTAGAGCAGCCGGTAGAAAGTAATTTAATCGCTATTCCGGTAAAGGTAGCTATGGCTGTAATTGATTGCCCTAAAGATGCCTCGTCTTCTGAAGAATTGTTTAGAAAAATGAATATCGTGACAGACGAAGCGATACACAGCGACAGTTGGTGTGTTCGTTACAAAGCCGATCTGGAAGATAAATACACCAGAAGGCTGTCTATTACTACTGAGTTAAAGCGCGCGTTAATCAGTCAGCAAAATGAATTATCTATGGTTTATCAGCCTAAAATTGATTTACAAACCATGAAAGTATGCAGTATGGAAGCGCTCATTCGTTGGAACAACAGCGTACTTGGGTTTGTTCCTCCCGATGAGTTTATTACCATTGCTGAACAAGCAGGTTTGATAGAGCAGGTTACATCATGGGTGATGAAGCAAACCATTTCTGACTTGGCTTACTTCAGAGAAAAGGGCTATGGCTTTACGGTAGCCATGAATTTATCTACCCAGGATATTCAAAATAAGGTGCTGTTAACTAAACTTGTCTCGCTACTTACCGAAGAGGGCTTGTCGCCTGAAGCCCTTGAGCTTGAGATAACCGAAAGCGATCTGGTGGCAGACGCATCACTTGCGATTGAGAACTTAAACGAGTTAACCGCCCGTGGTTTTCATTTTGCCATCGATGACTTTGGTACGGGTTACTCTTCACTGGCTTATTTGAAAAACTTGCCAGTAAAAACCATTAAAATAGACAAGAGTTTTATACTGTCGCTTGCCAGTGATGAAAACGACCAGCAAATTGTCCGCACGGTTCTTAGCTTAGCTAATGTCTTTAACTTGAAAGTAGTTGCCGAAGGTGTAGAAGATGCCGCATCGTTAGACATTCTTAAAGAATGGGGATGTGACATAGTACAAGGCTACTACATCAGCCGCCCATTGAGTTGCGCTGACTTAGAAAGTTGGCTTCAAAATACGCCTTTCGGAGAATAGCTATTTTATTAATTAAATTTTATTGTTCTAAACGAAGACTCAATATTTATTGTCGTTAAAAGAAGCGACATGGCATTGTAAATGCAACAAACAATAATGAAGCGTGTATAACGCTCTGCGGGCTCATTCTTCTCTAAACTGTGAGTATTTTGCCCATTGAGTTGTGAAATTAATTCAAAAACAAGGAATTTATTATGGACATCATTCGTATACTACTATCGATTTTACTACCACCGCTGGGCGTGTTTCTTCAAGTTGGGCTAGGCGCTCATTTCTGGATTAATATTCTGCTAACCATCCTGGGCTACTTTCCAGGGGTTATCCACGCCATTTACATTATCGCTAAAAAGTAGCGCTTACTGGCGTAAGAAGAGGGGCGTTAATCTCGCGCCTTTTCTATCAAACGTGGTACAAAGTGAAAAATTAAAAAAGCCAGCTATAAAAGCTGGCTTTTGTTTTTGGTTGCCGTAAAACGATAGCCTCACTTTAGACAGTGAGGCTATCTAGTACTAGGCTGTAACTTTTTCTTCGTCTAGCTCTTTTTTCATTTCTTCGCGATAGGCGTTAGCAAGCTTGGTTTTCTGACTATCGTTTAGTACATTCCCCGCCACTTGAAAGAACTCTTGTTCCTCATCCGCGAGGTGATGTTCAACTTTTTCTTGTAACGTTTTTAAATGACGTAGCCAAGCGGGCGAGCTCATATCAGTTTCGTCGAGTTTACCTAGCAGTTCATCAATTTCATGATGTTCTGCAATGCCATGACGAGTTAAGTCGACAGTAGCATCCTTTTCTAGCAGATGGGTATAAAAATGTCGCTCTTCAGCGATAGCATGACTCTCTAGCTGAGTTTTAAGTGCTTCATAGTACTCGCGACGTGCCGCAGTGTTGCCGCTTGTTTCGGCGAGAATCTTAAGCAGCAAACGTTGCTTTTCATGGTCTTGGCGCAGTGCTTCAAATATTTTCATGGAAGATCCCTCAAATGGTTAAATACTTACTAACCAATGCGATTTTTGTTCCATGCTTTCCGCTATTCTTTGTAATTGATTTAAAACGCTTTTTAATTTTAATGCTGTTGAATAATGCCTAGGCATTAAACAACAGCGCAAGATTTACATAGCGCGTTACCAATATATTCTCAACGGTTTATATTCCGAACCATTTGTTCATAGCGAGACTTAAACACCTTGCGCTAGCATGGCATCGGCGAGCCGCCTGAAAGCCGCAATATTCGCCCCCTTCATATAATCGACATAGCCATCTTCACGCTTACCTTCGATTACACAGCGTTCGTGAATACTGTTCATAATCGAGCAAAGCTGTTCGTCTAACGCGCTGGCGTCACGCTGATTGAACATAGCATTTTGACCCATTTCTAAGCCTGAAAGTGCAACGCCTCCAGCATTAGATGCCTTGCCCGGTACGTAGGTTATTTTGGCGTCAAAAAACTGTTTTTGCGCGTCGGTAGTGCAAGGCATATTGGCACCTTCTAATACCATTTTACATCCGTTGTTAAGCAGTGCGTTGGCATCTTCTTCTTGCAGTTCGTTTTGCGTGGCACAGGGGAGCGCTATGTCGCATTTAAGGTGCCAAGGTTTTTTATCCGCTACCCACGCCCCCATATTTTGTTCAGCCATGTCATAGAGTATGTTTTCACTTGAAGCATGATTTTCAATTGCCCACCTCAGGTTTTTATCACTTAATCCGCTCTCACTATGTAAAAGCCCTCGGCTGTTAGATAGTGAAATTACCTTAGCGCCTTTTTCAACGGCTTTTAAGGCGGCATGAAGGGCGACATTTCCGGCTCCAGATACTGTCACTGTTTTGCCCTTAAGGTCGGTCTTTTTATACTGGCACACCGCATTTAAAAAGTAGATGAGGCCAAAACCTGTTGCTTCGGTTCGAACATAGCTACCACCAAACTCTAAGCCTTTGCCGGTGAGTACGCCTTCAAACTTATTATTTAACCTGCGGTATTCACCATATAAATACCCGATTTCTCTTGCCCCCACATTAATGTCGCCTGCGGGTACATCGGTATTTGCGCCTATATGTCGTTGCAACTCACGCATAAATGCTTGGCAAAACAACATGATGTCACGATCTGAACGCCCCTTAGGGTTAAAATCTGAGCCGCCTTTTCCTCCACCCATTGGCAGCCCGGTCAATGCATTTTTAAAGCACTGTTCAAACGCTAGGAATTTAAGCACGGATAAATTTACGGTAGGGTGAAAGCGTAGACCGCCTTTATATGGCCCCATCGCTGAGTTGTGTTGTACACGCCACCCCTGATTTACTTCAATGTTACCTTCGCTATTCATCCACGAGACAGTAAAGTTAATAATTCGCTCCGCAAGGCAGAGGCGTCTAACAATATCAAACGCTTTGTAGTGCGCATTGGCATTGTATATAGGAACAATATCTTGAAGTACTTCGTGAGTGGCTTGAAGGTATTCAGTTTCGCCAGAAAATTTATCGTTAAGAAACGTGGTTATTTCATCCAAATTACTTTGTTCTGCCATGGACTACTTAATCCTTATTGCTAAAATTTGTCAGCACTGTAAGACTGCGAGGAACGGTTTTTATTGTAAGTGAGTTCCCTTCATAAATTTCGCCGTCTACGGCATAGGCTGTCGGTTTATCAAACGTTAAAGTGATAGTTGCTGCGCGTTCATGACGTATAGAATCTGATTGTTTTTTTGCATCAGCAGGGCTTAACACAAGCTCTGCTAGCGACAAAAATTGTTTGTCGGATGTGGTTTGTGGCTCAAGCCATGTTAAGTCTAACTTGCCATCTGTAATATTAGGTTGCTCTGCACCTTGGGCGAGTGCTGTAGTCATCGGCGCTGCATTAGCAATAACAAAGCTTGGAGTTTCAAAATTCTCGGCTTCGCGACCTTCTATTTCAACGCTAAAAGTCATGTTTTCGTTGTTGGATATGGCGTTCCATAAACCTTTTAAATAGGCGAATTGCCCACCCATATCTTTTTCTTCACGGTCGGCAGATGAAATCATTTTTTCTTCAAAGCCTACCGCTGCTACCAACAGCATTACACGGTCGTTGCATGTGGCGGTATCAATGTTAAGCGTATTCCCTTCGATGATGATGTCGCAAGCGGTACTAACAGGCATTACTTTACTGATATAGCCGTGCAATACCTGGCTTAACGCATTCGCAGTACCAAAAGGGATGATGCCCATGGTAACGTTTGTATTAACTAGCGCCGATGCCACCTCGGTTAAGGTACCGTCTCCACCACACGCTATTACAATGTCAACGCCGTCATCTCTTGCCGCCTCTGCTAGGGCTTTTCCGTCAACGTCCGGTGTGGTTTCTTTTACGGTAACTTCAAACTTTTCGTTAAGCCGAGACAATACATCTTCTTTATACTGCGCCCATTTTCCACCACCTGATACGGGGTTAACGATAAGCGTTAGTTTCTTCTGAAGTGACAACAACCCGCCGTCTCTTACTTTTTGAAGTGATGCCAATTGGCGTTTATTCAACCTTGCTGTTTGACGGATTTGATTTATTTGTGAAAGTGCTTGCTCTACGGTCAAGTCTGGATTCTTCGCAAGCAAATAGGCGGCGACGACTAATACAGAGCGGCCACGACCAAGCGCACAATGAACAACCACATTTTTGTTTGCCGATATTTGTTGGTTTAGCCAGTTAATGGCCAATACTAACTGTTCAGGTGTGGGGCTTGTGTGATCCAGCACGGGAACATTTAAATAGCGATAATCTTCTTGGTAGGCCGTCCAGTCAAGGCCATCAAATTCAGCTGTCACATCTAAAATAGCGTCGATATTATTTTTGTTAAGCAAAGGAACGTGTTTGCTTGACATTCGACAGCCCAAAAACAAATTGGGCTCGATTTTTTGAAGCGGCGGTACTTTATCTGTTCGGCGCGCATACGCATTGTAAAGCCCAGTACCTAACAGAAAAGGAATGAAAACCCAGCGAATATAAAATGGAATAGAGCCGTCTTCGCGTTTACGAAAGAGGCTAGGGTAGTTCAGCAAGTAGGCGCTACTTACTGCTATTAGTGAAAAAGCAACCCATCCAAACAGCAATTTCAATACGATTATCGGTAAGATAAACGTTAATACTAAGGCTGCAATTGCACCTAGTACGTAATACTTCACCATTTTCACGTTAGACACATCCTTTGTAATTGGAAAAAGTAAATAGCCTATGCATCTATACTTGTCCAACTGTGTTTTCGTTTACTTTTTAAGGTAATAGGTTTGAACTAACACGTTCTGGCTAACGTATGCTTTGATAATGAAAATATGAGTGTTTTAAATGAAAGATAGTGCAGTAGTTAAAGTTGTAAACTTCGCCTGGTTTCAGGGGGTTTGGTGGCTCGTTATTCTATTTCAGAACCAAGCCGTGATACCTGTTTTGGGCTTGATTGCGCTTTGGCTCTTTTTGTCTTCAAAACGCATTGAAGATATTAAGCTAATGAGCGCGGTATTTGTGTTAGGCACGCTAGTTGACGCACTACTCACTTACAGTGGTCTTTTCATTTTCAACGAGACAGAGGCGCTGCTTTCTTTTTGGCCCATTCCTATTTGGCTGAGTTTGCTTTGGGTTGCGTTTGCCGGCACCGTATATCACAGTTTGACCGTGTTCAAAGGCCGCCCTGTTCTTGCTTCCATCGCAGGCGCTGTATTTGCTCCACTCAGCTACATTGCCGGCGCTAAATTTGGCGCCGTTGAGCTTGGTGCGAGCATACTGTTTTCTTATATTTTCATCGCCCTAGTGTGGAGCGTGGTGTTCCCACTTTGTTTTTATCTATCCAATCGTTTTGAGGCAAAACTGTCTCAAGCGTGAAAGCAAGGAGTGTATTGGCAATGACGAAGAACGTTTTAGTTACCGGTGGCAATCGCGGAATAGGTTTGGAAATAGTAAAGGGAATGCTCTCGAAAGGCTACAAAGTGCTAATGGGGTGTAGAGACGAAGAATCAGGTCTTGAAGCGAAAAAAGATACCGTTGGCGGAGACCTTCATATTATAGAAATGCCCTTAGACAACGAAACGGCTATTGTAGACGCCCTTGTGCGTGCCGAGGCCGTGTATGGCCCCATAGATATTTTAATCAATAACGCTGGGGTGTTAGATGATACACCCTGGGATGAGGTTAACGCAGAGACGCTTGCCAAGTCTATGCAAGTTAATGTGAATGCGCCGCTTACCCTTATTCAGCAAACCCTTCCCCAAATGATCGACCGTGGGTTTGGTAGAATTATTAACGTGAGTTCAAGCTACGGTAGTTTTGCTGAAGGGTTAAAGGGGCCACTTAGCTATGCGTTGTCGAAAGCCGCGCTGAACGCGTTAACAGTGAAGATGGCAGCAGTGGTAGACGAAGCATCCGATAGCGGCTCGCTCAATGTCAAAGTTAATAGTATGACACCAGGTTGGGTACACACCAGAATGGGTGGCAGCGATGCGCCTAAGACACCTAAGGAAGGGGCTGACACTGCTATTTGGTTAGCGACCATCGAGGAGGGCGGCCCGCACGGTCAATTTCTAAAAGACCGAGAGCCTATCGACTGGTAATTATTCATGCTAGTGGCCCAGTTAGAGAATCTCGACTGGGCCGGTATAACGATAGTTGCGTAGCGTGTTCGTTACTTTACGCCTAAGCGGTGCTTTTACGTTCTATCACTACCTAGAGTGAAAAACGCTCTCTTAAAAAGCGAGCTATGCCGTCTTCATCGTGGTGGCCAATAACGGATGTTGCTGCGTCTTTGATATAAGGTTTAGCATTCGATGGGGCGTAGGCTTCATCCGCAAGTTCAAACATACTTAAGTCGTTGTCACTATCTCCAAAGCAAATCACATTGCTGGCGCCAAGCTGGTTTCTCAAAAGCTCAACGGCACTGCCTTTACTCGCTAACTTGTGGTGCACATCCATCCAACGGTACTCGTCACCCTCTATTGCTGGGCCAGAGTAGGCGATAAGTTCATCATGCATGTTTAATTGTTGATACATATCGTATACAAGCGCTGCATCTCCAATCATGCTGATATTGGTTATATGCGCGGTTGCCGGAAGTGATTCAATAGTGTCAAGTTTCGCCTTAGTTCTAGAAAAATATTTTTCAATTAAATCGCGCTCTACTTGGTATTTAGGTGTCGAATGATAAATCACATGCTCGTGATTAGGGCTGTCCATATTCACCGTATTGATAAATGGCGTAATATTGTTTTTGACCGCATGCTCAATAATAAGGTTAACTTCACTAGGCGCTAAAAGGTTTTCTAACGTAAGGGCATTGCCCGACGGGTCCCAAATTGCGACACCATTATTGTAAATATGAGGCAGCAAAAAAGACTGCCCCTCCAATACGAACTGAGCAGAATGCATAGTGCGCCCTGTCGCGACGGTAAAGGCGATATCTTTTTCACCGAGTAGTGCTAAGGTCTCTTTGGTAAACGATGAGATTTGAGAGGACTTGTTCAATAATGTCCCGTCTAAATCAAAAAATATTAAATCCATACAATTGATGCCCAGTTTCTACAACAGTAATAATAAGGTTTTGAATAACGCGAAAGGCAATATACGCCAATGGTTCGTATATTGCCTCTTAAGATGATTGCTAAGTAGCGTACACTATACCCAACATCTAACACCTAACATCTATCATCCAATACATGATAAGCATGGCTTAGCATACTCGCTCCTTTGCTTTACCAAGGTGAAGCGTGGCTGACAAACCCGACTAGCGAATAGACTCGACAACATTATCTGAATGTTGCTTAAGTAGCTTAGTGACTTGCGAAGCCGATTGCGTTTTCTTTAAGTTAATAACAAGTGCAACCTTACCATATCTAACCGCATGACGAACTGTCTGTATTACCTCATTTCTGTCAGGGCGCAGTCCAATCAAACCTGCCACAAACAAACCGATGAATAAGCCTGGGCTTATTAGTGCGATATAGGTAAACAGCGGGTTTTGCTGCGTTAGAGCAGGGCCAAACTGCGTAAGCAGAAACGCAGCAATTAGCCCGACAACTAAGCCTACAGCACCAAGCAGTAAATGAGACGACCACATACTCTTACCGATAGATGCACTGTTGCGCTCAAGCTTTTCACTCATTTTTGCATCGCCCGGTTCCACCACTTCAATTTGAGAGGTTTCCACTGATGTTTCATCTTGTACAATATTGATAACTTCGTTCACTTTTTGTTTAGAAGTGAACACCGCTGCTACTTGTAGTTCATCGTTAGAAACAACGCTGGCTCTGAAATTTTCATTGTCTGAATTTTGAATACTCATTATTGAATCCTTACTTCAATTTAAACCGTGTGCCTAGCAAACCCTGGTTTCAACGTCTCTTCGCTAAACGTTTCATAGTGGTAAAAAGACTTACGTTACACGGTAACAGCTAAAAGTTTTCTCTAATGCATCTATCTATACAAGTTACATTCCTATGAACGTATTGTACGCTTTATACTTTAGTTTAAATTTTTCGTTTTCATCTTTTAACAGGCTGTTTTATAAAGGCTTTAATCGCATTGTTAAAAGAAGTTAAAGAAGGTTTTCAGGTAGAAATTAAGGTGGGAAGCACAGAGATTTACCCACTAAGTCGAGTGGAAGCTAACGCTAGCATTACCTTATTGAGATAATTTTACACGGGCAGTGAAAAAACGTTACAGCGTATTTAGCGAGTAATAATCAAAAGCAGGCGCACTGTTAAAAGATGATGTGATCAATTCTTCTGTATAACTTGTAATTTGTATTCACAATCATACGGTTCATAAAACCATAAACCTGTATTAATACGGAACGCGCTAAAAGGGAGAATGCTTTGAAGAAACGGATAAAAGGCTATTGTAATGTGCATGAAGATGATAGCCACCTATCAATTAAGCGCATAGCGTGCGGAAATAAACGTTTTTACTATCGGTACACCAGTGGTAAGAAGGTTACCGGTCAACGTGTGATAAGCCGCATAAAGAAACTAGTTATCCCACCGAATTGGCGAGATACCTTTATCAGCCGCGACAGTAAGGCGAGTGTTCAGGCGATTGGATACGATGAAAAAGGCCGTAAGCAATACATTTATCATGAGAAGTGGCATGAGCAACAGCAGGTACAAAAGTTTGAGCGGTTGATTGCTTTTGGCAATGCCCTTCCAGCGTTTCGAGAGCATTGCATTTCTCTCATTTCTCAATCTTCCTGGACGCTAGAGCGCGCATGCGCGCTTGTTTGTCTTTTATTAGACTACACCGGCGCTAGGGTAGGGAATACGCAATACAGTAAAGAGAACAGCACCTATGGGCTTACGACGCTGCGACGCAAACACGTTCAGGCGCAGTGCGACGACAGTGTAGAACTTGCGTACATAGGAAAACATGGGAAACCGCGAACCCTGAAAGTGAATGACCCAGAATTGGCGTCTTTAATATGTGATTGCGCACAACAACAAGGTTATTGCTTATTTCGCTATCAAGATCACCGTAAACAATGGCACGATGTAACGAGCGAAGATGTGAACGCGTTTATACATGAGGAGCTGAGCGAACAATTTAGTTGTAAGGACTTTAGGACTTGGGCGTCGAGCCGTTTTGCCCTAACGGTGATGCCCGACGTATATGAACGTGTAGCAAGTTCAAAAACTAAAAAGTGGGAAAGCACATTAAGTAAAACCGTATCAGCTGAACTAGGCAATACGCCAGCGGTTTGCAGAAAATATTATATTCACCCGAAACTATTTGCTATTAAAAACCAGGGGGAAGCTTTCGAAAACACGCTAAATCGTGTGCGATCGCTGGCTGGCGAAGATTGTACACAGATTGCGCACTTACTGCCTGTAGAAAAGCTTCTTTTGGATGTTATTTCTACTAAGAGCAATGAGTGATGGGTTTACCCTAAAAATGTTTTAGCTGGAAGTAAACTAGGGTGATTTATAACCATTTCGTGCAAAGTTAAAATGTTTCATGCCTTGTGCTGGCTTTGTAATATCTTGAATATTATGGCTTATTTAATTTTCAAAAAACGAAATGTTATGTGAAACATTGTTGGCACAGAAAAGCCTATGAATGTGTTTTAAATCAAGTTGTATAAAAATTAAACTTGAAATATTTTTTCAAATCCTTATATTGTTTGAACTCTAATGATTATTGCTCGATTTAATTTTGCGTTTAGAAATTTCTAAAACGGTTTTTTACTAAAGCGTTTTTGAAAGGCGCCTTTGTTACTTACACAGGCAAACGCACTAATTTCATTTAAAGGTCTTTAGCGACCTCTCGCAATAATCAATATAGAGTTTTCGAGAGCAATAGAGGAAATAACCCACGTTATGCCAATGGAAAGTTACCTGTCACTAGCAGTATATTTTATCGCAATGCTAGGGATAGGGTTGTTTGCTTACCGACAATCTACCAGTGATATTTCTGGTTACATCTTAGGAGGGCGACAAGTAAGCCCTCAAGTTACCGCGCTATCAGCGGGTGCATCTGACATGTCAGGTTGGATGTTAATGGGCCTTCCTGGCGCAATGTATTTAACCGGTTTCGATGCCGTATACATTGCAATAGGGTTAGTAGCGGGTGCATTAGCCAATTATCTTTTAGTCGCGCCTAAACTTCGTGTTTATACCGAAGTAGCTGACGACTCGTTAACCGTGCCTGAGTTTTTTGCAAAACGCTTTAATACGCCCAATGCGAGCTTACGCATTGTGTCTGCGGTAATTATTGTACTGTTTTTTACATTGTACACGTCAGCAGGACTTGTAGCGGGCGGGAAGCTTTTTGAAAGTGCATTTTCAGTAGACTATCAACTTGGCTTGTTTATCACGCTGGGTGTGGTGGTGTCTTACACATTGCTAGGCGGTTTCCTAGCGGTAAGTCTTACTGACTTCGTACAAGGCTGTATCATGTTCGTTGCACTGGTACTGGTGCCAATCGTTGCTTTTACTGAATTCGATAGTGTTTCGCAGATGACAAGTGCAGCTTATCAATCTGTACCGGATTTTTCAGCGTCTCTTGAAACACTGACCATCGTAGGTTTGTTATCAAGTTTAGGGTGGGGCTTAGGTTATTTCGGTCAGCCACACATTATTGTTCGCTTTATGGCTATTCGTTCTGTTAACGCTATTAGCACTGCGCGCAACATTGGCATGTCGTGGATGACAGTGACAATCATAGGCGCTTTAGCGACCGGGTTTGTCGGTATTGCTTATGCCAATCAGTTTGGCTTAGCGGTAGACGACCCTGAAACAATTTTTATTATTTTTTCTCAATTGCTGTTTCATCCACTTATTAGTGGTTTTTTGATGGCCGCTATTTTGGCAGCGATTATGAGTACAATTTCGTCACAGTTACTTGTTAGTGCGAGTTCATTGACGGAAGACATTTATCGCGTATTGGTGAATAAAAAATCACCACAAAAAACACTTAGCGAAAAGCAAACGGTAACAATCGGGCGTTATGGTGTAGCGGGGGTTGCAGTTGTTGCGCTACTGCTAGCTATGGACGCGTCAAATACAATTTTATCTTTAGTAAGTAACGCTTGGGCCGGTTTTGGTGCTGCATTTGGTCCATTAGTCCTGTTTTGTCTGTATAAAAAGGACCTAACAGCGAAAGCGGCCATGGCAGGTATGGTGAGCGGTGCGGTAACCGTGCTGTTTTGGATTTATGCCCCGGTTTTAGCTGACGGTAAAACGTTAAGCAGCGTTATTTATGAAATTATTCCAGGGTTTGCGGTAAGTACGTTAACACTTTATGGGGTAAGCTGTTTCGGCGAGAACCCATCGAAAAACGTACAGGCAACGTTTGCGCAAGCCAGTGAAGAATTAGCGAATCAACAATCTTAAGGTTAAAAAGTTTATTATGAGTCATCCTAATTGGAAACGCGTAGTCATCAAAGTAGGTAGTGCATTAATATCGCCCAACCAGCAAGGTTGTAGCAGTCACTATTTGCTGAGTATTGCACAGTTTATCGTGCGATGCAGAGCCAACGGCACACAGGTAGTATTGGTGTCTTCTGGCTCAGTCGCAGCTGGCGCGCATTTGTTTCCAGAGCAAGAAAAATCTGATATTGCGGTTAAAAAGGCAATGGCAGCAGCAGGCCAAACCGAAATGATTGCCACATGGGACAGACTGTTTGACTTCCCTTCGGCACAGATGCTTCTAACTCACGCCGACTTGCGCGACAGAGAGCGGTACGTGAGTATTCGTGAAACGATATTTAGCTTATTGGATAACAATATTCTACCTATCGTGAACGAGAACGACACGGTCACTACCGATAAATTGAAAGTAGGTGACAACGATAACTTGTCAGCCATGGTAGCGTCGGCAGCTGAAGCAGACGCACTGATTATCTGTTCAGACATCGATGGGTTGTACGATAAGAACCCCCACGAACATGACGACGCAAAAATGCTCAAGTCGGTTGATACCATCGACCAAAGCATTTATGACATGGCTGGTGGTGCGGTTAAAGGCGGTGTTGGCACCGGCGGTATGCGCACAAAAATTGAAGCGGCGGAGAAAGCTGTTTCGCATGGTATAGATACATATATTATTAACGGCTTTACTGAGCTGTCGTTTAATATGCTGCTAGCAGGTGAAAACCCAGGCACGCATTTCAAACCTCACGCTAAGCCAATGCAAGAGAATGTGCATTGGATGCGTCATACGTCAAACGCGCAAGGCGAGGTTATAGTAGAGGGAGATTTCGATGACTCTCTACACAGCGACGCAGAGCAACTAACAAGTAGCGAAATTATAGACGTGAAAGGTGAGTTCTCGGTTGGCGACACCATATTGGTACGTAAAGAAGACGGCACTAAATTGGTAAAAGCGAAATCGAACTACAGTAGCTGTTTATTGAATTTCATTGCGAATCAGGAAAACGACGAATTTGCCCACGAGTTTGAAGAAAAAACGGGGCCAATTATTTCTGATCAGCACATAGCAAATCTGGAGAAAGAATGAGTATTATTACAGAGTTAGCACAACAGGCGAAAAAAGCTGCACGTACACTGGCGATTTTAAGTGAGAGCCAGAAAAACGCGGTGTTAACTGATATGGCCGCGGCTATTCGTGAAAATAAAAGCAAAATAATTGAAGTAAACGAAAAAGAAGTAGCGCGAGCGAAAGACAACAATTTAGACGCTGCAATGATCGACCGCTTAATTCTTAATGAAGAGCGTATCGAATCTATGGCAGAAGGGATTGAAGTTATTGTAGAGCTTGACGATCCGGTAGGTAAAGAGCGCGTTATCGGTACACGTCCAAACGGTATCGAAATCAAAAAGATGCGTATTCCTCTTGGCGTTGTGTGCATGATTTACGAAGCACGACCTAATGTTACTGCCGATGCAGGTGCGCTGTGCTTCAAATCGGGTAATGCAGTTATATTACGTGGTGGTAAAGAAGCGCTTGATACCAGCTTAGCCATTGCTGAGTTAATGCAAGACGTACTCGAAAAGCACAACTTGCCGAAAGCTTTGGTAACAGTGGTTCCAAATCCAGATCGTGCGCTTATGCAAGAGTTGATGGAGCAGCGTGATTACATCGACGTAATTATCCCTCGTGGTGGTGAAGGTCTTATTAATTACGTTACTGATAACGCAAAAGTACCAGTAATTCAGCACTTTAAAGGCGTGTGTCATCTATACGTGGATAAAGACGCTGATTTAGAAAAGGCGTTAGCCATTCTTCTAAACGGTAAAACACAGCGTACTGGTGTGTGTAATGCTCTAGAAGGTTTAGTCGTTCACCAAGCGGTAGCGGGTGATTTCTTACCTAAAGTGGCCGATGCCTTCAAAGAAAAAGGCGTGAAGGTTCACGTTAACCAAAAAGGTAGCCAATATTTCGATGGCGCTGACGTAATTGCAGAAGACGCATACGGTGAAGAGTACCTAGGTTTAGAAATCGCAATTCGCGTTGTTGATGACTTCGAAGGGGCAGTAGACCATATTGCTCAGTTCGGTAGTAACCACACCGAAGTTATCATTACCGAAGATGCCGAGAAAGGTAAGCTGTTCCAGCGCGCGGTAGACGCGAGTGTGGTAATGGTAAACGCTTCTTCTCGTTTCTCTGACGGTAGCCAGCTTGGTTTAGGTGCGGAAATTGGTATCGCTACAACCAAACTGCATGCTTACGGCCCAATGGGCTTAGAGTCACTGACTTCAGAGAAGTACCTTGTGAACGGTGAAGGACAAATTCGTGACTAAATGACCGCAGTTATAACTGGTCGGCATTGTGCCACGAGTTTACATGCTTCATAATAAAAAGCGCTGACATTCGTCGGCGCTTTTTTTCGCCTATTCAAATATTTACCCTCGGAGCATTAACGGAGCTTACATGGAGATTGTGATAGACCCAACGCAGCTGTGGGAACAACTTATCGCCTTTGCGAATGAGTACAAACTGCTGACATCTCTGGTGCTTTTAATTGTGCTGCACTTTACTAAAAAGGGTGTATTGCTGCTTATTAGGCGCATAAGCTCCCAGCGGGGAGAAGACCGTCGAAACCAAATAAACATTTTAGAGCAGCTAGGGAATGCGTTTATCATCATAGTGTTAATGATGGTGTGGAGCTCTGAAATTCAGACCCTGGCAATTTCTATTGCAGCCTTCATGGTTGCAATTGTGCTTGCTACCCGCGAGTTTATTCAGTGCTTCATGGGTTTCATTTATTACCTTGGCGCTCGGCCCTTTAGAGTAGGGGACTGGATCCAAATGAATAATATTATTGGTGAAGTGGTGGAAATGGACTGGGCTAAAACGGCGTTGTTAGAAGTTGATCCCGAGACCTTCAACTACACAGGAAAGCACGTGTATGTGCCTAATAGCCAGCTCGTAACCCAAACCGTACGCAACCTTAACTTTATGCGTCGTTATCGTCTGCACTCTTTTGAAATAGTGAATGAGCCTACAGTCAATGCCTATAGCTTGTTACCGGCGTTTCACGCTCGCGCACAAGCTCATTGCGAATACTTTCGCGACGTAGCAGAGCGCTATAAAGGCCTGATTGAACGTCATTTAGAACAAGAGTTTATTCGTATTGACCCAGAAGTGGAAATCAAAACGAACGAACTAGCCAAAGTAGTGGTAAAGGTGAGTTTGTTTTGCCCAACTGCGGAAGCTCATGAACTTGAACACAAGATGTGTTCAGATTGGCTAAGCCTGTGGTTTAGAGCGCAAAAGGAAGAACAAGCGATGTTAATGCAACAACAAAGCGAATTTACACCACATTTCCCCGTCTGCGACGACAACAGACGACAAACGACGTCAAGTACAGGCTTATAAAAACGCATTTGAGGGCGGTCGGTTGATCAACTCCGGCCGCTGCCTGTTATTCGTGGCACGTCCAATTTCGTTGATGAGAAAAGTGCCCTTCTAAAAATGCCATTTGGTCGGCTAATATGCGCCTGTTCATCAAATAGAAACGCTCGTAAACGTTAGGTCTAAATGGCACGGCTAAAAGCGGCATATTGGCCTCTTCAGGCGTTTTAGCCCCTTTGGCATGGTTACAGCGCTGGCAAGCGGTAGCTACATTTGTCCACACGTCTTTCCCGCCGCGAGAGCGGGGGATAATATGGTCGCGAGTTAGCTGTTTGGGCGTGAATGTTTGGCCACAGTACATACATAGATAACTGTCACGGCGGAACAAATACCGATTAGTGAGCGCCACTTTACCCGACAGGTCAGTAACTTTTCCATCACAGGCAATTATGCTTGAAAGGGTTAGTTGACTTTGCAACCCTTGGTGATTCCACCCCCCTTTAAGCGTTATCCCATCACTACCTAGTTCAAACAACACCTTATCTTGACTGTAAAGCTTTGCGGCTTGTTCAACATCTATCCACTCTAGGGGCATGCCTGCTTTGTTAAGTCGAAGTACCAACATGGTTATCTCCTTTAGCACACTTGAGGCTGGTGACCATTAATCTAGTGCAAGGGTCAACAAGCCTTAATATTAGACGTTCTTATTGTGATAAATACGCTTACTGTAACCTTTATGTAAGATGACATGTGCGTTCTTGTTTAGCTTACGTTTTCTTCTAGCATACGCTGTTTTATGTCAGTATGATGAAAATATAGTCAATATTTGAAATTTCACAGATATTTCATATAGTCATGGTGCTATAGGTGGTAGCGGTAAATTACCGAGTTGATTACAAAATAATGCGACAAATTCCACGTGGGGCTGCATTTGGGAATGGCATTAACGCCACTTCAAAGTTATACTATGCGCCGCGTTTAAAAGCGATAAAATAAAGATTGAAATTAAAGGACAAATAGTGACTCCTATTACTAAATCATTTCAGTATGGACAGCATACTGTAACTCTAGAGACGGGTGTAATTGCTCGTCAGGCGACAGCTGCGGTTCTTGCGAGCATGGACGACACGTCTGTACTGGTAACAGTAGTTGGTAAAAAAGAAGCCAAGCCAGATCAAGACTTCTTCCCTCTAACAGTTAACTACCAAGAAAAAGCATACGCTGCGGGTAAAATCCCAGGTGGTTTCTTCAAGCGTGAAGGTCGTCCATCTGAAGGCGAAACATTGACTGCGCGTCTTATCGACCGCCCAATTCGCCCATTATTCCCAGAAGGCTTCAAAAACGAAGTACAAGTTGTTGTTACTGTAATGTCTGCTAACCCAGATATCCCTACAGACATCATCTCTATGATTGGTACTTCTGCAGCCCTCGCTATCTCTGGTATTCCATTCAACGGCCCAATTGGTGCGGCACGTGTTGGTTTCAGCAACGGCGAATACATTCTAAATACACGCGCAGAAGAGCAAGCTGAAAGCGAGCTTGACCTTGTTGTTGCGGGTACTGAAGGTGCAGTACTTATGGTTGAATCAGAAGCTGACGTGCTTTCTGAAGAAACTATGCTAGGTGCGGTAATGTTCGGTCACGAGCAACTTCAAACCGTGGTTAGCGCGGTTAACGAATTTGCTGCTGAAGTTGGCACTGAGAAGTGGGACTGGGCACCAGAAGCAGAAAACACTGCGCTTAAAGATAAAGTTAAAGCACTAGCTGAAGCTGAAATGACAGCGGCTTACCAGATTTCTGACAAGTTAGAGCGTAAAGACGGCGTAACGGCAGTAACTGAGAAAGCACTTGAAGCTATCCTTGCTGAAGACGAAGAACAAGACAAGAAAGAAGTACTAGATCTTCTTCACGATCTTGAATCTGACGTTGTACGTTCACGCATCCTTTCTGGCGCGCACGTATCGACGGTCGTGAGCTGCAATGATTCGTGCACTAGACGTAGCAACAGGTATTCTTCCTCGTACTCACGGCTCTGCACTATTTACTCGTGGTGAGACTCAGGCAATTGTGGCTGCTACTCTAGGTACAGAGCGTGACGCACAGATGATTGACGAGCTTCAAGGTAAGCGCGACAGCCGTTTCATGCTTCACTACAACTTCCCTCCATACTGTGTTGGTGAAACCGGTATGATTGGTTCGCCTAAGCGTCGTGAAATTGGTCACGGTCGTCTAGCGAAGCGTGGTATTCAAGCAGTAATGCCAAGTGAAGAAGAATTCCCGTACGTAGTACGTGTGGTTTCTGAAATCACAGAATCAAACGGTTCATCTTCAATGGCGTCGGTATGTGGTACTTCACTAGCGCTTATGGATGCGGGTGTTCCAATTAAAGCGTCTGTTGCGGGTATCGCAATGGGCCTAGTTAAGAGTGACGACAACTTTGTTGTACTTTCAGACATCCTTGGTGACGAAGATCACCTTGGCGACATGGACTTTAAAGTAGCGGGTACTACCGACGGTATTACTGCACTTCAAATGGACATTAAGATTGAAGGTATTACTAAAGAAATCATGCAAATTGCGCTTAAACAAGCAAAAGAAGCACGTTTGCACATTCTTAACGTAATGGACGAAGCAATTGGCGGTCACCGTGAAGAGCTAAGTGAATTTGCTCCACGCATTTACACAATGAAGATTGACCAAGACAAGATTCGTGACGTTATCGGTAAAGGCGGCGCAATGATCCGTCAAATTACTGAAGAGTCTGACACTAACATCGAGATTGAAGACGACGGTACTATCAAAATTTTCGCTACAGAGCGTGCGAAAGCAGACATCGCTATTGGCAAGATTGAGCAAGTAACGGCTGAAATTGAAGTTGGTAAGACTTACAACGGTAAGATTACACGTATTGTAGACTTCGGTGCGTTCGTAGAAGTACTTCCAGGTAAAGAAGGTCTTGTTCACATTTCACAAATCGCTCACGAGCGTGTGAACAAGGTTACTGACTACCTTAAAGAAGGTGAAATGGTTGACGTTAAGGTTATGGAAATCGACCGCCAAAACCGTGTACGTTTAAGCATTAAAGAGCTTCTAGAAAAGCCTGCGCCTAAGTCTGACGACGCAGAGTAATATCAATTAGGTTTAAACCTAGTTAGTTATGTTTAAGTAAAAAGGGAGCTTGGCTCCCTTTTTTCGTTTTAGGTTTTAAAAGTAATAACGGGTTGGGTTTTACCCGCCAACCCATACATTTTAGCCACACATTCAAACCATAACGAAAAGCGCTTTTTTTTAGAGGTATTTGATAATGGATAAGCAAACGCAAACCGAAGTAGAAGCAGCGGTATTCCGCCGCTTAGTAGAACACCTAGACGCGAATAAAGACGTTCAGAACATCGACCTGATGATTTTGGCGGATTTCTGCCGTAACTGTTTGGCCAAATGGTATTCAGCAGCTGCAAGCGAGCAGGGCGCTGATATCGACTACGAAGCCGCACGTGAAGTGGTATACAAAATGCCGTATTCTGAGTGGAAAGAGAAGCACCAGCTTCCTGCTACTGATGAGCAGTTGGAGAAATTAGCTGCTAGGCAGGGGAAGTAAGAGTTGTAATTTGTATATGAAGCCAGCGAAAGCTGGCTTTTTTGTGCTTGGCTTGTGTGAAATACACCAAATGCACCTGCATGTCGATTTGGTGTTTTTAATAAATGAGCGAAAAACGACGTTAAGCTTTTTTCTTTATTTCTCTGTTGGTTGTGGTTAAAGTAGTTTTAAATACAAGGAGAAATTGTCCCAAAGTGATGTGGAAAAGCATGTCGGTTCGGGGATGAGTAAGCTGTTATAAGGCTAGAAGGATGTTCAGACACATACTAATCTGTAGTTTCCAGTCTTCTCTATTTGTCACATTAAGTTTGACTATTTTAAGCTTGCCATATGGCAGTGCCGCCTTCATCTTTGGAGCTTTAGCATTTCCCATTGCATTTGTTATGGGCTCAATATTAGCTTATCCACTCATAAAGCTATGGCTTAAAAACGCTTGGTCAAGTAAGTTTAGTTTTCTAGTATTTTTATGTATTGGATTCATTCTTGGTTGCGCAACACCAATCGTATTGTTTAGCAAAAACTTGGCATCAATAGACATTCAATCATTTTTGTTTTTAAGTATTTATGGTGGGCTAGGTGTGGTCGGTTCTTTGTGGTCTTGGCATTATGTTCGTAGAAACATCGCCTTATAACAAAACGCTCAAGCCACTCCCTTCGGTCGCTGGGACGCATACACGCAGGGCGGCTTCGCCATTATGCCCCACATGCCTGCGCCCCTTATTTAAAAGTTATGTGAAAAGTAACCATCAAGAATGGAAAAATAATTAGAATGCCTAAAGATATGGACGACTTCTTAGATTTCATACTTAATGAATTGGGTGAGGGCACTTGGGTTCCGCTTTATAAGAACCTAAATAAAGAAGATAAATCTGAGGATGGCTCGCTATACTCCTGCTTAGTTTCACCAGGTAATACCCAAAAAGCAATGGAAGGCTATGGGTGGGATTTGCTTCCTGGTAGTGGAGGCCCGTCAATAGTATCGAGTGGCAAAGATAATATCTGGTATGAGCCAAATAGTTCCGAATATCTACCGCTTGTTATCTATAGAGATTTTCATGGCACAAGAAAGCCGTACAGAGAAATATTACAAGAATTAGTATTATACCTCGAGCTTTACCATGACACGGTTAATCATAAATATGTTGTTTATGATGACAATGGAACTGAAATTCAGGTTGTAAGGTATTCAGATGATGAAATTCTTATAAGAAAATCATTCTTGAAAGCATTTATGTCTGCTAGGCAAATGAACCTGTTGTTATTTTTTGAGAATTCGCGCCACAAAGTTACAAGTGAACGGTTGCCGGATGAGCATGTGAATGATCCTTTCGTTTCATACACTAGGTTTTGGGATAGCTCGTACGTAGAGGGCTATAGCACTTTCACTAGAGTGCTAGGAAAAAAACTTTTTTATTGCTCTCCAAGAAAAGAAGAGTACTACAGCCCATTCGATGTAGAGAAGAGCTATGAATCATTCATTATCGAAGGTGATGCTCATGATCATCATCTCCACTCCTGTGATCCTTCTTTGTTAGCCGACTATTTCGGAAAAAATAAAGGTGCGCCTCATTATTTAACTCCGGTTTACTTCGATAAAGCAGTGCTTCAAAAGTATTTTGGGTCTTCATCAGAGTATGAGGTACAAGATAGTGCAATCCATAAGCATGGGTATTGGAGATTGCGCTTTGACAATAACTCGCCGGGACACGTGTTTTGTTTTAGGAGGTAATCTTGGCCGAGATATACCTCACTCCGAGCAGATTTACAATACTAAACAAGACAGGCATGTTTTGGTAACAGGTACTAATAGCAATGGAGCAATAGCCTGGCGAGAGCGTTATACGCCCTTTGGTATTACGCTTGATAATGAGTCTGCAAATGATGATCAAGCAGGCTATACGGGTTATATTGAAGCCAGTAATACTGGCTTAGTTTATATGCAGGCACGATACTATGATCCAGTTATAGGGCGGTTTTATTCTGACTAAACAAGACAGGCATATTTCAGTTCGAATACACGCCTTTTCGTCACGAGCAAACAGTCTAAAATGAAACAAGGAAGTCAGATGAAGAAATTACTATCCATAGCCATATAATATATTCTTTTGAATGGGGGCAGCCAACAGACTTACGCAGACTAATCGCAAATTTGTGTTTATACAACAGACCAAGATGCGAAAGAATGCAGTAACGGAGAGCTCGCATATTTTAGGCTCCAAACGTACTAAACAAGACAGTCATTATTACGTTTGCAAATGAGGGTATGTGTTTTTTTGTTTGTCTTAGTTTCTACTTTTATTGATATTTAAAAAAGATGCGCTTTATGGCCTGGGTTAAATGACGAATAACCGAAGAACAACAATTATCAGGCTTTTTCTGCTAGTCAGTACTATTATTTCTCTGTTTTTCGTTCCTTGGATATTGGTTAAAGCTTGGATTTTACCTTTACCTCAAACGGTGCAAGTGACTAAACAAGACAGGCATATCTCTTTTCTGGGCTTGCGTGAAATACACCAAAAGCACCTGATCGCCGATTTGGTGTTTTTAATAAATGAGCTAAAAACGACATTACGGATTTTTCTTTATTTCTCTGTTGGTTATGGTTTAGAGTTGTAAGAAGAAAAAAGGAGAAGTGCCCCAAAATGGTGTGGATTAGCATGACGGTTTGGGGACGAGTAAACTGTTAGGCACTAAATATGAATCCCATACAGCAAGCATCCAATTACGATAAGATTGCAGAGCATTGGAATAGCGATCGCTTCAATAGAGAAAATGGTATTTCTCAGCATAAGAGAGCGCTTAACTTTGCCCCGAAGACGGGAAAAGCTATTGATGTAGGTTGCGGTAGCAGCGGACGTATAATCGATTTATTATTAAAGTATGGATATGATGTTGAGGGGCTGGACCTTTCAGCCGAGATGCTAAGGCTTGCTAAAATAAGGCATCCTAAAGTCATATTCCATCATGCAGATATTTGCAACTGGGTTCCAAGTAACAAATTTGCGTTCATATCGGCGTGGGATAGTATTTGGCATGTGCCCCTAGAAAACCAAGAAAGTGTAATTAGTAAACTCCTTGAGCATCTGGAAGTGGATGGCGTAATAATTTTTACAAGTGGGGCGGTTGATGAAAAAGGTGATGGTAGCAATCCATTTTTAGGTCAAGACTTATATCATGCAGCTCTTGGCATTCCAGCACTTTTAAAGTTATTGGAAAGTCACAATTGCGTATGTCGGCACTTGGAAAATGATGACTTTCCAAACAAACATTTATACGTGGTCGCACAAAAACGTGCCTAACAAAACGCTGTTGGCACTCCCTTCGGTCGTTGGGACGCTAACACGGGGCCGCTTCGCGATTATAGCCCCATGTTAGCGCCCCAAAGCTTAGCGTTAGAGCTTACGGGATTACTTTAACAAAGGAGAATTAAATGGCAGTTTATAGCCAAGAGGCCACAGAATTAATGTCAAAGTATAGGGAAGCGGACGAAGCAGAATCCGTTGCTATTAAAGCGCTTGACGAATACATGAAAGCTGGAGGCGGTGAACTAATACGAGACTTGTCTGAGAAAATGGAAAGTGCACACGCAAAGAAACTGTCAATTTATAACGAGATGCAAAAATACAGGCTCGACTAACTGGTTGTTTTCAAAGCAGCTCTAACAAAACGCTGTTGGCACTCCCTCCGGTCGCTGGGACGCTAACACGTGGGCTGACTCACTTCGTTCGGATTATAGCCCCATGTTAGCGCCCCAAAGCTTAGCGTTATAACCCTTTCATGTGAGGTACCTGTGTCTAAAGGATTAGGACAATGGAAAAATACACTCCAACCTGCTCAAATTGCAGACGGGATGAATGCAGCCAATGACAATGCTCGTCGGTTAGCCGAAGATGCCGAAGTATTATTTAATCTAAATCGATTTCCTTCTGCGTTGTCCTTGGCAATCTTATCAATAGAAGAGTCTGGTAAAATAAGTATTTTGCGTGAATTAGCTTTAGCTCAAAATGGCAATCAAGTTAAAGAGTCATGGAAGGCTTACCGTTCTCATACAAAAAAGAATGTTATGTGGTTATTTCCTCACTTAGCGTCAAGCGGTGCAAATAAACTCGAAGAGTTTAAATCATTATTTTGGGAAAAAGCTGAACATCCGTTGCTCTTAGATAACCTTAAACAAATAGGCTTCTACACAGATTGTCTTGGCAAAGCTCATTGGTCAATTCCTGTAGAAGTCGTTGATAAAGAAAATACAGAAAACATACTCAATATTGCAAAGTTAATGTGCAAGGAAACTACCTATTCTACAAAGGAAATAGAGCTTTGGGTAAAACACATTAAACCTGTATGGAGAGGCCCCATGGATGCCATGAAAATAGCTTTGAATAACTGGTTTAACGAAATGGTAAAAGAAGGCATCATCTCTGAAGGACAGTATAGCTTCAAAGATTTCGTCGATTAAACAGCGGGTTATAACAAACGCATTAACACTCGCTGCGCTTATGTGGACTCCCCATAGTCAACAACTATTTTTACCGTTCAAGATGTAATGCGTGCTTATGTACGAGCTCATAATGGGAAGCTATCCCGGCTCTATGATATTTACGCGAACTTGATGCCACATCTCGCTGGCGGGCTTTTATGCCCTGAGCGCAGCACTGGCTTACCAAGCTGATTTTTATCTTGTATGGCGCATTTAGTTGTTAACTTAAAACTAAACTAAGCAGATAATAGCTCTGCTTTGTAATCAGTTCCGTTGCGTAGCAACGAAAATGCTGTTCTAACTGTTTTGTTGGCCAGCGCTACAGCTGCACAACGTTTACCTCTCCGCTCTACTAGCCCTTTAATCCATTCATCTTTCTTCGTTCGCGAATCACGTTTAACCGCCTGGTTTATTGCTGACATCGCACCTGCGACCAAGTTAGCGCGCAATGACGAGTTCCGTATATTTTTACCTATAGACCCCAAACGCACTTTACCACCTGAAGAATGTTGTATTGGCGTTAAACCGATACACGCAGCAGCGTCTCGGGCTTTTTTGAAAACGCCTAACTCACAACAACCTAGCGCTATGTACAGGTTAACCGCATTTGTCGGGCCAACACCTTCTATCTTCATGAGATTTTTGCAAGCTTCTGATGCTCTGCTGGCTCTAGCTACACTCTTTTCGTAGTGTTTTACGAGCTCTATACTCTTGAGATATTGATGCCATGCCGTGTGTAATGCCTCTCTGAATATCGCGCTAAATCCATTTTCTGCATCTTCCAATATCGACTGTATTGCACTGTTCAAACCCGCATCTGTTGGTGACAACTTAATGTTGAACTCTAAAAGTAACGAACAGAGTTGATTCCCGTAAGCAACTTTATGCTTTACTGATAGTTGATGCATACGGACAAGTGATTGAAGCTCCTGCTGCTCCTTAGACTTCCCGCTAATAAAATTCACGTTACTAAGTTGTGATGCCTGTAAAACCGCTTCAGCATCGTTCTTATCAGTCTTTTGGTTTTGACGAATATTCGATACAAGCTTAGCTGATATTAAACGGGCATCATGCCCGTATTCACGCGCACATTGATACCAATAATTTGACGTCGCACACGCTTCAAAAACAACTGTCATTGGTTTTTGAGTGGCTAGCCAATTAGAAAAAGCAGTGGGCGTCATCGGCATATTACGAACTATCTTATTCGATTTGGCGACACAAACCTGGATCTCTTTTTTTGCTAAATCTACACCAGTGAGCATATTATACATAGATGGACTCCTATCTAACCTTTGTGTGTGACAACGTAAATGTTAGACCAACCTATTAGGTTGGGGAGTCCAATTATCTCGCTGGGGACAAAAATACGTAGGCTCCCTGCGCTTCGCTTGGTATTGTAGCCTACGTATTTTTGCCCGTTATGCGGGCGTTAGGTGCTAAAAGGAAAAATTATGAAATCATGGAATGAATTAACTAATCTACAACGCGCAGTTATCGGTATCGCAATGATTGTTGCGGCGGCAGTTTTGCCAGAGATAGCCTTCTTAGTTCAATTAGGTGGTATGGAAGTCGCATTTGCTCTCGTTTTTGCTAGCCTAGCTCCCATCATTTCTTGGTTCTCAACAAAATACCAAGCAATTAAAGAATGTTTACAAACCTCAATAGTGGCTTTTAGGCATAGTGCATCTGCTAAACCTTCCGTTTTCTTCGTACAAGCTTCTTTTTGTGCAGCCGCACTTCTATTTACAAGTTCGGGCTTATTGGCTTTTTACTTTTTTATGCCTAGTATGCTGCTAAATGGGGTCTTGGCGTGAGCGCACCTAACAAGCCAATAAACGCACTCACTTCGTTCGCTGGGACGCATACACGCGGGGCGGCTTCGCCATTATGCCCCACATGTCTGCGCCCGTTATTGGAAAGTTAGGTAACTTATAAATACTATGAATCGTCTAGCCATTTTTATATTTGCTTTAGCACTTTCAAGTTGTAGTGCGGGTTCTGACCATCGTAATGTATCTTCACTTATTCAGTCAGATAAAGCCTCAATGGCTAGTTTGGCTTATGAACTTCAGCACGAACATAATGCCGGGACTTTTGATGGGCTTGTTCTGGTTGCTCAAAAGGACGTTGTTTTATTCAAGAGTGCCTATGGCTATGCTGACAGGGAAGATTCTGTAAGAAATAGCTCTGCAGCAATCATTGATATGGGGTCAATTGCAAAAACATTTACCGCAGCGGCCGTGCTACAACTTGCCCAGAAAGAAAAACTACAGCTTTCTGACAAGATTGGAGATTTTTATCCAACGGCCCCTGATGAAATAAAGCCTATAACAATTGCGCAGCTTTTAGGGCATTCAAGCGGATTGGATAATTTCCATAATGAGTCTGACTTTGAGTTGATGGATAAAGCTCAGGCTGAACGCAGAATCTTAGAAATGCCGTTAATTGCAAAGCCGGGTGAGAAAATCGCATATTCCAACGCGGCTTATACGTTGTTGGCGGCTATCGTCGAGAAAGTGAGCGATAAACCTTTTCAAGATTACGTCCACGATAATTTATTGACCCCGTTAAACTTGAAGAGCACCGGTTTCTACCAAGATCAACGAGTATCATTAAATAACCTAGCTCGTGGCTACGGAGGAGATGACCAAGGCCGTACCACTTTTGAAAAAGGCTTAACCTGGGCGCTAATTGGTGCTGGTGGTATGGTTACGTCAATTGATGATTTAGCTATTTGGTCTGCTGCACTTAAAAACGGAGCCATGTTCCCCGCAGGGGCGTCAAACTTAGCTTTTTCTAAAGCAAATGCACGGTGGTTGCTGGGGAGTTTAGCGCAGGTCGAAATTAGTGGTGAATCCATCATTCAGATGGGAGGCAGCACTGACTATGGCTACACCGCTCTGATTCAGTTTGTTCCACTAAACAAGACAGGCATGTTTGCGGTACTTTGGGTTGGGGAGTCCAATTATCTCACTGGGACGCTAACACATGGGCTGCGTCACTTCGTTCCTAATTTTAGCCCATGTATTCTCGCCCCTTAGTGGGGGGTTAGCCACTTGGAGGTTTAAATGGAAATGAACCAAGTCACTCTTCCAGTAAAAAATATGGAAGAAGCCGTAAAGTTTTATCTGGTTCTTGGTTTTATTCAAATCGTAGATACACCGCACTATGCGAGGTTTTCCTGCCCTAAAGGTAACTCGACTTTTTCTCTTTCTCTGGAATTAGAAGAGTTTAAAAATGGTGCTATCATCTACTTCGAGACCGAAAAACTAGATATGCTCGCAGAATCATTAGTTGCAAAGGGAGTTATTTTCGAGCAACTACCTACAGAACAGCGGTATTTATGGAAAGAGGCTGTGTTAAAAGACCCTTCAGGCAACAAAATTAAACTGTTCTGGGCTGGCGAGAACCGCTTGTCGCCGCCGTGGAAAGTCGAAAAACGTGGCTAACAAAGCGCTAAACTCGCTCCCTTCGATAGATTAAACAAGACAGTCATCTTTTTTACAACTGACAATACTAAACAAGACAGGCATGTTTGTGTAGAGATGTCTATATTTTGTGCCTGTCTTGCAAGCTATAAAGCTACCCGAGTAATCGCATCGCACTTTGTCGGCCTTGAACCCGTTGCTGGTGTTGATTGTGTGCGTATTGCTCTAGGTGAATCACTTTGCCGGCGGCGTGCTTAAAGCAGGTTTCAAACTGCGTGGTTAATGTTATCCAATGTTCTTGTTCAATATTGAGGCGCTCTAAAATAGAGGATAGGTTATGCTCAACCTTGCCACGCTTGTTTGGGCAGACTAAACAAGACAGGCACGTTTATGTCCATTGCACGCGTGTCTGCGCCCCCATATCTTAGAGTTACGCACAGGACTAAATATGAATCCCATACAGCAAGCATCTAATTACGATAAGACTAAATAAGACAGGCATCTTTTTTCAGCGTTTGGGAGTATTTATACGAATCGGTACTAAACAAGGCAGGCTCATTTGTTCACTTCTCTAGGCACTTTGCGTCGTCATGCCCACCTGTCAGAGTCTCTTATAGAAAGGCTATATTCCAGTAATAGCAAAGTCTATTGCGTCTATTAACAATTCTCTGGATTGCGCTAAAGAACCGATGCAGTCCTTGAGCACATCGTCGGGTATGGAACTCAGTTGTTGAGTCAGGAATAAGTATGTCTCGCCTTCAAATTCTATCTCCGGCGTAAGGTTTTTCATATAAAGACTATTTTTAGTCTTATTCTTTGTCAGCGGTACAACTAGCCTTGTTGCTAATTGGTCAATTACAGAGTTCTGAACATCTACAAGAAAAGGGTAAGCTTTATTTGTTTTTGAGCTTGGGTTTCTGTAAACATCAAACTGTGCCATTAGAAGTTCCTGTACTCATCACCTATACAGCCGTTCTCAGCAATGAACTCGTTGTACGCAGCTATGGCAGCTTTGTTTTCTTTTTTCCAGCTTTCTTCTTCAACACTTTTCAACTTGTCTTTAAGTGCCTGTTCTAAGGTTGCAGACAGGTTAACTTTCAAGTCTCTAGCTTTTTGCAATAAGTCACTGTTTAAGCTCAAATTAGTCGCTTTTTTTGGGGCATGGATATCATATAAGTCTTGCATGCTATCACTCCAAATTGTTCTAGATATCAAGTATACGCATAGGGATGCGCATTGCAAAAAATTAGGTTCTTAACAAACCCGGAATTGTTATGTAGAGATGTATACATAAGTGCCTGTGTTTCTCTCTATTAAACTGCAAAGTTAACCGAGTAATCGCATCGCACTGTGTCGGCCTTGAACCCGTTGCTGGTGTTGATTGTGTGCGTATTGCTCTAGTTGAATCACTTTGCCGGCGGCGTGCTTAAAGCAGGTTTCAAACTGCGTGGTTAATGTTATCCAATGTTCTTGTTCAATATTGAGGCGCTCTAAAATAGAGGGTAGGTTATGCTCAACCTTGCCACGCTTGTTTGGGTGAATATATCGGCTGGTTATATCTACAAGCTGTAAGTAGTCTGGAAGAGTAAAAGGTAAACCGTGTGGCATCTCTAGTCTTGGGTTGCCTGCAAAAGGCATAAGTCGTTTAGGTGTTTTGCCGACCCTAGCTGCGTTAATTCGGTATTTAATACTGGTATGGTCTGATGTTTCAGGTGTTTTGGCCATCTTTGCTCGTACTGGGTTTAAATCAACATAAGCCATACAGGCGGCAAGGGCTGACTCATCCAATAGCGCTTGAGATTTAAACCGTCCTTCCCAAAAATGGCCCGTGCAGTCGTCTTCTTTATTAGCTGCCCTAGCAATATATTCATTCAGTGCACGCATAAACCAGCTGATATCAAATAGCCTTTTACGCCATACTTCAGCCGTTAACTCCACCGCTTTAATTTGAATTTCATGTAAATCTTTACGTGAATCTGGTGACATGTAGCGCTGCGAGAGTAATGTGCCTTTGTATAGTTTATGCCAACGTTGAATCACATTTTCAGTACTCAGTGCGTCTGCTTTCTCTTTGTCTACGTGTAATACCAGATGCGTATGATTACTCATTACCGCATAAGCACATACATCAATGGCGAACACCTCACTTAAAACATGAATACGGTCTTCTACCCATTGGCGACGATGTTCAAAACTTCTACCGTTTTCCTCGCCACATAAAAAGGCACGACGAACACCCCCTGTGTCAGGATAGTTGTCGCCTCAGTTTTTCATAGTATTAGACAGGGTGCGGAAGTTAGGCATGAGTGAGACATTATCCAGAAGAACATAAAAAGGCAGTGGTTAGTAAGTTGATTGAAAGCGGTTTATCATTACGCCAGTTTGCGCAAAGAGAAGGTATTAGCCTGTCTACGTTGTATGGTTGGCGGGACAAGTATACAGAGGCCGATTTCAGTTTGACTAAAAGTAATACGCCAGAGAATTGGACCGCAGAGCAGAAGTTTTCTGCGGTGATAGAGACTGCTGCCATGTCGGAAGTTGAGGTAAGTGAATACTGCCGGAAAAAGGGCCTTTTCCCGGAGCAAATCCAGCAATGGAAACATAGCTGTATCTCCGGTAATCAATCCGAGGCGGATAAGCGTAAACAGCAGGCCCAGGAACGTAAAGCGGATAAGAAACGCATTAAAGAGCTGGAAAGAGAGTTAAAACGCAAAGACGCAGCGTTAGCCGAAACTGCTGCGCTTCTGGTGCTTAGAAAAAAGTTAAATGCCTACTGGGGGGAAGACGAGGACAACTAACCACGTTCTCAGATAGGCAATACTATATTTCACTGATTGATGAAGCCGTTAGTGCGGGGGCCAGAAAGCACAAAGCCTGTGGCATCATCGGCTTATCCCTGCGCACGTTACAACGATGGCGGGACGCGGATGGAATTTGTGCAGATAAGCGCCCGGAGGCGAGCAGGCCGACGCCTGCAAATAAGCTAACTGAGATAGAACAACAAGCCATTTTGGATATCTGCAATGAAGAGCGGTTTGCCAGTCTGCCGCCCAGTCAGATTGTGCCCATGTTGGCCGATGAGGGAGTTTATCTGGGTTCGGAATCCAGCTTTTACCGTATATTGAAAGCCAATAATCAGCTTAGCCACAGAGGCAAAGCAAAACCCAAAGGTACACAGGCAAAACCTGATGGATTTACGGCTACGGGACCCTGTGAAGTGTGGACCTGGGATATATCGTACTGCCCCTCTACGGTCATTGGTCGGTTCTTTTATCTGTACATGATAATGGATATTTTTAGCCGTAAAGTTGTGGGATGGGAAGTGTATGATTGCGAGTCTGGTGATCATGCCGCTAACCTCTTGGAACGCACGCTATGGTCTGAGAAATGCGTGAATGACGAGATAATCTTACATTCTGATAATGGCAGTCCGATGAAGAGCCTGACCATGCAAGCTAAGATGATTGAAATGGGCGTTATCGGCTCACGTAGCCGTCCCGGTGTCAGTAATGACAACCCTTACTCAGAATCTCTGTTCCGCACAGTCAAATACTGCCATAGATGGCCGAGTGAAGGCTTTAAGTCGCTGGAGGAAGCGCGAGCCTGGGTGCGAGATTTTGTCCGCTGGTATAACACCGAACATCGCCATAGCCGCATAAGATTCGTTACCCCAGAGCAGCGACACAAAGGTGAAGACCAACAGATACTGGCAAAGCGCACTGAGTTATATGCCGAGGCAAAAGTGAGAAATCCAAGTCGTTGGTCTGGTGAAACCAGAAACTGGGATAAGATCGGAAGCGTAGAGCTAAATCCGGAGAATAAAAAAGAAGCAGCTTAACAGCTCAGGCGACAACTACCTTGAAAAACGCCGATATCGGTTCTCTTTCTCGCCATGGCAGCTCGTTCCTTCAATAAAGTGATGAAGTTGAGCTTACCAATTGATTTAGTGAGAAAAAGAAGAAGATTTCGGGATTCCGAACAGTGATTTCGGAAAAACGTCATTTTTGATCGAATAACGCCGAAATAAGCGATCGGATTAGACCGAAATCACTGATCGGATTGAACCGAAATGGGTGATCGGAATGGGCCGGAACATGCAAAAGGCATGTTGTTAACCCCCTGTGTCAGGATAGTTGTCGCCTCAGTTTTTCATAGTATTAGACAGGGTGCGGAAGTTAGGCATGAGTGAGACATTATCCAGAAGAACATAAAAAGGCAGTGGTTAGTAAGTTGATTGAAAGCGGTTTATCATTACGCCAGTTTGCGCAAAGAGAAGGTATTAGCCTGTCTACGTTGTATGGTTGGCGGGACAAGTATACAGAGGCCGATTTCAGTTTGACTAAAAGTAATACGCCAGAGAATTGGACCGCAGAGCAGAAGTTTTCTGCGGTGATAGAGACTGCTGCCATGTCGGAAGTTGAGGTAAGTGAATACTGCCGGAAAAAGGGCCTTTTCCCGGAGCAAATCCAGCAATGGAAACATAGCTGTATCTCCGGTAATCAATCCGAGGCGGATAAGCGTAAACAGCAGGCCCAGGAACGTAAAGCGGATAAGAAACGCATTAAAGAGCTGGAAAGAGAGTTAAAACGCAAAGACGCAGCGTTAGCCGAAACTGCTGCGCTTCTGGTGCTTAGAAAAAAGTTAAATGCCTACTGGGGGGAAGACGAGGACAACTAACCACGTTCTCAGATAGGCAATACTATATTTCACTGATTGATGAAGCCGTTAGTGCGGGGGCCAGAAAGCACAAAGCCTGTGGCATCATCGGCTTATCCCTGCGCACGTTACAACGATGGCGGGACGCGGATGGAATTTGTGCAGATAAGCGCCCGGAGGCGAGCAGGCCGACGCCTGCAAATAAGCTAACTGAGATAGAACAACAAGCCATTTTGGATATCTGCAATGAAGAGCGGTTTGCCAGTCTGCCGCCCAGTCAGATTGTGCCCATGTTGGCCGATGAGGGAGTTTATCTGGGTTCGGAATCCAGCTTTTACCGTATATTGAAAGCCAATAATCAGCTTAGCCACAGAGGCAAAGCAAAACCCAAAGGTACACAGGCAAAACCTGATGGATTTACGGCTACGGGACCCTGTGAAGTGTGGACCTGGGATATATCGTACTGCCCCTCTACGGTCATTGGTCGGTTCTTTTATCTGTACATGATAATGGATATTTTTAGCCGTAAAGTTGTGGGATGGGAAGTGTATGATTGCGAGTCTGGTGATCATGCCGCTAACCTCTTGGAACGCACGCTATGGTCTGAGAAATGCGTGAATGACGAGATAATCTTACATTCTGATAATGGCAGTCCGATGAAGAGCCTGACCATGCAAGCTAAGATGATTGAAATGGGCGTTATCGGCTCACGTAGCCGTCCCGGTGTCAGTAATGACAACCCTTACTCAGAATCTCTGTTCCGCACAGTCAAATACTGCCATAGATGGCCGAGTGAAGGCTTTAAGTCGCTGGAGGAAGCGCGAGCCTGGGTGCGAGATTTTGTCCGCTGGTATAACACCGAACATCGCCATAGCCGCATAAGATTCGTTACCCCAGAGCAGCGACACAAAGGTGAAGACCAACAGATACTGGCAAAGCGCACTGAGTTATATGCCGAGGCAAAAGTGAGAAATCCAAGTCGTTGGTCTGGTGAAACCAGAAACTGGGATAAGATCGGAAGCGTAGAGCTAAATCCGGAGAATAAAAAAGAAGCAGCTTAACAGCTCAGGCGACAACTACCTTGAAAAACGCCGTTAATGTCTACAGATACTAGCTATATTGTTGACGGTAAGCAGATTGATAAAACCAATGGTGAAGCTTTCCTTTCTGCTTTAGATGCAACAGGTTTTAAAAAACTAATAGTGATTGAAAGAGATATCAAGGAGCTTTTAAGGTTGCGAGAACAATTAAAAGCTAAGGGATACTCACTTTACTACATAGACAGTGAACGGCGTGTTAAAGCAGTTTCTTTATAGAATTATAGAACATACCGGTACTATGCAGCAGTTATGACCACACTTCTCACTCCCGTGTTCTTTCACATTGTTTGGTGTGCCCTGCTTTATGCGTTATTAACCGTAGCTCGCGCACCGGCTGTGTGGGGAGTAGGGCAAAGCAAAAACGGCTCAAATCCTTTTCACACTATTCAGCTTAAAATCAGCGCAAACCTAAGCAACCAATTTGAATGGCCGATATTTTTTCACATTGCCTGCGTGTTGCTTATCGCAACGGATGAAGCAATAGATGGTATGCAAATCTACTTGGCTTGGGTGTTTGTGATTGGCAGAGTGCTGCACAGTATTGTTCAAATATTTACAGATAACATCAGGTTGCGTGGTATGGTGTTTACCGTCAATTTTATTGCAGTGTTGGCTATGTGGACCTTGATTTTTATTGGTGAAATTGGCTTATAGTCCCGCCGTTAGACGAACGAGAATACCGAGTAAAGGGCGTCGTTAGCGACAAAATTAAAAGACAGCCACTATTCAACAAAAGCAACAAAGAGCATTAAAGTTATGGAAGACGTTTTAGAACCTCTGGGCCGGTTTTTACTTCGAATACTCAATTGGATAGTCGTAGAGGCTATCATTGAATTTGTTTTAAAAGGTACAGGTCATGTGGTACTTAAGCTTTTAACCTTTGGCAATTATCCGCGAACGGGAAGAGATGAAGGGAGGACCATAGCTGTTGGTTTTGTTAGCTTAATAGTTGTTTTTGTTTGCCTTGTACTAATTGCTGAATATTAAAAAAGGATATCTACATGAACATGGAAAAGTGGGCCCAAATACGAGAGAAGGGCAAGCAGCGTTTCGTTTTAGTAAACGGTGTTTTAGGGTGGGGCGTCACTACAGCAATCTTTTGGGCCGTGTTAATGGAGTTTATTGAGCCATCGGAAAATATTTGGGTACGCCCAATCATTGCTTTGATCATCTTTCCCATTGCAGGCATCGCTTTTGGCCACTTAATGTGGAACAAATCTGAGAAAACTTACGAAAAAGAAAAAGCTTTGTAAGTCTGACAATGAATATTTTGCTGTTTCCTCAAAGAGTAGCCGTTAGTGTTAAGTATTAAAAAAATAATCATCGTTTCTTTCACATTGTTTGTAGCAGGTTGCGCTAATATCCCTATTTCGACGATGCTTGAGTTTCGTTCTTTTGATGAGGCCAAATTCGTCCAACTCGCCCCTAATCATTTGCTTACCAAAATTCACTTAGACAAACCCGCGGAAATAAAACCTGACAAAACCTGGCTTACTTTGGGCGTCAGTTCAGCGCAAGAGGAAAGAAGTTTTAAGTACAATCTTGAAGTTATATCTGAAAAAACACTACCAGCAGAGTCAGGTTGGTTAAGTGATATTCCCTCGCGAACCGAATATATACTTGGGCTTAGCCCCAAGGCGATAAAGGAATTCACTCAACTTCAAGAATTCATGAAATCTGCGTCACCCACAGGCTTTGATCTTCACGTAAGTACAGGGTTTAAAGAATCTGAGAGTGAATTGAACGCGGTTACTATGTCTATCTTCTTAAAGCTTTACGCAAACGAAGACTACTTTACTTTGTTCGACAGAGCGGCACTCGATATAGAACAATAGATATCGAATAATAGAGATACACATTAGTCTCGATAAAAGCAGATAGATAAGCTTGGTAAAGTGGCAAAAAACGCTATGTATTTTCTAAAGATGTTGCCAGAAAAGCCAAAGCCGCACCCCGAGCCAATTATCTACGAAACCATCAAATACCCTAAAAGCTCAAAAACCGGTTTTTTTAAGGCCTCAGTGGTGATAGGCGAGAAAGTGTCAACAGGGCAGGAGATAGGTACGGTCACCGACTATTTGGGTAATCTTGTTGAAACCCTCAAATCGCCTGTTGATGGCACGGTTATGATGGTTAATCAAATGCCGGCGATTAAAGACGATCAGTCTGTCATGGCTATTGGTGTAGAAAAATCTGAATAACATGGTTTATGAAGTAAATACGCTGGATGATCTAATTCGCCTACACAATCAAATAAGTGTTAAAGTTAAATCATAAAAATGTGATTAGGAAATGATATGGACTTTCTTTTTAACGTATTGATTTGGGTAGGCGTGGTTATCTTCGCCATTTTTATTATTGGCTTTATGGCAGCAGCGAAGCTAAATAAACGCCAAGATGAAAAAAATGATTAGCTTGTCTGCCAAGCTTGTTATAGAAGCTGCAATGCCAATGGTAGAAAAGCGATATTTGTTTTAATTTCCCTCAAACAATAGGGTGAATGAAAAACAAAAAATATTTTCACCCCTTTTATTAAGTTCCTCCGTTTAGTGAAAAAAGGGGGAACCATATGCAAACAACAATTCTACCAAGCGCTAATCCGCAACATCTGGTACAACACAGTGTATTGCCTTTTGCAAAAGCGCCTTTCCACAAACGGGCTATAAGCGCTGCCACTATTGCGCTTGCTGGTGGAGCGGTAACTGCCGGGCTATTCGTTTTAATGGCAGAGCTTATCAGGCAAGATAAGGTGAATATAAGCGAAGCGCCGCCTGTGTTTTTTGAGCCCATTATCTACAAGCCTAAGCTGAACGACGGTAAACTTGTTAGTCAACCAAGTAGCGCTAGGATTCGATGGTCAGGGAAGAATATTGTCTATTAAACAGTCTACTAAGCCGTTAATGTGCTGATATATAAGTGCGTCGTACAGATGTATAGAAACGCAAAAACGAGGCTGGCTGGTTTGGAAGCGGCCTGAGCCTCGTTAAATGCAGAATATGATTATTTAAAATTACTTGTCTAAATCGTGCGCCCTAAAGGCATTGGGAAGCAATTCGCCGATGGTGGTTTCAAACTTCTCTCCACTTTGACTAACCATGGTTACCGGGGTTTCATCTGGCGCGAACTCAGCGATTTTTTGTCTGCAACCGCCGCAGGGAAAACAAAATTCATTGTTAGGGCTGGCAATAACGATGTGTGTTATACGCTTCTGGCCTTGTGTAACCATATTGCCAATGGCGGTGGCCTCGGCGCACTGGCCTAACGGAAAAGCCGCACTTTCTACATTACAGCCCGCGAAGGTTTCTCCACTAGGCGTTAACACTGCTGCACCCACTTTAAAGTTAGAATAAGGAGAGTGAGAGTTTTTCTGTGCGTCAAAAGCAAGTTGTGATAGTTTTTCTATATTATTTTTCTTCATAGCTACCTGTGTTAACCGCCCATTACGCTTTACTTTTATCATCAAATGCGAGAAGGTTGGCGGCATTAGCGCCGCGACAAGCGTATACTTTATACTCAGGCGGTTTTTTCTTTTTTTATAGAATGCTTTTTTACCATGTGCAGAAACGTTAGTCTCATCTTTTTTTCTTTATTCGCTGCTATTTTAACCGGTTGCGCGCAAACACCTCCTGTTTCTGAAAGACCTCAAATGGGAAATCTACTTTTAGCAGAGCCTGCACCCGTTAATCCACGTTCTGAAATGGCCATTGTTCGCTACAACCAAGTGCTTACCAGCCCTGCGCTTTCCGACGAAGATAAAGCAGAATTGCACTTCCAGCGTGGCATGCTTTACGACAGCGTTGGCCTACCGGGTCTCGCTCAGTTCGATTACACCCAGGCCATCAACTTTAAGCCAGACTTGGCCGAAGCCTATAATTCTATGGGTATACACTACATTCAACAAAGTGACTTTATTCAAGCGTACGACGCGTTCGACTCAACCCTTGAAATTAACCCAGAATATGATTTTGCGTTCTTAAATCGCGGGATTGCGTTGTACTACGGGGGCCGTGCTGAGCTTGCAACTAACGACTTAAACCTTTTTTTTGAAAAAGATGATAGTGACCCGTTTCGTGCATTGTGGGCCTATTTCGCTCACCACGATGTGTCTGCGTTAGAAGGGCAGACTTACCTAGCTTCAATTCGACCAACGTTAGATAACGAGCATTGGGCCACGACATTAGTCGACTTGTTTCTAGGTACTGTTACCGAAAATGACGTACTGAATTCTCTGTTAGACGGCGTGAAAAGCCAAAAAGCACTCACAGACAGGCTATGTGAAGCGTATTTTTATCTGGGTAAGTTTCATATGCAACAAGGCAACAGTGGCGTGGCATCTAACTACTTTAAACTTGCGCTAAGCACCAACGTGTTTGATTACGTTGAACACCGATACGCTCGAATGGAGCTAAACCGCTTGCGCGATAGAGCATCGAGCGCGCCGGTAAGCGAAGAGTAATCGACCAAGGTTATGCGAGGCTTATTTTTAGCAGTGTTCGCACTGCTTATTGTTGCGGGCGACAGTGGACGTTACATTCCTCAGTTAATAGCAAACGCCCTGAGCGTGATCCAGCCGATAAACGATAGCGAAGGGCTAACACCTGCCAGCTCATCCAATAACGAAGCCCCAAGTGTATCAACCCCTTTAGCCACTCAGACTGATGAAGCACTAGCGCTACTTTGGCTTGCGGCCAAACAAGGCAGCAAAGACGCTCAGGCTACATTACTCCAGCAGTTTGAAGCAGCATATAATGCCAAATTTTCCTCAACTCGCGGCATCGAGCAAGCTACCGCTACGTATTACTTAGAAAAGTTGGTAAATCTTGAAAATGCAGATGCTGCCTGGCTGCTTTACCAAATACTTGGCGAAGAGGGAGCATCGCAGCGCTTTATGCGTTTGGCGGCGCTAGGTGATGTGGCCGAAGCCCAGCTTGCTTTTGCAATGTCTACTGAGTCGCCAGAAAAGCGCGAGAAGTGGCTGGTTCGAGCGGCGTCGCAGCAATACTTACCTGCGCAAGCTGCATTGGCAGACTGGTACTTGCTACACGGCCAACAACATTTGGCCAAGCCACTTCTAGCGGCCACAGCGACATTAGATATGCAAAGCGCGTTTAAATATGCGCGATTGTTGTGGGATGAAGGTGAACATCAACAAGCGAAAGAACATTTTACGTTTGCTGCTAAACAAGGGCATGCGCAGGCTGAAAAGGCGTTAGAAGCTGTGCAACTTTACACGCCGTACACTTTAGGTCAGTTGGCAAGTCAGCCCACACCGCCAACGTGGTTAGATAACCCTGACTGTCTCCAGCGTATACAGCCATTTGCCACTAGCTTAGCTACCATTATGCGTGCTCACAGCCTTTATAGCTCGTTCAAAGCGGATACACGGCTTCAAGCGCTTTCAATATGTTTAGCTAAGCCTATCTGGCTTCAAGCCGATGCCCTTAACTGCCACCCGAATTACCAAAATACGGGGGCTTTAGGATGCAATATTACTCCTTTATCGAACATTGCTAAAAAGCATAAATTTAGTCACGCTGTTGTGGTTTCAGAGCAGGGGAAAGCCAACGTTCAAAATGGTGTAATGTATTTAGATATTAGCGATGCCTATTCCGTGTTTGTCCATGAGTTGGCACACTTTGCCGGTTTTGCTGATGAATATCCTATTGGGCGCAGTATGGCGAATAAGCTTTGTGACGAGGATGGCATTAGCGATTTTATGCCACCGAACCTGATCGTTGACTCTGAGTATTGGTACGCACCTCATAAAACGGTAGAGGGTTGGTTAGCAATAGACCCTAATACGATCATTGCGCGGGCCAAAACCTGCTCGGTACTGGGGAAAAACAGCTATAAACCCAGTCGCAGAATAACTTTTATGGAGCATCACGATAGCGGTGTCATACCGCCTCTCTATCTAGTGTTGTGGCAGCAGCAATTAGAAAAAGAAAACGCACAGCGACCAATTTCTATGAATTTCTTCCAAGCATTTCATCGCAATGGCAATCAGAAAGAAGCGGCTCATTGGTTGGCGGAATATGAAACCTTTAACGGGCAGTAGCCGTAAATTTGTACCTAACAAAGCTCAAAATTACTCTGCACTTACCTAATACAGGTGAGTGCAGAGCGTTTCAGATACAACGCAGTCTACTTATTGAGCGTGTGTTTAAGTTCTCGAACCCACATAGACGTAGCACCGCAAATCGCAACCGGCATGATAATAAAGTTGACGACAGGAATAAGCGAAAAGACATTCACCATCATACCAAAAGTCAGTGCCTTACCTTTGTGTTCGCCTAGGTGCAATCGCATGCGAGTGAAGTCGACCTTATGATTGTCGTAAGGGTAGTCGCAATACTGTATAGCCATCATCCACGCATTGAACAAAAACCACAGCACTTGCCCAATGATGGGTAAAAAGATGAAAAGCAGAAGGAAACCGATTGCCCGGGGGATGTACCAAATAAGCTTAGTGAGTTCTCTGCCTACGGTACGGGGGATGTCCTTTATAAGCGACATGACACCTTCATCACCTAAATCTTGACCGGTAAGATGGCGCTCAACTTTTTCAGAGAGTACGCCGTTAAACGGCGCGGCAATCCAGTTCGCGAGTGTGCCGAAAATAAGCGCGAATATTAACAAAACACTTATAACCGCCAAAGGCCACAAAAAGAAGCTAATGGCTGTTTTAATCCAACCGAGCCACTCTGGGACAAGGTCGATGACATAGGCAATGCCCATTTCAATTTGACCAAACAGAAAATAAAAGGCCACTGAAAATAGCACTAGATTTATAGTAAGGGGCACAAATACGAAACGCTTTAGCCCTTTCGTTTTGATAAGCGAAAAGCCTTCAAAGAAATAATGTACACCACCTGAACTCATTAGGACTCCTTTTGCGTTTTAAGTATTTACATGCTCTATCATACGCTTACTAGGTTGCGTATGCCTAACTTGCCGAAATGGTAATTGTTACAAGCTGTTAGATTTGGTAGAGTCGATGAATAATAACAAAAGAATCTTCCGTGTGATTGTATCATTTCTAACCCATCAGCTTTTTCGGCAGGTTTTTGTGCGATATCGCCTGCCAGCTCTGTCTCTCAGAGGGTTGATGCGTGCGGCTTAAAAAGATAAAGCTAGCTGGGTTTAAGTCCTTCGTAGAGCCAACCACTATCCCATTTCCAGGTGAAATGACGGCGATTGTAGGTCCCAACGGCTGCGGTAAGTCCAATGTTATAGACGCGGTACGTTGGGTGCTTGGTGAAAGCTCTGCCAAGAACCTTCGTGGTGATGCCATGACAGACGTCATTTTTAACGGTTCTTCTTCGCGTAAACCGGTGGGTCAGTGTAGTGTTGAATTAGTTTTCGACAATAGTGCGGGGCGCATTGCGGGCGAATTCGCCAATTATAACGAGTTGTCGGTGAAGCGCCTCGTGACGCGAGATGCTACCTCTACCTACTTTTTAAATGGCACTAAGTGTCGAAGGCGGGATGTAACTGACTTATTTTTAGGTACAGGACTTGGGCCGCGCTCGTACGCCATTATAGAGCAAGGTATGATCTCGCGGCTCATTGAGTCTAAGCCTCAAGAGCTTCGAGTGTTTATTGAAGAGGCTGCGGGCATATCGAAGTACAAAGAGCGCCGGCGAGAAACCGAAAACCGTATTAGACACACCCAGGATAATCTTGAGCGCTTGAATGATGTGCGCGACGAGTTAGGTAAGCAGTTGGAAAAGCTACAACGCCAAGCTGCCGCCGCAACACGTTATAAAACGCTCCGTGCACAGGCAAGAGAATTAAAAGGTCAGCTTGCTGCTATTCGCTTTCTAAAGAACAGCGAACACATAGAGACCTTGCAAAAACAACAGCAAGCTTTGCAGGTCGAGGTTGATGATTTAACAGCTCGGCTTCAGGGCGATGAAGCAGGGCTAGTGTCATACAAGAATAAGCAAGGCGAAACCAAGCAGGCAATTGACGACTTGCAACAGCAGTTGTTTTCAACAAGCAATGCGATAACTCGGCTAGAACAAAATGCACTTCACGCTAAACAGCGCAAAGCCCAAGTTGAGCAAGAGTTATCTCGTATAAATGAACAGCATGAATTGCTAAATCACTCTATCGCCGAGGCGCAAAAAGCGCTAGCCGTGTCAAATGATGCGCTTGATACTATCGAGCCTGAAATAGCGTTAAAAGAAGCCGAACTTGAACAAGCAAAAGAGCGCTTCGAGGATGCCGAGCAAGCACTTAGAGAGTTTAATATAAAAGCTCGAGAGCAAGAGCAAACCTACAATCAGCTTCGCCAAAACGTGCAGCAATGCCACAGTCAGATTCAGTCAACGATGAGCATGCAGCTTCGCACCTCTCAGCGCATTAGTGAATTAAACGATGAACTAACCCAATTAGATGATGAGGACTACGCGTTTCAGATAGCGCTTGTTGTTGGGCAAAGCGAAGAAATTAGTGCTCAGATTGACGAAGATAGCGACAAAATCATCAGTATTAGCGAATTGGAAAACGAACAAGAAAGCCTTGTTCAAGCACAACAATCAAAACTTCGCACAGTACAAGGTGAACTGCAAACCGCCCAATCAACCAAGTCTGCCTTAGAAGCACTTCAACAAGATGCCATGAGCAGCGAAGATATTGTTTTAGAAGGTGTTGAAAAATTATGGCAGCAATTTAGTTCAGGGGCTGCACTGGCACCGTGCGTTGAGTCTATTTTACAGCACGTAAAAGACCCCGTTGTCGCTAAATCCCACGGTATTTATGACTTGCTATCGCAAATAGAAAGCGTACCAAGTGGTGTGAAAGTGTTTACTGGTGAAGCGTTTGTAACTAACGCCAAGCCCGGCACGCTAGCAGACGCACTGTTGCGTGAAGAAGGTGCGCCCACACCAAATCGTCGCGTTCCTGCTTTTTTCAACGATATTTACCTTTGTGACGATGACAATGAACTTATACAGCTTATTGGTAATTGTACGTTACATAAAGAGGGAGATCAGGCAGGGAAGGCTCATAATGGGCCCGGTGAACTGCGAGGTAAGGAAAGCCAGGGTCGAGATAATTCGCGCATTAATGGTTGCGCCAGCGTCATCTCGCCAACTGGCTTGTGGGCAAGCAGTCAATGGGTGGTAAGACCGGGTAAAGCAAATGACGGTGCACTGCAGCGCGCCAACAAAATTCAGGCATTGAGCGAATCAATATTGGTTAGCGAAAGCGTGCTCGATGAAGTAAACATGTCTCTAAACGCTGCCCAGCATGCGTTAACCGCTACAAAAGCGCAAAAACAGGCGTTACAAAGCGCCTTGAGCGAAGAAGAAAATCAGCTTACACAATTTAAAAACAAGTTATCGCTACTTGAAATGCAGCAAGCGCAGCAGTCCACACGCGCGGAAAAGCTCAATCAAGAACTGAGTAAGCAAAAGCAAATGCTAGCGAAAGAAGAAGAACAACTCTCCCAGCTATCTGAAAAATTAGAGCTTCAAGAAGCGCAGATTTTAGAGCATGAAGTTCATATTGATGAGGTCAACAGTAAGCGAGAGTCTAACGAGCGAAATACCACCGAGTTAAGAGCCCGAGTTGATAACTTAACATCACAAAATCATGAGCTTGCATTAAAGAAGCAACAGCTAGAGAATCATCAGAATTTATACAGCCAACAGGTGTCTCGGAACCTTCAACAGCGTGACGAATACATTGAAAACAAAGACAGGCTAACAAAGGAACTTGCTCAGCTAACGTCGCCTCAAGAAATACAGGAAGCCGAGCTTCAAACACTATTAGAAACTAAAGCAGAGTTAGAGCAATTAAAAGCCTCTAAGCAACGGGCTTTGGAAGATATCGAGCAATGGCTGCGAGAAGCAGAGAAGGGCCACCAGTCCCTTGGCAAGGATATTCAAGCCCGGCAGACCAATATTGATAAACTAGCTATAGATATTGAGGGCTACCGCGTTCGGGCAAATACCATACTCGAGCAGCTTGATGAAACCAAACAGTCTTTAAAAACGATTTTGGAAACCTTGCCAGACGAGGCGAATGAAACGGGATGGCAAGATGAACTTGAGAAAACCCAAGCAAGTTTGCAGCGTCTAGGGGCGGTTAACCTTGCGGCCGTTGAAGAATACGAAACCCAGTCTCAGCGGAAACAGCATTTAGATACACAGCATCAGGACTTAACAGACGCGCTAGAGACACTGCAAAGTGCCATAAGAAAAATTGACAAAGAAACGCGCACGCGATTCTCAAATACCTTCGAGCAAGTTAACGAAGATTTAAAAATGCTATTCCCTAAAGTCTTTGGGGGGGGGGCAGCGTACCTTGCACTTACCGACGATGATTTGTTAGAAACGGGGGTGACGATTATGGCTCGTCCTCCTGGCAAGAAAAATAGTACGATTCACCTCTTAAGCGGTGGAGAAAAAGCATTAACCGCTTTATCATTGGTGTTTGCTATTTTCAGATTGAATCCAGCACCATTTTGTCTGCTGGATGAAGTAGATGCACCATTGGATGATGCAAATGTAGGGCGCTTTTGTAATTTAGTGTCAGAAATGTCACAAACAGTGCAGTTTATTTATATCACCCACAATAAAATAGCGATGGAAATGGCCAGTCACCTTACCGGTGTAACCATGGCGGAACCTGGGGTTTCACGCATGGTAGCGGTAGATGTAGACGAGGCAGTAGCCTTCGCAGAAGCATAACAAAGGGCGAAAGAAATTAAATGGAAGATCAATTACGTCTATTTTTACTCCTTGGGGGCACGGTTTTCATTATTGCCGTGTTAGCACATGGTATTTGGAAAATTCGTAAGAACAGCAAGCCTTCAGAAAAAGCGCGTGTTGAGCCACGGCAGTGGAGCGACATGGACGATGCCAACGACGATGACGTTGAAAATGAATTAAATAACGAACAAGAAGGCTTCGACGAGTTAGGGGTAGGCGCTGTAAGAGTGGTTAGTCATGCTAAAAGCGCTTCCGACGAGCCGGCTACGCCTCGTGACAAGCGCGCTATAGAAGAGACTGATAATGTGTTTGACACTAAGGAAGACGATATTGCTGCTGCTCACCATATAAACGCTAATAGTCAAAACAGTGAAGTAGACACCTCGGGCTTATCTAAAGATAGTAGTAGTGATACCAATGAAGACCTCGATGCGCCAGAAGCGCAACCAGAAGAGCCAAAGCTTTACGGTTCAGTGGTCACCAATCCGAAACCGCATATGTCAGGGCAAGCTCGCGCCCATGAGACGCCTGCACAGAGCGGGTCTAAAAAGGCTGGAGATAATGGCTTCCCTGAACCACCGGGTTTTCTGCTTCGTGAAGGAGAGAGTGATGACGCTGCGGGTGAAGGGCATTCCGAGAATACACAGTCAGCGCACATACATGAAAGTGGTAGAACTGATTCGGTGCACTCTGGGGAAAGCGTGCATTCGGATAATGAACAAGCCGTTCCATCTGAAGCGCAAAACACTACTCGAGTAACGGCTGCCGATGAGCCGCCGCGTACAGAAACAAAACGCGCCGCGCAAAAATTCTACGTAGATCCCACGCTAGAAGAGGAAGAACACCAACCCCACGCTGAATCGAGTAGTCAGCGCGACGTTGCCGACTTTAGTTTAGACGCGCCGCAAGAGTCTTTTGTCTCAAACAACGAGCAAGAAGAAAGCAGACAGCCTAAGCGTTTTTCTCGTTCAAAGCGAAACAAACCAGGTATTAAAAAGCGAGAAGAGCCAAATTTTGGTGATGATCAAATGCGCATTGATTTTGACACCAGTGAGGCAAGTGCATCTGATTATGAACGTGAAAGCTTTAGCGCAGATCATGATGCAAGCCGTTCGCAAAATACTGAGCGATCAAGTGCTAAAGGCGAGGCGAATACACCTCAACCTGAACAGGAAGTGTTAGTGTTGAACGTAAGAACGCCAGAAGGTGAACCAATTTTAGGTGCCGCGCTACTGCCTATGTTGCTTACTCTTGGCTTCAAGTTTGGCGATCAGGATATATTCCATCGACACGTTAACTCTAACGGCAAAGGCCCGGTATTATTCAGCCTTGCTAACATGTTTAAGCCCGGTGTTTTTGATATCGACAACCTTGAGAATTTTGAAACACAAGGTATCTCACTGTTTATGATATTGCCCATAGAGGGTGACCCGCATCAAGTGTTTAACATGATGCACAATGCAGCGCGAAAACTGGCTGATGAATTCGGCGCTCAGGTTTTAGATGGGCGTAGAAGCGTATTAACCAAACAGGGCCTGCAGCAATATGTTGAGAAAATTCGCGAATTTGAACGCAAACGCATGATTGCGCGTAGCTAGCCACCATTAAGCAGCTAAACGCGTTTAGCCTTCTTTGGCTTTAATAGTTGGCAGCGTTGTTAAAAAGGACTTGGCTTATACCCAAGTCCTTTTCTGTTAATAAGCGAAGTTTGGACATGCTTATTAATGGGCATTTTGGCTGAGTACTTTAAAGCCACGTTCAGTATACAGTAACCATTGGTTTGTTGACCTTTGCTATACATTGTTAAACTTTTAATTATTTAAATGGCGTGACCACAATTCCATGTCTGACACTTTAGAACAAGCTCGAAAAAAAGTTGCCGAACTGCGCAACACCTTAAACGAATATAACTACCAGTATTATGTATTGGACGATCCCTCAATACCCGACGCGGTATACGATAGGGATATGCAGTCACTTATTGCGCTTGAAAAACAGTATCCTTCTTTACAAAGCCCTAATTCCCCAAGTCAAAAAGTGGGGGGGGAGGCATTATCGGCATTTGAGCAAGTCACCCACGACGTGCCTATGCTTTCGCTTGATAATGCTTTCGATGAGGAATCTCTTCTTGCTTTTGAAAAGCGTCTCAAGGATAGATTAAAAGACACATCAAGTTTGCATTTCAGTTGCGAGCCTAAGTTAGATGGCCTTGCCGTAAGTATCCTTTATGAGAATGGTGAACTTGTTCGTGCGGCCACACGAGGTGACGGTCAAGTCGGTGAGAATATTACGGCGAATGTACGCACTATTTCTAACGTGCCGTTATGTTGCGCGGAGACGCTCACCCCGATCGCGTAGAAGTTCGCGGTGAAGTATTCATGCCTCGCGAGGGCTTTGCCAAGTTAAACGAACATCAGAAAAACGCCGGTGGTAAGGTGTTTGCCAATCCACGGAATGCCGCAGCGGGAAGTTTACGTCAGCTTGATTCAAAAATAACCGCTAAACGCCCGTTGATGTTTTATGCATACTCGCTAGGCGTAGTACAACCTGATAACTTTACGCTACCTACCACCCATAGCGAACGTCTCTCACAATTAGGTAAATGGGGGCTGCCCTTGTGCCCCGATATTGATACAGCTGAAGGTGGGCGAGGCTGTCTCGATTACTATCATCATATATTAGAAAAGCGTGACAACTTACCTTACGACATAGACGGCGTTGTCTTTAAAGTAAACCGTATTGATTTACAGGCTGCGCTAGGGTTTGTAGCACGTGCGCCAAGGTGGGCAATTGCACAAAAGTTTCCTGCCCAAGAAGAAGTGACTAAACTGCTTGATGTAGAGTTTCAGGTTGGCCGTACCGGTGCAATTACCCCTGTCGCAAGGCTTGAGCCCGTTTTTGTAGGCGGTGTAACTGTGTCAAATGCGACCTTGCACAACCAAGATGAGATTACTCGTTTAGGCGTTAAAGTGGGTGACACTGTGGTTATCCGCCGTGCAGGTGATGTTATTCCGCAGGTGGTATCTGTGGTTGATACAAAACGTACAGGCAGCGAAACCGACATAGCTTTTCCCAGTCAGTGCCCTGTGTGCGGCTCACAAGTAGAAAAGCTTGAAGATGAGGCGGTTGCCCGTTGTACGGGTGGGTTAATCTGTGCAGCGCAGCGCAAACAAGCGCTTAAACATTTTGCTTCTCGAAAGGCATTTGATATTGACGGTTTAGGGGACAAATTGGTCGATCAGCTAGTTGATGCCGATTTAGTTCATAGCCCTGCTGACTTCTTTACTCTATCACTTGGTGATGTAGTTGGTTTAGAACGCATGGCTGAAAAATCAGCGAGTAAGTTGTTATCCTCTCTAGAGGCATCTAAACAAACTACCTTAGCGAAGTTTCTATACGCACTTGGTATTCGAGAAGTAGGGGAAGCGACAGCAGCTAATTTAGCGGCGCACTTTGAAACCCTCGATGCAATTCGCGACGCGTCGATAGAGGCGCTGGTTGAAGTACAGGATGTGGGCGAGATAGTAGCAACACATATATTTAACTTCTTTAATGAGTCACACAATACTGATGTGATTGATGCGTTGTTAAAAGAAGGCATTAACTGGCCTGCGATTGAAAAACCTGACGCGGATAACTTACCGCTTGAGGGTAAAACCTGTGTGATCACCGGAACGCTTAGCGAAATGGGCCGCTCGGATGCTAAAGCGCGCTTACAACTCTTAGGGGCTAAAGTGGCGGGTTCGGTAAGTAAAAATACCGATTTTCTGGTTGCTGGAGAAAAGGCAGGCTCTAAATTGACGAAGGCCCAAGAGTTAGACGTTGAGGTGTGGGATGAAGCCAAACTTATTGCTTTTCTCGCAGAAAATGAGAAATAACGTGTCTTAGCTAACACCGTGAATTAGATAACACCATGAATTAAAAAGCACCGTGAATCAAAAAACGCCACTTCAAAAGTGGCGTTTTTATTTTTACGAATGACATTAAAGAAAAAGCACTCGGTTACATTTAAAAAAGAGCATTCCGCACGCTTGTAACATATCGCCTTTAGGCTTGTTGGTTACGCAACTGACGACGTCTCTCCCACGCTTTTTTGACTTGGAAGCGCCATACCCAATTTAGCGAAAAGTAACCCGCTAAGCCGAAGACCACTGAGCAAATACCACAGCCGACAAGAAACGCTGGGCCTATGGTGTTTATGCTTTCAACCACCCATTGCCAACTAAATTGAAATTCAAAATGCTCAGGTTTGGTCCCAAGTACAGTAGTGCCGACCTTGTACGCCCCATAGAATATAGGAGGAATGGTGAAAGGGTTTGTTACCCAAACGGTGGCCACTGACAAAGGTAAATTAGCCCGAAAGGGAATGGCTAAACCGGCAGATAACCACATTTGAAACGGCACAGGCCAAAAAGCGAAAAATAAGCCAATACCAAAAGCACCAGATGCTGAACGACGGTTTAAATGCCACAAATTTGGTTCGTGCAGAACGCTACCAAATATCTTTAAAGCTTTGTTTTGCTTAATACTTTGGTGGTCTGGCAAAAAACGTCGAATAAATTTCTTAGGCATAAATATCAATGCATCTCGAAAATAAAATCAAAAATGACAAAACGTGGGTTATTGCAACGTGCTTTGTGCACATGTCACGTTCACTAATTGTCAATTGCTACGTGATAACATGGTCAATCGTATCACAATTTGGTTAAGCTGTTTTTGCGCTGGCGCAATAAGTGCGGTTTTTTGGTACCGACTTCCCAGCGCAAACACCATGGCAGTGATGATTGCCATAAACGTTGTAGCAAGCACCATCCCTATGCTTTATCGACGTAAAAGTCGTGCGTGCCAACTCACTGCTTTCGAAGCACTGCTGTGTTGGATTATAAGTGGTCTGCTTACAGGTGTACTATGGGTGGCGAGTGTAGGGCATTTTTACTACGCTTGGCAACTTCCCGAAGGGAAAATTCAACAAGATGTCACAATTTCAGGCCAAGTTGTGTCAGGAGGCTGTGTTTCTTCGAACACAGACGCGGTTCAAGCTCACTATCAATACTTTGTTACCATTGAATTACTTAACAATGAGCGCACCGCTGCGTTTTTAAATAGGGTTCCGTTTTCAGCGTTTTTTAGTCAATACACGAGTTTTAACGCGCGGCTCTCGCATACCGTATATTCAGGCGCGCAAAACCAAAAACCAAGCTACATCTACCCACAGGGAAAAGCGTCGATAAATCTGCGTTCGAATGACCAAGGTAACCGGCAGCACGATATAAAAACGGTTGCCGGTGAAAAGGGCAGGAATAACATTAAGGCGCTAAAAAAACCGGCTACCTGTTTGCACAATGGTGACAGGTTTACTGCGGTAGTTAAGCTTAAGCCCGCTTACGGCACGGCCAACCCGGTTGGGTTTAATAGGCAGCAACAATTCGCGAGTAAATTCATCCATGTTACCGGGTACATCAAATCATTAGATAATAAAAAAACACAGCATAGTCATAATGAGCGATTTGGTTTAGGGAAAACCCTCGTGGGTTTAGGCCTTGATTATCAAAGGTGGTGGCTTGCCCTATTACTTGGCAATAAAACCGAATTAACTGATACCGACTGGGAGCAATTACAACGCACAGGAACTGGGCACTTGTTTAGCATTTCTGGCATGCACTTATCGATTATTGCTGGTGTTTGTCTGCTGATCATTAACCCCATAGTGCTTACCCTAGCAATGGTCGCTAGCGCGTTAGGGAACATTCACGCAATCTTTAAATTGCGTGTTTTAAGCCTGTTTAGCCCGCCACAAAGGGCAGCCTTGCTAAACAATACAGGCAATGATAGCACGCGTATTGGGGGGCAAGTACTCATCGCACCGGTAAGGTTAATAGTATTATCCTGCACTGTCTTTGCGTGTTTGTTGTATGCAGGGTTAAGCGGTAACGCGCTTCCTGTGGTGCGGGCTTTCATATTACTAGCCTTAGGCTGCTTGTTATCTGTTTGCCAATTGGCATGGCGGCCGTTGAACATTGGTGTCGCTATGCTTGCCCTTAGTCTGTTGATATTTCCTTTATCCATGTTAAGCGCTAGCTTTTACCTTAGCGTTGGGGCAGTGGGGTGTATATGGTTTCTTATCACCGTTTTTGGGTTACAGCGTAATGCTTGGTATGTTGTTTTGATAAAACTTCAGCTGGCGCTTACCTTCATTATGATGCCGTTAACGCTCATTTGGTTCGGGAGCGCTAGCTTCATCGCCCTTGTCGCCAACTTAATTGCCCTTCCTCTTGTGACACTTATACTTCCCATAGGCCTCCTGTCGTTATTGGCGATTCACTTTTTTGACAACACTGTTGTGGCGTTCTTAGGATCGCTCATACTTAAACAAAGTGACTATTTGTTTGGCTACTTACTCGAATATTTAGCCTATTTAAGCAAGTATGAACTTAGCCTTGTATACGCGCCTATAGAAAGTGGCTCAGCGCTATGTTTTTTAACGGCTATTGTCGTGACTTTCTTGCCGCCGTGGCGCTACAAAAACGTTTGCGCTGTGTTACTGTCGCTGCCTCTAATTGTTGAAGTCTGTTGGTGGGTATCGCCAAATGATAGTGCCTGGACGTTGCATGTACTCGACGCAGGGCAAGCCACCGCGCTAATGGTGACTAAAGGCAATAGAGCCATAATTATCGATTCAGGTGCGAAGTACAACGGTAAGGCCGTTACCGCCACACATGCTATGCTGCCTTTGCTAGATAAGCTTCACATACGTCATATTGACCATATTATTCATACACACAGTGATAACGACCACGCAGGAGGCGCAGATACTTTTAATACTCATCCTAACGCGCAACACGCTAAATGGTACTCACCTACGCGTGGCTGCGAGCGCGGCAAAACCTTTAACTGGCAGGGTTTGCACGTCGCCTTTCTTTGGCCGCTTAAAGGAAATAAGCAAAATACGAACGCCACTTCTTGCGTAGTGAGAATAGCTAACATTGCAGGAAGTGTGCTTATACCAGGGGATATTGAGAAAGAGAGCGAATATGCGTTGATAACGCGTGAACTAGAGAGTCAAACTAAGGCATTGCACGCAGATGTGCTGGTTGCGCCGCACCACGGAAGTAAAACGTCTTCTACGAACGTTTTTATTGAACAGGTTTCGCCTTCGGCTGTTATTTTTACGCAGGGGTATGAAAACCGCTGGCAGTTTCCGGCTCCAGTGGTGTTCGCACGTTACCAAGAAAACGGCGTAGCAACTTATCTAAGCAGTTTTCATGGATATATCAGCGCTACCTTTAAAGATAAAGGGGTTACAGTTAACACCCAGCGCGGTAATTACAAACGCCGTTGGTATTTAAAGGGCAGACCGCCTCGTCATTTACCCTCGTTCCGCTAGCGTGTTCTAACGCAAACGTATGTTGAGCCGTAATTTTTGTACCGCCGCTCATCCTTAATTGAAACACTTACCAAAGAACAACATTGTGTTGGTTTTATCGTTAGCCTTTAAATAGCAAATGAGTGACCACACATTAATCACTTAGATGGCAGACTAATCAATTTTGCCGCTATATTAGTGAATTAGAGAGAGAACGAGTACAATATCCGTAACGCGTTTTAGTTAACGTTTCAAACAGGTTAAAAAAACTACATGCAACAAGCCGACAACTCGGATTTTCAAATAAAGCGCTTTTTGAATTATCTCAAAGCGTACAAAGTCCCGTTCGTATTTGCCATTATCGGAATGATTGGTTATTCCGCTGTTGATACCTTTGTATTCGCTCAGCTCCAGCCAATGATTGATGAATCGCTAGGCAAGAACGATCACGATTACCTTCGTTTAGCTGCTTACGCCATTGTGCCGCTGTTTTTGCTTCGCGGCACGTTTAATTTTATGGGCAGTTACACGCTTAGCTGGATTGGTGCGCAGGTTGTCATGCGCATGCGACAACAGCTGTTTGACAAATATATTCATTTACCTGTGTCTTTTCACGACAATCATTCCGTGGGTGGGTTAATTAGTAAGGTTACTTACGATACCGAGCAGGTAGCTAATGCGTCGGGCAAAGCATTGCTCACCCTTGTCCGAGAAGGCGCTCTTGTTATCGGTCTGCTTTGCGTAATGTTTTATTACTCATGGCAATTGTCGTTAATTTTTCTTTTAATTGGCCCTGTGGTTGCTGTTATTGTCTCTTTCGTTAGCAAGCGTTTTCGTGTTGTGAGCAAAAACATACAGCACTCTATGGGTAACCTTACCTCGTCGGTCGAGCAGGCGGTGAAAGGGCATAAGGTAGTGATCATGTTTGGCGGTCAGGAAATAGAGCAAAACCGTTTTAAACAGAAAAACAACCACAATCGACAGCAAACCATGAAGCTTTCCGTCACATCAATCCTTAGTGTGTCGTCTATTCAAGTTATTGCGTCGATAGCGCTGGCGGTAGTGTTATACATTGCCAGTACGCCGGGCATGCTCGAAAAATTAACCGCGGGTGTGTTTATCAATGTGGTGTTTTGTATGGTAATGCTGTTGAAACCATTAAAACAGCTCACCACCATTAACAATCAATTTCAAAAGGGCATGGCTGCCTGCGCCAGCATCTTCGAAATACTCGATGAAGCTGATGAAGAAGACAGTGGCCGCACAAAAATAGAGCGTGCAACCGGTAAGATAGAATTTGATGACGTTACCTTTTCATACCCCGGCAAGCATACGCCGGCACTATCTAATGTTAGCTTTACGGCAAACCCAGGACAATCGGTTGCACTGGTTGGGCGTTCAGGAAGCGGAAAATCAACAATTTCATCGCTGCTTACGCGTTTTTATGTGCCGCAAGAGGGGCAGATACGTTTAGACGACATGCCGCTTAACGACGTAGACTTAAAAGCATTGCGCGCTCAATTCGCCGTGGTATCGCAAAATGTCACGCTGTTTAACGATACCATTGCTAATAATATTGCGTACGGTGCACGCCAAAACGTATCTCGCAAAGAAATTGAAAATGCGGCTAGAATGGCCCACGTAGAAGAGTTTCTTGCAAATTTACCGGATGGGTTAGACACGGTGATTGGTGAAAATGGTCTAATGCTTTCCGGCGGTCAGCGCCAGCGTATTGCCATTGCAAGGGCTATTTTGGCAGAAGCGCCCATACTTATTTTAGATGAAGCAACCTCGGCGCTAGACACCGAGTCGGAACGCTTAATTCAAGATGCCTTGGAAAAGCTACAAAAGCGTTGTACTAGTATTGTGGTGGCACACCGGCTTTCAACCATCGAGAATGCAGACTGTATTATGGTAGTTGAGCAGGGGCGTATTATTGAAAAAGGTAAGCATGATGAATTGCTTGAAAAAGGCGGTCATTATGCGCAGCTCCACGCACTTCAATTTGGTGAGACTAAGTGAGCCAACCACAAAGTAAAACCCTGCACGACAATTGGTATTTTGGCCATGGATTAGTATGGCTGCTCGCACCTTTTGCTCTGCTATTTTACTTTGTTTCGGCAATTCGACGTTTACTGTTTAAAGTGGGTGTGAAAAAAGTTTTCAAAGCCGAAGTACCCGTTATTGTAGTGGGTAATATTTCGGTGGGGGGAAACGGCAAGACACCCGTTGTGTTAGCTTTAGCCGATTATTACCAAAGTCACGGCATAAAAGTAGGCATTCTTAGTCGAGGTTATGGCGCTAAATCAGCGGTTTACCCCCGACGAGTAAACGGCGACGACAATGCCGCAGAGGTGGGGGATGAGCCTAGACTACTGGCTATTAGAAGCCAGTGTGATGTGGTTATTGACCCAAATCGCGCTCGCGGCGCCGCCTATTTAACTGAAGAATTACAATGTGAATTGATTATTTGCGACGACGGACTGCAGCACTATGCATTGCATCGTGACATTGAGCTTGTTGTTATGGACGATAGGAAAGTAGGGAGCGGTTATTTGCTTCCTATGGGCCCTTTGCGAGAGGGGCAGTGGCGTTTAAGCACCGTGGATGCGTTAATTCACAATAGCCGCTCCATGCCGACGTTTGACCATGCCGTCGCCCCGCAATTTTTAATGACACTGGTACCTGGCGATTTTACATCGGTATCTAACCGAGCAAAAACTTGTACGGTTGAAGAAATAAGAAATCAGGTACCGTGTAGTGCGATTGCTGGAATTGGCTCTCCCCAACGCTTTTTTAATCAGCTAAGAGATATGCAAATAACGTTATCACATACGCAGCCTTTGGCCGATCATCACGCGATGACACCTTCTGATATTCCACAAGGTACAGTCTTGATGACCGAAAAAGATGCAGTAAAGGCGGCGTCATTCGCTCATGAAGCATGTTGGTTTTTACCCGTCAGCGCTCATCTCGCCCCAGACTTTTTTAATTTAATAGACGTAAAACTTGCAAAAGCGGGTTTAACGTTTAACAAAACGGACAGGAATAATAACAATGGCATTTGATAAAAAGCTTTTAGAAGTCTTGGCTTGCCCCGTATGCAAGGGAAAGTTAGTACTAAACGAAGATATGACGCAATTGGTATGTCGGTTTGACCGCTTAGCCTTTGATATTAAGGACGGCATACCTGTTCTTATTGAGAGTAAAGCAACCGCTTTATCTTTAGATGAAGTCGACGCTACACGTTAATTCAGTTTTGTCTTCAGCGTCAGTTAAAAGCTTTGATTAAGGGCTAGAAAGATATGTCATTCACCGTTGTTATTCCCGCACGTTTCGGTTCAAGCCGCTTTCCAGGTAAGCCATTAGCGCTTATTGATGGAAAGCCCATGATTCAACACGTAGTAGAACGGGCTAAAGAGGCGGGCGCGGAAAGCATAATAGTGGCAACAGACGATGAACGTATTCAAAACGTTGTCGAAGGGTTTGCCCAAGTATGCATGACGTCTGTGGATCACCAGTCGGGCACAGAGCGCATAGCAGAAGTTATTCAAACGCAGAATATCTCTGGTGATACCATTGTAGTGAACGTCCAAGGGGACGAGCCATTTATTCCCGCTGAAAATATAAAACAGGTTGCGACTAATTTAGCTAACGCGCCTCAATGTCAAATGGCCACGCTTTCCACTCCGATTGTGAGTGTCGCGGATGTATTCAACCCAAACATAGTGAAAGTGTTGGTGAATGAAAAAGGGGAGTCTATCTACTTTTCACGCTCGCCCATTCCATTTGAACGAGACTATATGATGGCGAACCCAAACAAAGCGAATACGGCCCTTTATAATCGTCATATTGGGATTTACGCGTATCGCGCCGACTATGTAAACCAGTACGTTAATTACGCGCCCAGTGCTTTAGAACAAATCGAGTCACTCGAGCAACTTCGGGCTATTTGGTACGGTGATAAAATTCATTGTGAGGTAGCCGTAGCGCCACCACCTGTTGGAATTGATACACCGGAAGATCTGGAACGCCTTTTAGAGACTATATAAAAACCAGATGGCTTTTGGAAAATGGTTCACCACGGCGTATTGTCGGTTAAAAGCCATAAAAGGCGTCATAAAAAAGCGCTAGAATCGAGCATGCCGAACAGGCAAGAAATCTAAATAACGCATATACACAGTAACAAGGGAGTCGTAATGAACGTAGTTATTACGGGCGGTAATCGCGGCATAGGGCTTGCGCTTACCAAGCAATTTAAAGCACGTGGCGCAAAAGTCTATGCTACGTGTCGCAATAGTTGTGATGAGTTGAACTCTGCAGGCGTTACTATTATCAAAGGCGTCGATGTCTCTCAACCTGAAATGCTGGCAGAAAAACTCGCACCCCTAATGGATGTGAAAATTGATTTGCTCATTAATAACGCTGGGGTTCTGGGCAAAGAAAGCCTAGATGACTGGGACCCAAACACCATAGATTATCAGTTCCGTGTTAATGCCATGGGGCCGCTTCTTGTTTCCCAGACTCTCTTACCGGTGATGGCAGACAACAGTAAAATTGCGATGATCACAAGTCGTATGGGATCGATGGCTGATAATGGCTCTGGTGGTTATTATGGCTATCGCATGTCTAAAGCTGCGTTGAATGCAGCCTCCGTATCTTTGGCAAACGATCTAAAGCCAAGAGGGATTGCTGTAGGTATTTTTCACCCTGGGTTCGTGCAAACTGAAATGGTTAATGGTGCAGGCGATATTGATGCTGATACGTGTGCCGAACGTTTGTCGCAGCGTATTGATGAGCTTAACGTGGATAATGCAGGGCGCTTTATCCATTCAAATGGTGACGAGCTACCTTGGTAGTTTTCACGTTGATGACCCAGTAACCGAGGTATAAAAACCGAGGTATCAGGTATAAAGAGTAGATAAAATAAAACCCTATCGTGAATACGCCATCGATAGGGTTTCTAGACTAGCTTTAGCTGTTAGGCTCTAGTGCAAAGTGTATGGCTACTCTGCGCCCTCCGTTGCATGCGCTTCTTCATCGTCTTGGTCTTCAGATAGTACAGCCCATACATCGTGTTCGTTAGCGTGAATGACTTCAGCCCATACACGATCGCCTGGTTTTACATCGTAAACCCCGTTTAAATGAACGAGGCCGTCCACTTCAGGTGCATCGGCATACGTTCGACCTACCGCACCTTCGGCGTCAACGCTATCAATAACCACTTGATACTCATTACCAATTCTGGCTTTTAATCGCGCAGCGCTTATTTCACCCTGTACTTCCATGAAGCGCGCAAGGCGTTCTTGTTTTATATCTTCTGGTACTGGGTCGGGTAGGTCATTTGCTCTTGCCCCTTCAACCGGTGAATAAGCGAATGCACCAACGCGATCAAGCTGGGCTTCCCGTAGAAAGTCTAAAAGTTCTTCAAACTCTTCTTCTGTTTCTCCTGGAAATCCAACGATAAACGTAGAGCGAATTACCAATGACGGGCATTGTTCACGCCATTTTTTAACGCGCTCTAGTACTCTTTCTGCACTACCTGGGCGCTTCATAAGTCTAAGAATGCGCTTATTGGCGTGCTGGAATGGAATATCAAGATAAGGCAGAATTTTACCATCATTCATCAGTGGAATGAGGTCATCAACATGGGGGTAAGGGTAAACGTAGTGGAGGCGTACCCAAATTCCCATTTCACCCAGTTGCTCGCAAAGCTGTTGCATGTGGGTCTTCACCGGCATGCCGTTCCAGAACCCTGTTCTGTGTTTTACATCTACACCGTACGCACTGGTATCTTGAGAGATAACCAATAGCTCTTTCACGCCCGCCTCTTTTAATCGTTTGGCTTCATCAAGCACGTTGCCAACAGGGCGGCTTACTAAATCTCCGCGCATTGAGGGGATAATGCAGAATGTGCAGCGGTGGTTGCAGCCTTCTGAAATTTTTAAATATGCGTAATGGCGGGGCGTTAGTTTCACACCGTGATCAGGAATAAGATCCGCAAACGGATTATGCTGAGGCTTCGGTAAATGCTCGTGTACTTGCTCTACTACCGTCTCGTATGCATGAGGGCCGGTAATAGCCAAGACATTTGGGTGTAGCTCTCGAATTTCGTCTTCTTTTACCCCTAAGCAACCCGTTACAATAACTTTGCCATTTTCTTTTAATGCTTCACCAATGGTATCTAACGATTCTTCAACTGCGGCGTCAATGAACCCACAAGTGTTGACGATAACGAGATCAGCATCGTTGTAGGTAGGCACTACGTCATAACCTTCGGTGCGAAGTTGAGTAAGAATACGTTCAGAATCAACCAAATTCTTAGGGCACCCTAAGCTGACAAAACCAATTCTGCTACCTACACCTTGTTGTGAAGATTGATTGTCACTCAGTACTTTGACCGGTGTTTCAAGCGTTGTGGTTTTGTTTGCGACTTTGTTTGGATCAAACGTTTCTACTGTCATCTAAAATATCACCCGAAAAATGACTGTGCTTAAAATGGCCGCGGATTATACAGGAAGTCATACCAATGCGCAGTAGTTTTAGGTTACAAATGCGCTTTTAGCTAGACAAAGTTCAGCAGGGGTACGACCAACGTTACCGCGTTAATTAAAGGCTAAGCGCTATATTTTAAAAAAGCCATTATTATTCATGAAAAAAGGTAACGCGGCGCGGTAGAGGCGCGGTCTGACATTTTGCGACCTTTTAAATAAAGGGCTATGAGAAGAAATACTAAAACCCTGCCTGTTTAAAATTTTGAAGTTATCCCCACTTTAATATCTTCCTGATACAAAACTTCAATAAAGAAGCGTATTAAGCGCTGTTCAAAAGTGGAAATGAAAAAAGTGAACCCATGTTAAAACTCCCACTTTCTTATTACGACGAATCTGGGCGCATCCTTCCTCCTCGTTGGCTGTATAGCGTATTTATTCTTTTATGCATCGATTGGCTAGCGTTTATCTTTTCCTTAGCGTCTCGAACACAAACCAGTGAGTTACTTGCGTTTTTCTACCCACAAAAAGAAAGTTTAGGTCTTGGGCTTTTGGCAAGCCTACCGGTTTTTCTGGCACTGGTGTTAGTCAGTCAGCGAGAGAGACTGTGGAAAAAAGGCTACCTCAACTGGCGCCGTTGGGTAATTCCGCTAGCACAAATTGGCGTGGTATTATTGCTGTGCGTACAACTCTATTATGCTATGCATCATCATTGGGGGTTTGAATACATTACCGGTGTTAAAATGGCATTCTATAGCATTGCGCTTTATGCCATATCAAAAAGCCGTCATTTGAAGTGGATGGTAGAAGATTGGAAAGCGCCTAACCCTTAAAAGTAAAGGCGCTTAACGAGATGAAAGGGGCTGACCCTTAGTGATGCGCTTTGTGGTTGGCAAGGGCCTGTTCATAATAAGCAAACACACTAATTTGACTATCATTAACCAGGCGCTCGTAACAGATTCCAGCAAGTGCATACGTATTCTCGCCCACTTTTAAAAATACTGAAGGCGCTTTAGGGTTAGATTGATCGTAAATCCACTCACCATCTAATTGCGCTTTCAAAATCTCACCTATATACGCGCCAAAAATATTGCAGATGGTAAAGACCGCTTCGTCTTCTAGAGCTAAGTCGTGGTATTTATCAACAAAGCTAAGCAGAACGTCATCAACTAAAGCAACACTCTCTGGTGAGTTGTCGAGTACTATATTGAACTCATCGGCTGCGGTTACTGCTGCGTCTTTAGCGCAGTCTGACATTAATTTATTGAGTTCATCTGGTGACATCTTGTTCTCCTTCTCACCGAGAATGGCATTGGTACTGTAACCAATAATTGAATAAGTAAACCTGGTTGCTAGTCAATATTACATTAACTTGCGCATAAAATTAGCTGATAGAAAGCGTTTTGTTACCATTAAAAGAAAAGGCGCTACATCGAGCAAACGCGCACTAAGCAAGCCCTTACTGTTTGGTAGCTATTGTGCGTAAGTTATCGGCCAAAGTCTATTTTTGTCCAGTTAATCTGTTAATTACGCTCGCCGCTGCGAACATACCAAATGTCGCAGTAACCGTAACAACAGCCCCAAAACCGCCTGCACAATCGAGTCGAGTTCCTCCCTCCATTGCCGACTTGTTATAACACACTGAGCCATCTGGTTGCGGGTAACGCAACTGCTCAGTAGAATAAATACATTCCACACCAAAGCGGCGCTTAGGGTTCTTGCTAAAATTGTAGTTTCTGCGAAGTTCACTGCGCAATTTGGCAGCTAGCGGGTCTTGCGTCGTCTTAGCTAGGTCGCCTTTGGTCACCTGTGTGGGGTCTATTTGACCGCCAGCGCCACCTACCGTAACAATGGGGATTTTGTTGCGTTTACAGTGAGCAATCATAGCGGCTTTAGCACGTATGCTGTCGGTGGCATCAACCACTGTATCCATTTCTTTGGTCAAAAGCGTGGCTGTATTGTCAGGCGTGACAAAATCTTCAACACAGTTTACTTTGCAATTAGGGTTTATTAGCGCAATACGCGACGCAATGGCCTCGACCTTTGGTTCGCCTATCGTATTTGAAAGCGCGTGAATCTGACGGTTTGTGTTCGTAACGCAGACATCGTCTAAATCAATAAGTGTGATTGTGCCAACGCCCGAACGGGCTAGCGCTTCGGCAGTCCAACTTCCTACGCCACCAATACCTACTACGGCGACGTGGCTATTGGCTAAATTATTGGTTTGTTGCGCGCCGTACAAACGCACAATACCACCTAAACGAGGATCATCAGACATGCTTTACTTCACTTAACAATTAAACAATACGGACGTGGGTTAGCGATAAAACGCGTAAACACACTAGCAGGGCGCGCATCATCTCAAAAGTGAATACCAAAGATCAATACACTCCAGTTTTTTCGAATAATAAATCCGATTTTAAGCAACATACGTTCTACACAATACATGTTTTAATAAACTCATTTTTTAATGAGATAGAAAAAAGGGGCAGGCAAATGGGCTTACTCGTTGACGGAAAATGGCAAGATAAGTGGTACGATACCAGTAAAAGCGGTGGGAAATTTGAACGCCAGGCATCCAAATTTCGTGACACAGTTAACAGCGATGACAACGGGACATTCACAGTGGAATCAGGCCGTTATCACCTATACGTATCTTTAGCCTGTCCATGGGCGCATAGAGCACTCATTTTTAGAAAGCTAAAGGGGCTGGAAGCGCATATAGATGTCTCTGTTGTTCACCCTGAAATGCTTGATAACGGATGGGAGTTTAAAGACTACCCTAGGGCAACCGAAGACAAGCTTTACGGGTTTGATTATGCCCACCAGATCTACACGAAAGCCGAACCCGAAATAACGAGTCGTGTTACCGTTCCCGTTTTATGGGACAAACAAACCGAAACCATCGTTAATAATGAATCGGCCGAGATCATTCGCATTTTCAACAGTGGATTTGACGCACTTACTAACAACCACGATGACTATTACCCTGAAGCCCTTCGCGAAGAAATCGATACCATTAACAACATGGTATATCACGACATCAATAATGGTGTGTATAAGGCGGGGTTTGCTACAACACAAGAGGCTTACGAAGAGGCGGTGAATGCTTTGTTCCATGCTTTAGATATGGTTGAAGAAAGACTGAGTAAACAACGCTATTTGGTTGGCAGTCAAATCACCGAAGCCGATTGGCGTTTATTTACCACGCTAATTCGCTTTGACGCGGTTTATCACGGTCACTTCAAATGTAATAAGAAGCAAATTGCAGATTATCCGAATATATTCGGCTATATGAAAGAACTCTATCAGGTGCCGGGTGTTGCTGATACGGTGAATTTTGATCATATCAAGAGACATTATTATTACAGCCATACCATGATAAACCCAACGCAAGTCATCCCGGTAGGGCCCGAGCAAGACCTTATGTCGGCCCATGGCCGCGAAAGTATCGAGTAATGGCTTTTTAGTAAGAATTTAAGGTAGGTACAAGCTATGTCGTTCACAGTTAACGCGCAAAAAACGATAGAAAAAGTCGTCACGGGTATGCCAACCAGCGACGGTGCAGGCGTGTCACTCACACGTATCATCGGCCAACCCGATCTGCCTCGATTAGATCCATTTCTCATGCTAGATTTTTTTGGTTCAGATAACCCTGGTGAGTATATAGCGGGTTTTCCACCTCATCCTCATCGAGGGTTTCAGACCGTTACCTATATGCTTGCAGGTAAAATGCGTCACAAGGACTCTGTGGGTAATGAGGGCGTGATTGATGCAGGGGGAATTCAATGGATGAACGCAGGCAGAGGCATTATTCATGAGGAAATGCCGGAGCAAGAAGAGGGTTTATTGCAAGGCTTTCAGTTGTGGGTAAACCTACCCGCAATTGAGAAGATGTCAGCGCCCAACTATCAAGATATTCAGCTGGATAGTGTTCCAATGGCGCACATTCAAAATGCAGACGTAAAAGTATTAGCAGGAGCGATTGAAGGAGTACAAGGGCCTGTTAAGACAACCGCCGTATCGCCCACCTTTTTAGACGTGGCATTGAAAAGCGGGCCTTCTGAAATTGCCATGAATTCAGATGAATCTGCATTTATCTATGTTTACGAAGGTGATGTCGTTATTAATAAAGGTGAGCAGGGCAACGAAACTATTCTGGAACAAGGAGAGCTTGGTGTTTTATCACAGAAGGGAACGCAGCTTTGTGTTTCGACTGATACGGAATGTAAGTTTATAGTAGTATCGGGTAAGCCTATTAACGAGCCTGTGGTTCAATATGGCCCTTTTGTGATGAACTCTCAGCAAGAAATTGTTCAGGCGTTTAATGATTATCAAAGCGGTGTATTAGCAAAGTAAGGGCATAAGCTTTTTTACTTTAGAACCGCTTGGCTTACAACAGGCACTTTCCTATTATTCAAAATAATCGTCATTAACGTGCCTCTTAAAACCGCGTGTACTATGAGTTAACGCGCTAAGTACACGCATTTGAGCCCGTATGTGGGCAATTGCTGCCTTTTCACAAATTGAAATAGTAATTCACTCCCCCTAATGATTTAATATCACTATGTTTAAATACATGTTTTCTTCTCTTTTACGATGTCATCAAAAAGGCGCTTAGCGCTTTAAGGTCGTAAAAAGCATTAAAGTAATCATAAATAGTTAAAACACAGGGAATTTCGATCCAAATGGCAACCCCAATTACCTGCTTTAAAGCATACGATATTCGTGGCGAACTTAACTCACAGCTAACCGAAGAGGTAGCGTACAGAATTGGCTATGCTTTTGCTCAAGAATTAAATGCGAAAACCGTTGTTGTTGGCAGTGATGTGCGTCTTACGTCCACGCCATTAAAACTAGCGTTAAGCGCAGGCCTCATAGACGCTGGTGCAACCGTTACTGACATTGGCATGGCAGGAACCGAAGAAATTTATTTCGCTACAAAGCACCTTGGTGTGGACGGCGGTATTGAGGTAACAGCAAGCCACAACCCCATCAATTACAACGGCATGAAGCTGGTAAAAGCGGGTTCTGTTCCTATTAGCGGTGACACAGGCTTAAACGCAATAAAAGAGAAAGCGGAAGCGTTAGGCGACGATTACGTGTCAGAACGGTTAGCGCACTACACTAACGGTGTAACGATCGATGCCGACGCGTTCTTTAACAGTACTGCTCATGTAAACGAAGTTAAGCTTTCTAACACTGGTAAATACGCGGTTAAGTCGTGTATGTCTGACTATGTTTCTCACATGCTGTCTTATGTGAATTTAAGTAATTTTACGCCGCTAAAAGTTGTGGTGAACGCTGGTAATGGCGCCGCAGGCCCGGCACTAGACGCTATCGAGAAAGAAATGAAGTCGCAGGGCGTACCCATTGAATTTATAAAAGTACACCACGACGCAGATGGTACATTTCCAAACGGTATTCCTAACCCATTACTACCAGAAAATCGTGCCGATACTGCTGATGCGGTTAAAGCGTCGGGTGCTGATTTTGGTATCGCGTGGGATGGAGACTTCGACCGCTGTTTCTTGTTTGATGCAGACGGTGAATTTATTGAGGGATACTACATTGTTGGCTTGCTGGCTGAGGCGTTTATCGAGAAAAATACCGACAGCAAAATTATTTACGACCCACGCGTGTATTGGAATACAGAAGATATTGTAGCGAACGCGGGCGGTACCCCCATCAAATCAAAAACCGGTCATGCGTTTATTAAAGAACGTATGCGCAAAGAAGATGCGGTGTATGGCGGAGAAATGAGCGCGCACCACTATTTCAGAGATTTTGCGTACTGTGATTCAGGTATGATCCCTTGGCTACTCATTGCTGAACTTGTTTGCGTGAAAAAACAAACGCTAGCAAGCATGGTTAAAGCGCGTATTGAAGCGTTTCCATCATCAGGTGAAATCAATAGCAAGCTTAAAGATGCTGACGCAGCACTTGAGCGTGTAACGAGTAAATATAAACCTCAGGCTAGCGTTATAGATACAACGGATGGCTTAGGTTTAGAATTTGGAAACTGGCGCTTTAATTTGCGCAAATCGAACACTGAACCAGTTATTCGTTTAAATGTTGAAAGTAAAGGCGACATTGCCTTGATGGAAGAGAAGACAGAGGCGCTGCTTACACTTATTCGCGATGAGTAATCATCGCGATTAACGGCAGTTTGTTCATTTAAGTCATGTGAAAACGATAGGGCGACAATACTTTTAATAGTTTGTCGCCTTTTTTGATTTGAGAAAATAAAATCATAAAAAATTCAAAAGCTTAGTCTGGTTACGTGTAACCGATATAAGTTTTTTAAGATGACTAACGCGCAAATAATTTACGTAACGTGTTGGCTTTTTTAAGCGATTAAATAAATCATCCACGCGTGGCAAACTACCACAACGCTAGTTAGCCCCATACGAAGGCTAATGTAGCTTACCACTTGCTCTTTAGGTAGGCTAAGGGTGAACTTGTCATACATGAGCACAGCCACATAGCTTAATGACAATACACCAAACACTTTGACATCATTTGAAAATACCAAGCACAGCCAGCCGATAATGGTAGGCAACATGGCAATGAACATCTGTTTGTCATAACGCTGATTGCTAATTGCATCCCACCAATGAATACCACCGAAAAAAGACAACAATACGGCAGAGTACTGTACAAAATAAACCGCACTTTGAGTAAGGGGCAATAAATTGAATTGGTATGCTAATGGCATAGCGACAAAGGGGATAAGACCTGCAATACCTAGCAAAACGGCAGAATAGGGCATTGATGTTCCTTTAATACAAATTTCTAAAACAAAAATAGCGCCATAGAGGCGCTATTTTTACTATCAAGGGTAATACTTAGTTCCGTATTACTTGATTGGCGTGTACTTACGCTGGCTGTGACCAGTGTATAACTGACGAGGACGACCAATTTTTTGCTTAGGGTCGCTCATCATTTCATGCCAGTGAGAAATCCAGCCTACTGTACGAGACAGGGCGAAGATACAGGTGAACATGTTTGTAGGAATACCAATGGCTTTTAGTACGATACCTGAGTAGAAGTCTACGTTCGGGAACAGTTTCTTCTCTGCGAAGTAAGGGTCGCTCAACGCAATTTTTTCAAGTTCCATTGCTACTTCTAGCAGTGGGTCTTTCACGTTAAGTTCGCTCAATACTTCGTGGCAGCTTTCACGCATTACTGTAGCACGTGGGTCGTGGTTTTTATAAACACGGTGACCGAAGCCCATCAGACGGAACGGGTCATTCTTGTCTTTAGCACGAGCAATAAACTCAGGAATGCGGTCAACTGTACCGATTTCTTCTAGCATGTTAAGACATGCTTCGTTTGCACCACCGTGAGCAGGTCCCCAAAGTGACGCAACACCTGCCGCAATACACGCGTAAGGGTTAGCGCCAGACGAACCAGCAAGGCGTACCGTTGAGGTAGACGCGTTTTGCTCGTGGTCAGCGTGAAGGGTAAAGATACGGTCCATCGCACGCTCTACAGCAGGGCTGATTTGAAATTCTTCTGCAGGTACAGAGAACATCATGTTCAGGAAGTTAGCTGCATAGCTTAGGTCGTTACGTGGATATACGAAAGGCTGACCGATGTTGTATTTATAACACATAGCAACAAGGGTAGGCATTTTCGCAATTAGACGGTGAGCGCTGCGAATACGCTGCTCTTCGTTAGAAACGTCTAAATCACTGTGATAGAACGAAGACATAGCGCCAACGGTACCACATAGCATTGCCATAGGGTGCGCGTCGTTGCGGAAACCGTGGAAGAACATGTTAATTTGTTCATGTACCATGGTGTGACGAGTAATTGTCTCTTTGAATTCTTCGTACTGTTCTTTTGTTGGTGCATCACCGTGAAGAAGCATGTGACAAACTTCAAGATAGTCTGCGTCACGCGCTAGTTCTTCAATAGGGAAACCGCGGTGTAATAATACACCTTGAGCGCCATCAATGTAGGTAATTGAAGACTCGCAAGATCCTGTCGCCATAAAACCTGGGTCGTACGTGAAATAACCGTGTTGGCCTACCGTACGGACGTCGATTACATCTTGTCCTTCAGTGCCAGACAAGATAGGAAGCTCGATTTCCTTACCGCCGGCTTTAAGAATGGCTTTCTGATCTGCCATAAAATGCTCTCCTCAGAATGGTTCTGTTTGCAGCGAAAACGGACGAAAATATCCGCTTCGTTGGGAAAAGTGGGCGTATTTGTACTTTATTATGCACCAACAAGTCAATTTAATTGCATATTTGAACAATAAATATTCCAAATTGCTTAAAAAAATACTAGCAATCGGATAACGATTAATTAACTTGCTGGGAATTCACTTTGCCCGATACGGTGCAATTATCAATGGCTTTTCGACAAAGGTAAACCACCGATCGATAAATATATTAACAGGTTAGTTTAAAAAGTAACCTTTTGATGAGGAATAATTACCCATACAGATTAAAAGTGCTTAATTTCTTATTGATATGCATAGTTATTCCTAGTGCCTGCTGTTAAACTTCAAGACGCTGTAATTGCAAGCGTTTCGACATGTTGCGCTCAATTTTGAACTCTTTTTAATCAAAATAATGACTATAAAAGTACAGATAAAGACTAAAGTCTTACTACGGCACAAAAAATTGTAATTATATACTACGCTGGATATACTCAGCGGTGCTTTGGAATCGGAATAATTATTCTGTTACAAGCATTAAAGAATAATTCACAAATTGTTAACAACTCAATGGATGAGGCAATTAACAGGTTAAAAATCGAATTCACTTACTCAGGACATAATAAAGGTAAGAAATTCATTATCCCCTACGGATTAAACAGGCATACATTGTGAAAAAGCAAAGACCAGTAAATTTAGAACTCAATACTATTAAATTTCCGCCCTCTGCTATTTCGTCAATTCTCCACCGTGTAACCGGTGTTGCAATGTTCTTCGCGCTTCTTTTCGTTATTTGGGCTTGGGCAGTTTCTGTTCACTCGGCTGAAGGTTTCGCGAACGTACAAGCAATCATGAACGGTTTCCTTGGAAAATTTGTCGCAATTGGCACAGCCTCAGCGCTGACGTATCACATTCTAGGCGGCCTAAGACACGTTGTTATGGATTTAGGTCACTGGGAAGAACTAGAGTCGGGCAATACAAGTGCTAAAGCAGTTATCGCACTTTGGGTTGTACTGACCGTAGTATTGGGAGTTGCATTATGGTAACCAACCAAGCAAGCATAAAGCGTGACGGCGTACAAGACTACGTATCTCTTCGCGCAACAGCAGCGATAATTTTCGCGTACTCGGTTTTCATGGCGTGGTTTTTTATTACCACCGATAACTTAACGTTTATCGAATGGCGAGGTTTGTTCTCTGGCCTAGCTATGAAAGTTTTCACATTGGCAGCACTAGTAGCAGTGATGATCCACGTGCGTATCGGCCTTTGGCAGGTACTTACAGACTATGTTAAAGCGACAGGTCTACGTGCGGTACTACAATATATATTAAATATCATCGCGTTCGGCTACGTAGCTGTGGGCCTATTCGTATTGTGGGGAGTGTAAAATGAGTTTACCCGTTCACGAGTTTGATGCAGTAGTAATTGGTGCCGGCGGTGCAGGTATGCGCGCAGCACTACAGATTTCGCAGTCTGGTAAATCTTGCGCTCTGCTTTCAAAAGTATTTCCAACCCGTTCTCACACTGTGTCTGCACAAGGTGGTATTACCGTAGCATTGGGTAATTCACACGAAGACAACTGGGAATGGCACATGTATGACACCGTAAAGGGGTCAGATTATATCGGTGACCAAGACGCTATCGAATACATGTGTAAGACAGGACCTGAAGCAATCATTGAGATGGAGAACATGGGTCTTCCTTTCTCTCGCTTCGAAAACGGTAAAATTTACCAGCGTCCTTTTGGTGGTCAGTCTAAGAACTTTGGTGGCGAGCAGGGTGCTCGTACGGCAGCAGCGGCTGACCGTACCGGTCACGCACTTCTTCACCTTCTTTACCAACAAAACGTAAAGAATAAAACAAAAGTATTTTCTGAGTGGTACGCGCTAGATTTAGTGAAAAACCAAGACGGTGACGTAGTAGGTTGTACAGCAATCGACATCGAATCTGGCGAAGTAGTTTACTTCAAGTCGCGCGCTGTTGTACTTGCAACGGGTGGTGCAGGGCGTATCTATGCGTCTACCACAAACGCACACATCAATACCGGTGACGGTGTGGGTATGGCGCTTCGTGCAGGTGTTGCAGTTCAGGATATGGAAATGTGGCAGTTCCACCCAACGGGTATTGCTGGCGCAGGTACATTGGTTACTGAAGGTTGTCGCGGTGAAGGTGGTTACCTACTAAACAAAGACGGCGAGCGCTTCATGGAACGTTATGCGCCAAACGCGAAAGACCTTGCTGGTCGTGACGTTGTTGCGCGTTCAATGATGACAGAGATTCGCGAAGGCCGCGGTTGTGAAGGACCATGGGGTACACACATTAAGCTTAAGCTTGATCACCTTGGTAAAGACGTTCTTGAATCGCGTCTACCTGGTATCCTTGAGCTATCCCGTACGTTTGCACACGTTGACCCAGTAAAAGAGCCAATTCCAGTAATTCCTACTTGTCACTATATGATGGGTGGTATTCCAACGAACGTTGATGGCCAATGTCTAACGGTTGATGAAAACGGTAACGACAAAGTTGTTAATGGTCTATTTGCTTGTGGTGAGATTGCTTGTGTATCGGTACACGGCGCTAACCGCCTTGGCGGTAACTCGCTACTTGACCTTGTTGTATTCGGTCGTGCGACTGGTTTACACCTTGGTAAGACATTATCTGATATGGCCCCAACGCGCGACGCGTCAGAATCTGATCTTGAAGCGTCAATGGCTCGTTTCAATCGTTGGGAAAATTCAGAAAAAGGCAAGGGCGAAGACCCAGTCCAAATTAAGAAAGATTTGCAAGAATGTATGCAGCTTAACTTCTCGGTATTCCGTGAAGGTGACGCAATGGCGGAAGGACTTAAAGAGCTTAGCGAAATTCGTGAGCGCCTCAAGAATGCTCGCCTTGACGACAAGAGTTCAGACTTCAATACCCAACGTATAGAGTGTTTAGAACTTGATAACCTTATGGAAACCGCGTACAGCACGGCAGTAGCAGCGAATTTCAGAACGGAAAGCCGTGGCGCACACAGCCGCTTCGACTTCCCGGACCGAGATGATGATAACTGGCTATGTCACAGCATTTATGATCCGAACACGGATAAAATGATTAAACGTGAAGTGAATATGGCGCCTAAGCTTAGGGAAGCATTCCCGCCTAAAGTGCGTTCATATTAAGAGAGGCAACGATCATGCAATTAACTTTTTCGATTTATCGTTATAACCCAGAAGTAGATGCGAAGCCTCGCATGCAAGACTACACTCTAGAAGTAGAGGAAGGTCAAGACATGATGGTGCTAGATGCGCTACTTGCACTTAAAGAGCAGGATCCGACGCTTTCTTTCCGTCGCTCATGCCGCGAAGGTGTATGTGGTTCTGACGGTGTAAACATGAACGGCAAAAACGGCCTAGCATGTATTACTCCACTTTCTGCGCTGGGCAAAGGCAAAATAGTCGTTCGTCCACTTCCAGGTCTACCTGTTGTACGTGACCTTGTTGTTGATATGACGCAGTTCTATACACAGTACGAAAAGATTAAGCCTTTCTTAATTAACGACAGCAAGCAGCCGCCGGCTCGTGAGCACCTTCAGTCACCTGAAGAGCGCGCTAAGTTAGATGGTTTATATGAGTGTATCTTATGTGCATGCTGTTCGACGTCTTGCCCATCATTTTGGTGGAACCCTGACAAGTTTATCGGTCCGGCCGGTCTACTTCACGCTTATCGATTCTTAATTGATAGCCGTGACACTGCGACAGAAGAGCGTCTTAACGATCTTGACGATGCATTCAGCGTATTCCGCTGTCACGGTATCATGAACTGTGTAAGTGTATGTCCTAAAGGATTGAACCCAACAAAAGCTATTGGCCAAATCAAGTCAATGCTTTTACAACGGGCTGTTTAGTACTATAGTCTGATAACTTCCTAAGTTATAGATGCGATACGCTAAATAGCCATCCAATAAGGATGGCTATTTTTTTATATATTCTCCGTTATAACACTTGGTTATGCTGAGAATAACCTTATAATACATCTTGATTGTTAACTAGATTTTATAAAACGTAGCAAGGCAAATTAAATGCAAGAAAGCGTGATGAAAGCGTGGTGGGATTCCTCGCACATGGCAGGTGCCAACGCTGCCTATGTTGAAGAGTTGTATGAAACCTATTTAGAAGACCCGCAAAGTGTCTCTGAAAATTGGCGACAAATCTTCGATAACCTCCCCAAAGTCGATGGCGTAGAGTTAGAAACCAATCATACAACTATTAAGAATCAATTTAGGCAACTTGCTGCGTTAGGGCCAACCGCCCGCATGTCTAGTCCGTCTTCTCCTTCTGCTAATGTCTCAGACGACAGGCAAGTTAAAGTCCTTCAGTTAATTAACGCGTTCCGCTTCCGCGGTCACCAACACGCAAACTTAGACCCACTTGGTCTATGGCAGCAAGAGCGTGTGCGCGACTTAGAACTTTCTCACCACAGCCTATCTGAGCAAGATTTCGATTCGGTTTTCAACGTGGGTTCTTATGCTATCGGCAAAGAGTCAATGCCACTTGGAGAACTGTTTAAATCGCTTAACAGAACTTACTGCGGGTCTATCGGTGCAGAGTACATGCACATTACCGACACTGAACAAAAGCGTTGGTTACAGCAAAAGATAGAATCTGTTCAGGCCAAGCCTGAAATTTCTCGTGATGAGAAGTTAGGTATTCTTAAAGGTCTTACTGCGGCCGACGGCATGGAAAAATACTTGGGTTCTAAATTCCCAGGTGCAAAGCGTTTCTCTCTAGAAGGCGGCGATGCGCTAATTCCTATGCTTAAAGGCTTGATCACAAAAGCGGGCACTGCGGGTACCAAAGAAGTGGTTATCGGCATGGCTCACCGTGGTCGATTGAACGTATTGGTGAACGTACTGGGTAAAAACCCGTCAGTACTGTTTGACGAATTCTCTGGTAAACACGACGACTCGCTAGGTGCGGGTGACGTGAAATACCACGCCGGTTTCTCTTCAGACTTTGCAACGCCAGGTGGCAATGTTCACCTAGCGCTAGCGTTTAACCCGTCTCACCTTGAAATTGTTAACCCGGTAGTTATGGGGTCGGTACGCGCTCGTTTAGCACGTCGTGATAACGACACTAACACAGTGTTGCCAATAACTATCCACGGTGACTCTGCTATTGCGGGTCAGGGTGTAGTTCAAGAAACCTTTAATATGTCACAAACTCGCGGCTTTGCTGTGGGTGGTACCGTTCGCATTGTGGTAAACAACCAAGTTGGCTTTACCACGTCGAAAACAGAAGATACCCGTTCAACGCAATACTGTACCGACATCGCGAAAATGGTGCAGGCGCCAATTTTCCATGTTAACTCAGATGACCCAGAAGCGGTTGCCTTTGTTACACAGCTTGCGCTTGAGTATCGCAACAAGTTTAAGAAAGACGTGGTAATTGACCTTGTTTGTTACCGTCGTCATGGTCACAACGAAGCGGATGAGCCGAATGCAACGCAGCCGTTGATGTACCAAAAAATTAAAAAGCACCCTGTACCGCGTGTGCTATATGCTGACCAACTTATAGCTGAAGGCGTAATTGAGCAACGGGATGCAGACCGCTACCTTGAAGAGTATCGTGAAGCGTTGGATCACGGCGCTTGTGTTGTAGAAGAGTGGCGTCCAATGACCGAGCACAGTGTTGACTGGTCTCCATATCTTGGACACGACTGGGATACGCCTTACGATGGCGCACTTTCAGTTGAGAAGCTTAAAGAGCTAGGTGAGTCAATCACTACTATTCCTGAAGATCATAAGCTTCAGTCTCGTGTAAATAAGCTGTACCAAGACCGTAAGGCTATGGTTGCAGGCGAGAAGAAGTTAGATTGGGGGATGGCTGAAAACTTAGCCTATGCCACTATCGTTGACGCCGGCGAAGATATTCGCATTACGGGTCAGGATTCTGGCCGTGGTACTTTCTTCCACCGTCACGCGGTATTACACAATCAAAAAGACGCATCGACGTATATGCCTCTGCAGCATATTCGTGAAGGTCAGGGTGAAATTGAAATTTACGACTCTGTGCTTTCGGAAGAAGCAGTAATGGCATTTGAATACGGCTATGCGACGGCAGAGCCAACGTGCCTGACCATTTGGGAAGCCCAGTTTGGTGACTTCGCTAACGGCGCACAGGTTGTATTCGACCAATTCTTAAGTTCAGGTGAAGCAAAGTGGGGCCGTTTGTGTGGTCTAACCGTTTTACTTCCACATGGTTATGAAGGTCAAGGCCCAGAGCATAGTTCTGCACGCCTTGAACGTTTCCTTCAGATGTGTGCTGATCACAACTGGCAAGTGTGTGTGCCTTCTACACCTGCACAGGTATACAACATGCTTCGTCGCCAAGTGGTTCGCCCAATGCGTAAACCGCTTATCGTCATGTCGCCTAAGTCATTATTACGTCACCCAATGGCGGTATCTTCGTTAGAAGAGCTAGCGGAAGGTAAATTCCACAACGTGATAGATGAAATTGACGACATTGATCCGAAGAACGTGAAGCGTGTTGTTATGTGTTCGGGCAAGGTTTACTACGATTTGTTAGACCAGCGACGTAAAAATGAGCAAACAGACGTTGCAATCATCCGTTTAGAGCAACTTTATCCATTCCCACAAGAAGAATGCGCTAAAGTTGTGGCACAATACAGCCATGTAAAAGATTGGGTTTGGTGTCAAGAAGAGCCTCAAAACCAAGGCGCTTGGTACTGTAGCCAACACCATTTCTGGCAAGCAATTCCAGATGGTGCGAAATTAACATATGCAGGCCGTGATGCATCCTCGTCACCTGCAGTAGGTTATGTATCCGTTCACAACCAGCAACAGAAAGCCCTGGTTGAAAACGCACTCACAATTAAATAAGGAACAGTAATGACAATTGAGATAAAAGTTCCGGTTCTACCTGAGTCAGTTGCCGATGCCACCATTGCAACCTGGCACGTTAAGGCCGGTGACGCAGTTAAACGAGACCAGAACCTGGTTGATATTGAAACTGATAAAGTGGTTTTAGAAGTTGTGGCGCCAGCGGACGGTACAATTGGTGAGATCCTAAACGAAGAGGGTGCAACAGTTTTAGGCGAGCAAGTAATCGCAAAGCTAGAGAAGGGCGGCGCAGCTGCAGCTTCTGAGCCGAAAGCTAAGAGTGAGTCTAAAGAAGAGTCTAAAGAAGAAGCTACTCCAGCGGCTTCTGGCAAAGCATCTGACGTGAAAGTACCTGTTCTTCCAGAATCTGTTGCTGATGCAACTATTGCTACTTGGCATGTTGCGGTAGGCGAAGCGGTGTCTCGTGACCAAAACTTGGTTGACATTGAAACTGACAAGGTCGTACTTGAAGTGGTAGCGCCTGCAGATGGTTCTCTTGCAGAAATCATCGCTGAAGAAGGTGCAACAGTAACAGCTGAAGAAGTTATTGCCAAGTTTGTTGAAGGCGCTGCAGGCGGTGCATCAGCACCAGCGTCTTCAGAAGAGAGTGATGACAACGACGAAAGCAGCGATGCGCTTAGCCCATCTGTACGTCGTCTCCTAGCTGAGAAAGGCGTAGATGCGTCTAAAGTTAAGGGTACGGGCAAAAATGGCCGTATCACTAAAGAGGACGTTGAAAAGTATCTTAAAGGTGGTGACAGTGCTCAAAAATCAGCGCCTGCATCAACTGAGTCAGCGCCAGCGGAATTGCCAACGGGTAACCGTACAGAGAAGCGTGTACCTATGACGCGTCTTCGTAAAACAATTGCTAATCGTCTTCTTGAAGCGAAGAACTCAACGGCAATGTTGACTACGTTTAACGAAGTCAACATGAAGCCTATTATGGACCTTCGTAAGCAGTATCAAGAAAGCTTCGAGAAGCGTCACGGTATTCGTCTTGGCTTTATGTCTTTCTACGTGAAAGCCGTAACTGAAGCGCTTAAGCGTTTTCCTGAAGTTAATGCGTCTATCGACGGTGATGACATCGTTTATCACAACTATTTCGATGTATCGATTGCTGTTTCTACACCGCGTGGCCTTGTGACACCAGTACTTAAAGATACTGACACACTGGGTATGGCGGGTGTTGAAAAAGGAATTAAGGAACTAGCACTTAAAGGCCGTGACGGTAAGCTGTCACTCGCTGAACTACAAGGTGGTAATTTCACAATCACCAACGGTGGTGTGTTTGGTTCACTAATGTCTACACCAATCATTAACCCGCCACAAAGCGCAATTCTTGGTATGCACAAAATCCAAGATCGCCCAATGGCAGTTAATGGCAAAGTAGAAATTCTACCAATGATGTACCTAGCGCTTTCTTATGACCACCGTATTATCGATGGTAAAGAATCGGTAGGGTTCTTGGTAACCGTTAAAGAGATGCTAGAAGATCCAACACGTCTATTACTAGACGTTTAAGGTTTTCATCTCGCGGAATTGTGGTTGGGTGCTTCGCATGCGTAAGTTTGCTTAGCACCTAACGCAACGCTGATATTTGCCCTATAATATCAGTCAAACTAATCAAGTCGCATTTGCGGCTTTTGTCTTACTAAAAATCGGATAGAAACACCATGAATTTGCATGAATACCAAGGTAAGCAGCTATTCAAAGAATACGGCTTGCCTGTTTCTGAAGGATACGCAGCAGACACTGCTCAAGGTGCTGTAGAAGCCGCTGACCGAATCGGCGGAGAAGAGTGGGTAGTTAAGTGTCAGGTACACGCGGGCGGTCGCGGTAAAGCTGGCGGTGTAAAGCTAGTTAAAAACAAAGACGACATTCGCGCTTTCGCTGAAAACTGGCTTGGCAAAAATTTGGTGACTTTCCAGACTGACGAAAACGGTCAGCCTGTGAGCAAAATCCTAGTTGAATCTTGCACAGATATCGCTAACGAGCTTTACCTTGGTGCAGTAGTTGACCGTACAACCCGTCGCGTTGTATTTATGGCATCTACTGAAGGTGGCGTTGAGATTGAAACTGTTGCAGAAGAAACCCCAGAGAAGATCCTTAAAGCTGAAATCGACCCAATCGTAGGTCCTCAGCCTTACCAAGCACGCGAAATGGCGTTTGCTCTTGGTCTTTCTGGCGTTCAAATTAAGCAATTCACTCAAATCTTCCTTGGCCTAGCTAAGATGTTTGAAGAGCTTGACGTTGCACTTATCGAAATTAACCCGTTAGTTATCAAAACTGACGGTAACCTACACTGCCTAGACGCAAAAGTAGGTATCGATGGTAACGCGCTATATCGTCAGCCTAAGCTGAAAGATATGCAAGATCCTTCGCAAGAAGACGCCCGTGAAGCTCACGCAGCTCAGTGGGAACTAAACTATGTTGCACTAGACGGTAACGTAGGTTGTATGGTTAACGGTGCTGGCCTTGCAATGGGTACTATGGACATCGTAAACCTACACGGCGGCAAGCCAGCTAACTTCCTAGACGTTGGTGGCGGCGCGACTAAAGAGCGTGTAGCTGAAGCATTCAAAATCATCCTTTCTGATGACAATGTTAAAGCGGTATTGGTTAACATCTTCGGTGGTATCGTACGCTGTGACATGATCGCAGAAGGTATTATCGGTGCGGTTAAAGAAGTTGGCGTAGAAGTACCAGTAGTTGTACGTCTTGAAGGTACCAATGCAGAGCTTGGCCGTGAAGTTCTAGCGAACTCAGGTCTTGATATCATTGCTGCTGAATCGCTAACTGATGCAGCACAGAAAGTTGTTGCTGCAGCGGAGGGCAAATAATGTCTGTATTAATTAATAAAGATACTAAAGTAATTTGCCAGGGTTTCACTGGCGGTCAGGGTACATTCCACTCTGAGCAAGCAATTGCTTACGGTACGCAAATGGTTGGTGGTGTAACACCAGGCAAAGGCGGTACTGAGCACTTAGGTCTTCCAGTATTCAATACTGTACGTGAAGCGGTAGAAGCAACTGGTGCAACTGCAACAGTAATCTACGTACCAGCGCCATTCTGTAAAGATTCAATTGTTGAAGCTGCAGATGCGGGTATCGAGCTAATCGTATGTATCACTGAAGGTATTCCAACGCTAGACATGCTTTACGTTAAAGAATACGTTGAAGCTAAAGGCGTACGCATGATTGGTCCAAACTGCCCAGGTGTTATCACTCCTGGAGAGTGTAAAATTGGTATCATGCCTGGTCACATCCACAAGCCTGGTAAAGTAGGTATTGTTTCTCGCTCTGGTACACTTACGTACGAAGCGGTTAAGCAAACTACAGACGAAGGTTTCGGCCAGTCTACTTGTGTTGGTATCGGTGGCGACCCAATTCCTGGTTCAAACTTCATCGACATCCTTCAGATGTTCCAAGACGACCCACAAACTGAAGCTATCGTTATGATCGGTGAGATCGGCGGTACTGCTGAAGAAGAGGCAGCAGCGTTCATTAAAGCTAATGTAACCAAGCCAGTTGTTTCTTACATTGCAGGTGTTACTGCTCCTCCGGGTAAGCGTATGGGTCACGCTGGTGCAATCATCGCAGGCGGTAAAGGTACTGCTGATGAGAAATTCAAGGCACTAGAAGACGCAGGCGTTAAAACAGTACGTTCACTTGCCGAAATCGGTAAAGCGCTTCGCGAAACTACAGGTTGGTAAGCTAACGCTTAACAATTTTGTGATAAAAGCCCGCTTTAAGCGGGCTTTTTTGTGCGCGCTTATTTACAACTCTGCTGAAATGCATGTAACAAAATTACAACTATCTGCCGTAAAAGCCCCGGTCAATCCACATTGTGTTGTTAAATTACATAAAGGCCTGCGTATCCTTTGTTAACAGCGTGTTGCACAAATTTTATTGAATACGTATGCAGGCAATTGTGCAAACCCTAGGTCCTCTATAGCATTATGCCGACGAGATGTATTGTCATTTAATTGTCATAAGAACAACAAAAAGACAACAACTATAACCGTATGGGACACCCGTTTTATGAAACAATTTAAACCCAACCTAATTAAAGCTGCGCTTATTTCAGGCGGTATGGCGTTTGGCAGTGCACCAGCATTTGCACAAGATGCAAACACTGATGCTGTTGATGAAGCAAATCTTGAAGTAATTCAAGTGAGCGGTATTCGCGGCAGCTTACAGCGTGCTCAAGCAATCAAAATGGATAACACCTCAATTGTTGAAGCGTTATCAGCAGAAGATATTGGTAAGCTACCAGATACCAGTATTGCAGAATCAATCGCACGTCTTCCTGGTGTAACTGGTGAACGTCGTAACGGTCGTACAAGTGGTATCTCTGTTCGTGGTTTTAACGAGAACTACGTTGGTACGTCACTAAACGGTCGTGAACTTCTAGGTATGGGTGATAACCGTGGGGTTGAGTTTGACCTTTATCCAACGGAAATCATTTCAAACATTCTGGTATACAAAACACCAGAAGCGGGCATGACTACCCAAAATATCGGTGGTTCAATTGACCTTCAAACGGTTAAGCCTCTAACGGCAGAAAGCACGTTTACCGTAAACGGCACGTTCGAAAAGAATGCTGAAGACTCTCCAAACCCAGATTTTGACAACGACGGTCACCGCATTTCTGTAAACTTTGTCGATCAATTTGCCAACGATACGATTGGTTTAGCGTTAACTGTTGCGAGCATGGAGTCTCCGCGTCAGGAGCAACACTTCCGCGGTTGGGGTTATGCGGGTGTGAACTTTGATAATGAGCGCCGTGACCTAGACCCTGTAGAAGTTCCTGAAGGTACAGTAGTTCTTGGTGGTCACGATTCATTCCAGCGTTCAGCAATGCTAGAACGAGACTCAATTGCCGCTGTTGTTGAATGGGCGCCTACCGACAAGCTCAATATCCAACTTGACGCGCTTTATATCGATTTCGTTGAAGACGATGTACGCCGTGGTCTTGAAGAAGGCGGTGCAGAGTGGGGTACAAGCGCTTACACTATCACTGGTGTTGAAAACGGTCTGGTAACCAGCGGTTACTCTGATGGTTTCTATAGCGTTGTACGTAACGATGCGCGTCGTCAAGAAGCAGACCTAACCACAGTAGGCATTAATGCTGAATACCAAATCAACGACTCTTGGACACTAGAGCTTGATTACTCTACCGGTAAAGTTGAAAAAGAAATTGTCGATGTAGAAAGCTACTCAGGTGTAGGTCGTGCTGGTACTGAAGGCCGTCCAATTACTGCACGTAGCTGGGAAATGACATCTTCTGGTGTAATGTTCTCTGACCACCCAACTATTGCACCGGTTGACCTTACCGACCCAACACTTATTAGCCTTGCAGGTCCGCAAGCATGGGGCGCACGTCCGTTACTTGAGTCTGATGCACAGGATGGTTTCGTAAACCAGCCGCTTTTCGAAGAAGAGCTTGATACCCTTCGTTTCGACGTTAAAGGCTATGTAGATTGGGGTGTGGTAACTGGCCTATCTGCTGGTGTTGTATATTCTGACCGCTCTAAATCTAAAGACAATAACGGTGCTTACCTAACAGCGCCTTCATATCCTGGAAATGCTGCTATTCCTGAAGTGCTAGGCGTAACGAACCTTAACTTTATTGGAATTGACGGCGTGTTAGCGTACGACTCGCTAGGTCTTTTCGAAAGTGGTTATTACATTGAAAGCGATGCAAGCCGCGTTCAAAACGATCGCTTAGGTGATACTTACACCGTTGATGAAGAGCTACTTACCCTTTACACCAAACTAGATTTGGAAATGGAAGTTGGCGATATTTGGGTTCGCGGTAACGTAGGCCTTCAAGTAGTAAGTGCAGATCAAGAATCGACAGGTTTCTCTGCAACGTCTGATCGCGATGGTTACACCATTGCTAGCCCTGTAACAGGTGGCGCAGACTACACAGATGTTCTTCCCACACTTAACCTTTCAGCAGAAGTGGCTGAGGGCCAGTTTGTGCGCTTGGGCTTGAGCAAAGTTATTTCTCGTCCGCGTATGGATGACATGCGTCCAAATACTCAGGTTACGTTCTCGTTCAACGATAACCAAATCACTAGCCCTGACATTGAAAATGGTCCATGGGGTGGTAGTGCTGGTAACCCTGAATTGCGTCCGCTTGAAGCTAACCAGTTTGACCTAGCTTATGAGAACTACTTTGCAGATACAGGTTATGTAGCTGTGTCGTTCTTCTATAAAGACATTAAAAACTGGCACCGCAGCACGTCAATTGTGGCTGATTTCACAGAGTTTTATATTCCTGAGCTACATCAGGGCTCTGAAGGTCAAACTCCTGTATTGTTCACAGGTCAAGTAAGCAGTGTACTAGATGGGTTCGAAGGCTTTGTTCGCGGTTACGAATTACAAGGTTCACTTCCATTTGATATGATCCATGATTCACTTGAAGGCTTCGGTTTGTTCGCAAGTGCAACCTTTATGGATGGTGAAGTTGACGCGGCTCCGGGTCAAACTGAAACACGTATTCCTGGACTATCTGAAGAGTCTTACAGTATGACTTTCTTCTATGAGAATGCTGGTTTCGAATTCCGTCTTGCGGCAACAAAACGCGATCAGTACCTAACTGAAGAAAGAGGTACAAGTCTTGCGTTAGTTGATGCAACGAAGCAAGGCGGTACGCTTGTTGATGCGCAAATTGGCTATGACTTTAGCGAGTCTGGTATCGAATATCTAGAAGGCCTACGTGTTACTTTACAAGCACAGAACCTGACCGATGAAGATGATATTCAAGCGTCAGCGGCTGACGGCCGTCAAATCACGCAGTTCCAAACTTATGGAACGAACTACTTGCTAGGATTTAACTACAAGTTCTAATTTCTTCGTGTGTGTAAAGCCACCTGCTGCTTTTTGTTTTAGCTTGTGCTAAAAGAGAGCAAATGGTGGCTTTTCTTTTTGTATGAAAGGAACCCTTCAAAATTTTTGGTACGAATTGCGAGAAGTTTATGCAAGATCCTCATAATAAACCGATAAAGCGTGTAGTGATTGCCGGCGGTGGAACGGCAGGTTGGCTAGCTGCATCATTAATGAAAAAGGTGTTGGGTAAAGCAGTTGATATTACTCTGGTTGAATCTGAAGCGATTGGTACGGTCGGTGTTGGCGAAGCTACCATCCCCCCAATACGCCTAGTAAACCAAGTGTTAGGTATCGACGAAGCACAGTTTCTTCATGATACTAAAGCAACGATAAAACTTGCTATACGGTTCGAAAATTGGAAAACGAAGGGTGAAAGCTACTATCACACCTTTGGTGCGCCGGGCAAAAGCATGGCGTTTTGTCATTTTCATCACTATTGGGTAAAGGCGCGCCAGCAAGGCCTAAAAGCCGACCTGTGGGATTTTGACCTAAATTACCATGCCGCTGAAGCGGGACGATTTGCGCAGATTAATGCCAAAGACCCAGTCGTTGAGCTACCTTTCGCCTATCATTTTGACGCCAGTTTATACGCTCAGTATTTACGAAAGCTGAGTGAAAATATGGGGGTTGTACGCAAAGAAGGTAAAATTTCACGTGTTCAACGTTTTACCGACAGCGGTTTTATTCAAGCACTTCACTTAGAAAGTGGGGACGTGGTTGAAGGGGACTTATTTGTTGATTGCACGGGCTTTAAGGGGCTATTGATAGAGGAAGCGCTGGGCGCTGGTTACGACGATTGGTCTCACTTACTTCCTTGTGATAGTGCCATTGCTGTACCGTCTGAGCGACATGAAAAAACCGCGCCTTACACGCGCTCTATTGCCCACGATGCGGGTTGGCAATGGAGGATCCCACTGCAACACAGAAATGGTAATGGCCACGTATATAGTTCACGCTATATCAGTGATGATCAGGCCTGTGACACCTTGTTGTCAAACTTAGATACCAAACCATTGGGCGACCCTAAACTGATAAAGTTTACGACGGGCAGACGACGTAAGCAATGGTACAAAAACGTAGTAGCAGTAGGTTTATCAAGTGGATTCTTAGAGCCACTTGAATCTACCAGTATTCACCTCATTCAATCTGCAATTGTTCGCTTAATTCAGTTGTTTCCCCACAACGGTTTTGCTCCAAGCTTGGAATCGGAATATAACAAGCAGTCTGAATTAGAATTTGAACAAATCCGAGATTTTCTTGTTTTGCATTACACCGTAAATGAGCGAACCGATAGCGCCTTTTTCAATGATATGCGAAATATTACTTTACCCGATTCCCTTGCACATAAAATTGCGTTGTTTAAAGAAAGCGGAAATCTGCTACGAGAACAAAATGATCTATTCCTTGAAAGCTCATGGCTACAGGTCTTGTACGGTCAGGGGATTACTCCTAAGGATTATCACGGTCTGGTAAACAGTGTGCCTGAAGTTCAGTTAAATCAAATGTTAACAAGGTTGTTGGAAATCAAAAAAGAGCCCATTGCTAAGTTGCCGACACATGACGAATATATAAATGGGATGGTTGCAAAGTATAAGCGCGCAATGAGTTGAATAATTTCATATGGTTAGAAGTGCTGCGAACGAACGCATTAGCTAACTAAACAGGTAAAGGATAAAGCAGCCAAAAGGCTGCTTTATTCGTTTTTAAGGATGAATTGGTACAATTACGCTGGTTTTTTACTGGTAAATTAAAAATATGTTGCGCTGGTGTAAATGAATACGTATGCACAGCATTGCTCCCTTTTTATACAAAACAGTAGTATTTGGTGTTGAACCATAAGAGGCATTTTTGGGTGTGGTAGTCCTAAAAGTGTCGATAATAAACAAGGAATGGGACACCAATGAAAACATTCAAACCCAGCACTATCATGGCGGCCTTGATAAGTAGTGGGGTCGCGTTTAGCGCAGCTCCTCTTTATGCCCAAGAGTCTCCAGACACCTCAATAGACGAAGTTGAACGACCACAAGAAGATACCTTAGAGCGTATTGAAGTACGTGGTTTTAGTACCAGCTTAATCCAATCACTAAACCAGAAACGCTTCTCTGATACGGTTTCTGAACAAATATCTGCAGACGATTTGGGCGGACTTCCCGATGTGTCGATGGCGGATGCACTGACCCGCTTGCCGGGTATCTCTGCAGTAAGAACCGGAGGGCAAGCCGCGCAGATAAACATTCGTGGTCTATCCGGTGACTTTGTGTTTTCTACATTAAACGGTAGAGAGCAGGTATCGACCAGCGGGAGTCGCGCCATTGAATTTGACCAATATCCGTCTGAGCTAATCAGTGAAGCAGCGGTTTACAAGTCGCCAAAGGCATCGCTTATTGAAGGCGGCATCGCCGGTACGGTAGAGCTCAAAACTGCTTCGCCCCTTGCCATTGAAGAGCAGCATAAATTCAGCGCCAACATGCGTGGCATGTACAATGACAGGGCATCGGAGATAAGCGATGCCACAGAATACGGCCACAGACTGAGCTTTTCATATCAAGGCAAGTTTTTAGACGATACGCTAGGTGTGTCATTGGGCTATGCCCGTTTATTCCAGCCTAGCGTTTCTACGCAATTCATCGGCTTAGCCTATAACGGCCAAGTTGATGTTGATGGTCTTGAAGGGGATGCAGACGGCCCAGCAGAGTGCCCAAATTGTGAACTCATTTCAGAAGGCTTTGAAATGCAGCATAAAGGTGGGGAAGAGACCCGTGATGGTTATGTTGCCGCGTTTGAGTGGGCACCTATCGATACCTTTACATTAAAAGCTGATGCCTTCATTTCTAAGTTTGACTCAGAAGCGTTTGCCCGCGGTTTTCGTGTAAAACTAGGGGGAATTAATGCGGGTATTACCAACCCGGTTGTGGTGAACAATAATGTCGTTGGCGGGACCTTCTCACGCACAGATAACAGCTTTACCCGCGTTGAACTTGTTAACGACGACAATCAAGATTTTGACAGTGTTACCAACTTGGGCGTTAACGCGGCTTGGGAAATCTCTCCGGACTTATCCGTACAGTTTGACGTATCCCGTTCAAGCGCAGAAAGTGACTTTAGAAACGGCTTATTATGGTCGCTTGTCGGTGATGACGCCACAGCAGCAAACCCAGCTTTTGACGAAAACGTACAAATATCCTATTTGCTAAACGGATTAAATCTGCCTGATATTGGCTTTAACCAAACTGATGCCTTTACTGATTTAGACCGAGTCATGGTGAGTAAGTACGGTATCTATCCGTTTGAAAATAAAGATGAGCTAGATGCCTATCGTGTTGATTTTCAGTATTACGTCGACGTGCCTATCATTTCTGGCTTTGAATTTGGCTATCGCTATTCAGACCGTGAATATAACAATGATCGCTCGGTGTTTGAATACGGCAATGACAGTGCATTTTCAGTCAGCGAACCGCCACTTCGTTTAACGTCGGATATGGTCGAGCAAGTTGACTGGAGCGGTGATTTTGGTTATTTCCCAAGTTATCTTTCTGTCGACCTAAACAGTGCACTAAACGCATGGTTTCCTGGCGGTCGACCAGAGCCTGTTCAAACATGGGGGCCTGGTGCGGCAGGCGTTATTAATGGCCCCGGTACTGGACCTGCTACAGCATGGACGCTACAAGAGAGTGGTGATGTATTTGAGACGGTGAACTCTGCTTATTTAATGGCAAACATTAATACAGAAATTGGCAGTATTCCTGTTACAGGTAATGTTGGTGTTCGTTACGTTAAAAGTAAACAAAGTTCAACGACGCTACAGCGTGCGACTCAGTTAATTGAAGACCTAGAGACCGGAACATCGGTTGAAGTTAGTGACCCTACGGCTGGTGCACAAAACATTACCGACGACGTAGGGTTAATTAATAACTTTTATCGCCCAGCGTTGATAAGTCACGAATATTCTGACGTTTTGCCTTCAATTAACCTGAACTTTAAACTTACTGATGATACTCAGCTTCGTGTGGCAGCCGCGAAGGTGATGGGCAGGGCGCCTATCAACCGTTTCGCTGCGAATGCATCTACTACTATTGAAACGGTTACCGCTTTCCAAGACAGAGACTCTGGTGAGATTACCTTGTCTAATCCTACCGCAAGAGTTAGTGGGAATGCGCGAAACAGCCCGTACTTAGAACCTTTCTACGCTACCCAGTACGACGTGTCGTGGGAATACTATTTCTCAGATACGGAAGGTGCATTAGTTATCGCTGGCTTCTATAAAGATATTGAATCGTTTGTTGAAGACATTGAAATAGAGCCTTATGACTTCGAAGCTAACGGCATTGTTATTCCTGATAACGTAAGTGTACCCGTTTACCTGACACCAGAGTTTAGCGGTCAGGAGGCTGAGCTTGCACGGGATGAAAACGGCGACCCTATCTTTGTGACTGTTCCTACCGAAAATGGCAGTTACAGCACCGCAGTTAATAATGCAGAAGGTGGCTATATCAGGGGGCTGGAGGTCGCTTATACCCAAATATATAGCATGCTTCCAGGCATGTTGTCTGGGCTGGGCGTAAGCGCAAGCTACTCCTACACCGAAAGTGAAATTCAGCGCACCCTTGGCGATGGTGTATACGCTGCTAACTTACCAGGCCTGTCTGAAAACGTAGCTACGCTAACCGTTTTTTGGGAGTACGAAGGCTTTGAAACCCGCTTATCAAGTCGTTATCGCGATGCCTTTGTCTCGCAACAAGTTGCTGTTAATGATCAGGTGGTTAACTTTGACGATGAATTAGTGATTGACTACCAAGCGTCATACGAAATTAGCGAAAATTGGAGTGTATTGTTTCAGGTTAATAACCTCACTGACGAACCAACGAAGAGCTATTTCGCGTCAGAAGAGCAAACCGGCACTATTCAGTACTTTGGCACGCAATATTACCTAGGGATGACATATCAACTATGAAAAACAGCACCTTAGGTAATTTATTTAGCAACACGACGGAATATTCGGTTGCCAAAAGTAGCGAAAATATTCAGGAGAATTCTATGTTTACTAAAAAAAGAGTAGTGCGCGCTGCGTTACTCGTAGTAGGCGCATATACACTTGCAGGTTGCGGTGGCTCGGGCGTAGAGTCGGGCACCAACGATTTGCTTACCTGTGAGGTTCCAAATGTACCTAATTCAACAGGTACGGCTTGTGAACCGCCACCACCTATTCAATGCGATGCGCCGCTCGTACCTAATGAAGCGAACGATGCATGTGAAGCCGGTGCTGACCCCAGTTTACCTGCACCTGTATTTACCCCTTCATCTAATCAAGCTGTACTTTATTATAATCGGGCTGCTGTTGACGCTGATAACTCAAGTAACGATGCAGCTTATGAAGGCTGGAGACTACATACTTGGAACAATGACGAGTGTGATGCTTATGCTGACGCAGACACGGATTGGGCCAACGGTCGCATTCATAGCGGTATCGATCCAAACTATGGTGCGTATTGGATTCTAGACCTTAAAGACGGGTATGGAAGCTGCCACAATTTCATCATCCACAAAGGCACTGACGATGCCGGAAAAGAAATGGGGGGCGGAGACTTCCAAGCTTCGCTGGTTCAAGAGGACGACACCTTTGTTCGCATGAATTTCACCTTATCTGGTGAGCCGACAATTTTTGAGTTTCCGATTATGTCGCTGGGACCTCAGCCAGTCGATATAGAAGGCTTTAGCGCACATTGGTTAGACGCTAACACCATTTTATGGGACGTGCCTGAAACCGTTGCAGAAGTTAAGTTACACTACTCAGCAAAGGCTGACTTAGAGAGCACGCTGGAAGAGGGGATCAACGGGACTGAAGTAGCTCTAATGAGTACAACACTTACCGAAGAGCAATCTGCTCGTGTACCGCATTTATCTTCTATGCAGGCATGGGAAGGTGACTGGTCGGTTGAAGATGCGAAAACCGTGTTGACGACACAAGCCGTAGTAGGGGGTTACGATGCTGACGGTGCGCTTGTTGTTGCGACCGGGATCCAACTGGCTAACGGAATAGACGCACTATATACGCTCGGTGAAGACGATGCCGACGAAGCTCAACTTGGTGGTATCTACTCTGATACAGGTATTACTGCCGCATTATGGGCGCCTACTGCTTCAAATGTTGATCTTCTGATTTATAACGACAACAAGACATTAAGTCAGCGTCTTGATATGGTGCGTGATGACACATCGGGCGTGTGGCGATACGAAGGAGACATGTCTCTTGACCGCCAACTTTACCGTTATGAGGTTACCGTATACCACCCAAATACAGGTAACATAGAAACGTTACTCGTTACCGACCCGTATTCAGTATCACTTAGCACTAACGGTCGTTTTTCTCGCTTTGTTAACTTAGCCGATGAGGATTTGAAACCAGAGGGTTGGGATACTCACGCTATTCCTACGGTTGATAATTACGAAGACGCGGTCATTTATGAAGGGCATGTTCGCGATTTTAGCGTGCGCGATATGTCTACCTCAGAAGAAAACCGCGGTAAATACTTAGCTTTTACCGAAGACGGCACTGCACCTGTGGAGCATCTTAAAAAGTTAGTGGAAGCCGGCCTCACGTATTTTCACATCCTTCCTGCCAACGATATTGCGACTATAGATGAAGACCCAACGAAAACCGTAGATTTATATGACACCGTAGGGAAGTTGTGCCGCCTAAATAGCAATGCCGCTGTATGCGAGGAAGAAAGTAGCGATACGTTGCTTATAGATATCTACAACGCCTATGACCCCTTGTCTGAAGCAGGCAAAGCACAACAGTTAACCAACGATTTACGCAACGTCGACACATTCAACTGGGGCTATGATCCTCATCACTTTAACGCGCCGGAAGGCAGCTATGCGTCGAGTGCAGAGGGTGTAGAACGCATTGTAGAAATGCGCGCCATGATCCAAGCACTTCACGAGATGGGGCTACGTGTTGCACTTGATGTAGTCTATAACCATACCAATGCGTCTGGTGTTTTCAGTAAGTCAGTATTAGACAAAGCGGTACCGGGCTACTATCACCGTTATGAAGTGGATACTGGTGCGATTGTTCGTGAAACGTGCTGTGATGACACAGAGCCTCGCAATGTCATGATGGAAAAGTTCATGGAAGATTCGCTGCTGATGTGGACTGAGCATTATAAGTATGATTCATTCCGTTTCGACATCATGAGCCAAGCTACAAAAGACACTATGGTACGCTTGCGTGATGCGGTTCAAGCTATCGACGAAGATAACTACTTTTATGGCGAAGGCTGGACTAAAATAGACCGCGGTTACGAGCAAGCGAGCCAGCTCAATATGGCTGGTACCGAGATTGGTACCTATAACGACCGTATTCGCGAAGCTATTCGCCAAGGTGCTATCTTTAGGCCGGAAGATGAAGGGCTATTAAGCGCGCAAGACCGTGTAAAAATGGGCATGATCGGAACGTTAAAAGACTATGTTTTGGAAACGTCCTCGGGCAGTGCTGGTGCGACAAGTAACTTGGGCGGCTATGCAGAAGACCCGGCAGATATCATTAACTATGTGTCAAAGCATGATAATGAAACACTGTGGGACCAATTAAACTATACACTTCCACAAGACATCACTTTAGAAGAGCGCGTACGCGCACAAAATGTGGCTATGGGTATCAACCTTGTTTCGCAGGGCATTCCATTTCTACAAATGGGCGGCGACTTGCTTCGCTCTAAATCAATGGACCGAAACACCTATGACTCGGGTGACTGGTTTAACTACGTCGATTTTACCTACGAGACCAACAACTGGAACGTAGGCTTACCCTTAGCTCAGGACAACGAAGCCCGCTGGGAAGAAATGGGAGAGTTTATATACGACCCCGCCCGTGCTGCCTCGATGTCAGACATTACCTTTGCCTCAGATGTATTTGCTGAGTTGCTTAATATTCGCATGACCAGCCCATTATTTAGGCTCACTACCGCTGATGATATTATTGACCGCATTGGTTTCCACAATATCGGTGAACGCCAGCAGCGCGGCTTAATTGCTATGAGTATAGACGATGGCGTATCTGAAAATAGCGAAGTGTCTCGTCCAGATCTCGATATGATGAACGATGCGGTTATGGTCTTGGTAAATACAGGATATGAAGAGAAGTCGATAACGGTTAACACCGCCACTGGTTTTTCACTTCACCCAACACAAATGAGCTCGGTAGATGCGACGGTTCGTGGTGCAAATTTTGTAGAAGGTGAAGACGGCAACGGTACCTTTACTGTGCCAGCACTGACTATTGCCGTGTTTGTGAAGCCTCAGTCTGGTGCCCAAGGCTATGGATTATCAGCGTTTGCGACCTCTGGTGCTCCAGATGTTGTCCCTTACGGTGATACGGTAGCCTACCTTCGCGGTGATATGAACGGATGGTCGACTGATGATGCGTTTACTTATCAAGGTGATGGTAAGTACACGGTTACTGCTACGCTTGAGGGCGGCGTGACTTATGGGTTTAAATTTGCTTCGGAAGATTGGAGTACAGTGAACTTTGGCGCAGCGGATGGTGAAGAAGGTACAGTAATAGCGGGCGAAGAAAAGGTTCTTGCACGTACTAATACCAACCTTTCATTTACACCAGCGACGAGCGCGACCTACCTGTTTACTATTGATGCGACTGATAGCGAAGCACCAATCCTTATGGTAGAGAACGAAGAGCCCTATGTTGGCACACCAGTGTATCTTCGTGGTGCAATGAACGACTGGGGTACGGCTGAGGAGTTTGCGTACCAAGGCGGACGTATTTACGCTTTCTCTCGTGATGTTGAGCCAGGGACTTACGAGTTTAAGGTTGCTTCAGAAGATTGGAGTACCGTGAACTTCGGTGCGATATCAGCCGATGATTCAGATCGCAACCTTGCGCCTGGTCAGACTCTGGGGCTAGCCGCTACTAACGACAATCTTATTTTGAATATTGAAAACGCCGACCGTTATGTGTTCGTATTCAACGTCACAGATTTAGATGCGCCAACCATTGGTGTATTTAAAGAAGCATTCTGGGGAGCCACAGAGGTCTATATTCGCGGCGGCATGAACGGTTGGGGAGCGGTAGATATGTTTACCTATCAAGGTGAAGGTGTTTACACCGCGGATATTGAATTAAGCGCAGGAAGCATCGAATTCAAGGTTGCCTCTGAAGACTGGTCAACGGTAAATCTTGGTAACCCCAATGATTCAGCGACTAATATCGTAATTCCCGGTGAGCCGAAAATATTGGGTAGCAGTAACAACAACCTAATGATTGAGGTTGCGGAGTCTGGGCTTTATGAATTTAAAGTGTCAGGCCCTGATGGAAATGCGCCAACGTTAACGATAACGATGAAATAAACGACCTCGTTATGAAAAAATGGTAAAACCGCGACATCGTTCGCGGTTTTTTATTTTGGTACCTCTTTTAACATGGCACATCTCTTGTACTTTGAAATTCTGTAAAATCATGTAGGATGAAGTTTGTCATAGGTGGTCTTACCAGATAAAAGCGTATTTCAAAAGGAGATGGAAAATGAAAAGTGCACTGGTAGTAGAAGGGGGCGCGATGCGTGGCATATTTGCAGCTGGCGTACTCGATAAATTTATGGAGCATGATTATTACGCGTTCGATTTCACCCTGGGGGTTTCGGCGGGCGCAACTAACCTCTCTACGTATGTATCTAAAATGCCGGGTTTGAGTAAAACCATCATTACTCAATATGCCACCAAACGAGAATTCTTCAGCCCATTACGCTTCATCAAAGGCGGGCATATGACGGATGTCCACTGGCTTTGGCATCATTCAAAACAGTCTATGAATATCCCTGAACCTGGCGAGAAAAGCTGCATGCCCTTGTTTGTTGGAATTACTAATGCAGACTCTGGAGAGTGCGAATATATTCAAGCGACAAAAGATAATGTAGACGATTTGATGGTGGCATCATGTGCGTTACCAACGGCGTACCGCGATGAAATAACCATTAACGGTACGCGTTATTTAGATGGTGGTGTCGCTGACGCTATTCCCGCTATACAAGCGTATAAAATGGGGGCGAGAGATATTACTGTAATCTTGTCTCAACCCGTGGGTTTCACGAAGCCTGAAGTTAAATCGCCATGGTTGATGCAAAAGATGTACAAAAACCAACCCGCATTGCTTGAAAAAATGCTGCAACGGGCCTCCATTTATAACGACACCCTTGCGTTTCTTAACAGCCCTCCTAGCGACTGTACCATTCGCGTAATTGCACCCGATGAGGCGTTTTGTGTAAAACGGTTAACCATGGACAAAAAGAAACTTTTAAAAGGTTACGGGCAGGGTAGGCGTATGGCAAGGCGCTATCTTAAGCTTTCAAGTGGGAACGGTTTTAGACATCAAAAAAAGGTAGCGTTGTAAAAGCAACCTATCTTTATCAATTATTTGTGTCTGCAAACAGCAACAAATCGAACAAAAGCCCACGTTTCTAGTGGGCTTTTTTGTTAACGTTAAAAAATTTGCTATTTTTCAGATTCTTACGATGTTTCTTTTTTGCAACAGCTGCGGGGAGTAAGTTGCTTTAACGTGTCTGAAGTGAATTATTCTTAAACGTATCACCGCCTACTTTCCTTAAATTTTTCCCTCGAATACTAACCGGCTGCCTACTTTTAACGCTATTGCGTTGAAAAGACTAAACCCTAAGCCTCTGATCTCATGACTATTTACATAATTGTCACCGTGTAGGTATGTAAAGTTTACACGCATTGTGTAATTCTTTCATTAACTTGGTCTGCAAATTGCTCAATACGATGTGTATGCACACGTGAGAAATGTCGCGAAGTAATCTGACATTAAAAAATTAGCTTCTCGTCTCGTTGTAGCCTTAAAACATAAGAACAAGTAGAAAAATGGGAGAACGTGGGGCCTTCTTATAAAATCGGTAAAAATAGCGCGATTAGCGCTTATCTAGGCTTTAAAGTGTTGAAAATGCGCTGTTTTAGAGAGCGCTTATTATACTTAAGGTTACTTTTTACGCGTTGATCTAGAAGCATTAAGTCATACGTGGCACTATCAAAATTAAATAAGAAAAAAACAAAAAACGTGCAAATAAAAAATCAAAAAATATCAATTGGGTTAGTGAACCCTAAAAATCCAGTAAATGTTGCATCAATTCTACGAGCGGCGGGTTGCTATGGCGTAGCGAGTGTATTTTACACAGGCCAGCGCTATCGCTTCGCTAAGGATTTCAATGCAGACACTAAAGCGTTTCATAAAACCATTCCAACGATAGGTGTAGATAACCTGCGCGATGTTATTCCGCAACATGCGTCTGTCGTTGCAGTGGAGTTAGTAGAAGGCGCAACGCCGCTTCCCTCATTTGAGCATCCGGAAAATGCGTTTTATTTACTTGGTCCGGAGGATGGAAGTATTGGTGAAGACATCTTGTCTTGGTGCGATCACGTCGTGTACGTGCCCACCTATTCGTGTATGAATTTAGCGGCCACTGCAAATGTATTACTGTATGACCGCTTAGCGAAGTCTGATTATGTAAGCGGGGATGCGCTTATCAGACAAAGCCGAGATACCAATAACAAAGCAAAAATAAATTAAACGTTAACTAAAGGCTGTCGTTGCGACCAGGAAGTTACCCACAAGCCTAATAACAAATTAATTCAGGGGAACTTTACATTGAAGATAAGAACAGTGAATGCAATGCGTGCATTTAACGGTGCTGTATTAAGCACATTAAATAAACTGCCTACGCAACTTTCAAAAGTGCTTCCAAAACGACTTTCGCTTGAGCAAAGTATTTCCGATTTCTTCTTTAGCCGTTATGAACTAGTGATTGCTAACGAAGAAAGCGAAAAGCAAGAAAGTTATAAAACACGGCATAAGGTTTATTGTGAAGAGATGAACTTTGAGCAAACCAATGCTACTGCTCTTGAAAAAGATAAGTTCGACGACCGCGCTATAAACTGCTACATCAAACATCTTCCAACAGGGGAGTGCGCAGGTACAATACGTTTAGTTTTACCGACCAATGCTGGTCTTTCACTTCCCTTAGAAGAGAAATGCAAAGATGCATTTGAAGACGGTACGTTACTTCCCTCTAATTTAGCACCGCAAAGCGTATGTGAAATATCGCGTTTAGCGATACCAAGAGAATTTAGAGTACGCCAGATGCGCTCGAAAATTTTGCCCTCAGAGAAGTTAGAAAAAGCTAAAAAGAAAAGTACTACATCGTTTAACCTAGAACATTTTCCCTATCTTTCTATCGCGCTTTATTTAATGGCAACCAGCGTATGTCAGCACCTAAATGTAGAGCATGCCTATGTACTTATGGAGCCAAAGCTTGCGCGACGTATGAAAGCATTTGGTATTCATTTTGAGCCTGTGGGTGAGGCTATTGAGTTTAATGGCAAACGAATGCCATATCGATTGTCGCTTAGCGTGCTTCTTGAAGAGATTGCAAAGCCTTTAAAAGGTTTTCATATGAAGATTCACAATAGACTACAAAACGCCCTTCAAGCTATGGATACTCCACAGGTACCAACTGTACAGTATACACCGCAACCCCTACGCGTTGCGCACGCAGCCTAGTTAGTATTTAATATCTAACAGCAGAAGCCGCCTACACTGGCGGCTTTTTTAGTTTTGAATACGTATGCATGTTTTTTAACAAACGGTTAACGCGTATCCTGTTGGCATTATTAATAGTTACCATGATGATTACAATGCCAAGAATTCAACGTCGTTTTTGTCTCAAACCATTATCTCTTGTTATGCTTTCCATTGGACTGGCTGCGTGCTCAGGTCCATCACCCTCTCAAAAGTCAGTAGCTGGAGAAGCGACCTCGACAACTGCTAACTCAACGCAAAATGCAGAGATGATTGCACCTAATACTTCTGACAAAACACAGGGAAAACCGGTTGTATACCAGGTTTTTACTCGCTTATTTGGCAATACTAATAACGCTAACCACCCCTGGGGTTCGATAGAACAAAACGGAGTTGGAAAGTTTAGTGATTTTACGCCCCAAGCGCTGGCAGCGATAAAAGCCCTAGGTACTAGCCATGTTTGGTATACAGGTATTCCGCACCACGCCGTTATTAACGACTATACCGCGTTTGGTATTTCAAATGATGACCCAGATGTGGTTAAAGGCCGCGCAGGTTCACCTTATGCGGTTAAAGATTACTACAATGTTAACCCCGACCTTGCCGATGATCCGGCCAAGCGTTTAGAGGAGTTTGAAGCTCTCATTGCCCGAACGCATGATGCGGGAATGAAAGTTATCATCGATATTGTGCCTAATCACGTGGCCCGCGACTATGAATCACTGTCAGCCCCAGAGGGAGTCAGCGACTTTGGTGCCCATGATGATACCTCTGTGGAATATGCCCGCGACAACAATTTTTATTATGTTGTTGGCGAAGCGTTTGAAGTTCCTGATGGCGGCGACTATAAGCCCCTTGGTGGTGACAGTCATCCCTTATCCGATGGCAAGTTTGATGAGTTTCCAGCTAAGTGGACGGGTAATGGGGCACGTGCCGCTCAGCCCGATATTAATGACTGGTATGAAACCGTTAAGGTTAATTATGGCGTAAGGCCCGACGGTACATATGATTTCCCAACCCTACCTGAAGGTTTTAGCGAAAAGTCTTTTGCGGAACATGCGGCGTTCTGGGAAGGAAAAGACGTACCGGATTCCTGGTACAAGTTTAGAAATATAGCGCATTATTGGCTCGATAAAGGGGTAGACGGGTTTCGCTATGATATGGCCGAAATGGTACCCGTTGAATTTTGGTCATTTTTAAACAGCAGCATAAAACAAAAGGCGCCAGACGCCTTCCTGTTGGCTGAAGTTTACCAACCAGATAAATACCGTGCTTATATCCAGCAAGGTAAAATGGATTATTTGTACGACAAAGTAGGTTTCTACGATACGTTGAAAAAGATTATGCAGGGCAGTGGTGCAGTAAGTGATTTGGTCGCTATCCATGAAGAAATTCGCGATATTGCGCCACATATGCTGCATTTTTTAGAAAATCACGATGAACAGCGCATAGCCAGCCCAGATTTTGCCGGCGACGCTGACAAAGGAAAACCTGCCTTAGCCGTAAGTGCACTAATTAGTATCGCTCCTACCTTGCTTTACTTTGGACAAGATGTTGGTGAAGACGGTAGCGAAGAGACTGGGTTTGGCGATCCAACACGAACCACTATTTTTGACTATGCAGGCGTACCGGCTCATCAACGTTTTATGAACAACGGCAAATTTGATGCAGGGCAGTCAACAGAGAAAGAAAAAGCGTTGCATCGCTTTTATAAAGACGTCATGAACATCGCTACAAGCAATAGCGCAATTACTGGGCGTTATCAAAGCCTGCATGCCCTGAACCTAGGCGTTGAAGGATCTGCGTATTCTGAGCAGCAGTTTGCGTTCATAAGAGAGAAAAACGACCAAGGTTTTATTGTTATTGCTAACTTTAGCGATAACGCTACAGGCCCTATTTCACTGACAGTACCGGCTTCTGCGATAGAAACCGCGGGCAACAAGCTTGAGCTTAAACCTTTACTTTCTCATGACGGTTTAACGCTTGAGCAGGGCGAGGTGAACTATCGCGCTACAACAACGTTAGACGCGTTGGAAACCAAGGTGTTTGCTTTTTAAGCAAGCTCCGTAAGTTTCATTAAGTTAGCGCAGGCGTACAACGTGGAAGGCTATTGTTTTTTACATGGTATTTTTACCAGGTATTCTTAAAAGGTCTTCGGTGAATACGTATGCAGAGCGTTGGTATGAATAAGTGTACACGGTAGTATCTCGATATAATCTTGCACTTAACGTATTTTTAACATTGGTGTTCATGTGTTTAATTTTAACAGCGTAAGCCATTCTATTTGTTTAAACCGCTATCGCGCGTTACCGTTAATTCTCACTTCGGCTACTTCACTAGCCGCGGTTCCCGTTTATGCATTGCAGCAGGGTCAAATTGAAGTATACCCACCTAATTGGTGGGCAGGTATGCAAAATCCCGAAGTCGAGTTGATGATTTACGGTGAAGACGTAGCTGATGACGCCGTCTCTCTTGCTACGGGAAATGTAAAAGTTAGCCGAGTTAAGGCACTTGATAGTGAAAACTATCTTTTCGTAACGCTTGATACTTCAGGCGCCCAGGCGCAAGACCTCATGCTTACATTGACTGACAATGATAGAAGCCAACGTACGGTGCATTACCCGCTTGAAAAACGCAAAGAAGGCTCTGCATCAAGAAAAGGCTTTGGACCAGAAGACGCTATCTACCTTATTGCACCTGACCGCTTTGCAAATGGTAATACCGCAAATGATAATGTTGACGGTTATCAAGATAAGGTAGACCGCCAATTTAAAGGTGGCCGTCATGGCGGCGATATCCAAGGTATCGTGGACAACTTAGATTACATTAAAAGCATGGGCTTCACGCAGATTTGGACCATGCCTATGCTTGAAAATGCGATGGACAAGTACAGCTACCATGGCTATTCAACCACAGATTACTACAACATTGACCCGCGCTTTGGTTCTAATGACGCTTTTATAGATTTCAGTGAAAAAGCAAAATCCGAAGGGGTTGGCGTTATCATGGATATGGTGCTTAATCACATCGGTAGTAATCATAAGTGGATGGAAGATACGCCATCAAAGGATTGGATCAATAATGAAGGAAAGTTCGTCGGCACCACCCATAAACGAGAGTCTCTGCACGACCCTCATGCCATAGAAAGCGATATCAAAGGGTTTAGCGATGGGTGGTTTGTGCCTACGATGCCAGATTTAAATCAACGCAATCCACACTTGGCGAACTATTTAGTCCAAAATGCTATTTGGTGGGTAGAGACTGCAGATTTAAGTGGTATTCGTGTAGATACCTACTCTTACCCTGATAAAGCGTTTTTAAGTGAATGGACAAATCGCTTAATGGACGAATACCCTAACTTTAATATCGTGGGTGAAGAATGGTCTGTAAACCCCGCAATCACGGCCTATTGGCAAGCGGGTAGTCAGCGCCACGATGACTATGATAGCGCGCTACCATCCGTGATGGATTTTCCATTGCAGGCTGCCGTTGTTAAAGCATTAAATAGCGATGAAAGTTGGAACTCTGGTTTTATTACGGTTTATGAAACCCTGGCTACCGACTTTTTATATGGCGACCCGAACAATCTGGTTATCTTCCCCGATAACCACGATATGAGCAGAATCTATACGCAACTTGGACACGATAAAGCCAAGTGGAATATGGCGATGACTTTATTGCTTACAACCCGAGGGATCCCACAGGTATTTTACGGAACGGAAATTCTAATGGGTAACGAAGGCAGTGACGATCACGGTATTATACGCTCTGATTTCCCTGGCGGGTGGCCTTCAGATAGTGATAAAAACGCCTTTACGGGTAAGGGGCTTAATAACGATGAACGTTGGGCTCAGCAGCGCATTAAAGCCTTATTGCAGCTGCGCCAAACATACCCGCAACTATTTCAAGGCAAGTTAAAGCACTATGCGCCCATTGACGGTGTTTACACCTATTTTCGAGAGGCTGAAAAAGGGGCTAAGCGCAGTGCCCAATCAGATAACGGAAACAATGTTGAAAAAATCATGGTAATTCTTAACAAGAAAGCGGTAGATTTGCCTTTATCGACCTACACAGAAATGCTTAAGACCAACGATTCGATAACAAGAATAAGTGACGGTAAAACGTTCAAGTCAACAGATACCATAAGCCTGTCTGCTATGTCAGCTAATGTTTTCATTGTGCGTTAACGGTATCCATTAAAATAAAACAATAAATAGAGTAAAGTATGCAAGCAACTCAACCACGCCTTTCTTTTTGGCAAATATGGAACGTCAGTTTTGGCTTTCTCGGTGTTCAATTTGGTTTTGCACTGCAAAACGCAAATGTTAGTCGCATCTTGTCAGACTTAGGGGCCGATTTACACTCACTCTCTCTTTTCTGGCTTGTAGCGCCCATTATGGGGCTTATTGTACAGCCCATCGTTGGTTCAGCTTCAGATAGAACCTGGAACCGTCTAGGCAGACGCCGCCCATTTATTCTAGCAGGCGCTATTGCAGCAGTATTGGGAATGATTCTGTTACCAAACGCCCCGCTATTTGTGGCGTTTCTTGCGCCCATGCTAATGGGGGCATTGATGGTGGCACTAATGGACGCATCGTTTAACGTGTGCTTCCAGCCATTTCGCTCGTTAGTTTCTGACATGGTACCGCCGTCGCAACGCAATGTTGGGTACTCTATCCAATCGCTACTTATCAATATTGGCGCTGTTATCGGCTCTATTCTTCCTTTTGTCCTAACGAACGTCATTGGTCTTGAAAATACGGCACAAATGGGGCAGGTTGCTCCTTCCGTCATTTGGGCGTTTTATATTGGCGCAACAGTGTTGTTAGGTACTGTCATTTGGACCGTGATCCGCACTAAAGAATATGCACCCGAAGACTACAATCGTTACAAAGGCCTTAGCGAGACAGCTTCTGTAACAACTGAAGGGAAAAAGGCGCCGCTAGGGCAGCGTCTGGCTGAGTTTTTTACACTGGTAAAAGACATGCCAACGACCATGAGGCAATTAGCTGTAGTGCAGTTTTTCTCTTGGTTTGCACTGTTTATTATGTGGGTTTACACCACGCCAGCCATTACGCAACATATATGGAACGTAGATAAGCAATGGTTTGACCCTACTTTTATCGCAGCAGCGCCAGTTGTGCCGGAAGCGATAGTTATGGCTAAAGGTGCCGCAGGTGATTGGGTGGGGATCTTGTTTGCTGCCTATTCTGTGTTTGCCGCCATATTTTCTATTTTTCTTGCAAAGCTTGCAGATAAATTCGGTCGTAAAACCGTTTATGCCGGTTCCCTCGCATTAGGCGGTATCAGCTATGTAAGTTTCCTGCTTTTCCAAGACTTAAACATGGTAAACGTTAACCTACTTATCACCGAAGTAACGGTGCCGCTTGGCGCTGTTAAGTTACTTATTCCGATGATAGGTGTAGGTATCGCGTGGGCGGCCATTTTAGCGATGCCATACGCTATGCTTGCGGGTGCACTACCTGCAAATAAAACGGGCGTTTACATGGGAATATTTAATTTTACCGTTGCAGCGCCACAGATTGTCTCGGGTTTAACAGCTGGATGGATTTTAAGTAGCGTCTTCGATAACGATGCTAAATACATCATTGTTGTAGCGGGTGTGTCTATGTTGATTGGAGCTGCCTCAGTATTTTTTGTAAAAGAAGCCGATAAGCAAGACCTTGAAGCAGCAAAGGGAGCGTAATATGAAATTTAATCGGACAGCTATCGCGTTGACTGTAGCAGGTGTACTTTGCTCAGCGTGCGCAAGCACTGTAAATAATGAAGTAAAGTCAAAGGTTGCCGCTGACCGTATTGTCGGCACGGACACGCCGTTTGCCAGTGAAGCGGTGTACTTTGTTGTTACCGACCGATTTGTTGATGGCGACCCTTCAAATAACCATGAGACACAAGGTGGGGAATACCCCACTTGGCAACTTCCGCTTGAAGGCCCTGAGGGTAAAAAAGCGTACGTGGGCTACATGGGCGGAGATCTAAAAGGCATTTTAAACAATGCTGATTACATCAAGGATATGGGTTTCACTGCAGTGTGGATGACGCCTGTTCACGATAACCCTGATTACGCCTTCAATGGCGATGAACCTATTACCTATGGTGGCGCCTTTAAAGACGGTGGCAAAACAGGGTATCACGGTTATTGGGCAACAAATTTCTACAAAGCCGACGAGCACCTTGTTAGTGATGATTTAAGCGTGAGGGATTACACCGCTAAAATGAAGGCTAGCGGGTTAAAATCGGTGTTTGATATCGTGGCAAATCACGGTACACCAAGCTTTACGATGGAGGAAGACTTACCTGGGTACGGTGAAATTTATGATAAAGATGACAACTTGGTTGCTGATCATCAAAATTTACCCCCTCAAGAATTAGACCCAGAAAACAACCCGCTTCACCGTTTTTTTCATGACTATCCTGATTTGGTAAAGCTGTCGAACCTTGATGATGAGAACCCTGAAGTTCGTGATTATCTCATAAATAGTTATCTATATTGGATTTCACAGGGCGCCGATGGCTTTAGAATTGATACGATTAGACACGTTCCCCACGCTTTTTGGCGAGAAGCTTCCGATAGAATTAGAGAGCGTTACCCAGACTTCTTCATGTTTGGTGAAGCGTTTGATTACGAGGCCAATAATATTGCTCAGCATACACTGCCAAAAAATGGTGGGGTAAGCGTTCTTGATTTTCCGATGCAAAAAGCCATGGTCAGCGTATTTGAAAAGCCACTGGAAAGCGATTTTGCTGATTTAGAAAATGCGTTACATCTTACGCATGGACCTTACCATAACCCGTACGATTTAACGACGTTTTACGACAACCATGATATGGCGCGTATCAACGCGACGGACAATGGTTTTATTAACGCACACAACTGGTTATTCACGGTAAGGGGAATACCTGTGGTATACATGGGTTCTGAAATCGGGTTTATGCGCGGCACTGCAGAACATGCAGGGAACCGTAATTACGTAGGGCAAGAAAGGTTAGATGCAGCGGTTAATCATCCTATTCAACAAGCCTTAACCGACATCGCAAACGTTCGTAAAAATACGCCTGCTTTACAACGTGGTATTCAGGTAAATGTAGCGCTTAGCGGGCACACGGCAGCGTTTTACCGAGTGATTAATACGGCAGAAAGCCAGCAAACTGCTCTGGTTCTGCTTAATAAAGGCGATAGTGCACAGACGTTTAATGTTAATCAATTCATCCAGTCGGGTAACTGGGTTGAGCAGTTAACGGGGCGCGAATTAACCATTGCTGAAGGCGGGAAATTAAGCGCTACTGTTGAACCAAACGGGGTGCAGGTGTGGCTGCGCGAAGGGAAGGTTGAGAACGAGGCACTGCTTGCTCAAATTAAGTATCAGCTATCGCGTCAGTAAAGGTCTGTTATTTTTTATTACCTTGATGTTATCACGTGACGCCCATGCTTTAACGAACATTCAGGTGATACTCACCTGATTACTGATACAAAAAAGCCCCGATAGACATTTTTCGGGGCTTTTTATATTCGCTACGTCACTATTCAATAACGATAACTAACGGTCAACTCAACTGCGCTAATCGCTACCACAAGATTGGCGAATAATAATATCAGCAGGCATTAAGTAATCTTCTACCTCTTCATTATTAATAGCTTTAAGCAGTGTATTAACAAGTAATTCGCCGGCAAGCTTCGTATTTTGCTGAACCGTGGTTAGCGAAGGCGTGGTGTATGCTGACACCGCAATATTATCATACCCCACCACGGCTACATCGTCGGGTACATTGACTTTAGCTTGCCTAAGCGCCCTAAGCACGCCCATAGCGATAAGGTCAGATGCACAAACAATAGCTTGAGGCAGCGCTTTGTTTTGAAGTAGCGATTTTATGGCTTCTGAGCCTGCATCTTCTGTTGAATTCGCGTTTTCTTGCACACTACTTTTATCCAGGCCATGAGCCATAAGGGTTTCAAAATATCCGTTATAGCGCGCTTTGAACTCGGGGGCATGTTCACCATTGTCACCAATAAAAGCAAACGAGCGTTTACCTAATGCAATCAGGTGTTCAGTAATGCTTTGACCACCTTGGTAGTTGTCACACCCAATGCTAACGCCCGGGTGGGCTTCATCAGGTGCACCCCAGCGAACAAAGTGCGTACCTTGAGATTCAAGCTGTGCAACTTTGTTTTGGTAGTCGGTGTAGTCACCATAACCCAACAAAATAATGCCGTCAGCTTTATTAGAATCTTCGTATTCTGCGTGCCAGTCATCTTCTAAGTTTTGAAAAGACACGAGGAGGTCATAGTTAGCCTGAGCGCAGGCTCGAGTAATACTGCCTAGCATTGCCAGAAAAAACGGGTTGATCATTGAGTCATCAGACGTTGGGTCTTCAAACAAGAGTAAGGCAATTGTGCTGCTCTTTTGCTTTCTCAAGTTACTTGCGTTCTTATCAACTTTGTAATTGAGTTCCCTAGCAATACGCTGAACGCGGTCACGAGTTTCTTGATTAACCAACGGGCTATTATTAAGTGCCCGAGAAACGGTTGACTGTGAAACCCCTGCCAGATGGGCAATGTCAAAAGAGGTTGCTTTTTCTTTCATAAATACCATGATTTGCTGCTACGACTTTGTTGTCGCTGCACGTAGATTACCATATTTTTCTTTTTACGCGCGCTTTTTGAATGCCGAAAGCGGGAATCGTAACGCAATGGCAAGCAAAGGCGTATTGTACCTGTGTGGCTTATCAACGCGGTGCATACATTTGCTCTTAGGTTTGCTGGATCGCTGCTAATTCAACCACTTGTTATGCTTCTTTGAATAAAACATGGTTGAACCAATTGTGACAGTGTTATACTCAAATAGATTTTGAAATTATACGTGCATAAGGGGAACCTGCGAATGGCCGAGACTGAACACCGTCCGACCAATTTTATCCGTCAGATTATTGATAAAGACCTGTCTAATGGTCTGCATGACGCTATTAAAACTCGATTCCCGCCGGAACCAAACGGGTTTCTTCACATAGGCCATGCTAAGTCTATCTGCCTAAACTTCGGTATTGCAGAAGACTACACCGGGTCTTGTAACCTTCGCTTTGACGACACTAATCCAGCGAAAGAAGACATTACTTTCGTTAACTCAATCAAAGAAGACGTAACCTGGCTTGGGTTTACGTGGGATGGCGAGGCGCGCTATTCATCAAACTATTTCGATCAACTTCACGCTTATGCGGTTGAACTTATTGAAAAAGGCTTAGCCTATGTAGACTTTTCTGCGCAAGACGTTATGCGTGAAATGCGTGGTACGTTGAAAGAGCCAGGCCAAAATAGTCCTTATCGCGATACAGACGTGGAAACAAACCTTAAAGAGTTCGCCAAAATGACAGCAGGCGACTACAAAGAGGGCGAGTGTAGTTTACGCGCTAAAATAGACATGACATCGCCATTTATGTGTATGCGCGACCCTGTAATCTATCGGGTTAAACACGCTCATCACCACCAAACAGGTGATAAGTGGTGTGTCTATCCGATGTACGATTTTACCCACTGTATCTCTGACGCCATTGAGGGTATAACACACTCTTTGTGTACACTAGAGTTTCAAGATAACCGTCGTCTTTACGACTGGGTAATTGAAAATATTTCTATCGACTGTACGCCCCGTCAATACGAATTTTCTCGTTTGAACTTGGAGTACACGGTATTAAGTAAACGTCGTCTTATTCAACTGGTAGAAGAAAACCACGTAAGTGGTTGGGATGACCCGCGCATGCCTACAATTGCGGGCTTGCGTCGTCGTGGTTACACACCGGGTTCTATTGTTGAGTTTTGTAAACGAATTGGCGTAACTAAAATGGACAATATGGTTGAGATGTCCATGCTAGAAGCCTGCATTCGCGATGACTTAAACGCTAATGCGCCACGTGCTATGGCGGTACTTGACCCAATAAAGCTCGTTATCGAAAACTACGAAGAAGGGAAGACCGAAACACTCGTTGCGCCAAATCACCCTAACGATGAAAGTATGGGTACGCGTAACATTGGCTTTAGTCGTGAGGTTTACATTGAAGCGGAAGATTTCCGTGAGTCGGCTAACAAGAAATTCAAACGCTTAGTGTTAGAAAAAGAAGTACGACTACGCAACGCCTACGTGGTTAAAGCTAATCGGGTCGAGAAAGACGAAGAAGGGAACGTTACCACAGTATATTGTACTTACGACCCTGATACATTAGGTAAAGATCCAGCCGATGGCCGCAAGGTCAAAGGCGTTATTCACTGGGTAGATGCGGCAACCGCACAAGCGGCAGAATTTAGACTTTATGACCGCTTATTTAATGTGCCAAACCCAGCGGCAGAAGAGAACTTTACCGACGCAATTAACCCTGAATCTCTCGAAGTTAAGCAGGGCTGGGCAGAAGCTGGCTTAATTGGACATGTGCCAGAAGTTGGTGCATGGCAATTCGAACGCACGGGCTACTTTTGTGTAGACAAAGACAGTACTGATGCAAAACCGGTGTTTAATCGCACTGTCGGCCTAAGAGACACATGGGCTAAAATAGGCGAATAATCTAGTTATATACGCCACATGTATCGGCTTCATTGTTAAAAAAAACCGCTTAAGCTAGCTTAAGCGGTTTTTATTTTTATATTGGTAGCGCTCGTTTTTAATTTAATAGATATCGTGTATACGCGCTATTTTTTTGGCTGACAATCGAGTGACTGCCCGTTAACTTCGATGCTGTCATTCCCCATTAAGTAAAGATACATAGGCATAATATCTTCAGGCGTTTTTAATGTATCTGGATTTTCTGCCGGAAACGCTTGAGCGCGCATTTGCGTGCGAGTACCACCAGGGTTGATACAATTAAACCTTAGTGTTTTGTTCTGGTACTCATCGGCGAGGGTTTGCATAACGCCTTCTGTCGCAAACTTAGAAACCGCATAGGTTCCCCAAAACGCACGGCCTTTTCGGCCTACACTCGATGTGGTAAAAATCACTGATGCATTCTCGGCTTTCTCTAACGCCGGAATGAGCGCTTGAGTCATGTACACCATACCATTTACGTTAACTTGCATCACGTCTTGCCACTCTTCGGCGTCGATATCTTTAAATGCGCTTAAATGCCCAAGAATGCTTGCATTGTGTAGCACCCCATCTAGACGGCCGAACTGGTCAATAATCGTCTGGGTCATCTGCTGATAGTGAGAGGGGGTAGCACCTTTAATGTCTAAGGGGACAATCGCAGGCTCTTGGCCACCAGCTTCAACAATGTCGTCATAGACGGCTTCAAGTTTTGATACAGTACGGCCTAATAAAATACAAATAGCGCCATGAGCAGCATAAGTTTTCGCGGCTTGTGCACCAATCCCATCGCCGGCACCGGTGACAAGAATCACTTTGTCGCGTAACAAATCTACTGGTGCGTTGTAATCGTTCATCGTATTCCTTTAAAAGGTTAATTTTTCATTCGCGAAAGTCGAAGCTTGTTGCCCTTTAATAAGTTTTAAAGGTCAGTAACGCTTCGCTTTTTAAGTCCCCAGATCATACTCAGCCTGACTCACAAGTAAAACATTGAATGAAAAAACTCTTCAAACGTAAAAAAAGTTAACATTAATAGTTAACAAAACTTTGCAAAGTTGCAACAAAGTCAATAAGATTGAGGAAGATACAACTGGTCTAACATGTTTAAAACTATTAACTACACCTGTAAAGACAGGATAGTGCAGGCTACTTTTATAAGAGTTGAGTTTTAGACGCAGAATAACAACAATGCTTGTAGGGAGTAGAGATGAGAAAACTCGTATTAAGTTCCAGTGTGGCCCTTGCGCTGGGTCTAGCAGGCTGTGGTGGCTCCGATGAAACCCTTTCCGACATTCAGGCCGAAACAGAAGTCCAAACCCCATTTTCGCGGATCCTTTTTGACCCAGCAGCAGGGAACCTCAACATTCCAAACGACCTTCTTATGCTTCCGGGCGATGACGGTTTCTTCGATTACACACTAAATATCCCAGTGGCTGACCCCACAGACTTTGCTGACCCGCAAAATGCGCTTAACGTGTTAGATGGGTGGTCTACTCAGCACCCGTTCGTTATCAACGTTGTAACACCGCCGGGTGCTTCGTTAGACGAAAGCACGCTAGCATCTGGCGTATTGTTGTATGAAGCAACGCTAGGTCTTGACCAAAGTGACCCAGATTGCGCGCAAATCACCACGCCATCCGCGGGCTGTAAACTTGGTGATCAACTTACTTTCGGTGTTGATTATGTATTAAGCCTTGCCGATAGCAACACGATTACTTTTGTTCCTTTAAAACCACTTAAACCTGCTCAGGGTTACATGCTGGTTATGACCACTGATTTAAAAGATTCTTCTGGCAAATCAGTACAGGGCTCGACTACGTGGGACTTGGTAAGGCAAGATATTAATGCCAACCCTTTATCAAGTGATGCACAGCTTCAATTACAAGGTTTAGTTAATTCTTTAGTTAACCCTCTTCTAGGTGCCGGCTTTGCCCGTGAAGATATTACTTATGTGTCTGCTTTTACCACCCAATCTGTTGCTAATTCGCTAGATACGATTAAAAAAGTCATGATTAGTGGATTTGCTCAACTTGCAGCAGGCGGCGATCCTTCTGCGCCTTCAGCACTACCGGCGATTACAGTTGGTGATGCAGCAGTAGCGCCAAATGCAATGGAAGCACTAGGGCTTGTAAACTCTACGGTTGTTGCAGGTGCGGTAGAGCAGGGCAAACAGGGGTTGTCTGAGCAAGTACAGGCAGCCATTGATGCAACTGACTTTAGCGCGTTGGAAACGTGTGCAGGTCTGGCTGGTACAGTTTCTGGCCAATTGTCTGCGCAGTGGGGCGCACTAAACGACTTTGCTGTTGGCGTATCTACGGGTATCTTGGCGCAAGCAGGGCCATTCTGTGCGGCACAGCGCTACGAGGGTAATATTGCACTGCCTTATTTCCTAGGTGTTCCGAGTGCTGAAAACCCATTAGCACCAGTAAATGACTTCTGGAAAGCAGCGTGTGATAGCGGCATTGTGCTAGCAGGCGCACCGCAAGAATTGCTTGCTAATGCTGAGCCAGGTCCAAATGCAGAAATGTGTTCTTCTCTTGGCCTTGCTGACGTTCGCATTAATGGTGAAATGCTAGATAGCGCTAGAAACATTACGAAGTTCAATCCATATCCACAGCCTACCGGCGGTAACATGGGAACGGAGACGCTAGACGTGCAGGTAACGATTCCTGATCCAGCCATTGCTGGTGCACTAGGTTTCCCAATTAGTATGCCAGAAGCAGGATGGCCGGTCGTTATTTTAGCGCATGGCATTACTAGTCAAAAAGAAGATATGCTTGCCATTACGGGTACGCTGTCGCTGGCAGGTATTGCGTCTGTAGCCATTGACCAACCGCTACACGGTAGCCGTGGCTTTGATTTAGATGGCGATGGTACTGACGACCTTAACGCTACAAGCGTAAGCGCCACGCACTATATGAACCTAGCAAGCCTGCCTACGGCGCGGGATAACTTGCGCCAAAGTGTGTCTGATCTTCTTGGCTTACGTTTAGGCTTAAACGCAGTGATTGATAATACAACAACACAAAACGTTAAGTTCGATATGGGTCGTGTTTCAATCATGGGTGTTTCTTTAGGGGCCATTACTGGCGGTAATTTTGCTGCGGTTGCAAATACATCAATGGGCGGTGATTTAGCAGCACTTGATGGTATGTTTGCTGTTAGAGAAGCGTCTCTTGAATCGCCGGGAGGCGGCGTAGCACAATTCTTACTAGAGTCTGCTGCTTTTGGCCCCCTGATCAAAGGGTTACTGCTTTCACAGGCATCAGAAGATTTTGTTGCTCTATTACAGCAGTTGTATGAAACAACTGACGTAAACGAAGAACAACTTGCAGCGGCAGTGGCTATCTTTGAAGAGGCGTTAACAGAAGAACAGGCTGCTGAAGTAAATGCGGTATTTGCTGAGTTTGCTTTTGCTGCTCAAACCGTCATGGATGCGGGTGACCCAACCAACTATGCACAAACGCTTGGTAGTAATACGCCTGTTCACATGATGACGGTAGTAGGTGATGGCAGCGAAGAGAACTTGCCTGACCAAGTAATTCCAGTGTCTACAGCCTTACCACTGTCGGGCCAGTTACCGCTAGCTGCTACTATTGGCCTAGAGCAGGTAACAACGACTCAAGGGCCAGGTACTGACCCAATTAGTGGCTTGGTATTGTTCAATAGTGGGGCTCACGCATCTAGCTTAAGCCCAGCGGCGAGCGCAGCGGTTACTACCGAAATGCAAAAAGAAGTGGCTGGCTACATAGCTTCAGATGCGTTAGCGTTACCTATCTCTGATGAAAGTGTGGTTGCAAACTAAAAGTGCACGTTACTTTGGTAACAAGGTGTAGTTAAAACAACACCATTAAACAATGTTATAGCCGGTTTAAAGTGTTTCTTTAAACCGGCTTTTTTGTATATAAATTATAATGTTGTTTGAAAGTTGCGGGTTGTTAATGTAGTGTTAACAGAGGTCAGATCAGTATAGATCTCTCTGCGTAACACACTCTCTAAAAAACGTGTGAGCAGCATAGAAAAGGGCCTATTCATTCATCATTAGGGAAAACATGCGATGATTAATAAAACCACGTTTACTAGTAAACGGACGCTTATTGCACTTTCTCTCACAGCGCTTCTAAGTGCTTGCGGAGATAACGACAACGATTTTTCAAACATACAACAGCCGGCACCAACGCCCCCAACTTCACCAGCGCCAGCACCTGAGCCTATTCCCGCTTTCTCACCTGACGGAACGTTATCGGCAGACGTAACCTGGACTAAGTACGGTGTGCCTCATGTTACGGCCGATAATTTAGAGAGCATGGCCTACGGTGTTGGCTATGCTTTTGCGCGTGACAATTTATGCGTACTGGCCGATCAAATTCTTAAATATAATTCAGAGCGCGCTAAGTATTTCGGACCGGATGCAGTACCAGGCAGCGGAGACTCAGAGCATCTCATTAATGATTTTGGTTTTATAACTTTAGGTATAAGAGAGCTAGCAGAGGAAAACCTCCCCCGGTTATCTGCAAACTCACGAGCTATGTTTCAGGGCTATACTGCTGGGTACAATCGGTACTTAAACGAAACGCCCGTAGATGAGCAAGATCAAAGCTGTGCAGGTCAGCCTTGGGTTACTGAAATCGACAGTGTAGACCTATTAACCTATTCATTAGGCGTAGCGCTGCTACCTGGTGCCGCTAACTTTTTAGGCCCAATGTTTATCGCAGCGCCTGAAGGGGAAAGTTACTTACCAACCCCAGCTGCATCTTCAACTGAGTCTACGGCGTCCATTAAGATCGCCCCTACCGTTAAGGTGCCCGATCGCAATCCGCAGGAAATGGGCTCAAATGGGTGGGGTTTAGGCAGTGATAAAACAACGAATGGCAAAGGCATGGTATTGGGTAATCCACACTTCCCACATACTGGCAACCTACGTTTTTGGAACTTTCATGCGCAAGTTCCCGGTCATTTAAACGTAACGGGGGGCTCATTAATGGGGTTACCTGGGGCAGTGAACATTGGTTTTAATGAAAACGTCGCGTGGACACATACCTTTTCCACGGCAGAACATTTTGTGGTTTATCAACTAACGCTAGATGAAAACGACGAAGCAGGGCTAACCCATGTTGTCGATGGTAACCGACGTACTATCTACGAAAAGCCAATGCAAATCGACGTGGCTGTGGGCGGTGGACAAACAATAACGCTAGAAAAAACGGCTTATTATACGAATTATGGCCCTATGATAGAGGTGCCAGGTAATTTTGATTGGAGCGACACCAACGCGTTTGCAATAAAAGACGCTAACTTGCCTAACTTTGATATTGTCGACCACTGGCTAGCCATGAACATGGCCACGTCAATGGACGAGTTCAAACAAGCCTTTAAAGACTATGACGGGGTAATATTTAACAATACGATGGCGGCTTCCAGCGACGGCCAGGTATTTTATGTCGATGATTCGACGGTGCCGAATTTAACAGAAACGGCTATTGAACAACTCACCACTAACCCGTTGCTTATTCAGACGAAGGCTGCTGCGGGTTTTACGGTCTTACCCGGAAATATTTCTCAGTTCGACTTCGAGGGGCCTGTACCTTATGAAGAAGCGCCTAAGTACGAAGGAACAGATTCAGTTCAAAATTCAAATGACAGTTACTGGCTGACAAATTTGAATTCACCTATTGTTGTGAGTAATCCGCTTTTTGGTAATGTCGACAATCAGCAAAGCCTGCGTTCACGAATGGGGCAGCAGTTTATTGAAAATGAAGCGGGGAGTGACGGTACCTTTACGCCACAAGAAGTAGAAGGTTTATTGTTTAACAACCGAAGCTACTTGGCTGAAAATATTTTACCTTCTTTATTAGAGGCGTGTGCGAATCAGGGCGATACGCCTGTGAATGTAGACGGTACGGCAGTGGATATCTCTGTATCTTGTGCTGCACTAGAAGACTGGGATGGAACCATGAATCTTACCAGTACCGGCGCTCACGTCTTTAGAGAGTTTGCGTTCCAATTTAACCAAGCGCCACAGTGGGAAACACCGTTCTCATTGGAAATGCCAGTAACCACACCTTCAGGCTTAATGCAAAATGATGTAACGCTTCAGCAATTAGCGCGTGCAACGCAGGTAATTGAAGAAGCAGGTATTGCTTTTGATGCGCCACTTGGCGATGTGCAGTTTGTTGAACGTAGTCTTCCTGATGGAACGGCTTCGGGTGTAAAACTGCCGTGGGCTGGCGCACACAACATTGAAGGCGGCTTTAACGTATTCGATGTTAGTAGCAATAGAAATGGAACGCTGTTGCCTAGACATTCCTACGAGACAATAAACAACAATACGGCAATGAGTGCCCAAGCCGAGGGTTATCACATTAACTACGGCACGAGCTGGGCTATGGTAATCAATTTTACCGATGAAGGCCCGAAAGGCCGTGGTATTTTGACGTATTCTCAGTCTCGAAAATATGGCAGTGATCACTTCTTAGATCAAACTCGCCTCTACTCAACGCAACCAACGCTACGAGATATCTATTTTACGGAAGAAGAGATCGAGGCCAATAAGATTGAGCACGTTACACTATCGTCAGACTAAGGTGAGACTGGTATTATAGCGCAATGAAAACAGCGACTTTGCCATTTATTGGTAAAGTCGCTATTTACGTGTTGGGTAGATAACGTTGCTTACCCGTTTATTTTACTAGGAGTAGAGTTTGGAGTTTTTGTACGAATACGGTTTGTTTGTTGCCAAAGCAGTAACACTCGTCGTTGCTTTTATCGTGGTTGTATCAACCATTGTCGGTGTGGCAAGTAAGCAGAAGCAGGGGAAAGGCCAACTTGAAATCGTGTCTATTTCTGAACAGTTAAAAGACATAACGAATTATGCAAAGCAGGTACTTTTAGATAAGAACGCGCTTAAAAAACTGGCAAAGGAACAAAAGAAAGAAGCTAAGGCAAAAAATAAAGAAAAGGGCGAAGACGCGAACAAGTCCCGCTTATACGTCCTCGACTTTAAAGGCTCGATGGACGCAAACGAAGTTGAACATTTACGTGAAGAAGTTACCGCTATTCTTTGTGTTGCCAATAAAGAGGACGAAGTGTTAGTTCGCCTTGAAAGTGGCGGCGGTGTGGTACACGGGTACGGACTTGCAGCATCACAGCTTCAGCGTATTAAAGAAAAAGGCCTTAAGTTAACTATCGCTGTGGATAAAGTAGCGGCGAGTGGCGGCTATATGATGGCGTGTGTTGCTGATAAATTACTTGCTTCTCAGTTTGCTTATATTGGCAGTATTGGCGTTTTGGCGCAGCTTCCTAACTTCAATAAATTGCTCAAGAAGAATGACATTGAGTTTGAGCAACACACCGCCGGTGAATTTAAACGAACGCTGACGATCTTTGGTGAAAATAACGACGAAGGTCGTGCCAAATTTAAAGAAGAAATTGAAGAAATTCATGTTCTTTTTAAAGACTTTGTTCAAAGTCAACGCCCTGATATGAACATTGACAAAGTCGCTACAGGTGAGTACTGGCCTGGTATCAAAGCTAAGACGCTAGGTTTGGTCGACGAGATAACCACATCAGATGATTATATTCTCTCTCATTATCCAGCACGGGAAATATTTAGCGTTAAATATTCAGTGAAGAAGAACGTCGCTGAAAAGCTAGGTATGTCAGCAGCAAGCGTTGTTGAAAGGGTATTTATGAAATCAATGAGCAAAGCGCGTCACTGGTTTTAACGCAAGCGGTACGTCTGCGCTTTAAGGGCGGGCACTATGCTGTTTTTTTACGGCTTTTGGGGTGCAGACGTAACGTAATTAATTAACCTACATAAAGATAATAAAAAGAATATGGCACGGCATACTAAAAGCGATATTGTAGATGCGGCAGAGTTTCTGTTTTCTCAAAGCGGGTTTACACAAACTTCCATGCGAGATATTACTGCAAGAGCCGGCGTCAATTTAGCGTCGGTTAACTATCACTTTGGCAGTAAGAAAAACCTTATTCAGGCGGTATTTAAGCGCTACTTTGACCATCTAATGCCGCAAGTACAGTCGTGCTTAGCTGAAATTCAGCCTAGTAAGGGGGCAAAAGGGGTAGAGCAGCTGCTGTATTCACTCATTCCCCCAATGTTAGACTTAAACGAATTGTCGCCTCAGGGCACCGCAACCTTTGTAAAACTACTTGGCCGCGGGTATAACGAAACCCAAGGCCATTTGCGTAAGTTTATAATGACTGATTATGGTGATTGTATTAGAACACTTGTGAATGCCATTAGGCAGTGTTTGCCAGACTTGCCTGAAGAGGAGTTATTCTGGCGTCTTCATTTTGCAATGGGGAGCTTTGTATTTTCAATGGCATCAAGTCAGGCATTGACAGAGATAGCCGAGTCGGATTTTCACAAGCACGTCAATATCGAAGAGGTGATAAACCACCTTGTTCCGTTTGTTGCTCAGGGCTTAACAGGCAGGTAATCGATATATAACGGTTTTTTTGCGAAAAAGCCAAGATTACACCTACAGTTTGTATCTGCCTGTAGGTGTAAAACCAATACACCCCGTAAAACGTAATTTTTAACGAGGTAAAGTGGCTCCTGGTACTTCTGCATTAAGCTTTTCTGCCCAAAAATCTTTCACAGAAAAACCTGACTTTGCTGGACCAGATGCTTTTTTCTTACTCGGTGTAGACGAGGCTTTGGCTTCTTTCTTCGTCGTTGTTTGTGACGACATCGAATCTACCATTTCCTGAAGCTGTGCTAAACGTACATTTTTACCACCATCAACACTGTACCAACCACTTTTAGCTTCTATGTTAGGTGCTTTGCCGTGGGCTTTTTTATAAGCGTCAGAAAATGCAGCGATTACCGTGTCTTTGTCTAAGTTTGCCATGCTTTTTTGCTCTTTATTTTGTTAAGATGACGAACGAATAATGACTTACCTGAACACCAGAAATGCGTTAAACGTAAAGGCAACGTTTACAGCGGAAAGCCTAAAGGCGCAGTGCACATATGCAGCGCCTATTTGACAACCAGTATCTCGCGCTTATTTCAGTTAAATAGCAGGTAATTTCATAAACGTTCGCTACATTTTATAGCGTTTTTTAACCTATTTGTCTAACTTTCCACCGGAGGACCCGTGTCTATTAATAACCTTGAGCTGAAAAACTATCTCGATGGCGTTCTAAGGGCGAATGAAATCAGTGACTACTGTCCAAATGGCTTACAGGTAGAGGGCACAGGTAAAATTAAAAAAATTGTTACTGGTGTTACCGCATCTCAAGCGCTTGTTGACGCCGCGATAGACGCTGACGCAGATGCCATTATCGTTCACCACGGTTATTTTTGGAAAGGTGAGTCGCAGACCATCACGGGTATGAAAAAACGCCGATTGTCCGCTTTGCTCACTAACAACATCAACTTATATGCTTACCACCTTCCTTTGGATGTTCATCCTGAATTTGGCAATAATCGCCAGCTGGCGTCTTTGTTAGGTATTCAAGATATTCATGCAGTTAGCCATGTTAAACCGATTGGCGTAGTGATGCAGGGCACGTTAGAAGATGAAACCGACGGTGTAACGTTGCAATCTACGCTTCAGCAAATACTAAAAAGAGATGTGCTATTAGAAGGTCCAACGTCGAAACCCATTACAACACTGGCATGGTGTACCGGCGGTGGTCAGGGTTTTATTGAACAAGCTGTTGAACGTGGTGTCGATGCTTTTATTACCGGAGAAGTATCGGAACAAACGGTCCATACAGCCCGAGAAATGGGAATAACCTTTTTAGCAGCAGGCCATCACGCTACCGAGCGCTACGGTGTTAAATCTCTTGGAGAGCATATTGCTGAACACTTCGACGTAACGGTTGAATTTATCGATATTGATAACCCAGCTTAGCTGTAATTGCACGATATGAAGAACGACCATATATTTGATGGCATCGCAGAAAAGTTCGCAAACAACATTTATGGTACAACGAAGGGCAGGCTTAGGCATACTTTGTTGTGTGATGTACTTGCGCCATATTTAGCCCGGCCGTTAAAAGCCATTGAAATTGGTGGAGGAACGGGCGTGATGACTGCGCATATTGCTGCAATGGGTCATGACGTTGTCCTTACCGATGCATCAAGTGATGTTCTTTCGAAAGCAGCGCCTTTGCTCAACGCCAGCGATAATATACGAATTCGACATCAGTACCTGCAGGAAATAGATGATTTAGCAGCCTATGATTTAGTGGTTTGCCATGCGGTATTAGAGTGGTTAGATGCCCCCTTCGATGCTATCGACTTTATTCATAAGAATATGAAACGTGGCGCACGCCTTAGCCTGAGTTTTTTTAATCAAGACGCAAACCTATTTGCAAATGCGATTTACGGTAATTTCGATTACATTGCTAAGGGCATGAAAGCGAAAAAGCAGGTGAGGCTAAACCCAAAACAACCGCTTGGTGCAATGCGAGTTGTAGACTATTGTGAATCTTTGGGGTTTAAGGTGTTAGACAAAGCAGGGATCCGCTGTTTTCACGACTATATGCGGGATATCAGTCATCAAAATAGTAAGTTTGATGAATTATTAGCGCTTGAACGGCAATACCATAAAATGCCACCCTACCTGTGGTTAGGTAAATACTTCCACCTTATTTTAGAAAAAGGTTAAAGTCTATTGCTACCGCTTAGTATGTTGTCGATAGTGGTATTGGCAATTTCTTCTAGGGCTTCTTCGGTGAAGAAGCCCTGGTGGCCTGTTATCAACACATTAGGAAAAGTGGTTAACCGTTGAAATACGTCATCTTGAATGATTTCTTGGGAATGATCGACAAAGAAGAGTTCAGATTCACGTTCGTATACATCTAGCCCTAAATATCCAATTTTTCTTGATTTTAGGCCCTTTATTATCGCATCGTTATCGACTAAACCCCCTCGGGACGTGTTAATAAGCATGACACCGTCGGGCATTTGGGCAAGGCTACTTTCGTTGATGATGTGATGACTATGTTCATTAAGTGGGCAATGAAGTGTAACTATCGCGCTCATTGCGAATAGTTCGTCAAGAGAGACATAATGCGCTCCCATTTTCTTTACGCTTACGTCTTCTATAGGGTCAAAACAAAGCACGCGACAGCCAAAGCCTAACAATATCCGTATTACGGCCTTGCCAATTCTGCCGGTGCCGATTACACCTACCGTTTTATTATGTAAAGTAAACCCTATCAACCCGGCAAGGTTAAAATTACCCTCTCTCACGCGATTATACGCTTTATGGGTTTTACGGTTTAATGTCAGTATAAGGGCAAGGGTATGCTCGGCAACGGTTTCAGGGCTGTATGCAGGTACACGGCTTACCGAAATGCCTGCTCGGGTAGCAGCATTAACGTCAACGTTGTTAAAGCCTGCACAGCGAAGTGCAATGTGCTCTACGTCGGCGTGCTTAAGTGCGTCAATTGTTTCTGCATTTACGTTATCATTAACAAATACCACGACGTCAGAAAACCCTTTACAACTTGCCGCCGTTGAAGGGTTTAAAGGGTGTTCAAAGAAAGTGGCTTCTATACGGGGGGGCAGCGATTTATTGCGTTCACAAAGTAAGGCAGTGAAAACGTTTTTTTCATACGGGCGGGTGCTGAAAAACACAACTTTTCTGCTACTTTCACTGTCAGTTTCAATTTTGTTCTGGCTCATAACGCTCCCTCGTAGTATTTGATAAACGCAATTTAAAACATACAGTGAAGCTAGATTATTCGCTATTCTTTTCTAATAGTTCTGCGATATCGCTATCGATGGAAGAGGGCTTTATGGTCGGTGCGTAACGTTTTAATACTTTACCTTCTGCGTTTATAAGAAACTTAGTGAAGTTCCATTTTATTCGCTTAGACCCTAACAGGCCGGGTGCTTCGTTTTTTAATGCCTCAAACAACGGGTTGGCGTCTGGGCCGTTAACGTTAGTTTTTTTGAACAGTGGAAAAGACACACCAAAATTAAGCGTGCAAAATTGTGCAATGTCTTCATCACTTCCCGGCTCTTGGTGTCCGAATTGGTCGCAAGGAAAACCTAATATTTCAAAGCCTTTGTCATGATACTTTTTATAGAGCGCTTCAAGCCCCTCATATTGCGGCGTAAAACCGCACTTGCTGGCAGTATTCACTATAAGCAACACCTTCCCTTTGTATTGTTCCAAGGTGGTTTGCTCGCCGGTATTTAGCGTGAGGGAATGCTGATAGAGTTCCAAAGTCATTTTCCTATATTTTTGTTGTTGTTAAGTCTGTTACTCTTAGGTAAACCAAACATCGTTGATTCTATCTAGAGTATATTTTGTATGAGTAATTTGAAAGTGAGTTTTCTGGGTTTAGGGGTTATGGGCTTTCCAATGGCAGGGCATTTAAGCAATGCAGGCTATTCGGTTAATGTTTATAACCGTACCGTACAAAAAGCCTTAGCCTGGGCAACCCAATATCAAAAGGGTGGAGCAAATGTTGCCGTAAGTGAGACGGTAGCCCATGCATGCGAAGCAGCCGATATCGTATTTATGTGCGTTGGCAACGATAACGATGTAAGAGAAGTGGCCACGCAAGCATTACAAGTAATGAAGCCGGGTAGTATACTTGTTGACCACACTACGGCATCTGCCGATATAGCGAGAGAGCTGTACGCTGCGTGTAAGGATAAGAGCGTAGGGTTTCTTGATGCGCCTGTGTCAGGAGGTCAAGCGGGGGCTGAAAACGGCCAGCTCACGATAATGGTAGGGGGCGATGAAGATAAATATAACAAGGTCGAGCCTGTCATGGCTCACTATGCTCGACACAGTCAGCTACTCGGCAAAAGTGGGAGTGGTCAGCTTGCTAAAATGATGAACCAGATTTGTATAGCTGGCATTGTACAGGGCCTCGCCGAAGCCCTACATTTTGGACAAAAAGCGGGGCTGGATTGCAACGCCGTCGTTGATGTAATAAGCAAAGGTGCAGCCCAATCATGGCAAATGGAAAATAGAGCTAGCACCATGTTAAGCAACAGCTTTGATTTCGGCTTTGCAGTAGATTGGATGCGTAAAGATTTGAGTATTGCGCTAGATGAAGCGCGAAAAAACGGTTCTACGCTAGCGCTAACCGCCTTGGTTGATCAGTACTACGCAGATGTACAAAAGCTGGGTGGAGGCCGTTGGGACACGTCGAGCTTACTTACACGGCTGAAATAATTTAAAAGACTACGTCATAGTAAAGGGGCAGCGCTAAAGATATATTTCAGGTGCCCCTTTTTTGTCCTGATGGCTTAACCCCTTATAACCAATAGCTAAAGTGCGTGTTCTTGCGCAAGTAAAACAAGCTGCTCTAAACGGGCCTTGTTTGTCTCGTTTAGCGTCAATGCCGTTACCTTTTCAATAAGCTGCTTGAGCCTATACTTTCGGTATACGCCAATATCAGCCTCAATCATGCACTGAAGTAAATTCAGGCCAAAAGCGGCAGTTTTCGGCGAAAGTTGAAAGGCGTCATAAAAGTGTTTCATGGCTTTACTAAATAGCCCTTCAATAAAAAGCTGTGTACCGGTTTCATTAATCGAAACGGCTTGCTGGTGATTAAGACCTAAGCTTTCCCCGCCGGAAAAGATGAGCTCATCGTTCATCACTTGCTCTGATACTGCTTGTAGCTCAGCATTCTTTTGCTTTGCCATTAATAACAGTTCACCCGCCTTACGTTCATCACCCAAGCCGTGATGCACTTTAGCAGCAATAACCAAAACAGACGGTTCAGTACGCAAATAATTATCGACATAGTCACCTTCAAGCAGGTGTATGGCTTTTTCTACATCGCCGTCAAGGACTGCGGAGAACGCTAAAAGGTAATCCCGTTTTTGCAAGGCTTGCGGGTCTCCTTGGCTTCTTCCTGCAATACCCACCAATTTTCGCGCTTGAGATAAACTTTCTGAACGATTTGTTTCAGGCGATTCTTCTGCAAGGAAAAGATAGAATTCCGCAAGTTCAAAGGTAAAGTCATTAAACCTGTCTTTTGCACTGCGGTGCATAGCGCGTTTCCTTTGTAGCAGATCTATGGCTTCAACAACCTTGTCCTGCTTTTGAAATGCTATTGTTTTCATCTTTGCTGCGGGTAAACTTAACTCGCTAAAGTTGATTTCATCTAAATACTTTTCAACTTGATCATAAGCGTTTTGCTCAAATGAAATGGACGCCAACCATTCGAATGCTTTATCTCGAGCAAGGCTTGAGTTAACCATATCGCCTAAATGATCTTTGCATTCGGGCCACTGTCCAGACGCATACTGACATTTGACTTTACCCCATTGGGCCCATAAAACTTTGTCTGAACGGGTCAATACATCATCGTAAATACTAAGCGCACGGCGGATTTCTCCGCTTTCAAAAAGAAGTCGGGCGTAAAGCTTTCTTATATCACCAACTAAACGCGGCGGTATGCCATCTTTAATTTTGGCGCGAACAATACTGACTGCGCGTTCTACTTGTTTGTTGTCTAATGCATGCAGTACGTTTTTTACAAAGTCGCGATATGAGAGGTAATGATTGACTTGGCGTGTTAACGACGCAATGGTGTATGGCTTTATTAGTAATACGTCTGGTTGTAAATCCATGACCCGACCAATGGTCTGGGGAGAGCGGTCAGAGGTAAGAAAAATAATGCCGGTACTGGGTCTAATAAAACCCGATTCCCGTAAAATTTGAACCCATTCAACGCCCGATTTTCCTTCGCCTAAATGATAGTCCATTAGCAGTAATTCGAAGTTTTGTTTCTTGAGGGCGGCTTTTAGCTCTACGCCTGATGCAAAACTGCTCACTGATAAATTTGCGATAGACATTAAATGCCCTCGAAGCGCAGTTCGAGCGGTCGCATTGTCCTCTACAATCGCTATTCTAAATTCCACGGTAACCTGACGGGTTATTGTAAAGTAACTAGATTATCAGCAGCAGAATAAAAGTGCATTATTAATAAGGCTAAGATTCCCCCCCAATCGTGCGCACAATTCCCTACCTGACTCATCTCGTCACAAAATATTTACGTTATAGATTATAATATTTAAACAAATATTTACCTTTACGTTTACGTAAGGGGTAGGTATTGGGTATGGTTACCGAAAAGTCCAATATATTAAAGGTAAGAAAAATGAACTTTGATTTAACCGATGATCAGTTAGCCTTTGAAGAAACCGCCCGCCAATTTGCTCAACAAGAGCTTGCGCCAAACGCTGCGATGTGGGACAGAGAGCACCACTTTCCCGTTGATGCTATTAAAAAAGCAGGTGAATTGGGTTTTTGTGGATTGTATGCACCAGAAAGTGCCGGAGGCCTTGGTCTATCGAGGCTCGACTCGTCTATTATCTTTGAGCAGCTTTCTATGGGGTGCACCACCACGACAGCAATGTTAACCATACACAATATGGCAACATGGATGATTGCGACGTGGGGTAGCGACGACGTTAAAGATGCATGGTGCGAGCAGTTGGTAACAGGCAATAAACTAGCGTCTTACTGCCTTACCGAGCCAGGCGCAGGTTCAGATGCGGCTTCACTTAAAACTAAAGCTACAAAAGAAAACGGTGGCTACGTACTAAATGGGGCAAAAGTATTTATTTCTGGCGCAGGCAGTACAGATATCTTAGTGGTTATGGCCAGAACAGGTGAAGACGGCCCTAAAGGAGTATCTGCATTTGCCGTTCCTGCGAATACAGACGGTATTGAATATGGAAAGGCAGAAGAAAAAATGGGCTGGAATGCCCAGCCGACCCGGATGATCACCTTTGATAATGTAAAGTTAGATGAAAGTTGGTTATTAGGTGAGGAAGGGCAAGGCTTCAAAATGGCCATGCAAGGCTTAGATGGCGGCCGTATTAATATTGCCACGTGTTCAGTTGGGACTGCGCAGCAAGCGCTGAATGTAGCGCGCGACTACATGAATGAGCGAGAGCAGTTTGGTAAACCAATTGCCGGGTTTCAAGCGTTACAATTTAAACTTGCAGATATGGCAACGGAGTTAGTTGCGGCGAGACAAATGGTGCGTATGGCGGCTTGTAAATTAGATAATAATGATGCAGATAAAACTACCTACTGCGCTATGGCTAAACGCTTTGCCACCGACGTAGGCTTTAACGTGTGTAACGACGCGCTTCAATTACACGGCGGTTATGGCTATATAAAAGAGTACCCTCTAGAACGACACTTTAGAGATGTTAGAGTGCATCAGATCCTTGAAGGTACAAATGAGATTATGCGCGTTATTATTGGAAGACGTTTGTTGGCGGATGAACGCAGCGTATTGTAGTGCGCTTTTAGTAGCTATGTTAGACGTGGTTTTAATGGAACGTGTTTATGGTTGTAAACACGAAGAAGGAGGCGAGAAATAACGATGATTAATGCCGATTCAGTTGTAGTGGTTGATGAAATTACTACAGCAAGTAAAGACTACAAAATAGGCCGGTTAACGCTTAATAAACCCAAAGCACTGAATGCGTTAGATTTGGAAATGGCAGGTATAATGCTGGACGCACTTCGGCAATGGCAAGCGCGCAGCGACATTGTCGCTGTTGTCATAGACGCTGCAGGTGAGAAGGCGTTTTGTGCAGGTGGCGATATCGTCTCTATGTATAATTCGATGGTAGAGGCCCATGGAGAGATTCCCGCATTCCTCGAAACCTTCTTTGAAACCGAATACACCCTCGATTACACCATTCATAACTACAACAAGCCTATTATTGTTTGGGGCAGCGGCATTGTTATGGGGGGCGGTATGGGGTTACTTTGTGGCGCCAGCCATCGCGTTGTGACAGAAAATTCTCGTTTGGCGATGCCTGAGATTTCTATCGGATTGTATCCTGATGTGGGTGGCAGTTACTTTCTTCCCCGTCTGCCCGGTAAATCGGGTTTATTCTTAGGTTTAACCGGCGGTCAAATGAATGCAGCAGATGCTATGTACGTTGGGCTCGCTGATGTAATGGTTAGTAGTGCTGAAAAAGAAAATTTGCTGCAGGGCCTTGTAGACTACGCGTGGAATGAAACAAGCAGCTCAACCCTTGCAGAAGCAGTAAATACGGTGTTAAGCCGCCTACAAAAGCCTGAAACGGAAGTGCAGAGCAACATAGAGCCCAACATGCCCCTTATCAACGAATTGTGTAGTGCCAACAATGTAAGTGAGGTTGTAAATGCCATATTGACCGCCGATATGCAGGGCGACAAATGGCTATCTAGAGCGCAAAGTACCTTGGCAAAGGGCTCGCCTATAACGATGCACTTGGTATTCGAACAATGTAAAAAGGGCGCTACTATGTCGTTAGCAGACTGCTTTAGAATGGAGGCTGATATGTCCTGTCGATGCGGCGAAAGTGGTGAGTTCCAAGAAGGGGTAAGGGCGCTGTTAATTGACAAAGATATGACGCCCCAATGGAAATTTAAAAAGGTTGAAGACGTACCTGAAGCCGAGATAGCGCATTTCTTCACGTCTCCTTGGTCTAAAGAAGCACACCCGTTGGCTGCTTTGTAGTACAAAGCTTACTAAACGCGAGCGGCAACCAGTTCGGGCAAATTTGTGCATACATAAAGCCGCTACAACCGTGTAAGCGTCATATTTCTATGACTATGCATTAGAAAAGTATGGCGCCAGTCGCACCGCTTATTGCCGTAAAGCTATCGGTTTTGGTATCCTTTACGGCAAATTCAAACACATAAGTACCCGTCATGTGGCACTGCCCACTTTGTAAAGCACCGATATCATTAATAGCCTCTCCAATTCGTTGTCAAAATAGCCACAGCTTCGACAAAGCGAAGTCTGGGTATGTAAATTTGCTCCCTGTTCAGTTCAAAAAGTCGAAAGCGCCTGGTGACGATAAGGAGATGGTTAAAGCGAGACGGGAATTCCATCAGCTAAATGCGTATGGTCCGTTAAAAGAGAAAATGGTGTCGTTGTTGCAACGTTCTCTAAAAGACCTATACGCGGGGCAAGCTACTGTTAATGATCAAGGAAAGCACGGTTGTATCAATATCTTTGACGCAGGTTGCGGTGAGGGGAGTTACCTCGACGCGATAACTCAAGGACTATCGGTACACGGTTTTGATGTACAAGGTGCAGGAAGTGATATCGCCAAAGTTGCGGTTGAACTAGCGGCCAAAGCGTTCAAACAGGCACAATTTGTGGTGGCAAGTAGCTTTGAACTTCCCCTTGAAACAGGTAGTCAGGACGTGATGCTGCAGGTCTTCGCGCCGGGAAGCGACAAAGAATATTTTAGGGTGCTTAAAGATAACGGCCTTTTACTCACCGTTGACCCGGCACAAAAGCATCTATTCGAGCTTAAGCAACAGGTTTACGCTAATCCAAGACCGCATGAGCTGAACGATAGTGTAAAGGAAGGGTTTTCTCGTATAGAAAACGAAACTTTTTCATTTCCTATTGCGTTTGAAAGCCGCGAACATGCCCTTGCGTTAATTAAGATGACGCCTTTCTATTGGAAATTACCCAAAGGTAAAATTGATGAAATTGTCGAAGCCCTAAAAAGCGTTACCGCCGATTTTCACATCCAGCTTTGGAAAAAGCACAGCGATGCAGAAGCGTGATGGCATATATAGTTGAATCTGCCCCAGCGGCAAAAGCATTGTTTTAAGACCGTGACGGCGTAATAAACGTTGACCATGGCTACGTAGGAACGTATGCGGACTTTGAATATAAAAACGGCATATTCGATGTCATCAAGCAGTTTCAGTTAAAAGGCTATCAGCCTGTTATTGTAACGAACCAAAGCGGTATTGCCCGAGGGTTTTATACTGAAACTGAGTTTCAATCGCTCATGAAAAGAGTTCAAAAAGACTTTACTGCAAACAATATAAATAGCATACCTGTGTATTTCTGCCCTCATCATAAACAGGGCTCGATATCACGCTATGCTATTTCCTGCGAATGTAGAAAGCCAGCGCCAGGAATGCTATTAAAAGCTGCAAAAGATTTAAACATAGACCTTTGTAACAGCGTACTTATTGGGGACAGCTGGCGTGACATACAAGCCGCTGATGCAGCGGGCCTTAAACAAAGCATATTCTTGTCAAAAGAGGTCGTCACACCTGAGCAGGCTGAAGGGCTTAGTGAAGGTCACAAAATTAACATCGTTACTTCACTATCAGAAATTTCGCCACCATAATTCACCGCTTAATCTGGTTACGCGTAACGAAGCAGGTAGCTGAAATTAAAGAGTTTTTAAAAACATGATATGAAAAGGCTGCAGTAACTTATGTTGCTGCAGCCTTTTTGAATGCTAATTTTGTGTTGAAAATCGCGAAAGATGCTTAATCGCTTGGCTTAATAAATCAACGTTTAGCGCGTCTTTACTGCGTTTTCCTGTTTCCATATCGCTTATCTCATAGCTGCCGTTACTTAACACATCAGTACGTTTATTATCGTGGAATACGACAATACGTTCGCCTGATGTGCTTACTAGCCACGCTCTAGAAGGGGCTAATAGGCTTTGGCCCGTAGAATAAAAGGTTGCTGGTGCATTACAGCCTAGCGCATTTAAAATGGTCGGCGCTAAGTCTTCAGTGCTGGCTAAATTGGCCTTCAGATTGAGCGTACTGTACAACGCGCCTTTACCTTCCTCACTTCCAAAACCTGTGGCTACGATTACGTCGTGATTGCGTTTAAGCGTATTCTCTACATAACGTGCAATATCATTGCTTTTCATAAACGCAATATGTAGGCCGTCGTGATTATTCGTAATGGGTTGTAAGTACCCAGACAGCTGCGGCAGTGGCAGTGTTTCATCGCTATGAATAGACACAGGCATACCCGAACCTAACGGAAGCGCAAGAAGAACAGGGCGCTTTTTCGATAACGCGTCTTGATAGATTTCCGGTACGCCAAACAGTGTTGACGTTATTAAGCCTTCAATGCTGCTAGCAGTAGAATAATAATTACTCACTTTATTTAAGCTTTTAGCGCCCACGCTAAGTAAATCTACCGACTGCTCGTTGTCTATTTGAACCACTACGGTTAGGTTCTTGTTTGTTTCCACTGAGCAGTAAACCGGTTGTGCTGGATACGTAATGTTGTGAATGTCTGGGCTAAACTGCAGCTGTTTTCGCTCCTCATAGGCCGCGAGGTCAAGAAGCCCGTAACGAGACATAGTCGTCTTAGCCGTAGCAGGATATGAAAGCGGAAACATATTGTCTTGTTTGATTATAGGCTGATAGAGCTTGGCGTCTGCCCATACGTGTATCGCGTGGCTCAGTACAAAGCAGCTTACGAAGAAAGTAGTAACAGGTACGCCGACCTTATAACGAGTGAAGCGCTCAACTCGCTTCCAAATTGCATTGGCTAGCACTAATTGAAAGCCTAACCACACAATAAACAGCAAGAATAAAAACGCCCACTGTTGCCAGCTTTCAATGGTCATACTTGACTGGGCTTCGCTTCTCAATAAGTCTGCAGCGTGAAAACTAATGTGAAAGCCTGTGCGGTTAAATAGAAGGGCATCGAACGCCAGCAGCGCCAAACCGACAGCGGCAATAATCGAGGCGCTGCCTTTTATAACCCTGGGGTTATTGACCAAATAGCACAGGGGGAGAATAAAAATAACGAAGCCAAAAAAGGTCATAAACCCAATATGACCAAACCAATTGGCTAGTAGATACAAAGTGCCGACACCGGTGCCTGGCATAGGTGAAGAGAAAACAAAAATTGAGGCAATAACAATGGCGATAATAATATTCGCCAAGGCAAACCAGTGCCCCCAATTTACCAGTTTAGTAACACGCTGGCGACGAGGTGATTCGGCAAGTATCATGCAGTCCCTTAGCTATTTTTTACGCTTTTCTTAAGAACATCGGCAAACTGCGTTGCCATGGCTTCGCGATCTTCAGGGGCTACCTGAGTGTTTAAAATGTGCGTAATTACGTTTCCTAACACCATAAGTGAAAGATCACGGTTTGCACCGCCTTCTTCAAGCGTTAGAATGACGTTATTCATTAGCGTTTCGAACTGGTCGTTGCTATAGCGGCTCTGTTGGGGCATTGCTACGCCTCTTTTTTATGATTTCTTTGATAAAAAGAATGGTTTTACACGTAAAATGATTATAATCGTTGTTTGAGTGAGTACAATCATTCATTCTAAAATCCCGCAATTCTTTGGATATTTCTGACACTTTTTAAGCAACAGGACACCCGATACTCTATGAGTGCACTGATTCACCACTTTGTTGTACATCGATTGATTGTAAACAAAGAAGAGAAAATTGAAGCGATTCCCCGCGATAACTGCTTAGCAGTGACACCGGAAATCGAGCTTCTTGCCCATCAAATTAACCACAGCTTTAATGCTAAACCAGGCAAAGGTGTGGGGCATTTTGTTAGTGAAGTAACCCGTGAAGCAAAAATAGAAAATGAAGAGGGTGAAACCACCACCGAAAAAAGCACGGAAAATGTGGCAGAGTTTGCTGAAGGTCTAAAGCAATATTTAGAAGTTCAAAAAGAAGCAGGCGATAACGTAGAAGATGCTTTCCATGCTTTTTCGGTGTCTGCTACTCAGCGTTTGGTTCGCACATTAGCGGAAACTGGCACGGTTGAGACAGGTTTTCTAATTTTTTGCCAGTACGAATACCTAGCAACCCAGTATTTAATGATTGCGCTATTAAATACTCGCTCTCATGTAGAGGTTACGAACTCATTAGATTTATCTGCTCGCGAGCATTTAGATTTAGCGAAAATGCAGCTTGCTGTACGTTTTGATTTAACTCAGTGGGATATTCAACCCGAGCAACAGCGCTACGTTAGTTTTATTAAAGGAAGAATGGGGCGCAAGGTATCAGACTTCTTTATGCAGTTTGTTGGCTGCGAAGAGTTGGTTGATGTTAAACAGCAAAATAAGCAACTTATCTCTTCGGTAGATGCGTATCTTGCTAGTGAGTCATTAGACCCACAGGAACAGCATCAACATCGTGAAGAGGTGAAATCTTACTTTAAAGAGAAGATTGATGCGGGCGAAAGCTTGTCTGTTAATGAATTAGCCAACCGTCTACCTCAAAATGAAGAGACCAGCAGCAACTTCAAGGCGTTTACAGAGTCTTTGGAAGTGCCATTAGAAAATGAAATTCAGCCCGATCCTGCTGCGCTTAAACAATTGGCGAAGTTTACTGGTCAGGGTGGCGGCGTGTCTGTGAGCTTTGAGCGCAAACTTATGGGCGATAGGGTATTTTATGACCCAGCGACAGATACACTCACTATCCGTGGAATTCCACCGAATTTGAAAGATCAGCTGAATCGACAATCTTCAATGGACTAGTCGCTGCTAAGGCAAGATAAAAAACGTATACTAGGGGCATAGCTGTTGCTTGCGTGTTAATCAAGCACACACGCCAGCCTCACTTTATAGTAAATAAACTCGACTCAAGGGTGTTATGCAATTATTTGTAAATGATTTGACAGTGATGGACTTTTCTTACCTGTGCCCACAGCGTGGTATGGTAGGAGAAAGTTGGATTGTCGATGTAGTTTTGGACGGAGAGCTCAACGAAGAGAGCATGGTTCAGGACTTTGGTCACGTGAAGAAGAACCTTAAGCGTTTGATTGATGAATATGTCGATCATAAATTGCTAGTGCCTGCAGAGTACAGCGGCTCAGAGGTACTTCACGACGATGAAACCGAACAGGTAGAAACCCGCTTTACCTGCACAGATGGCCGCAGCATTATGTTGCACTGTCCGGCAGAAGCTTATGCTTTTGTCTATTCTGATGAAATTAACATGGATTCAGTAGGTGTTTACCTTAAAGAAGTGCTTGCTACACATCTTCCTGAAAACGTCGAAAACATTACCCTTAATTTACGTGAAGAAGTAATAACCTCGCCGTTTTATCACTATACTCACGGCCTGAAAAAGCATGATGGCAACTGTCAGCGTATTGCCCACGGTCATCGTTCGCGTATTGATATCATTCTTGATGGTAAAGTTAGTGTGGAAAGTCAGCAATATTGGGCAGACCGCTGGGAAGATATTTACATTGCAACTCAAGAAGACGAAATTGCCTACAGCGATAGAAAGTTAAAGGGTACGGTAGACAATGCAGAAGATTACTATTGTTTCGCCTATGAATCGTCTCAAGGTTACTTTGAATTATTAATTCCTAAATCTGATTGCGAAGTGATCGACACCGACTCAACGGTAGAGTGCTTAGCGCAATACTTGCTTGAAGAGCAAAAGAAGCGCACACCAGAAGGTATTTGCCAAGTGATTGCCTATGAAGGCGTAGGTAAAGGTGCCACGGTAAAAGGCTAAACCGCCAAAGCTCGAACGCAGTTAAAGCTAAGGAATAGACCATGAGACTCTCCCAATCAGGTAATGCATTGATAAAAAAAACCGCAAGCTTAGTTATCTCGGCCATGGCATGCACGTTAGCTTTTGGCTTATTGCCTTCGCCATCTGTGGCGACGACAACTGAAGCATCCAATGATTTACGTAACAAAGCTTCGAATGATATTGCTGTTTCTCTTAACGGTAAATTTACCCAGGGGGCACTTTTACGCGGCCAGGCGCCGGTTGAGTCAAAAGTTTTTCTAAACGGTAAGCCGGTACCTACCAATAAAGATGGAAAATTTGTCGTTGGGTTTGAAAGAGAGGCGCCGCTTCAACAAACCCTTACCGTTGAGTATGGGGGTGGGAAAACGTGGCAACGAGAAATTACACTAGAAAAGCGCGAATACAATATCCAACGCATCGACGGTTTAGCGCAAAAAATGGTAACGCCGCCTGCTGAAGTCACGGCGCGTATTAAACAAGATAATATAAACGTGGCTAATGCGCGCAGCGTTAATTCGGATCTCGACGCGCTTTTTACTCGGTTTGAGTGGCCGGCGAAAGGCGTTATCTCAGGGGTTTATGGTAGCCAGCGCATTTTAAACGGGGTACCTAAGTGGCCACACTATGGGCTGGATATAGCGAACGAAACAGGAACGCCTGTGTATGCACCAGTAGACGGCGTTGTGACCATGGCAGACGACCTTTATTATTCAGGCAATACACTTATTCTTGATCATGGCATGCGTGTGTTTTCTACATTTCTGCACATGGATACAATAACAGTAGACGTGGGTGAAAAGGTTAAACAAGGCGAGCAGATCGGTACTATCGGGACAACAGGACGCTCTACAGGTCCGCACTTAGATTGGCGTATAAACTTAGGTAAAATGCGCCTTGATCCTCAAACGATTATCTCTGGCTCCCCTGAAACCCAATAATATTGTCGCTTAAAAGCGTACATTCGAAGTAAATAGAAAGGCTCCACAAGGAGCCTTTTTTACTATGCCAAGATGATAGCTTACCGGCCTAGCCACTGGTTAAGTGTTTGCACATCTTCGATATTAAAATACGCCATTTCAGCGCGTGCTTTAACCACGTTAAGGGGCAGGGTAAGTAGTTTGCCATCCCTAATAAGGGTAACGTCTACAGCTGATTTTTGCGCAGTATCAAGCAGGCGCTGCAGCTTTTGCGCATTAACAATGTGCCCATCAAGGGCAATGATAACGTCGTTTAACAAAATGCCGGCTTGCATAGCGGCCAACCCTTCAAACACCTGTACTACCGTTAAGCCTAGGCTTGCTGGTTTCAATGTCGCCCCAAGTTGATTACGTATTGCTGGCAGCTGCGTCAAACCACCTTTATCTTCAGCAGATACACGAGCACGGGTGTTAAAGCGCACGCCCATTTCACTTACGAAAGAAATTAAGTCAACATCTTCTGTACCGTAAACCACGCGGTTTAGATAATCTGACACATCGATGTCAAAGTGGGTTTTACACAGGTTTTGAATGACGTCATCGGGCGTACCTTTTTCGTCAACACCATAGTGTTCCCAAAGTAGCCTCATTAGCGTATCGAGGTTTACTGAATTATTTGACGCTTTGCGAAGTAAAAGGTCCAGGCCAAGGGCGATTACGCCGCCCTTGGTGTAATAGCTAACAATATTATTAGTAGCACTAGCGTCTTGCTTGTAAAACTTAGTCCAGGCATCGAAGCTACTTTCAGCGGCACTTTGCTTTAATCGCCCAGTGTTTTGGAGTAGCCGGCTGACGTTCTGTGCAACAATATCAAGGTACTTTTGCGGCTCGATAACCCCGGCTCTGGCAAGAGTGACATCGTCATAGAAGCTCGTAAAACCTTCGTATATCCAAAGTTGGTTAGTATAAGTTTCCTGAGATAAATCGGGATTGACCATAACCCTCGGTTTAATTCGTTTTACATGCCAGGTGTGGAAGAATTCGTGGCTACATAAACTTAAAAATGTAATATAGCCATCGGTTTTGTTCTCATTATCTCCCACTTGCGGCAGATCAAAACGCGGGTAGAGCAACGCGGTAGAATATTTATGCTCTAACCCTCCAAAACCGTTGTCGGCAAGCAATGTCATAAAGAGATACTTGTCGATGGGGGGCGGCGCTCCAAATAAGTCAAGGTGGTGCTTGCAGATAGGTGTTAAGTCGTTTGCTATACGCTGATAATCGATATTGTTATTACCCGAAAACAGCAAGGTAAACGTCACGCCATCAACATCAAAGCTATGGGTGTCGGCAATTCCCACATAAATAGGGTGGTCGATAAATGCATCGTAGTTGTCTTCAGCAAAATGCCATTTTGATACGCTTGTGCTATTGCCGTGAGCAGGCATCGATGTATAGGCTTGCCATTTAGCCGTAGTTTCGTCGTTTTCATCTAACTGAATATCAAGCTCACAGCGCGATTGCTCAAAACCAGCTACGCGTAAAAACGCACTTGTGCCGTTAATAAAAGCGTATTCATGGTTCATAAACGCCGAGCGAATAGAGAGGTCGTTGGCATACACGGTATAACGAATGGTACAGGCACTACCGTTCGTTTTAACACGCCACGTTTGTTTATCTAATTTAGTAACTGGAAAAGCGTTTTTGGCATTACTGTTGTCAACCGCGCTTAGGGTGATGATGCTTTTAGCAAAATCTCGCACCATATAACTACCCGGGATCCAGCTAGGTAGTGAAAGCTCAAGGTCAGTTTGCTCGTGTTTTGGCACTGACAAGGCAACAGTGAACTGGTGAGAACGCCAATCAGAAATGGTTAACGCGTAATGAAGAACAGAAGAGGGCATAAACATCCGTTAATATAAACAATGATATCGGTTAACTATAACAACCTATAGGCGTAAGCCCAATAGTAGGTAAGGCTACATAGCGTAATTAGTAAGAAAAACGCTACCACGTTAGAAGCATAAAGTTGATCAAAGTTAAATTGATGCGTACATTGAGGCAATCAACAATATTTCCAGCAATAACAAATACAAATGGCTGAAAAAATACAAAGTAATTTACTCAGTGCAGAAGGCTTGGCGTCGCTTCGTACTCTGGTACCCGGCGATACGGTAGATTTACAAATTGCTATGCCTGCAGCGCCCAAGCGTGTAAAAACTGATTACACAGGCATGCTAATTGATGAATGCATGCTGTTCCATATTCCCACGACCGCGAAGTGGATCACCGTGCGCGATGCGCTGACCGTAGGTAACGATATTGTCGTACGTTCTGTACTTGAAGGTGATACGGGCCAGGTTATTGCATTTAAAGTAAAAGTACTCAAGCTGCTCTCAAAGCCCTCCGGGTTGCTTATAACGTCTTTTCCTAAACGCATTGAAAGCATAGGGCTTCGCGCTGTCAAGCGAGCGCAGCTTGGCGTTTCAGTTTCTCTTGATGCCGAGGTTTACCCCGATGATGAAACAGTCACCGGTATCATTATTGATTTGAGTGAAAAAGGCTGCAAGGTCGCACTACAGGTTAAACCTAACTGGCCCGTTATGCTCGATGAAGCAGATGTTAAGCTAAACTATTCAATAGACGGTAAAGAAGTTGCGCTTACCGCAAAGGTAAAAAATCACAGGTTAGAAAGTGACGTGGTCTACTATGGTCTTGCCTTTACCTGCGATGAAAAATTGATAAAAACGCTGCTGTCCCGACACACGCTATTAACGTAACAATAAACTGTTTTTAAGGCGTGCCGGGTGCTCTTTAGATAATAATCAAAATAACGAGCTAAGGGGAATAATATGAGAAGCATTGAACGACTCTTAATGCAATACGGCGAAAGTCATCAAAATAGAACAAATGTCATCATTCATGCGATAGCGGTACCAAGTATCTATTTTGTTTCACTGGCGTTACTGTGGAGTTTGCCAGTACCCGAATTTATTGCGCAGTTTGACATCACGTGGGCGCATATTATTGCTGTTCCTGTGTTGTATTACTATTTTATGTTATCTGGCCCTATTGGGGCCGCAATGACGTTACTCACCATTTTATGCTTTGGGGCAGTTAATGCCTTAGCTCACTTCAACGTTTCTGTGTGGCTGTTTTCGCTTGTGCTTTTTGTCGTCATGTGGGTACTCCAGTTTATTGGGCACCACATAGAAGGAAAGAAACCTTCGTTTTTTGAAGATTTACGTTTTCTGCTTGTTGGTCCGGCGTGGTGGTGGGTTCACTGGCTAAAACGTATGAACATAAGTTACTAGATGCGTGTAACAAATTAACGCGCTGTTAAAACAACGCTGTTTTCAATATGTTGTCCTGCGACCAGAAGCATAAGGGGCACGACCAAGCCGCTTGGGTCGCAACAAGGCTTGCGTATAATCGTTGTATAAGTTTTTAAATTGGTAATATTGTGAGTCGCTTTCAGCGTGTAATAGAAAGTAATGAACGTTTATTTTGGACGCTCCACAGCGCTGGCTGGGCAGGGTTCGCGATAATTTATTACATTGGTTCTTTCCTACATGATGTGCGCCCAATTTGGGTTTTTATCATCATGCTCAATGCCTATGCAGGGTGGTTATTAACCATTCCTCTTCGCTACATCTACCGGTGGGCAAGAAAACAATCTCCGCTCAACATGATCATTATTGTGATTGTGTCATGCTACTTGATAGCTCTGCTTTGGGCCGTGGTGAAAAACATTAACTACTGGGAAATCTACAAGCACGGCTACCGCCCAGATGAATGGTACATGTACTTTACCAACACCATTAACTCACTCATCATGGTAGGTTGCTGGAGCGGCGTATATTTTGGTATTAAAAATTTCCAGATGCTGCAAAAAGAAAAACAGAATGCGCTAAAAGCCAGCACCATGGCTCATCAGGCACATATAAAGATGCTGCGTTATCAGCTCAACCCACATTTTCTGTTTAATACCCTTAATGCAATTTCAACGTTAGTTTTGCTTAAGGAAAACGACACAGCTGAAGCCATGGTGTCTAGGCTAAGTGACTTTCTGCGCTATTCCTTAGACAATGACCCCATAAAGCGCGTGCCGCTAGGGCAGGAAATTAAAGCGCTTCGCCTTTATCTAGAGATAGAAAAAGTAAGATTTGATGACCGTCTAGAGGTGCTGTGGGACATTGATGAGCAGTGTGAAAGTGCCCTTGTACCTAGCATGATATTGCAGCCCATTATTGAAAATTCGATAAAACACGCCATATCAAAAATGGAAAACGGTGGCCGCATTTCAATTACTGCTCGTACATTTGGCAATGATTTATTAATGGATGTTGCCGACAACGGCCCAGGCGCTGATATCAAAGACGGTACGCTCAGCCGGGAAAACGGTGTAGGGTTAGCCAATATTAAAGAACGCCTGCAGTCGCTCTACCATCGTAATTTTGCATTTTCTATAGAACACAATCAGCCGTCAGGTGTACGAGTGAGAATTCGTATTCCTTACGAAGTTAAGGACGTATAACATGACAAAGCAAGTGATTAAAACCATTGTAGTGGACGACGAACCTTTAGCACGCAAAGGGCTTCGTGCCAGGTTAGAACGTCATGATGATGTACAGGTTCTTGCCGAGTGTCAAAATGGCCTTGAAGCGGTGAGTAGTATCTCTCAGCATCGCCCCGATTTAGTGTTTCTAGATATCCAAATGCCGGGCTTAAACGGGTTTCAGGTAATTCACAAACTGCGTGAACTAAAGCAACCCATCCCAATGATAGTATTTGTAACTGCGTACGATAGCTATGCGATTAAGGCATTCGATGTTCATGCTTTAGACTATCTACTAAAGCCGGCAGACGACGAACGTCTTGGCGCGGCGCTTAACAAGGTTAGAGAATACTTCTCTACTCAACATCAAGATGAGCAATCGCAAAAGCTTGTTAGCCTTGTTGCTGAATTAACCGGTGACGACTGCGAAGAAATCTTGCGCAAGCTTGCTAACGGTGAACCAGTGGAAACTAATCCATACCCAGATGTACTGGCCATTAAAGATGGCTCGGAAGTGACCCGTGTTAATGTTCAGGATATTCAATGGATAGACGCCGCGGGCGATTATATGTGTGTACATGCCCTAGATGGTATGCATATTATGCGTAAGACAATGAAAGAATTAGAGCAAGAACTAAACCCGCAGTTCTTCGTGCGTGTTCACCGTTCGGCTATTGCTAATATCCGCTTTGTCAAAAAGCTAGTTAGCCACATAAGCGGCGAGTATCACTTGATACTGCAAAACGATACTGAACTTAAAGTAAGCCGCAGTCACCGCGACAAAGTAAAAGCGGCAATGAAAATGTAACGGGCGTTACAAAAACGAAAAGCCCTGAGTCGTTTGCTTAAACCGCAACTCGCCACAGGGCTTTTTAATGCACGCTAGTTATCTGCTTGGTTATAACGCTCGTTCATAAGCGTTCGCATGGCGCCGACACGGGCCTCGTTAAGCGGTTTAGTATTTTTCCACGTTTCAGACAATGGCACGGTAACTGGACGCTGATTAACCTCACCAACCATAACATTACTTATGTCTTTTCCCACCAATCGAATGGCCGCTTCTCCGAGCGTAGTCGCTAAAAGTCGGTCTTGCGCTACCGGGGAACCACCGCGCTGAACGTGACCTAAAGTAACCGGCCTTACATCTTGTAGATTTCGTTGTTGAAGGGCATCAGTTAAGCCCGCTAGTCCGTTGGGCCATACGTTCTCTGCAACCACAACAATAAAACTAACAGGGCCTTTCAGCGTTCGCTGAGCGTTGATTTGTGACACGAGTTTTTCTATTTCAGATTCAGCTGAAGAGAAAAATTCTGGAACAATAACATAGTCTGCAGCAGAGGAGAGGGCAGCATTAAGGGCTAAGAAGCCAGCATTGCGCCCCATTACCTCAACTAAAAAGATACGTTCAAAAGCGTCGGCAGTATCGCGTACTTTATCGATAGAGCTCATGGCCGTATCAATAGCCGTGAAATAACCGATAGTTGCGTCTGTTCCCGCAATGTCGTTATCGATAGTGCCAGGGATACCTATAATTTGCCCATCCCAATGCTCGCTTAATTTAGCAGCCCCTTTAAACGAGCCGTCGCCGCCGATAACAATTAATGAATCTATGCGCGCTTTCTTTAAATTATGAGCTGCTTTTAACAGCCCCTCTTCGTGCATAAACTCTTTGCACCTTGCGCTATGTAAAATTGTACCGCCTTGCTGAATAAGGTTATGCGTAGAGTCTAAGGACAATGAAATATATTCTTGCTGCAGTAGCCCATTGTACCCATGCTTATAGCCCAACAGTGTATAACCGGCTTTTTGACAGGCAATGATAGTGGCCCGAATACATGCATTCATACCTGGTGCGTCGCCACCAGATGTTAAAATTGCGACACGTTTTGACACATTAAAGTCCTTCTTTTTACAGGCAATACGGTTAAGGTAAAGTAAAGGGTACGCTACGTAAAGTGGACGTTTGTAATGAAGCATTGAACACCCAAATGATTAAAAAAGTTTTACAACGGTGTTCCATTTTATTTCTCTATTTTTTTAATTGCAGTAAGCGGTTTGACTGCAAGTAACGTAAACAACAAAAAAGGATTGATTATGCGCACGTTGTTTATACTGGTATTCGTTGTCTTTCTCTCTGCCTGTAGTTCAAAACTGGCCTACAACAACCTTGATTGGTGGGTGTATTGGTATTTAGACGACTACATCGAACTCAAAGAGGGACAAGAAGAAAAGTTTGATGACCACCTTCAGAACTGGTTGCGTTGGCATAAAACAACAGAGCTTAGGCGGTATAAAGCACACCTAAGTGAAATTAAAGCCGAAATAAATGAAGGCACGTTAGACTCTAACACAGTGTACAGCCACTTAGTTAAAGCGAGGTCACACTGGGAACGGGTTCGTGATGAAATAAGCCCGGAACTGGCAATTCTCGCTAAGACCTTAGATGACGAGCAAGTTGTTTCGCTTTTTGCCGCGTTAGAAAAAGATAACAAAGAGGAAGAAGAAGAGCGTAAAGAGGCGCTTGAAAAAACAAAAGAAGCGCGCTTAGAGGACCGTATCGAGCGTATTGAAGAAGCGATTAGTGAACGCATTGGCAAACTTAGTCATGAACAAAAACAAATTGTAAGTACTTATGCTACGCAGTTTATCCCTACGGGGGAAGAGTGGCTTAAATATCGCAGAGACATCCAAAACGCGGCAAGAAAGTTATTTGTTACTCGAAGTTTCAACAACAATTTTGAAACAGACTTAATCGAACTTATGCAAAACCCCGACAGCTATAAGAGTGACATATACAAACAAAGCAGTGCGCACAATATGACGGTGACCGCCACATTAATATCAGAAGTGTTTTCCACCCTTAGCCGCAAGCAGCGCGAAGCGCTAATTGAAAATATAGATGAATTGATCGAAACCGTTGAGGACTTTAAAGGCTAACCTTGTTTTCGGTAAAGGTACGTTAAAGTCGACCTTGCAATGGATTAAGTATCATAGAAACTGCGTAAAGTATTTATTGTTAATAGTGAAGGGGGAGTGAAGGAACTACTGTTTATTTCGTGCATAACATTGATTTCTTCAGGTGGGCGGCGGCTTAGTACGTATTGCTGAAGTTTGCACTTTTAGGGACAGAGGTCAGCTATGAGCGTAAAGCGGACATTGGAAGTTACTGACGCGCTTGTCCGTTGTAGACAAGGGACGAACGTTCTACGCCCAAAGCAGCGACAGCGTTAGCTGTCCGACTGACTTTGTTTGTTAGCCTCGAATTGCTTCAATGCCTCCGCTGCAGGCCTGAAGTAGGCGTTTATATTAGATTGCAATTGGTAACCACTAATCTTCCCCTCAAATAACTGCCTATTTTCTTTTAAACGGAGTCAAGCTTTCAGAGAGTTAATTGTTTTAATATTCTCACTTCGTTTCGATGTATAGGGCGGTATAGAGTATGTACCCACAACATGTGCTACTAAATCACTCACCCCCTCAGAGTACAGAGAAACCTCCCCAACCACGAGAGTACGGCCGACTTTTATCAGAGAACATTCCGCAATGATTCGCTCATTTGCCGATGGCTTACGTAAGAAGTTGATGTTAAGGCTAGTTGTTACTGCCAATGGCACGATGCCAATTTTACCAAGTATCGCCACATAAAGTGCCACATCAGCCAGACTCATTAAAACAGGCCCCGAAACCGTTCCGCCAGGACGTAATTCATCCTGACCTACATGATGAGATACAGTCGCTCTACCGTTGCTCACTGCTTCCACAACGCATTTGCTTTGTGGAAACTCCGATTTCATGAAAGCGATAACTTCTTCTTTTGTAGCTGTCATTGAGACTCCTTAAATATTTATTCACGTTTATAGGCACCTGGTGAAGCGTTGCTCCAAGACTTCTATACCCCGTTGTAAGCCTAGTTTCTCTTCCACCAGTGCAAAGCCCTGACTTTCGTAAAGATATCGAGCTGCATTAAACCCTGAGAAAGTCCATGAGTTGATTTGGACGAAACCCTGAGCATCGGCAAAAGCTAATGCAGAATTGAGAAGCTGTTTACCTAGTCCGAAACCTCTTAAAGAGTCGTCCACAATGAACCATCAATGGCAACAGATGGATTTTATCGTCCCGTTTGATCGTCCAAATCTCATTGCTTGGGTTATCTAGCCTTCCAATAAATTCCGCCATGTTACTCGCCACTGAAAATGCAAATTCCCGACCAAAATCAGCCACTGTAGCGTAATAATGGGCATGCATCTCCCTAACACGTGCAATCAACCGGCTTTGTTGCGGAATTCAACTTGAGAGCAGGGCAAAATCATACTTGAATGAAATTTAAGCAAACAAGAGTTTTTCTCTGACTTCATCAGACCACGCCGCCTGCTTTAGCTTACCTTTCATACTGTCTTTAATAGGACTCAAGCGTGCTAAATTCATTGCAAAGCGGCGGAAGGTTGCCATATTTTCGGGCGCATCGCCGCGTCTGATGCGGGAGTCGTCCTCTCGATACGTCATATCCAGTACCCAATGTGATGCATTTTCTATCGACCAATGGCTGCGAATGGCTTTTGCAATTTGAGGTAAGTTAACCTCCAAGGAACTGATGTAATAAGCGGTCTCACTCGTTTCCTTATCTTTAAGGTAGCGTTTTCGGGTGACTTCAATGACCGGCTTAATATTCGTCCAGCCTTGGCTTTGCGTCAACCAAGGCGTAATGGGTAGCTGAACGTAGGTACGCTCCTCGATGCGTCCATGACCATCATTGGTTAAGGTTAAACTGTTTGTTTTGATATCTTGTGGGGTATCACGCCGTGTCTTGTGGAAGTAAGCCGCTATTTCCGTTGCAAGTTTACCTTGGTTATTCTTGACTTGCAGAACATAGTCGCCTCCTTTTGCATTAATGGCTTTAGCGACCTTCTTCAGGCAATGCATGGCATCGGCAGTGACAATACTGCCTTTTAACTCCAGTAATTCAATCAATTCCAGTACCGTCGACACTTCATTTTTCTTACCCTTCGATTTACATTGTGCGAGGACTAAACCTTGTTCCACCGCGTAGGCCGACACGCTGTGAAGGGCGGTTTTCCTATCACCATCGAATGAATGGCGAAGCGTTTTACCATCAAACGCAATCACGGGCTGCCCTTGGTCTTCACGGATTTCATTCACCCAGCTAATGAAGCTCGTTAGCAAGGCGTTGGGCTCTAGCGAGCTGATAATACGGGCAATAGTATCGTCGACGGGTACACCCTCTTTAAAGGCCCTGAACTTACGCAACCAATCCAGTTTGCTGTCCCCAAATTGCTTAATGTCTTTCCATCCTTCAGCACCAGAAAGAATGGCCACCACGGTGAGAAAAATCACATCAAGTAGGTCATGCTTCTTATTGATATGAGAGCGTTTATCTTCAAGTGACTCAAAATGGGTAATAAATGACATCTGTGCTAGCCTAAAAAGCTAGATTTGATCACAGATGCGCTAGTTAACGCAAGTTAGAGTATGATCTTGCCCTGAACTTGAGAGCGAATACTAGCAAAATTGTTTGCATTTTAAACGATTTACTGAGTTTCGGGCATACCTATCTCTGTTAGCTTGTTGAGTGCTTTGATTATGGCGTATGTCTCCCCAACTTGTGCATTGTAATTTCGAAGAGTGAATGAAGCGCCTAGTAGTTGTTTTGCGCGATACTTAGCGGTCTCCGACAATGAACGACTGTGGTAACCATATTTTCGTTTCCACTTTTTGTTCGAACCATAGAGCTTTTGGCAACCAACCGCCAGATTACGTGGATGACCTTTTTCCCAGAAGGCGACTCCTTCACGTGGAGGGATTAGAGGTATTGCTTTCTTAACCCTAATCGCCCTGTGGCACTCCCTTGTATCGTAAGCGCCATCTCCCGAAATTTCCTTGATGGATCGGCGTGTTTGTTTGAGTAAATTTGGGAGTACTTCCGCATCTGTCACGCCTGAAATATTGTACTTGCGCCAGTTTGTGGTTTTGTAGCGAGACTTCGGCATGTAGTCAAAGTCAGTGAATGAATGTCCCTGATCTGATCGTAAGATTCTGATTTAGTTCATTCGATTTCCGCAACAAAGCCCACGCTAATTATTATCAGGCACTGACTGAGTTGAGATACTAGCGGAAGCTACGAACTGTTAATCAAGTTCGACCACTATTTTACCAATCTGCTGATTGGACTCCAGATAGTGATGCGCTGCTACTATCTCTTCAAATTTAAAGCTTCGATCAATGACAGGCTTGAGTGTTCCTTCGGATAAACCCGAGAGGATAAATTGCTTTGCTCTGCGAAAACGCTCGATGTCTTTTATAACTTCAGTAAACACATACCCCCTAACAATCAGACTTTTACGAAGTGCTATTTTTAAGGGAAAAGGAGTTATTTCGGGACTTAATGCTCCGTGTACTATTATTGTTCCTTCAGGGCTCATTGCTTCAGCAATTTCAGCTATCTGCGGCCCACCGACAGCATCAAATGCGATTTTTAAATTGTTTTCTCCCAAGATACTTCTCAAGCTATCCAGCAGCGGTTCTTCTTGGGTTGCAATCACATGGGCCGCGCCAGCCTTGAGCACAGCAGCCTTTTTAGCTCCTGTTAGAGTTGTAGCGATAGGGATACCCCCCCGGGAATTCACAATTTGAATCGCAGCCAATCCAACACTGCTCGATGCGGCGGTTATCAGTACTGCATCGCCTTTTTGCACGTTAGCAATTTCGACCAAAGCGCCATAAGCTGTCAGGTACTGCATCCAAGCTGCTGCGCCTTCAGCAAAGGTTAGCCCTGCTGGTTTGAGTGCCACATATTCACTTGGTACGACAATCTCTTCTGCGTAGCAGCCGTTCTGAGAAAGCCCCATCTGAGGGACAATACAAACCTCGTCCCCAAGGCGTAAATGATTTACCTCTTCCCCGACTTCAATGACTATCCCGGATGCTTCATAGCCGATTCGCGAAGGGAAGTCAGCCTTTTCTATATAGCTGCCTCGCCTAAACATGGCATCAGCACGATTGAGCCCAACAACTTTGACCGCAATACGTACATCAGTGGCCTGCAAACTTGGACTCGCCAGCGAGTCAATAGTTAATACCTCGGGGCCACCTAATTCATGGAAACGAACAGTTCGAATTAGTTTTCTTGGGCTCATATGCATCCTCAACAATGACTTTTTAAGCAATTACATCAATAACGACTTTACCCATGGACCCCAACTCTACGGCATTATGTGCATCCATTGCCGTGTCTAGGGAAAAGCGTAACGGATCGAGTAGTGGCTTAATTTGTCCAGCTTCAACAAGAGCCGTAATTTGCCGCAAAATGTCACCATGATGTTTGCGTCCCTCTCCGCTGAGCTGTGGGTGTAACACAAAAATTCCTGACAATGTTGCAGAACGTATTGACGACGGTGCGAGGTTATGTGAGCTGAATGCAGCACAGCTTAAAATATGGCCGTAATGTGCAATGATACCTAATGAGGCATCGAGTGCAGAGCCACCGACAGTGTCGTAAATGATATCGAATCCTTTGCCTTGGGTGTATGCGTCCATGTAGTCAGCAGGGCTTGCAATGTGATAATCAATTGGCGTGGCACCAAGGGCCTTGAGCAGTTGTTGTTTTCCAGTCGATGCAGTGGCATAAACGTCGGCACCTAAAGCTTTAGCAATTTGCACGGCTAAATGCCCAACTCCGCCAGCTCCACCTTGGATAAGGATTTTCTGGCCCGCTTTAACATTCGCCTTGTCAACCAAACCTTCCCAAGCGGTAAGTGCAACCAGAGGTAAAGCCGCAGCTTCACGCATGGACAAATTTTTCGGTTTGAAAGCAAGTAACTCAGCATCTACGTTGGCATATTCAGCCAATGAGCCTTGCAATCCTCGCACTCCGCCAGTCAGACCATAAACGGCATCGCCTATTGCAAAGTCGGTGACGCCATCGCCGACAGCAACAATTTCTCCAGCTAAATCGGTGCCAAGTACTGCGGGCAATTCCGGCATGGCGTAAGGAGCGATACCTTGGCGGATCTTGTAATCAATAGGATTGACTCCACTTGCAAATATTTTTACTTGCACCTGACCTGCTGATGGAGAGGGTAAGTTAATCAGGGCATCTCGGAATACTGTACCCTCTTCATAGCTATCTAATACCAAAGCACGCATTTGTCTGTTTAACGCTGTCATCAATAACCTCACATACTGAATATTCAGCGGGTGGTTAAATCACCCGCTGGTTAATAGATCTTTTATTAAACGAATTAAAATTCTTGAACTGTTGGGCGCAGAACAATCTCGTTAATATCCACATCCGCAGGCTGCTCAATTGCGTATGCGATAGCACGAGCTACAGATTCAGATGGAATTTCATTTTGCTGATAAAAATCTTTTACAAAGGCTGCACCCTGAGTATCTGAACTTCCATGTTTTAATTCAGATTCGACTGCACCTGGTGAAATGATTGTTGAACGAATTTTACCCCCAACTTCATGGCGCAAGCCTTCGGCAATAGCGCGAACAGCGAATTTGGTTCCGCTATAAACCGTGCCGCCGGGACTGAATACTTTGATACCCGCTACGGACGAAATATTGATAAAGTGGCCGGATCCCTGTTCCTGAAAGATCGGAAGCGCTGCGGCTACTCCATACAGCAGACCTTTAACGTTGATGTCAATCATGCGATCCCATTCGTCAACTCGAGTCTCAGCTAACGGTGCAATCGCCATTAACCCTGCATTGTTGATAACCACATCAACTTTACCGAAGCGCTCTTGTGCAAGATTTACAAGGGCCTTCACTTCGTCCTGGCTAGTCACATCTGTCGCTTGAACCGCAACTTCTCCGCCCGCTGCGCGTATGTCAGCAGCAATAGCTTCAAGCTTGTCGATGCGTCGGGCACCTAAAACAACAGATGCGCCAAGGCTGGCTAAATGTCTTGCCGTGGTCTCGCCTAAACCGCTGCTACCACCAGTGATAACAACGACCTTACCGCTGATGTTATTTGCTAAAACACTGCTCATATTTAATATCCTCAAATAAGTTGAATGACGTTGTCTAAATAACAAGCAAAGTATCTCTTACCTTCAAAAACCAATAAATGGAAATGTTTTAATTTCACAATTCCATATTTTGGAATAATATTTATGTATTCATTTCAAACCTGAATATGACCGTGATGCTTAACAGATTGGAAATGCTCCGGATATTTTGTACTGCTGCTGAGTCTCGCAGCTTTAAAGAAGCGGCTAACCGTCTGGGAATTTCTCCTCAGGCAGTGACGCGAGCAGTGAAGGAGTTAGAGCGATTGCAAGGGGAGCTTTTATTTCATCGAAATACTCGACACATACAAGTGACCCTAGTTGGAGAAAAATTTGCTTTGATAGCAAAAGAACGCCTGCGCGCTGTAGATGAATTGTTTCAAACAAGCGCCCCTAACTCGGGTAATGAATTACAAGGGCGGGTTCGTATCGCAGCGCCTGTTGGCTTTGGTCATAAGTGCTTAATGCCAGTATTACTGGAACTTTCAACAATACATCCTCAACTGGATATAGACCTGACACTCAGTGACGAGCGCGTGGATGTAGTTGACGAAAAAATAGATATTGGGATTCGTATCGGCTTCATGAGAGATAGTCGATTTATTGCCCGCCAGCTCACCAAAATTAATATGTATGTCGTGGCTTCGCCTGACTTAATAAATAGAGTGGGAAGGCCTGCGTCTATTGAAGAACTAAACCACTTGCCGGTTACAGGGTTAGTAGATCGCAATACGGGAAAGCTTTGGCCGTGGGTTTTTTCCATGGACAGACAGTGGACGCCATCCATAACACGTTTTCGAAGTGCCGACACCGAAGCTGAATTAATGGCTATACAAAATGGACTAGGTTTTGCTCAAATTCCTGACTTTTTGGTCCAAGACTTATTACGCCAAGAGAAACTTGTGAGAGTGTTAGAAGAGGTCGAGCCGGTGCCTTGGGATTTATATATTTATCGCCCTCAACGTGGTCCAGTACCACAACGTATTCGATTGGTTTTTGATCACTTGGTGTCAAGATTGAGTGTCCGCTAATGGCACAATTCCGAAGTTTTTGCTCATTTTATTATTATGCTATTTAAACTGACTGTCATACTTTTGGTTCCTACTGAGCAGGAGACAGCTTATGGCAATTCGAATTCATACACCTTGGAATAAAGATCGCATAATTGGGCAGAAGAAACCTCTTCAGATATCGCATATATGGGGCATCCGAATTCGATTAGAAATTGAAGGTCGGACGCGTGATCTTGCACTGTTCAATCTTGGTCTAGATAGCAAGCTACGGGGTTGTGACCTCGTTAAACTAAAAGTTTCAGACGTCGTTTGCGGACGTTCTGCGCTGAGGCGTACAAATGTTGTTCAGCAAAAAACAGATAGCCCCGTCCAATTTGAGATAACACCAACACAAAACACTGGCGAATCGATTTTGGCTTGGGTGAAGAAAGCAGAACTAAAAGCGTCCGACTACCTTTTTAAATCTCGTATACACGGTGCTGAGCACATATCAACTAGACAATATAATCGCATTTTCCACGGATGGATTGACAAACTTGGACTGAATACCTCGCTGTACAGTACCCATTGACTGCGCAGGACCAAACCCTATTTAATTTACAAGATGACTAAAAACCTTCGAGTAGTTCAACTCTTGCTTGGATACAAGAAATTAGAGAGCACAGTTTGTTACTTAGGCATCGAAGTTGATGACGTTTTGGAAATATCGGAGTCTATTGAAATCTAGGCTGTACGGGGCTGCTTGTGCAGCCCCTGTGAGCGTGAAGCGGACATTGGATATAACTTTTTCGCAAGTCCGCTAAAGACAATGAACGGACGTTCGAAGCTTGAGAAATAGGACTAAGGTTATGGTCTACATTAGCCAGCCACGAGTTGAGCCCACAGTGTTAGTCCTATTGACTTGCGAGTTACCTTTTTACAGGGATTTCCCAAGTTCTTTTTATACTTTGCATTGATTCAACAAACTCGAAACTAGCCTCCCAAAAATATTTATTTTTTGAAAAGAACCATTGGGTTTGTGGCTCCTTATCATGCGGGATTACAAACTAAAATCTAAGATTGTTTTACCGTCTACATGATTAATGTTCGGAGTCGCACTCGACTCCCAAACCTATATCGTTTCGGTATTCATCGTCAGCTATCTTTCTTCTTTGCCAAAGAGTAATTGAAATTTCTTTTACACTATTAAAATCTGGCTTTGTAATTTCAATAGAGCCTTTAAATTCCTCGCCAATCGTGCAGACTGACGGGTTTAGTGTTAACGGAGTTTTACCCAGTTTAGAAAATTTCCGTCTCTGATAAGAACCAATCACCCATAGAAGAATTGAGAACGAAAAAAAGCCCGCAAAAAATAAGTATAGAGCAGGCGAGTTTGATTTAGTTGATGTGTGAAGAAGAGGAATTGCAGCGAAAAAACAAACTACGCCAAAAATTTGAATGGCAACACCAGTTTTACTCTCTTTGCTGAATATAACTTTATTAAGTTTTTCCATTTGCATACCTCCGTTGTAAGAAGCCGGTTTACGCTCGTTTCAGTCCCTAAGTGCTAGCTTTATATTGAGACAAAGAGCCGCTGTTCACGCTTTACCTATGGGAATATGAATGCTTGATCAAAATAGGCAAAAAGAAATAGAAACTGAACGATTAGTATTTTGTGGGCTGGCTCACGAGTTGCCCAATACACTTTCAATCCAGCCTCGGTAATTTGACACCCTAACTTGATAAGCGGTAGTACCATATAAACCGCCTTTAAAATTAGCAATATCTCCACGCCAAACTTGCCAACTCGATAAACCAACCAAATAAGCCTTACCGTTTTCAATTATTACTGAAGCTCCGCCACTATCACCAGCAGCGTGCATTCCTTCAAGAGGCAATGCATCAGGCGGCTTATTAAATTTGTATGAGAGCCAGTTTCCTTTTGAAGATTCAATAATGTTTCTAAAATGGTTTAATTCTCGCAATGATTTAGTTTCGAGGTTTTCACCAATTTCTCCGTTACCTGTTGCTCCACGACCAAATACTGTGATCTCTTTACCCGCTTGATCAATGTTTGGGTAGATATCAATTGGTTCACTCGTTGTAACAGGGGAAGATAGCTTTATTAAAGCAATATCACTTCTAGATTCTAAAAACTTCATTAAGGGAGCTGCATCACCTTTAAAGAGAACCTCACCTGGTTCAATATAAAGTGGGTGTATGTGAACCTCTTCTATTTCAAAGACTTTATCGCCAACCCGTAATTTTTTACCTATGTAATTATAAAAAATGGTATGAGCGACTGTCACAACCCATTGAGGTTTTATCAATACCCCATGACCCTCATGAGGTAGATCAATTAAGTATTCGGGTACTTTTTCTAAGACATAATTTCGGGAGGGTATATCGTGCCGTTTCACTACAGCATTACTACTAGTTGCAATGAAAACAGCGAAAAATAAAACCAAAATTTTCATATTACATCCATGTAGATTTAGGGCTAACTAAAAGCTGCCTACCAAGACACCATACTAACACTCGTTTTGCCTGAAATACCACCTAACATTTACTCATGGAGAGGATATTAGACGTCCGCTTTACGTACTTTTCCGCCGTTTAATTACAAATATTCGAACGACTGCTAATGGAACATATGCGACTGTCAGATTTGTTTAAGTCCTATTATTCGAATCTGACAGATCAAGTCGAGACTGATTCAATTGATGCGTGTTAACACCAAGCGATTTTGTCGTACTTTAATTACCACGCGATTCTGTCGTAGTCGCTAATTACCAAGGGAAATTGACGGTTATCTTTAACCGTGTTCTTTAAATGTTTTTTTGTGCATTTGAGGAACGCTAAGGATGATTGTGTTGAATTCCAAAGCTCAATTGACAGTTGATGTCATTGCAAAAGTGGCTGAACGTAAAATTACGATAGCCAATGCCACTAAGCTCCTCAATAAATCCAGACGTACTGTTGAACGTTATTTACAGCGTTACCGAAGCCAAGGGTTACAGTTTATCGTTCACGGAAACACAGGCAGCGAGCCAGTTAATAAAACGCCTGACAGCCTTAAGCAGCAAGTTCAGTCGCTAATCCGCGAGAAATATTATGACCTGAACTTGTTGCACCTCGCCAAGATGCTTGAGACTCACGAACACATTGTTGTTAAGCGCGAGACACTGCGTAAATGGGCACATGATATCCATCATGTAAAACGGGCTAAGCGCAGGCGTAGCCGTGTTCACAAACGCAGAGAGCGAATGGATGCGCCCGGATTAATGCTACAAATGGACGGCAGCACACATCGTTGGTTCGGCGATAAGAAGTCATGTTTAATCGCCATGATTGATGATGCCAATAGCGATATTCATGCTGAGTTCTTTCCGTCAGAAACGACTGAAGGCTGTATGAAAGTCATGCGCTCAGTCGTTGAGAAATACGGTGTATTTAAAACCCTATACGTTGATCGTGCCGGAATATTTGGTGGTCCTAAACGCTGCAACTTCTCCCAGATGCAGCGGGCCTGCGAAGAGTTGGGCATTGAAATCATCTTCGCCAGCTCTCCTCAAGGTAAAGGGCGTATTGAACGTGCCTTCGATACCCTACAGGATAGACTGATACCGGAACTGCGGCTCAGCAATATTACTGACATGACAGGAGCAAACAGCTACTTACAACACGTTTTTATTCCGCAGTTCTGGCGTAAAAATCTGGTTGTAAAAGCAAGAACGCCGGACACTGAATATACGCCTGTATCGCGTCATACTAACCTTGACGATATCTGTACAACAAAGGTCTACCGGAAAATCCGTAACGACCATACGTTTAGTTACAGAAACAAATTCTACTTCATCGAGTCTCCATTGAAGCACTCTATCGCAAAACAAAAAATTGAAATCCGTGCAGGTAAAGATAAGCAGTTTGATGCCTACTTCGCCGGACGAAAGCTACAGGTAACGGAAGTCACTGAGCCTGTTAAGATATCGATGGAGGACAATGATATCCAGACGAAGCTTGAGGTATTAGCTTTGGCTGATAGGCTTGGAAATGTAGCTGAAGCCTCTCGTCTTAGTGGGGTTTCCCGCGAGACCATTTACCGCCATCGTAAGTTGATTAAAAAGGGCGGAACTGAAGCGTTAAAACGTCAGGAAACACCCGCTCTTCATCACAAAAATCGCACAGACAAAGCTATCGAGGAAATCGTCATCGAGTTCTCACTAGCTAATCCACACCTTGGACAGGCGAAAGTGTCTCGGCTGCTTGAGGCTGAAAGAAACGTGATCATACACGCTAGCGGCATCCGCAATATCTGGCTTAGGGAGAGAATGAATACGATCGCATTACGTTTGGCGAAGTCTCAGTCGACATAAAAAGACCTTAATATTTAATAAGTTAAGAAGAGAATTAATCACTTGCGTGATTAATTCTCATGCACATATATAGTGCTGTTGGCGGCGTCAATCTATTATTTTTTTGATTCTCAAAAAGGAGTAGGTTAAGTCTCGACTATTGTTCTGGAATATGACTTGAGGTGCTAGCAAAGCCCTTATTTGCACGGAAAGCGGTGATGTATCAACCCCTACTGCAATATGTTGCGTGCGCCAAATTCCATTCAGGATATATTGTACATCTTTCTGTGAAGCGGTCTGTTTACCTGATTTAGGATGAAGTTCTAAGACCCAGTCGATAGCTAATAGAACAACCCAAGGAGCTGAGATTTCACCTGCTTTTTTCATATTAGGTGTTTGTTGTAAGTATGAAATCAACTCACCAAATAAAGAAATAGTATTGAATTTGCAGATTCTTGATCTGATGGGCATTGCTGCTTCTTCAAAAGTTTTCATTCGCCTGAATCTAACTCCTTACTCAAATTCGCTACATCTCAACCGTAATAATGATGCAACTAGCATAAAGATGAAGTGCAAAAATTGAAAGGTAATGAAACTATTTTCAATCGTACAGATCCCCCTCGTTATCTTTTAGCTTTAGCATTTTCATTTTGACCAATATCAGAAGTAGAAAATCACAAAATTGAATGTCCGTTGTTTGCCTAAAGCAGTCCTCTAATACTCATTTATAAAGAGGTCTGGTTTACGCTTACTTATGCCGAAGAGTCTTAAAAATTTAAAGGGCAGTGGCACACAGTTAACGGGCGTTTTATTTGCGCTTATTCCCATCAGTGATCATTTTGCGAGCTCTAGTGTCTGACTGTTTTATCATATCGTCAATCAGTGACGTTTCAGGCATGTTCTTCCAATATTTTTTGGGCATTGAACTTAGCATGGCGTCTTTTTTGATGCGTGCCGGATTGAAGATGTTAGCGTAATAAGTAAGCCAGTATTTTTCAATATGATCGTTATCTGGAAGCACACTCGAATCAGGGTTGTCTTCTAAAATAAGTGTTTCTGTATCCCAGTGAGCCGCCCGATAAGGCGTGAGTATAGACCATCGCATATTCTTAAAACGGGTTTGAAAGAAGTCGAGCTTTAACTCTAGGCTAAAATGTTCAGGCTCGTACCAAGCGATAAAGTGTTCATTGCCACCGAGGTTAACCTCTCTAAATCTTAAAAACGCGCTCATTTTATACGCGTCTCGCTTTACCGCTTTAGCTAGTGCCATAAGCTGCAATATATCGTCATCAGTTTTTAACCGAACTAGGTTTTTGTTTTCAAACGTAACGCGCCATAACACCCTATAACACAATGCGAAGCGGTGAGCATCGCTATGACACAATGCATATTTGAAAAGCATTAAGACAGATTTAGGAATAGCATGCCTTTTTTGTGGCGTTGTGACCGTAATAGAGGGTTGGCTGTGGCCGAATAGGTCGTCCTGTACTGATTGTGCACTTTGCCAAATGATATTTTCAGGGGGGATAGATTGTGCTAAACACGCTCTTGCAGCCATGCGCCACTCATCAAACCCCGGTACTGAGTTAATTGTAATTGTTTCCATCTCACAGCAACTTCATTTAAGCGCTAAATAGTTCAAACTGCTTCGGCTGCTTGAACTGAAGTTCAAAATTATTACTATCGAGTAAGTGAATATCAGGGGCATAGTCGCCTACGCTAATAAAAGGTTTTAGCTTTTTAAGTGGTAAACGCATTTTAGTCAGATCTATCCAGTTTAGCTTTGTGTGCCGTCTAATCGCCAGAATTTTTTGCACCGTTCGAGCGCCAAGCCCCGGTACTCGTAACAACAGCAATTTGTCCGCCTTATTTAAATCAATCGGAAAGACATGGCGATTGCGTAATGCCCACGCAAGTTTAGGGTCATAATCCATATCAAGCATGTCATCGTGAACAATTTCATCAAGGGTAAACCCATAAAAACGCAACAGCCAATCAGCTTGATAAAGGCGGTGCTCGCGAATTAACGGCGCAGGCTTTAGCGGCAACACTTCAGATGCATCGGGTATTGGCGAGAACGCCGAATAATAAACTCGGCGAAGTTTTTGTTGGTTATAAAGTTTAATGCTGGTCCCTAAAATAACTTTATCATTAGAGTCATCTGCGCCTATGATCATCTGTGTAGACTGCCCACCAGGTGCAAAGCGTGGCAGGCGTTTACCGGTATAGGTTTTATCTGCCTTGTGCTCTGCAATTTTGTCTTTTAGCGTGTTCATTGAGCCATGGATAGCACCGAGATCTTTTTCTGGCGCGTATTTATTTAAAGAGGGTTGAGTCGGCATCTCGACATTAATACTTAACCTATCTGCGTATAAACCAGCTTCTTCTTGTAACTCAGGTGAGGCATTTGGAATGGTTTTGAGGTGTATATACCCTTTAAAACCGTGGTCAAGGCGCAAAGATTTGGCAATACGTACCATACTTTCCATTGTAAGATCGGGTGAGCCTACAATGCCTGAACTAAGAAACAAACCTTCAATGTAGTTGCGCTTGTAAAAATTCAGCGTCAGGTCTACGGTTTCTCTAACGGTGAATCGTGCGCGTCGAACATTGCTAGACACTCTATTTATGCAGTAGTGACAATCGTAGATACAGTAATTAGTCATCAAGATTTTTAGTAAAGAAACACACCGACCATCAGGCGTGAAGCTGTGACATATACCCGAACCGCCGGTAAGCGAACCTATCCCCGTTTTTTCGGTTTTGCCTGCCTTTCGTTTACCCGCCGAACCGCTTGCACAGGAAGCGTCATACTTGGCTGCATCTGAAAGAATTTCGAGTTTTTGTATCAGTTTGTCGTGCATAGCAGATTACTACTTTCTCTAAGCATTTACTTAACATCGGTCAATTTTAAGCGGGATGCTTAAAAGGACCTGTATATTTAGTTTGTGTAGCCATGTGATTTCTGCTCGTTATATCATGTATATATATACAGTACAAATGAGCGTTGGAAGATTTGTGCACTCAATATACGAAATTCAGCTACATTTTCGTATTGAGAAGTTAGAGCGTGTAAGGTTTGATACGAGTAAAAAGCGCTTAATTAAAATAGCCCGGTTTCGCTGACTGTTTCGAATATTTTATTGGAGCAAAGATGAGCCATATAACGGTTAAAGGGGGGGAATCAAAAACCGATGTACTTAGAAAGTTCGTCACGTAGATTAGTATACTTTTCGTTATACGGCGCTTTAAGCGACATATCGTCTATTAACTTAAACAAACGCTTACATTCATTGGTAAGCTTCATTTCTGCTTTATCTTCTTTTATCACTATCTGCAGTAGACACTGAAGTAAATTAAGCGCTACACCCGTATTAACCGGTGCAAAACCTTGTGCTAAGGCAAAGGACGCTTTTGCACGTTCGTAATCTTTTTGCTGATAGTGTTGAATGCCTTCTCGATTAAATTGCTGATAGCTAGCAAGACTTTTCCGTGCATTGTGGGCTTGCGTTTCTAACATATTTGCACTGTTTTGATCGAGCTCGTCGTGACGTGACTCGAGAAATGAAGTTAGCTGCAACGCATCATCAAATTCACCGAGTTTGTACATCACGTTGATACTGTCTGGAATAAAAGCAGTGGGAACCTCGGTGTATTTTTCATCCAGCATGGTTTGTGACGTTGATAAATGCCGCTTCGCGTCAATTAATTTGCCGTCAATGGCGCTAATTCTGGCATTAACAATCGTACCGAAGATATCTACATCAAAGTCCCGGTCCATTTTTTGAAGGTGTTCGTCAAACTTTCCGCGTTGAAGTGTAAGTAGGGCTTCTTGTTGGTATTTATTGCGCTGTTTTTTATCTTCAGCGCACTCAGCTACATCTAATAGACTGCGAATAATACCGCACCAGTGCAGGCTCGTTTTATGAACCGACCGCTTAGACAAATCCCATATAGCTAAACTTGAATTAGCCGCGAGCACTAAGTCATCGTTTAACCTGCCAATTTCGCACGCTTTAAAGTGTCTCGGTAGAGAATAAGGCGAAAGCTTGATAGCTTCTTTAATGGCGTCTAGTGCTTTTTCGCCGTCGTCTAATTTCTGCTGTGCTTGGGCAAGTATGTCATAGGCATCCGCATTAAACCGGTTTCGTTTTAACGTTCGTTTCGCCGTCGTTATTGCTTTGTCGAATTCGTTTAGTTGAAGGTAAGTTTTTGCAATTGCGATCTGTGCCCAAAGCACAGGTTTGCCGTCAATGTAGTCGCTCAATACGTCAAGGGCTTTCTCTGGCTGACCTATACGCCAATAGAGTTCAACCAAAAGTTGCTCGCAGTGCCCTTTGTAATGTGAGGGTGAATCGAGCAAAGACTCGATATGGTCGATTGCACTGTTACATTCACCTTGCTCAATGAGGCTGTACGCCTGTTGCAAAAACTGTCGTTTTTGCCAAGCGCGAATAATCCTGGATTTTAACTGAACCTGAGAGAAGGGCTTAACAAGAAAGTCATCAGGTCGGCGTTCAATAGAGCCTAGCACGATAGGTCGGGCGCTATCAGCGCTTATAAGGATAAAAATAGAAGTAGGGTTAATAAGCCTTCTGGTACGAAGCTCTTCGATTAACTCATACCCACTTTTATTATCTGCTCCTAAATGCAAATCACAGATAATGACATCGAACTTATGTTTTTTGCATAGGGAAACGGCTTGTTCCGCCGATGACTTTGTTACCACGTCACTGGCCCCCATAGAATGCATAAGCCCTTTGAGTAGCAAAAGAAAGGGGCGTTGATCTTCAACAATCAGTACTTGTTTATTGCTAAATTGCATTTCGAATCCATGAATAGGGGCGCTATGGCTTTATTGAAGTATATCTAACTTTAAAAAATAAGCTTAAGAAAAACATTATCTTGCCGACAACATAAGTATACAAATCAAGTAATCAGAATGCATGTCTGTAGACGCTACATCCCAAAATGAGCAAACGCATATTGACCCCAGTATTTATTGGGAGCGCAGCGGTGTGCTTGCGCGTGCATCAACGCAAGGGGCGCTATTTTCACTCTATCTTGCCATGCAGCAACATAGTACAGCAGCGCCCTTTGAGATAGAGGCGGCAGATAGCGAATTATCTCAAAAAGCGGGCATTGATACTGAGCTTACTTCCCTGAGTCACTACCGTCGTTCAAGTCTTGCTGCAAACGAAAGTGAATGGAAAAACATGGACGTAATGTCGGCTTTGGTTGCTGAAGACTTTTCCACGGCGCGACTATATTTAAATATGAATCCGGCACCCTTAGCACAAACCGATGATGCGAAACGGCTGCCTGACGATGTGATAGATAACTGCAGTTTGGCAGCGCAGAAACGTATTAAAAAGCAATATAACAATACGATGAAGGAAGACAACACGCTGCTTTACGATATGCTTGCCGTGAAAGAGACACAAAACCCCGGAAGTAATGCAGATGCTGTTCACACCTCACCATTTGAAAACATCGCTTAGCCGAGCACTGGTTAGTTTACTGCCTATCAACGTACTGAAGCGAATTGTAAAACAGGGCTACTCAATGCGCCAAATACAGCAGGCCTAGTTTTTACCCTGAAGTTTTGTTATATTGCGCGCCGCATTTTTGCACTGGTCTTACGCTCCAATCAGCAAAGGTTAAAATATGTCTAAATATATTGTATGCGCAATGTATAAGTTTGTTGCGCTTGAAAACTATAAAGAAATTCGCCAGCCCCTTCTAGAAGCTATGGAAGCTAACGGTATTAAAGGGACACTTCTTCTAGCCAGCGAAGGTATAAACGGCACGGTATCCGGTACCCGAGAAGGCATAGACGCGCTGTTGGCCTACTTAAACAGCGACGCGCGCATTAACCCCATCTCTTTTAAAGAATCGCTCCACGACGAGCAGCCTTTCTATCGCACGAAAGTAAAGCTTAAAAAAGAAATTGTGACCATGGGTGTAGAGGGCATAGACCCACGCGAAACCGTAGGCACTTACGTTAAGCCAAAAGATTGGAATGCGCTAATTAGCGATCCAGAGGTAACGGTTATCGACACGCGAAACGGCTACGAAATTGAAATTGGTACGTTCAAAAACGCCATCGACCCTAAAACAGAGACTTTCCGCGAATTCCCTGAGTACGTGTCTAAAGAACTCGACCCGTCTAAAAACAAAAAGGTCGCGATGTTTTGCACCGGTGGTATCCGCTGTGAAAAATCTACCGCTTATTTGAAAGAGCAAGGGTTTGAAGAGGTATATCATCTTGAAGGTGGTATTTTGCAATACTTAGACGATGTGCCTAAAGAAGAGTCTATGTGGGAAGGTGATTGCTTTGTTTTTGATAATCGTGTGGCAGTAAACCATGATTTGGAAAAGAGCCATTACGAGCAGTGCTACGCATGTCGACTACCAATTACCGCAGAAGACAAGCAAAGTGATAAATACGAGCCGGGTGTTAGCTGCCCGCATTGCTTCGGCACCCACACTGATGATCAAATTGCACGCTTTAGAGAGCGCGAAAAACAGGTTCAATTAGCCAAAGAGCGCCAACAGGAACACGTGGGTACTGGAGCGCGTTTAACCATGGAACAAAAGCGTAAAGAAAAAGCAGAAGCTCAACGTTTACGCGCACTCAAAGCAAACGAAAATCAGGCATAGACAGCCAGAAAGAAGGGCGTTACACTCGTGTTTATTGCAGTTGATATAAGGAATGCGAGTGAGCACTCAACTTTCAGAATCTAAAATTGAAGAAATTAGGAAGGACTTTAGCTTTTTCGATCGTGATGGCAATGGCCAAATCGATTTGCCGGAGTTCATCGAGCTTCTAACCGTAATTTCACCAAAAACAAAAGCTAGCCACGTACAAGAAGGCTTTAAGCTTATCGATAGTAACGACGATGGTTACATCGACTTTGAAGAGTTTTTGGAGTGGTGGCAAGAAGGGTGGTGGGAATACTAAGCGCTAGCTTGTTTTAACCATCTTTTAATACCGTATGCCCGTGTAATCGTTATTGACGAGTGATTACACCGAAGCAAAAAAACGAGTGACTTTTTAAGCACTCGTTTTTTTATGTCTGCCATTAGTCGGTGAGTATAGTCGATTTAGTTTGAATAAAAGCCTGAAAATCGAACCACCGCGAAGATGCCTTATCTAATTAAACCGGTAAACTAGAAGGGAAAGAGCCCAATAGTTGTTGGTCTTACTCGTCGTCATCCGAGAGCGTTTTGCGTGGTTTGCGTTTCACTGGGACCATACCGATATCTTCACCAGACATGGTATCAACACGCTTTTTAACGTTTGCTTTAACAGGTTTCGCTACGCGCTTTTTGCCATTTTGGGCAGTTGCGCCTTTCGACACTTTTTTCTTAGGCTTGAAACCTTTAAACGAAGCAGAAAATTCGTCGTGCGGGGAACACTCTAAAGCATATTGAAGGTGATTTTTAAGCCCTTCGAAGCTATTCCAATCACGAGGGCCTATTAGTGAGAAAGCTTCGCCTTTTTGCCCCGCGCGTCCGGTACGACCAATACGGTGAATATACTCATCGGCGTTTTTGGGTAGGTCGAAGTTAACTACCAGGCCAACTTTTGACAGATCTAGACCGCGCGAGGCGAGGTCGGTGGTAACTAAAATACTGTGCTGTCCACGAGCAAACGCGCTCATAACCGCTGCACGTTGGCTTTGTAACATGTCACCACGTAGCGCTATGGCTTCTAAGTTTTGTTCGTTAAGCAATGCTGCAATTCTGTCTGTGTCTTCACGGGTCGCAGTAAAAACAATAGCTTGGTTGTAAGTACGATTAGCCAACTCAAACTGTAAAATCTGATCTTTGTTATCAACATTGTCTGCAAAGAAACACTTCTGCTCGATATCGCCATGCTCTGCAGTTGAGTCTCCTACCGCTACGCGTACCGCCCCTTTGGTCAGCTGTGTTGTCATATGCTTAAGCTCAATATTGTCGAGCGTGGCAGAAAACAGCATGGTTTGGCGCTTTCTGTGATCAGCATAGTCGTTGATCATCTTAAGCTGAGCAGAGAAGCCTAAATCTAACATTCGGTCGGCTTCATCAAAAATAAGCAGCTCTAAACCGTTTAGATATACGCTTTTGTCTAAGAGATGGTCGGCAACACGGCCAGCTGTGCCTACAATAATATGAGGGTTACGGCGAAGCGCTTTAACCTGGTCGTTGTAGTTTTCGCCGCCCACAATCAGTGAACACGTTAAGTTCAACCCAGTGCACATTGACTTAGCTTCTATGAAGACTTGTTTCGCAAGTTCCCGCGTGGGCGCTAAAATCAAGGCGCGAGGGTCTTGTCGGCTTAATGCTTTTTGTGCCATTAGCCTGTTGATGGCGGGCACTAGAAAGGCGAAGGTTTTACCTGAACCCGTTTTAGAAGACGCAATAATATCCTTTCCTTGAATAGCAGGAAGCATAGTGCGCTCTTGAATTTCCGTTAGCGTCGAAATATTTTTAGATTCGAGCTTTGAAATAATTTTGTGGTGTACAGGTAAATCAGAAACTAGCAAGAAGGTATAGCCTTTATAAATGAACAGTCGAGCGCATTATCCCTTAATGCAAAACGTATTGAAAGGCTTATCGCAGTGGTTAGTCGATGGGTGAATGCTAGGGGATGATAAAGGCGTACGTACGGCAGCAGTTTTGCTAAATACCGCTTAAGTAACAGGTACGCCTTTTGGTTGGCTTTTTAATTATCTCAGCATTATTTTCTCAAATATTAAAACTGCATTTCGGGCACGCTGTCTGGTGCAACGAGTTTACCACCGGTTTTTTCTTTTATTTCATCAATGGTGACACCAGGTGCACGCTCTTGTAATACAAACGCACCATTTTCAACGCTTAATACCGCTAAGTCGGTAATAATCCGCGTGATACAGTTAACGCCCGTTAGCGGCAGCGTGCACTCCCCAAGCAGTTTAGGGTTACCGTGTTTGTCGGTGTGGGTCATGGTAACAATGATGTTTTTTGCGCCAGCCACTAGGTCCATTGCGCCGCCCATGCCTTTTACTAATTTTCCAGGTATCATCCATGATGCAATATTGCCCGATACATCGACTTCAAATGCGCCTAGCACGGTGAAATCGACATGGCCGCCGCGTATCATTGCGAAGCTTTCTGCGCTACTGAAAATCGATGCCCCGGTGATGGCGGTAACGGTTTCTTTACCCGCATTTATCATGTCTGCGTCTACTTCGCTTTCGGTGGGGTAACGACCCATACCTAATAGCCCGTTTTCTGACTGTAGCATTACGCTAATATCATCCGGTACATAACTTGCCGCAAGGGTAGGGATGCCTATACCTAAATTCACATAGTCGCCATCTTTAAATTCTTGAGCTACGCGCATGGCAATTTGTTCTCTGCTAAGCATTATACTGACTCCTCACTAACTACACGGCGCTCAATTCGTTTTTCAAAAGTCCCTTGAATAACGCGGTTAACATAAATACCAGGAGTATGAATTTCGCTTGGGTTAAGCGTTCCTGGCTCGACAATCTCTTCAGCTTCCACCACGGTAATCTTACCGGCAGTTGCGGCCATAGGATTGAAGTTTTGCGCCGTGTGTCGATATACACAGTTGCCGAACGTATCCGCTTTCCATGCTTTTACGATAGCAAAGTCGCCGGTAATGGCTTCTTCAAGAATATAGGGGCGCCCATTGAATGATTTTACCTCTTTGCCTTCACCTACCGGCGTCCCATAGCCTGTGGCCGTGTAGAAAGCTGGGATACCCGCACCACCTGCACGCATTTTTTCCGCTAGCGTGCCCTGTGGCGTTAACTCTACTTCTAGTTCACCATCAAGTAATTGCTTTTCAAATAGAGCGTTTTCGCCTACGTAAGACGATACCATTTTGGCAATTTGTTTATCTTCTAACAGAAGACCCAAACCGAAGCCATCAACGCCACAATTGTTCGATACTACCGTGAGATTTGAAACACCCAGCGTTTTGATTTGGGCAATTAGCCCCTCAGGTATTCCGCAAAGACCAAACCCACCTGCAATAACGGTCATTCCGTCTTTCAGACCCGCCATTGCGTCTTCATACGACGAAACGACCTTATTAAATCCTGCCATTTATACTCTCCAACCCATTTTGTTAAAAATAAGTATCAACATTGTTGCTTGATTTGTAAAATCGAATTAATCTTTCTATTAATAAATATTATTTATTAATAGCGAGGTCAGAGGGAATAAACGTGGACGTATCCTACCGACAAATGAAAGCGTTTGTAGAAGTGGCGAAATCTTCGACATTTGCTGAAGCTGCAGTTAATTTACACCTTACTCAGCCAGCACTGTCTTCTGCCATTAAGAAAATGGAAGAGCAATTGGGCGGCAAACTCTTTAAGCGTAATACGCGTAATGTAAGCCTGACACCGGAAGGTGAAGTGTTATTCCCAAATGCCTTACGACTGCTTCACGATTGGGATAACACGTTTTCAGACATACAGAACTTGTTTGCCATGGCCAAAGGTCAGCTGACCATTTGCGCAATGCCCTCATTTGCAGAGTCACATTTACCCAGTATTCTATCTGCTTTTCACAAGAGAACGCCAAACGTCAACTTGCGTATCGTCGATGTAGTGATGGAGCAAGTTATTCACGAAGTCACTACAGGTCGAAGTGAAATAGGGTTTTCCTTCGAGCCAGAGCGAAAAGATGGGCTAGTGTTTAAAAGTCTGTTTGCTGACCAGTTTGTTGTAGTGGCTAATTCTTCTCAGGCCAAGTATTTAAGCAACGCGCCAAGCTGGCAAGACTGCTTGCTGCACCCTCTGGTAATGATGAACAGAGGCTCCGCGGTTCGGCATTGGACACAATCTCAATTAGCGCGTTTTGGAGAATTGAACATTATTGCCGAAACGGGTCAGCTATCAACGCTTGGCAAATTAATTCAAAATGGGTTGGGCATTTCAATTATGCCGGCTATTTGCCAATCTCAAATGGAGGGGTTAGGGCTGGTAGTGAGACAAATAACAATCAACCCGTTGATAAAAAATATCGGTATTATAAAGCATGCGCGAAAGGGTTTGTCGCTACCTGCTCAATCTATGTGGGACTTAGCTATCGCGCATTACGCCTAAATTGTAAAACCAAGTACTATGCGACGGAGTCAGTTAACCCACAGGGATAAGCAGGCTAACTAATAGGCCTTTACCACTTTTTCTTAGGGGCGAATAATTCGTCCAGTTCGTCGCGCTCTTCTTCTTGCTTCTTGGCCCGATCTTTCTCGTTTACGCTCTTAAGGTTACTTTGTATTTCGTGAAGCCATTCGCCTAATGTAGCTAGGCGAGACGTGGAATATTCATCTTGTTGTGTTTGGTTTTCCAGCGCATTTTTGGCTTTTTCAAAATACTGTCTGGCCGAGCCTAACATGTTAGTTTGAAGCGCAGCGCGGCCTCGCTTGATCAAGGTTTCTACGTTGACTTTTATCTGTAGTCGCTCTAACTGTTTATCTTCATCCATAAATACTTTCGAGTCTATTTGACCTTTACTGTGCTCTGAGCGCAGCACAATTCGCAGCTTTTTAACTGCTTGTATATATTGAATGATCATTTTGTCGTTATCAGGTAGAGAAAACTCTGACAATGCACCGCTTTTATCAGAAAGCGCTGCCGCCGTCGCCTGTTCGCTACTTGCAATTCGCTGTTTAAGTTCAGCGGTACTCGATAGTTCATTCATCGCTTTAAGCGCGTTGAGAATTCGATTGTGTAGAATCCCCATGATGCGAGAAGAAACTGGGATGTTAACGCAAGCGGCAATAACGTTTTCTGTCTCATCGACAATGGTGCGCTGCTTTGCTAATTCTGTTCTGCGCTCAGCTTCCTGCTTTTGTCGATGCTGTTGTATTGCGTTAATGAATATGGCCGCGATGAGCAAAACAACAATTAATATGATAATAATCACGTACATGCGTGTCTTTCCGTCTGTTTTATATTTTTTACAACGTCAGTGTATTCTTACTTACGGGCGTTACTTTCTGAATTACTTAAGGTTATCGGTCAATACTACGGTATTTTTACTTCAAATACACTTCCACCGAGCAATCCGCCATTAGAAAGTGCGATTGTTCCTTCCATGTCCTCCTGCGAATGGGCCCGTGCTATCAATTTTGCAAAAAACAAACCGAGTCCCGTTCTGCCCTGACTCAGCTCGAAATCAGAGAGAGCTTCGTGACTCTTAGACAACATAGACTCAGGGTAGCCGACACCGTCGTCTTCTATCTTTATCGATAAGTAGGAAGATGCGTCTATGGTTGCACTGACCTGTATTTTAGAAGTGCCGTAACGCATAGCATTAATGATTACGTCATTTAACAGCAAATAAATGAGTTCACTGTCTAAGTACCAGCTCAAGTCATCCTCAATATCAGTGGTTATGGTTATATTTTTTTGCGCTACATAAAGTGCATTTGACCCTACAACGTCTTCCACTAAGTCTTTGATAAAACTCTCGTCAACAGTAATAGGAAGGCTTTCTAACTCTGCCCGATACAGGGAAAGAATTTGGACAAGGTTGGTATTTAGCCGAGACGCTTCGTAGTGAACACTGGCTACTTGTTCTTTCGCTTCAATATTTGTTGGAGACAACGTCTCACTTAATGTTTCGATAGATTGGATAAGAAGAAATAATGAGTTTTTCATATCGTGCACTGCAGCGGCAAGCACAGAAGAAAAATCGATTGTGGAAGAAACCTGTTTACTGCTACTCATTATTTATTAAACGCCGTGCATCTTATTTGCCGTAACCTTAATGTAGTTCAATTTCATTAAGGCCGAAGCTTTACCGAGTAAAATGGTAAAAAATGAATTATTTTCAACTTTATAATGGCATTTTCGTAATAGCAACTAGTAAAAACGAGTAGTTTTGGTTATAACGGTGGGAGTACAGTGTCAGACTATCCCATTTAACGGTGTAAACTATGAAGCTACAGCAACTACGATATATCGTAGAAGTTCTTAACAATAATTTGAATGTTTCAGCTACCGCTGAAAGTTTGTATACCTCACAACCGGGTATCAGTAAACAAGTGCGCATGCTAGAAGATGAATTAGGCGTTCAAATTTTTGGTCGTAGTGGAAAGCACCTTACGCACGTCACTGATGCTGGTAATGATGTAATCAATATCGCGCGAGAAATTCTTGCGAAAGTTGAAAGCATTAAAGCTGTTGCTAGAGAGCATACACTGCCTGACCAAGGCAAATTAAACATTGCTACTACGCATACACAAGCCCGCTATGCATTGCCAGATGTAATACAAGGCTTTATGAGTAAGTACCCAAAGGTATCGCTTCATATGCACCAGGGTACGCCATCTCAAATAAGTGACCTAGCAGCAAAAGGTGAAGCAGATTTTGCCATTGCCACTGAAGCACTTCACTTATATAACGATCTGGTCATGCTGCCTTGCTATCACTGGAATCGCAGTGTCATCGTTAATAAAGATCATCCGCTTTCTAAGAAGGGCACCATAGACATTTCGGATATAGCAAAGTATCCCTTAGTTACTTATGTGTTCGGTTTTACAGGTCGCTCAGAACTCGATCAAGCGTTTGAAAGAGCAGAGCTTACACCTAAAATTGTCTTCACTGCGACAGACGCCGATGTAATTAAAACGTACGTTCGTCTTGGTGTAGGTATAGGCGTTATAGCCTCTATGGCGGTAAGTGAAGAGCTTGATGATGATTTAGTTAAAATAGACGCAAGTCACTTATTCGATTACAGCACAACAAAGATTGGTTTTAGAAAAGGGTCGTTCTTACGAAGCTATATGTATGACTTTATCGAGCGATTTGCACCTCATTTAACTAAAGACAAGGTGGAAAAAGCCATGATGCTGAAAAACAATGACGAAGTAGAAAAAATGTTCAAAGGCGTAACGCTTCCCGTGAAGTAGCGTTGTGAAAAACAAGCATGAATGAAAAAAGGGGCTGTTGCCCCTTTTTTGTATTTTAGTCTTTGTTTACTGCGGGCTAACGATCAACACTCTATGATATTTACTGCCAGTCCGCCTCGTGCCGTTTCTTTATATTTGGTTTTCATATCGTTGCCGGTATCGCGCATGGTCTTAATTACCTTGTCTAACGATACTTTCTGATCGCCCGTCCCGCGTAGTGCAAGTCGCGAAGCATTAATCGCTTTAATCGCGCCCATGGCATTTCGTTCGATACACGGGACTTGTACAAGCCCACCAACCGGGTCACACGTAAGCCCTAGGTTATGCTCCATACCAATTTCTGCTGCGTTTTCTACCGACGCTGCGGTACCGCCCATTATCTCTGCAAGTGCGCCCGCAGCCATTGAACAGGCTACCCCAACTTCGCCCTGACAGCCGACCTCTGCGCCAGATATAGAAGCATTTTCCTTATAAAGAATACCTATTGCACCGGCGGTAAGAAGAAAACGGCTTGCGACTTCTTCATCTACAGGGCGTATAAATTTATCTACGTATTGAAGCACAGCGGGAATAATTCCGGCAGCGCCATTTGTAGGGGCAGTCACCACACGCCCGCCGGCTGCATTTTCTTCGTTAACAGCTAGCGCAAATAAGTTTACCCAGTCCATGGTCTGCATGGGGTCGTTAGTATGCTCCGTTTGAAGGCGGCGATATAAGCCAGGTGCGCGACGGACTACTTTTAGACCGCCAGGTAAAATACCTTCACTTTCAATGCCGCGTTGAATACAGGCTTTCATTACCAGCCATATATTATGCAACTGCTGCTTTACTTCATGCTTCGACCTAAACGTAGACTCATTACGCAGCATTAGCGAGCTAATACTTAACCCATTGGTTTTACATAAAGCAAGTAGCTCCTCGGCTGTTTTAAAGGAAAGGGGACCGAAGCTTGTAGGGTAGCAGCGTGCGCTTTAGTCGCATCAAAGTCTTCGTCTTTTATAATGAAGCCACCGCCGATACTGTAGTATGTTTGCTGTTTTAACAACGCATCTTTGGCGTACGCGTAGAATGTCAGCGCGTTAGCATGTTTAGGTAGCGATTTACGGCGGTGGAAAATGATTGCGTTCTTGTTTGGGAAGCGCACTAGCTGCTGACCATTGAGTCGAAGTTGCTCGCTGTTGCGAATTTCCTCTAGTCTCGATTCAATGCTGTCTACATCAATCACATCGGGGAGTTCGCCGAGTAAACCCAAAATCACTGCTTTTCCTGTACCGTGTCCGATACCTGTTTGACCAAGAGAGCCAAACAATTCCACTTTTACACTATCTACAGTTTCAAAAAGCGCATTATCTTGTGCTAATTCGCCTACAAATTCAGCACCAGCTTTCATTGGACCTACCGTATGCGAACTAGAAGGGCCAATACCCACGCTAAACATATCAAATACACTAATCATAAACTTTCAAAATTAAAACAAAGTAATAATTAGATCATGCATCTACTAGGTAAAAACCACAATACAGAAATGCTAATAGCGAGATTAGTTTTGCTAATACACTGTAAAGATTAATTTATAGCGCAGTAAAGTTTTGAGATACGTTTGGGCATAGAACGTATTGTTAGCGGTATAACCACGTGTGTTTATACGCAGTGCTACGGGCTTAACCTGAAGTATGAATGTACGTGACCTAGGGGTGGATATGATGGGAAAGGTTACGCAGCATCGCTGCTGTCGCCCCCCATATCATTCTTTCTTGCCAAGGAATAAAGTAAATAGGGAAGGCTTTTTTATCTCGGTGGGTTGTATGAACAAGGTGGTTTTTGCGATTTAACACATGAGCTAGGGGAACTTCGAACACGCTCTCTACCTCGTTTTTATCGATAACGGGGGTAAAGTCGGGGTTAACAAAGCCTACTACTGGCGCAATTTCATAGCCGCTGATGGTGCGGTATCTTGGTAGCATGCCTACCACATCAACGTGGCTTGAAGGAAGGCCAACTTCTTCTTCTGCTTCCCTTAGTGCAGCATCGAACAGCGTGTTGTCTGAGCTATCTACCGCGCCGCCTGGGAAGCTTATTTGTCCAGGGTGGTGTTTCAGGTGATGGGCCCGTTCTGTAAGTAATAGTCGAAGTGAATTTCCGTAATCAATCAGTGGGATTAATACCGCAGCCGGACGACCTGTTTTTTGTAAAGGAAAATCAGGTTCAATGTGAGGCTGCCTAAAGTGATGAAATTGAGATAGAAATTCGTTTCGTGTCATGGCCTTCTAATAATAGTTGTAAACAAGGTTGCTTGTATACCCTTTCAATTATTGGTTTATCGATTCAAGTACCGGCAGTATCTTCGAGACTTTGTCGAGGGTTTCTTGGTATTCTTCAGTGGGTACTGAATCTAAAACAATACCACCGCCGGCCCAACAATGTAATCGGTTATTCTCTGCCAATACTGTTCTAATACAAATGCTTGAGTCCATGTCCTCACGGTAACCCATGTAAAAAACACTACCGCAATAAATATTACGTCGGTGTGGCTCTAGTTCATCAATGACTTCCATTGCACGAATTTTAGGGGCGCCAGTAATAGAGCCGCCGGGAAAGGCTGCCGCTAACAACTCAAGTGGTGAGGCGGTTTCGTTTAGCTCTCCGGTAACCGTACTGACTAAATGATGAACCGCTTCATAGCTTTCAAGGGCAAAGAGTGCAGGTACTTTTACCGAATGGGGCTTACAGTGCTTCGAAATGTCGTTTCGCAGCAAATCGACAATCATCAGGTTTTCAGAGCGATCCTTTTCTGCTGATAGCAGACTATCAGCACTCGCTTTATCCTTTAACGGGTTCTTAAATCGTGGACGCGTGCCCTTAATCGGCTTAGTTTCAACTATGCCATCCTTAACCCGCAAAAACCGCTCCGGTGAAATAGAAGCAATACAGCCGTCCGGCAGGTTGAAATACGCAGAGAACGGCGCTTGGTTTTGATTGCGTAGTTCACAGTACGCTTGCCAAATATTACCTTCATATGATGCAGTAAAACGTTGCGCCATATTAACTTGGTAACAGTCCCCAGCACGCAGATAGCCCTCGATGGTGGCTAAACTTTTTTTATACTCATGCTTAGACAGGTTTGATGTAAACGGCGTTGTTAACTTGAAATCTGAAGGCACAGTATCAGTGGCAACTTTTTTACTGCTGTCAGGGGCAGCAAAAAATGATGTTAAGGGGGCGTTATCTACTGAGCAGTAGTAGATATGGCCAGTTTGGGTATCTTCGATAAGCGAACGTAAGTATAGCCCAACGGTAAAGTCAGGCGTCGCGTAGTCGGCTTTCGCAACACTTGGCAATGCTTCATAGAAACGCCCTGTGTCATAACCCGCCATGCCCGCCACACCAACGATAAAGGGTAGGTGGGATGTATCGAAGTCTGCATCTGCATTTATTACTACATTATTTAACTGTGAGTGCAAGTGTTGTTCGACGGCCTCGAAAGGGCGCTGCAGAAGGGCCTCACGCATCGACGTAGAGACATCCACCAAGGTTACTTCATCGCCCTTAGCTTCAATAACGGATACAGGCGAAAATGCCATTATGTTGTAACGACCATCACTTTTTAAAGAGCCTGATGTGTCAAGCAGAAGGGAATAAGGTAGCGATGCCACCTGTTCAAAAAGCGTATTGAATGGCTCATGTGTGTTGTGATGTAAACCAACAATATTTAAGAGCGCTTCTTTCGTATAGCGAGACACATAGACGTGTAAGGGATATGCGTGTGACATAGGTAAATACAATACTTCTTTTTAAGGTCGTGACATTTCTTCAAACGCTTTGTTGAGAACCATTTTTAACTCAATTACAAAGCATTTTACGTGTACAACTACATAACGTTATGTTAATAATCCAGCGCGTCTAATACCGTTTTAGAAAGGCAAGGCGACATAGCTTTTAAAAATAGCTGGAATTAGCATTATGCGTATGGTTTTACATGGTGCGATGCCTTTAGATGCGCTAGTATACGCTTTTTTAGATAGCTAAGACCACGAAAGCCAAATAAAAAGAGGATGTCATGACCGTTATCCGTCAACAAGACTTCATTGACAGCATTGAAGATGCCCTGCAGTTCATTTCTTACTACCACCCACTCGATTACGTAAAAGCCGTAGAAGAAGCGTATAACAAAGAACAGAGCCAAGCTGCGAAAGACGCTATGGCGCAAATTCTTATCAACTCTCGCATGTCAGCAGAGGGCAAACGCCCACTTTGTCAAGACACGGGTATTGTAACCTGCTTTGTTAAAGTGGGGATGGGTGTAATGTGGGATAAAACCGACATGACCGTTCAGGAGATGGTTGATGAAGGTACCCGTCGTGCCTACCTTAATCCAGATAACCCGCTGCGTGCGTCAATTGTGGCAGACCCTGCTGGAGCCCGTAAAAACACCAAAGATAACACGCCATCTGTGGTTCACATTGATATGGTGGCAGGTGAAAAAATTGAGGTGATGATCGCGGCAAAAGGTGGCGGCTCTGAAAACAAATCTAAAATGGTAATGCTTAACCCGAGCGATGATATTGCTGATTGGGTGGTTAAAACGCTACCAACAATGGGGGCGGGCTGGTGTCCACCCGGTATGCTTGGAATAGGTATAGGCGGTACAGCTGAAAAAGCAGCGGTACTTGCTAAAGAAAGCCTGATGGACCCTGTCGATATACAAGAGTTGATTGAACGCGGCCCACAAACTACCGATGAAAAGCTTCGCTTAGAAATTTTTGACCGCGTAAATAAACTCGGTATTGGCGCGCAAGGTTTAGGGGGTTTAACAACGGTAGTGGATGTGAAGATCAAATCCCTGCCTACACACGCCGCTTCTAAGCCTGTAGCCATGATTCCTAACTGCGCTGCGACACGTCATGCACATTTTTATTTAGACGGTTCAGGCCCGGCAGAGCTAACGCCACCTAAGCTTGAAGACTGGCCAGAAGTAACATGGGAAGTGAGTGAAAATACCCGCCGTGTAAACCTTGATGAAGTGACCAAGGATGATATTCAAGAGTGGAAAGTAGGCGAGACCGTATTACTATCGGGTAAAATGCTTACAGGTCGTGATGCAGCGCATAAACGTATTCAAACTATGATGGAAAACGGCGAAGGGCTTCCCGAAGGCGTTGACCTAACCAACCGCTTTATTTATTACGTTGGCCCAGTTGACGCTGTAGGCGATGAAGTTGTAGGCCCTGCTGGCCCCACGACGGCGACGCGTATGGATAAATTCACCGATATGATGTTAGAAGAAACCGGCCTAATCGGCATGATTGGTAAAGCAGAGCGCGGCCCTGCTACGGTTGACTCAATCGCTAAACACAAAGCGGTGTATTTAATGGCAGTGGGTGGTGCAGCTTACTTAGTGTCTAAAGCAATTAAAAACGCGCGCGTTGTCGCTTTTGAAGATTTAGGTATGGAAGCCATCTACGAGTTTGACGTTGTTGATATGCCAGTAACGGTCGCTGTCGATAGTACAGGTGCCAATGCGCATAAAAATGGTCCAGCCATTTGGAAAGCAAAGATTGAAGAGTTAGACGCGTCGCTATCTAAATAGAGGCCAGCTTATGTTGAGCGACTGCATTATATTCGCTTAACTCATGCTCTAGTTCATAAAAAACAGGTGCGTATGCACCTGTTTTTGTATCTTTTATTAACCTTACCGTTAAGAGTGCGTACCAAAAATTCGCACCCTTAGTAGATAACGCGACCGCTGATGTTGGTAAACGCAGTAAGATTTGTTTATAGTGCTGTACAAAATAACAGTATGAAGTTAGCACTATGTTTTCCAACCTTATTTCCAGCGAACCCACTGCATTTTTAATTGCGTTTCTTAGTCTTGGCGTACTCGCGCTCTATTTATTCATTCGTAGCCAGACAGTGGCCGCGAGAATGAAGCATGTCACTAAACAATGTGAACAATTACAAACTGAATTAAATAGTGAGCGAATCGCTAGCGCCAAGTTACACGCACAAAATGAAGCGCATCAAGCACGCATCCAGGCGCTTCACACCGCGCATGAAGATAAACTTGCTGCGATGAACGCGTCTGAGCAGCGCTTACATACCCAGTTTGAAAACCTCGCAAACCGAATATTTGAAGAGAAGCAGCAGCGTTATACACAGCAAACTAAACACAATATTGAAGCGGTGCTTGCACCGTTTAAAAACGAATTAGACGGGTTTAAGCGCCAAATCTCTGAGCAGCATATCCGCGAAGGTCAAGAGCGCGCCTCGCTTAAAACAGAAATATTAAGTCTTAAAGCACTTAATCAGAAAATCACTGAAGAAGCCGCCGCATTAACCAATGCTCTAAAAGGCGACAATAAAAAACAAGGTAATTGGGGCGAGGTAGTATTAGAGCGAATTCTAAAAGAGTCAGGTTTACGAGAAGGTCACGAGTTCGAAACGCAAATGTCTGCTACCTCTGAACAAGGCAAACGCTTCCAGCCTGATGTTGTCGTGCACTTACCCAATGATAAAGACGTCATAATAGATTCGAAAGTGAGCCTCGCCGCTTATGAGCGCTACTTCAACTGTGAAGATGATACAGAAAAAGCCCAACACCTTGCGCAACATGTTGCGTCTATTAAAGGCCACATCAAAGGCCTAGGAGCGAAAGACTATCAAACGTTACAGGGCATTAAAACGCTAGACTATGTGTTGCTTTTCATTCCTATTGAGCCTGCATTTCTTATTGCAGTTGAAGAAGAGCCAGAGCTTGTTACCACCGCGCTTAATCACAATATTATGCTGGTTAGCCCTACAAACTTATTAGTTGCTCTTAGAACGATTAATAACATCTGGCAATACGAATACCAAAACCAAAACGCACAGCTTATCGCCGACCAGGCAGCTAAACTTTATGACAAGTTTGTTGGCTTTGTCACTGATATGGAAAAAGTAGGGAAGTCAATGGACAGTGCCCATACCAGTTACGAACAGGCAATGAATAAACTAACCAGTGGAAGAGGGAATATTGTAAGACAGATAGAGAAGTTTCGGGAGCTAGGGGTGCAGCCTAGTAAACGAATGTCACAACATTTGCAGCAACTTTCTCAAGATGATTAAAAAAGGCCGCTTTAAAAGCGGCCTTTCTAGTTTAACGTAAAACGTTACGAACGTTTCATGCGTCTACGTAGGTATACCGCTGGCGCTAGAAGCAATGCAATCCAGCCCATAGAACCACCAGACTTATCGTTAACTATAATAGTCACGCTGTCTGTTGTCGTATCGATACCGTCTGTTGCTGTTACTTGTACCGTAACACGATTTGCTTGCTCGTGACTTGGTGCAGTACCAGTAAATGACGTTGTTTCAACACCGTCGATAGTAATAGTAACGTCATCACCATCTGCGTCAGTTGCTGAAGCAGTTACAGTAAATGATTCACCTTCATCAACGCTTGATGGCGCAGAGATTGAAAGTACAGGAGCATCTTGTACGCCTGCAACCGCTACTGATACCGTGCCTTCGCCAATGATGTCACCTTCTACCACTTCGCCTTCATCTGTAGTAGTACCCTCTACCTGAACTGTGTAGGTAAATGAGTCTTCACCGAAGAAGTCTGCGTTTGGCGTGTAGGTTACCGTACCATCGTCATTAACCGTCACTGTGCCGTTTGCTGCTTCAGTAGTTACTTCAACAGTTGACGGGTCTAACTCTTCTCTATCAACTTCAATAGGCGTATATGTCCTAAAGTCACCTGATAGTGAATCCATCTCAAACGTATTGAAGATGATATCTTCCTTCTCGTTTGCCAAGATGTTAGCTGTAATAGAGGCATCCTCGTCAACTGAAAGCGTGTCATCCATTAGCTCACCCGCTGGCTTTACTGAACCGCTATAGCTCACTGTAATTTGATCACCCGGGATGGTAACGATACCAAATTCATCACCCTCTACTGGTAGAGAACCTGTAACGCCAGTGCTTAACTGTGCAGCATGAGTATAACCAACGGTACCTGTCGCATCTTCAAAACCTACAACAGCAGGGGTGTTGTTAGGGCTCATAGGTCCATATGCAAACGAGAATGTTTCAGCACTCGCATCGTACCAAATTTGGAAATTTACGCTTGTACCCTCTTGCCCCCATAGCATCGCATTTTCCCATTCAACTACGAAATAGCTATCAGTACCGGCACTCAAGTTTTGAGCATATATATTGCCGGTGCCTATATCATTATCGGCAGTGCCTTTAAGGTTGAGGTCCGTCCAGTAAGGAGCAATAACATTATTAGGCTCTTGAGAACCAGGTAACTCATGGGGTCTGTATTCGGTAACGCTACCCGATGCAGTCCCTAAAGAAATAAATCCATTTGAAGAAATTTGCACACTTGTATACGTTTGACCCATATATTCTATGCCCACAAGTGGTTCAACAGTTATCACTGTATCATCACATTCTGAACTACAGACTAAAGGCTGTGCAAAAGATAGGTTCCGCATTGGAAAATAACCAAACGGCGCTGCTGTTTCAACGAGTTCAAGCGTTGCAGTGTTCAATGCCCCTTCCCAGCGAACTTCACGTTTTTCTGCATCGTAAGTTACTGGCTCTTGGTTGCCGTTTTTAACTGCTGAAATACTAGAAACGTCGATATCGTACTTTTCATCAACGGTTGAAGTTACGCCGATTAGGCCTGTCACACCTTGGTTAGTGACTGATGCAGATGTTCTAACCACTTCATTCTCTGATGCAAACTCATTGCTAACCGAGCTGTTGAATAACTCAGGCTCGTCGGTGTTAATAGGATAAATGGCAATAGGGATGAAGTAATCCGTTGTTTCATCGTTAGTATCCGCCCAGTTAATACCACCAAATAACCATTCTCCAGAATCTACAAGTGATACATCTACCGAAACCATGATCTGTGCAGATGCACCAGCAGGTAAGGTTGCCAATGAAGGCGTAACCGTTGCAACAATATTCTCATCATCAAACATTGTGGTCGCATCAACGGTCACATCAGCGTCGCTTGTATTAGTAACAGTGACAGACATGTCGCAAGTAATATAACACTCAGATGAAACGAGACTTAAATCGCTGTACGTTAGCTCAACTGATGTCGCACGTGGCAAGTCTAGGCGGCCCGCACCCATGTCAAAGTTGTCAGCTTGTGTAGCAGCGTCTTCTTTTAATACGTCACGAATAGATGAAGTAACAAGCGCGCTCTTAATTTGCTGTGCAGTCCAATCTGGGTGCATCTGCTTAATGAGTGCCGCTGCACCAGCCACGTGTGGTGACGCCATAGACGTACCGCCTTTAAACGAGAAGCTCTCGCCTTCGTGATTAGGTGCATCTGGAGATTCACCAGAGAAAATTCTAACGCCAGGCGCAGCAATGTTAGGCTTCAAGAACGTAGGGTCGCCATTAGGACCACGTGAGCTAAAGTCGGCCATGATATCTGCCAAACTATCAGATACAACGCGAACTACTTCAGCACCAATTGTAATGTTAACCGCTTCTTCAGACTCTGAGATCAGTGTTGCTAACTCTTGACCCGGGGTTGCAGGGATCATGAATGAAGGAACCGTCTGGTCTGGGCTAAGGCCGCCCATTAAGATTGGGGCTTCTCCGCGACCATCCACATTGTGAACAACGACCGCAACAGCACCCGCAGCTTCAGCGTTTTCGATCTTTGTTACAAAACCACAAGTACCGCGGCTAACTAGAGCAATCGCTCCTTCAAACACAGAATCATCGGCAAAAGGCTCACATGCTTCAACATTTTCTGCATTAACTGCACCAGCGTAAACAACAGGGGCTGTTAGTGCAGTGTCAAAAACGATGTTAGGGTTTCCAACAGAGTAAAGCGCTGGAATGGTACCAATTGAAGTGTCTCCTTCAATCGTCAACTCGTTAGCAAATAGGCGGGCTGTGGTTGTTGCCGCCACAGTAATAACGTCGTCAGAGCAACCAGGACAACCGATTGAGGTTTCGAGTGGGCCATCGTTACCCGCTGCAAATACCGTAACAACACCGGCATCGTGCATGGCTTCTAATACATCTTCATAAACAGAGCCGTTAGGGTTGCCGCCAGCGCCGCCGCCCCATGAGTTATTTACAACATCAGCGCCGTCTGTCAGTGCAGCTTCAAGCATTGAAAGCAACATAGACGATGCGCCGCTTGAAGACGCGGGGTTTGCAGGCGTTGCATACAGGCCTTTATAAGCCATCAAGTAAGCCGCTGGCGCAACTCCTGAAATTTCTGCCTCTGCGCCATCGCGTTCTGCCATAACGCCGTAGTTACCTACTGCAGTACCGGCTACGTGGGTGCCGTGACCGTTAAAACCTAGCGGGCTTTCATATTCTTCTTCTACAACACTAAAGCCTTCAACGATTTCAGCAGCACGAGCAACGATTAGTTTATTGTTACAAAAGTCAGGAACTTCTGAACAGTAATCATCAGTTGGAAGGGTGTCTGCGGCAGGAGCCGTAAAGTTCTCACCGCTAAACAAAGGGTTCTCTGGGCGAATACCACTATCGATAATGGCTACTTTAACACCAGCACCGGCGCTTTCTTTACCGCCAAACTGTTCCCACGTCTCAACGGCACCAATTAGATCCAAACTTGCGTCCATTTGGGCATGATGAATTACATCAGGATATACCGCTTTTACCGTTGACAGGCTTGAAAGTTTATCAAGCGCACTTTTCGATACGATACCCGCAAAACCGTTGAACGCCGCTGTATAAGACAAATCAGCTTTAAAGGATTTGTCGAATGCTTTAATTGTTTGGATAACAGATTGCTGTTGCGTTTCCAGGAACGATTTATATTCTTTCGCTGCGTTAGACTCAAAGTTAACTTTCTGCCCCTTGTGCGCAGACATACTGTTTACGCTTGGGTTTACTGCGCTGAATTGCGCCATTGGTACGTCATGTAACTGAACGATAACACGTACACTGTCACTGCTAGCTTGAATTGCATTGGCTAGAATATTTTTCTTATCGAAAGAGGCTTCGATTGCATTGCGTTGCTCAACGCTATGGCCGGAAATTTGGTTGGAAATTGCTAACGCGCCAAAAGCAGAACCTGCTAATGCCGTAGCAACTACGGTACTGATTAATGTTTTTTTCATAATTATTCTCGTGTGAATAGTTCCCTGGAGTCCGGCGGCTTTTTAGGTCGATTTTAAAGGTCATTCGCCTTTATTTATGTGCCGTTTGTCGCCGTGACTATCTATTACTAGCACACTTTTATTTGTTTTGTAACGTGTGTTTCAGTAATACACACTTTACACACTTTACACATTTTGTTACATTTGAAGAGGGAATATAATTTTGAAATTTAACTAAGGCCTGTTGATCTTTGCTGTACACATTTCGCTCAGCAATACATCGGCAGCCACATCATTGAAAATGCCAGTGATACCATACTGGCATAGTTTCTCGCTAACTTTTCATATCTAGTTGATACTGAACGATAATGCTTTATTCGAGCAAAGGCATTTTCAACTAAGTGTCGATATTTATAAAGACACCAGTCGACACTCTCTTTGTCTATATCTTGGCCATAATTACGTTTTGGTATGACTGAAATACCGCCTCTGGCTTCAATATATTCCCTTAATGCATCACTATCGTAGCCTTTGTCGCCTACGAAAATATTTACTTCCTGTAAGTGGTCAACCAAACTTTGAGCACGAGCAATGTCATTTCTCTGGCCTTCTGATAGCTCAAAATAAATGGGAAGCCCCCCACTATCCACGGCTAAATGGATTTTTGTCGAATTGCCACCACGGCTCTTTCCTATGCACTCATTGTCTGAAGTCGCAGCACCTGTACTATGCTGATGAGCTTTGACAATCGAACCATCAGCAAAGACCCAGTCATAATCAGCCAGTTTTGCTAACTCATTGAATAAATTATTTAATAAACCTTTCTTCGACCATAAATTGAAGCGTCGATAGATGGTACTCCAGCCTCCAAACTCTGTGGGTAAATCTCGCCACGGGATACCGGTTCTCAACCGGTAAAGTATCCCTTCAAAGGTCATTCTGTGTTCTGGTTTGTTATAAATGCGGCCTGTGCTCTTCATTACTTGAAGTAGCTTTTGCCACCGCTGATCAGTTAGCATTAGTCTCGGCATGGTAGTGAGTTGTTCTTTTACTTTTGGCGAAGCAAATTATAACTCTTTACCATGCCGGTCAAAAACTAATCACGAAAGATCAACAGGCCTTAGATTAGTAAGTGAAAAACGCGGTTCTTTTTGCATTAAATTGTAATTTAATTACATGTTTTCTCTGTCTAATAGAAGAGATAGAACGAAGACGCTCCCTTCAAATGAAACATTTATCCTAACTATTTATCAATAATTTTACATAGCATTTACTTTATTAGGATAGTTATCCCCACAAGAGCACATCATTGAGTATGGCTATCTCATGCATTTGATAAATCGTTGGCGAATAAAAAGGACGCTCCTGCTTCCTCTCTACTAGCATAGTCATTCACTATAAAGTCGCTATTAGCCCTCAGTTTTAAGGGGAACAAACGTGAAAGACAGAAACCATTTGGCCGAAGTAAAAACAACAAATAAGGTCGAGATTATTTCTAAAGGGGTGGTTGATATCCCTATGTTGCAGGTTCTTTCTGAACAGGGAGAACTTATTAAAAACGCCCAAGAGCCTAACATCGACAAGGAAGAGGCATTAAAAATTTTTAATACCATGCATTACATCCGAGTATTAGATGAACGCATGGTAGGTGCACAGCGCCAAGGTCGTATTAGTTTCTATCTCGCCAGTACGGGTGAAGAGGCGGCTTCGGTAGCGAGTGCGGCTGCGCTTTCAAATGATGACATGATCATGTCTCAATACCGCGAACAGGGTGCGCTTGCCTATCGCGGTTACACTACAGATCAGTTCATGAATCAAATGTTCAGCAATAAAGACGACCCAAATAAGGGACGTCAAATGCCTATCCATTACGGAGACAAAACCCTTAATTTCATGACAATTTCTTCGCCCCTAGGGACGCAGATTCCCCAAGCATCCGGTTATGCTTACGGGCAAAAAATGTCGGGTAAAGATGTTGTCACTATATGTTACTTCGGTGAAGGTGCTGCATCAGAGGGAGATTTTCACGCGGGGTTAAATATGGCTGCGGTACTTAATTGCCCGGTTATATTCTTCTGCCGAAATAACGGCTACGCCATTTCAACACCAGCAGAAGAGCAGTTTGCTGGCGACGGTATTGCGTCAAGAGGGCTAGGCTATGGAGTAAAAACCATTCGCGTAGATGGAAACGATGCTCTTGCGATCTATGCGGCAACCAAAGAAGCCCGTCGCATCGCTATAGAAGAAAAATGCCCTGTACTTATCGAAGCAATGACATATCGCTTAGCTGCACACTCTACGTCGGATGACCCGACAGGGTATCGCTCTCGTGAAGAAGAAGACAAATGGCGAGCCAAAGACCCTATTGCTCGAATGGCGAAATGGTTAGAGAGCAAAGGGTGGTACAACGAAGCCGACAATCAAAAACGCGTAGAGAAAGCGCGTCAAGATGTATTGGCTGCAATGAAAAACTGCGAGAAAACCGATATATGTGCCGTTGAGGACATTGTTGAAGACGTGTATGACACACCACCTTGGCACCTAAAAGAACAAATAAACGAGCTTAAGTCACATATCAAAAAGTACCCGAAGATGTACCCTAAAACCGCAGGGAGAGTGAAGTAATGGCGAAGATGAACTTACTACAAGCTATCAATAACGCGCTCATCACAGCCATGACCGACGATGAAAAAGTCATGGTTTTCGGTGAAGATGTAGGCCATTTCGGCGGTGTTTTTCGTGCAACGAGTCATCTACAAGAGAAGTTTGGTAAAGCCCGCTGTTTCAATACGCCGCTAACCGAACAGGGCATCATCGGATTTGCCAATGGTTTGGCATCCCAAGGCTCGGTGCCTGTGGCCGAAATTCAGTTTGGTGATTATATCTTTCCCGCTTTCGATCAAATAGTAAACGAAACCGCAAAATGGCGATATCGCTCTGGTGGACAGTTCGATGTGGGCACGTTAACTATTCGTACTCCTTATGGTGGTGGGATTGCTGGCGGTCATTACCACAGTCAATCGCCGGAAGCCTTTTTTGCCCATTGCCCGGGTTTGAAAATTGTAATCCCACGTAACCCTTACCAGGCCAAGGGGCTGTTACTGGCGTCAATCCGTGATAAAAACCCGGTGTTGTTTATGGAGCCTAAGCGTTTGTACCGCGCTTCGGTGTCTGATGTACCAGAAGAAGATTATGAGTTGCCGTTAGGTAAAGCCGACATAGTACAAGAAGGTAGCGATATTACGTTACTAGGGTGGGGTGCTCAAATCGAAATACTGCAAAAAGCTGCTGAGATGGCGTTAGAAGATGGCGTGTCATGCGAAATAATCGACTTGCGCAGTATTTTACCGTGGGATGCTGAAACCGTTATGCAGTCGGTAATGAAAACAGGACGATTACTGGTTAACCATGAAGCACCGCTTACAGGGGGCTTTGCTAGCGAAATAGCTGCAACCATACAAGAACGCTGTTTCTTGTACCTTGAAGCACCTATAGCTAGGGTCTGTGGTCTTGATACGCCATATCCATTGGCACATGAAAAAGAATATATGCCAGATGAAACTAAAACCTACGAAGCAATTAAGCGTACGCTTCATTATTAAAACCGGGAGACGATGATATGACAATTGAATTTATCTTACCGGATATTGGTGAAGGTATTGTTGAATGTGAACTGCTTGAGTGGTTAGTGTCAGAGGGAGAGCACATAGAGGAAGACCAGCCTGTTGCTGAAGTTATGACAGACAAAGCTACGGTTCAAATTCCTGCTATGCATGCAGGTGTAGTGAACAAACTTCATTACGCCGTTGGCGATATAGCGAAAGTTCACGCGCCGCTTTTTTCCATGACGCCGGATGCAACGGATATAGCGCATAATGAACAGGCATCAGCCGATACTGCTGTAGAAACCACCGATGTGGTTGTAGACCTGCCAACTTCGACTTCAAACGCGAATGCAAATAAACAGGTTGAAGATTTTATCTTACCAGACATTGGTGAGGGAATTGTTGAATGTGAAATCGTTAAGTGGAACGTATCTGAAGGCGATGTCATAGAAGAAGACCAGGCTGTCGTTGAAGTAATGACAGATAAAGCGGTGGTTGAAATACCGGCAAAGAACGCGGGAACGGTACATCGACTGTATTACGCACAAGGTGATATAGCTAAGGTCCATAGCGCGCTGTTTTCATTAGAAGTAGAGGGAGGCACTGACCAGTCAGAAAGTCATTCGACTTATCAAGGCACGAGCGCTGAAAAAGCACGGTCTTCAGAAGCAACAACTAAGCAACAGACGTCAACTACGGTTGAGCTGTCAAAATTTAAAGAAGGTGAGTTTGAGGCTCCGGTTGCGATACCTGGGAAAGTGTTGGCAAGTCCGGCTGTAAGACGGGTTGCTCGAGAAAATAACATCGATTTGAATACCGTTAAGGGTTCCGGGAAGAAAGGCCGTATTCTAAAAACTGATGTTATAAACCTTGATAGCAACAGTAATGAGACGTCGAAAGAGCAAGCAGCACATAGCACAGCAACGCCTAACGCGTCAGCTAAGCGGGACATCAACACAATAACGCCTGGTGACGTAAGAACTGAAAAAGTGCGCGGTATTCAAGCGGCCATGGCGAAACAGATGTCGGCGTCTGTGTATACCATTCCGCACTTTACGGTAAGCGATGAGCTTGTCATGGACAGCTTAATGGCACTACGTAAACTGCTTAAACCCGAGTTTGAAGCAAAAAATATCAAACTTAGCTTTATGCCATTTTTTGTTAAAGCGATGTCGCTTGCGCTGAATGAATTCCCAGCTATCAACAGTCAGCTAAACGAAGATGCTACCGAGATCAGTTATTTTAGCGATCACAATATTGGTTTTGCAGTAGATTCTAAAATTGGCCTACTGGTTCCCAACATCAAACGGGTTCAAGATTTGTCGCTGCTAGATATTGCAGAACAAATGCAAGACATTATTGAGCAGGCAAGAGCAGGGCGCGTTGCGGGCGAACACTTAAAAGGTGGCACAATTAGTATCTCAAATATCGGTGCTATTGGTGGCATTACCGCTACGCCGGTTATCAATAAACCAGAAGCTGCAATTGTAGCGTTAGGGAAAACGCAAAAGTTACCGCGTTTTGATGAAGAAGGAAACGTGAGCGCACAACACATTATGGCTGTGAACTGGTCTGGCGATCACCGCATTATTGATGGTGCGACTATGGTTCGCTTCAATAATTTGTGGATGAGCTACTTAACGCAACCTGAAAAAATGCTGATGCATCTAAGGTAAACCGCGTAAAAATCGCAACCGCTATGGCCTTGGTCAAGTACCAAGCAAATTGCATTAACAACAAAAGGGTTGATACATAGGCGTATTAACCCTTTTTTGTTTTGTGTACCTCGTGCGGCTATGGCGTTATCATAGGCTATATATGAAAAACAATGTTTCAGAGGTTTTGTGCTTAGTTATCAACACGCATTTCACGCTGGTAATCATGCCGATGTTATAAAGCACCTATGTTGGATAGGCGTTATCAATTCACTAAAGAAGAAAGATAAGCCCTTTACTCTTTTCGATACCCATGCAGGTGCTGGTACGTACGACTTAAACGATGCAATGTCATCGAAAAACAAAGAATACGAAACAGGCATTTCGCGAATTATAAACACGGGCGCTGAACATGATTCGCTACCAGAGCTTTTGAAAAATTATCTGACGTTATGTGAACCCTTCTTAGCAAAGCATCAATACCCCGGGTCACCTGCAATAAGTGCGACAGCGAAACGCGCTACCGATAACTTACACTTAATGGAGCTTCACCCCGCCGAGTTCGATAAGTTAGAAGCCAATATGGGTAAATTGCATTTGCGTAAAATGCATGTTCACAAGCGAGATGGCTACGAAGGTTTAAGAGCGCTTACGCCACCTAAACCTAATCGAGGCGCTATTTTAATAGATCCACCCTACGAGCGCGCATCCGAATATGGCGAGGTAATAAAAGGTGTAGAACAAGTTTTCAAACGTTGGCAACAAGCGCAAATCGTAGTTTGGTACCCCCTATTGTCTGAAAGGGCTGGCGCTAAACATGGGGCAAGCGAACTTATGTGCGATAAGCTTGCCGCCTTAGGAAAGCCCTGTTTTAAAGCCGAGATTTGTGTAGAAAAAAATACGCCAGAAGCGGGCATGTATGGTTCTGGGGTTTTTGTTTTGAACCCACCATGGCAGCTTGATAGCCAACTTGAATCAGCGTTACAGAACGTTGTACTGCAATTAGGCGCAAAAAGCAGTGACAGTAGTGCATCAACCCATGTGAGCTGGATAAACGAAGATCACTGATGGTAGTTCGCCCATGCAGCTAGCGCTGAGTATAGCAAAATTAATGCATGGTCACGCTCGCAGGCAGTGAAACGTTAAAGTGAAAATAACACGATGTCGCAACTTAAAGGCCTAAAACACTTTTATATACCAGATGAACAGTCAATTTATCTGCTCTCTCACGCCGACGCAAAAAAGCTGAAAGACTGGGTGAATTTATGTATTTCTCAGTTAGAAAGCTTGGGCTATAGGGATATTGAACTGTTAGGTAAAGGGGCCTTTGGTTTCGCGTTTGCAGGCAGCGACCCAAGCGGTGAAGCAAGGGTTTTTAAATTTTCACGAATAACGCTACCTCAGCACGTACAAGACAGACTAGAAGAGGAAGCGTTTATGCTTTCTCACATCAATCACGAGTTTGTCCCTCGCTTTATCGAATACCAACAAATCCGCAAGCAGTCTATCTTAGTAATGGGCTTAGCCCCAGGTGAAGATTTAGAGAAAGTAAGCCTTAAAACCGGGCCTTTACCGCCGCGTATCATCGTAAAAATTGCCGTTCAGGTGGGAGAGCTTTTATCTAACTTCAGGCAATACAGCGAAAACGGCGAAATAAAACCCATTGTTCATGGAGATATTAAACCGTCAAATTTAGTATGGGATAAAGCTACTGAGACGGTTGGGCTTATAGATTGGGGGTCGTCGGTGTTCGCTCAAACAGACATTTCCGGTCAATATGTTGGCAATAATGTCATGGACTTGATGTCTGGTGAGCTTCACCAAACTAATGCGCGACTTGGTGATGTTTATTTTATTGGCGAGGAGCAGCTAAACGGCGCACTTTCAAGCCCACGTTTTGACGAACAGGGGTTAGCCAGTACCCTTTACGCACTAGCATCGGGTCAATCCTGCCGTTATGGCAGTAAGGTCATTACACCATCGTCGTTAGGCCTGCCTAAAATGTTAGCCAATATATTGGAATATATGCTTAGTGAAGACCCGGTAAAACGGCGCCAGGGCGGTGACTATTTGTTTAATCATCTTCACGTTTTAAAAAACATGGTATTTACCGATGATACGCCTCATCAATACACACCGTTAATTCCTACATGGCTGACTCACACTCGAGCAGATATAGAAACCGTTGTATACAGCTCGAGGAAATCCTATTTAAGGCAGCAAGCGCGTTTAACGGATGGCTTTGATGAAAAAGGTGCAGAGGAATTACGCTATATCGACGATGCTCAGTTCGATCGCTACTATAAAAACTATCTTCAAGGTATGGGCGATACTGAGAAAGCGTTTGTATCTGCAATTAGTAGATTAGGCCGCTATCCTGTTGTTGGCGGCATAGCCGTGCGCTGGGAGCCCGAAGGCATATATGTTGATTCAAGCCTTAATTTATACGATGAAACGTTGAAGGCAGCGTTTGAACTGGCTGTTAATAACGTTATTAACCTGGCTAGCGCCATTCACAAACCCGCCGTCTTTAAGTGCTGTATGTTTAACGCTAAAAATACGCTTCATATTGAGCGTGAGAGCGAGGAAGAAAAATTTATTCCTTCAAAAGCTATGGCTATTCCCTATGAACTATCAAAAGTGTCAGCGCAAAAAGATGAAAGTAGAACTCACTCTTATTTTGAAGATGGCGACGACCCGGATGAGCTACTAAAGCTACCACAAGATATCATTGATACCATTATTCAGCTTAACTCCATACATCACACAGGGTGTATAATATTTGAAGCATTGCCAACTCACCTCAAAATTCACAATTACTATACGTTGCTCGATCATAGTCAAGAGCAGCGGTTTAAAACCCTATTAGCAAAGCTTGTCAAACAAATTCCTAACATAAAAGGGCTAGGCATATCAGGGTTTATGAAGTTACCCTATAAAGATACACGCTTTTTTGAGCACAAAGCAAAATTGCCCGAGAAGTATTATCCGCGAAACCCCAAAGCAGTTATTGAAGAGAACGTACAACATGTCTGAAATTAAACTATCGTCACTATTTGAACTCGAAACAGTGGAAGCTGGCATCTATCGGGGTCAGAGCTGGGATTTAGGCTTTAGAGCTTTATTTGGCGGGCAGGTTTTGGGGCAAGCACTGGCGGCAGCCTATGAGACAGTATCACCAGACAGAGTGGCGCACTCATTTCATACCTACTTCTTATTGCCAGGCGATGCTAAAAAACCGGTTGTTTACGATGTTGAAATAGTACGCGACGGAAGAAGCTTTTCAGCGCGTCGAGTGAAAGCGATACAAGATGGCAGAAATATTTTTTACATGACGGCATCTTTCCAGGTGCCACAAGATGGTATGGAGCATCAAAACCCCACCATGCCAGACGTTCCGGCGCCTGAAGACGTTCAGTCTGACATAGAGTTTTACGAAGCGAACTTCAACAAAATTGCGCGTCCTATGCAAGAAGCATTGAGCTACCATAAACCGGTAGATATTCGCACTGTAGATGCTGCTAATTCATATCACTCAGCTAAGCGTGAGCCTACTCGTTATATTTGGCTAAAAGCAAGAGACACAATGGATGCGCAATTAGCCGTGCACCAAGCTGCACTTGCTTACGCGTCAGATTACCACTTTCTTAGCACATCGCTACAGCCACACGGCGTTGCAGTGACCGATAAGTCTCTTCGAATTGCAACCATTGATCATGCTATGTGGTTTCATCGCCCAATTAGCATGAATGAATGGATGTTATATGCAATGGGAAAGTCCTTTTTAGTGGTGGTTCTAGAGGCTTGGTTAGAGGTCAAATATTTAACCAAAGTGGTGAACTTATTGCCTCAACCATGCAAGAAGGGTTAATGAGAAAAGTAGATGAATAGGGAGATAGGCATGCGTTATAAGTTAGGTTCAGAAACACCTGATGTTCATAAAAGCGTATTTATTGCGCCGGGCGCCCACGTTATTGGTAATGTTGAACTGAAAAAAGGCGCTAGCGTCTGGTTCAATGCCGTAATACGCGGGGATATGGACAAGATAACAGTGGGTGAAAACACTAATGTACAAGACGGTAGTGTGCTTCATACAGACGCGGGTATTCCACTAACTCTTGGTATCGGTGTAACTGTTGGGCACAAAGTCATGCTTCACGGGTGTGAAATTGGCGATTATTCGCTGGTGGGTATCAGTGCTGTTGTGCTGAACGGCGCTAAAATTGGCAAGTATTGTATTATTGGCGCGAACGCACTAATCACCGAAAACATGGAAATTCCCGATTACAGTTTAGTTGTTGGCTCACCCGGAAAAGTAATCAGAAGTTTCGATAGTAGCGTAGAGCCTAAACTACAAGCGTCGGCGGCGCATTATGTTGAGAACGCTAAAAACTATCTAGCGTCACTAACGTTAATAAACGAGTAGTATCTTTTAACTTAACTTTCGCGTACCCCATAAAAAATGCCCAGAACAAACGTTCCGGGCCTAGGGGAATGGCTCATTGCTGAGCCGTGCGCTAACTTTTACTGGGAGAGTTATAACAAAATCTTCCAAACAGAATTTAATTATAGAATACGGTTGGATATTTTTTAAACAATTTTTGTGTGAATTTTATCTTACACACCTTAACTTAGGCTAATTGTAGTACTAAACCTATGCTTATCAAGTGACTACAATCTGGTCGGATGTGCTTCGCTCAACGGCTATTTCACTACCCATTTGCTATCTACTTTTATTTAGCGCTTCTTACTTAGTGTTCTATATATACGATTTAGAATCTATAACCAATTTCCCATTCATGTTATTTATCTTGGGAACAGGTGGTTGTTCCTTTTTATTAACATTGTAGTATGTCGAAAGTTATCGTAACTATGGATTACGATATTAATATTATAAACACGCCTTACATCGCTAAGAGGATGGATTATGCAATCGCTATCTACTTTTATTCCCCCTGAACGCACCTTGATGGGACCTGGACCGTCCGACGTTAACCCTCGCATACTGAATGCTATGGCAAGGCCAACACTTGGTCATTTAGACCCGTTGTTCATTGAATTAATGGACCAGACCAAACAACTACTTCAGTACGCTTTTAAAACCGAGAATGCGTTAACAATGCCAATTTCCGCACCTGGTTCGGCGGGAATGGAAGCGTGTTTTGTGAACCTTGTAGAGCCAGGCGATAAAGTCCTGGTTTGCATAAACGGCGTGTTTGGCATGCGCATGGTCGAAAATGTTGAACGCTGTGGCGGGGTAGCGATAACCGTCAACAATACATGGGGCGAGCAAACCGATTTAAATGCAGTAGAAGATGCGTTAAAAGCAGACCCTGCTATCAAGGTACTTGCTTTCGTACACGCCGAAACGTCCACTGGCGTACGTAATGAAGCCCAGGCACTTTGTGCTCTCGCTAAACAGTACGACTGCCTAAGTATCGTTGATGCCGTTACTTCGTTAGGTGGTATTGAGTTAGATGTAGACGGTTGGGAAATTGATGCAATTTATTCAGGTTCACAAAAATGTTTGAGCTGCGTTCCAGGTATTTCACCTGTTTCATTTAGTGAAAGAGCAGTGAACGTTATACAGAACCGGAAAACCAAAGTACAAAGCTGGTTTTTAGATATGAACCTTATTGTTGGCTATTGGGGGCAAGGCGCTAAGCGCGCTTATCACCACACGGCACCAGTAAATAGTATGTATGCCATGTATGAAGCGCTTCTTATTTTAAGAGAAGAGGGGTTAGAAAATGCGTGGAAACGCCATGCCGATGGCCATGAGAAGCTGGCTGCTGGTTTGCATGATTTAGGATTAGAATTAACCGTAGATAGCAACTACCGTTTACCTCAGTTAAACGTAGTAAAAATTCCAGAAGGCATAGACGATGCTTCGGTTCGCAAGCAACTGTTGGAAGACTTCAACCTAGAAATAGGCGCTGGCTTGGGTGAACACGCAGGCAAAGTATGGCGCATTGGTTTAATGGGATACGCGTGCAAGCCGCGTAACATCGACCACTGCCTTGCTGCGCTTCGAGCTGTATTAAAGTAAAGCCCCAATGCACAGGCTTTTGTCTCGTAAGCTTAAGCGTCGGTGTTCACCCGCTTGTGAACACCGACGCTAGGGCCAGTTGGTTGCCTAAGGGGCAACTATTTTCATCGCTTCCCGGCGCCCTTACCGTGTAAAAACTACGTTTCACCGACGTATCAGATAACCTAGCTCATATTCAGTGCTACTATGCAGTTAGCTCGAGTATTCATAAACTATTCAGTTATAAACGCTTATCCTTGGTATTTAGTAATCATTGTCATTTAAGTCTGATGAGACCTAAGATGATTACATTAAATAACACCATCAATAAGGAAACCCTATGAAACGACTCTCGCTTAATAAAAATGCAATACCTTCAAAAGCGCTTATAGCATCAGCGTTCTTGGCGTTATCAACGCCATTTGTCTGTGCGCACGCCGCCGAGAGCGCTAGCATAAGTGTACAAGGGGTAGGTGCCATAGAGGTGACGCCCAACGCTTACTCTGTAACGCTTGTTGTTGAAGAGCAGGGCAACACCGTAGGCAAACTCAATACCCAGCTCGATTCAGATTTGCGCGCTATTGTTACGTTCCTGCTTGAGCAAGGCATTGAACAAAAGCATATACAAAGTATGCAAGTTCGCTTACAACCGCGCTATATAAATACGCCTCAAGGTAGACAGCAAGAAGGCTTCACGTTATCTCGCGATATCACTGTTACATCGACTGATTTAGAAACCTATGACAAAGTACTCGATGGCGTACTTAAACGAGGCGTTGACCGCATACAACAATTTAACTTTATTTCTGTTGGTGAAGGTGATGCTTATCAAAAAGCACTTATCGCTGCGGTTAAAAACGCAAAGCAACGTGCACACTTATTAGCGAAAGAATTAGAGGTTGAAGTAGGTGAAGTAGTTGCAATCTCTGAATCTGGTGGCAATATGCCGATTCCAGTAATGCGCGCCGAAGCTTTTGCCAAAGACATGTCTATGTCGCTGCCTGGTCAAGAACGTATTGAAGCGCGTGTAAATGTCTCATTTAAAATTGTTCAATAGCAGGAATATCGTTTGAAAGAACCACAGTACAGCCAGTTAATCAATCAAGCTAAAAGCTTGGTTTCTGGTGAACACGACCTTATCGCCAATATGGCCAATATCAGTGCGCTTTTATTCAACCACCTTGAAGAAGTGAATTGGGCTGGTTTTTATCTTTACAAAGAAGAACAGCTGGTATTAGGTCCGTTTCAAGGTCAACCCGCATGTATTCGTATTCCATTAGGGAAAGGCGTTTGCGGTACAAGTGCAAGTACTCGTACCGTACAGCGTATTGCTGATGTCCATCAGTTTGAAGGTCATATTGCATGTGATGCAGCATCAAACTCGGAAATTGTCGTTCCTCTTGTGCTAAATGACAGCCTTGTTGGTGTACTTGATATCGACAGTCCTGTATTTGAACGTTTTACAGAAGAAGACGAAAAAGGGCTTGTTGAAATTGCTCAAATTCTTATGGATTCGCAGAAATAGTTATGAAATCCAGTGTTGATATTCACGTTGTTTTATCCACGTTTGAGGATATGGAAGACTTTCACGATGACCCAGATGAGGCATCTGAACGTTTAAACTTTATTCTACATGCCGTTTATGACAACGCCGAAGAAGATATTGAAACACAGCGTTTAGAGCAAATTTTGCACTACGCATGGGAATCTTGGCAACAAGATAGACATTTATTAGAAATAGATGACGACGAATTGCTTGATTGGGTTGACCACACGCTGGCAACTTGGGATGATGCAGTTAACGATGAAATCTCCTGAATAATTTAGAAAGTTAATGGAATCACCAGAGAAGTTTACCAATAGTAAGGAAGTAATAGCTTTCCTTGCAGAGACCTTTCCGAAATGTTTTAGCATTGAAGGCGAGGCCCGCCCACTCAAGATCGGTATTTTTCAAGATCTTGCCGAACGTTTAGAAGAAGATGAACGCGTAAGTAAAACATTACTTCGTTCAACGCTTCGCCATTACACCAACAGCTGGCGTTATTTGTACAGCATCAAAGAAGGTGCTAATCGCGTGGACTTAGACGGCGTAGAAGGCGATGCTATTGAAAAAGAGCATGCAGACCACGCTAAACAACAGCTAGATGAAAGCAAAGCTAAAGCTGCCGAAAAGCGCAAAGCTAAGCTAGCTCAACAGCCCAAGCGCAAAGATAAACGTCAATTTAACCGTCCAAAAGGTGAAAAATCTGCAAATTCGGACCATGCTGATACTAAGCGTGGAACTAAACCGAAAAATAACAGACCAAACACAACACCACCTGCGAAATTGACAGATAGCGATTTACAACAAGGTACGCAAGTTACCGTTAAATTAGGTAAAGCACCTATGCCAGCAGTAATCACCGAAGTTGCTAAAGATGGTATTCACGTTCAACTAGACTCAGGCATGGTAGTTAAAGTAAACGCAGACGCTTTACGTTTGGCACGCTCCAAGAGGTCGTAAATATGAGAGACATCCTTCGAATTTCCATCGCCAGTGCTTTTCTTACCGTTGGGGTAGGAGCAGGTGCTGTTACGTCAACACCAGAAGTAGACGAGCTTCCTATTTTGCAGCAGGAATCTCAGCACAGTGTTGCGGCTAAGCGAGTAAGCGCACTCTTCACTAGAGCGCATTACAAGGAAATCGCGTTGGATGACGTCCTCTCGGCACGAGTTTATCAGCGCTTTATCGATTCGTTAGATCACAATAAGCAAGTTTTACTGTTATCTGACGTTGTGAGTTTTGAAAAATATCGCACGCTATTCGATGATGCGCTGAGTAAAGGCAACCTGTCAGTCGCTTATGACATGTACAATGTAAGCGCAAAACGCCGTATAGAACGCTATGAATTCGCGTTAGACTTATTAGAAAAAGGGCCGTTCGACTTCGAAAAAGAAGGAGACAAGTTCTTTTATGATAGAGAAGACGCTGAGTGGCCGGCGAATAAAGCCGAGCTAGATGAAATTTGGCGTCAACGTGTTAAATACGATGCGCTGAATCTTATTCTTGCTGACAAGACATGGGAAGAAGCGAAAGCGCTTCTAACTAAACGCTATACACGTGCCATTAAACGTACAAAGCAAGCAAAAAGCGAAGACGTTTTCCAAACGGCAATGAACGCTTTTGCACGCACAATTGAAGCGCACACAAGTTATTTATCTCCCCGCAATGCCGAACGTTTCCAGATGGACATGAACTTGTCTTTCGAAGGAATAGGCGCGGTGTTACAAAGTGAAGACGACTACACCGTTATTAAAAGTGTTGTTCCAGGCGGTCCTGCCGATGAGTCAGGTGCAATTAAGCCGGAAGACAAAATTGTTGGTGTAGCGCAAGACGATGAAGAATTCGTCGATGTTATCGGCTGGCGTTTGGACGAAGTGGTTGAGCTTATAAAAGGGCCAAAAGGTAGTACGGTTCGTCTTCAAGTCGAAAAAGGGGCGACCGAGTCGAAAACCACGTCAGTTGTAAGCCTTACCCGCGATAAGATCAAACTTGAAGATCGGGCTGCTAAGTCTGAGGTTTACGTCCCTGAAACAGGCCCTCACGCAGATGAGCCCCTTGGCGTTATTACTATCCCAAGTTTTTACAACAACCTAAGCATGGATGTTGCAAAAGAAATAGAAAGCTTAAAAGCACAAAATGTTAAAGGGGTAATTGTTGATTTACGCGGTAATGGTGGCGGGTCACTTACCGAAGCTACACTGCTAACAGGTCTATTCATTGAAAAAGGGCCAGTGGTTCAAATTCGTTATGGCCAAAGTAAGGTTAGCGTAAACCGCGATACCGATGGTGAAGTTGCGTACGACGGTCCGCTAACTGTACTTGTTGATAGATACAGCGCCTCTGCGTCGGAAATATTTGCAGCTGCCATGCAAGACTACAACAGAGCATTAATCGTCGGTGAACAAACCTTTGGTAAGGGCACGGTGCAACAACATCGCGGCTTAGGCAAAATTTACGACCTGTACGATAATCCATTAGGTAGTGTTCAATTTACTATTGCTAAGTTCTATCGCATTGATGGCGGAAGCACGCAGCACAAAGGTGTAATTCCAGATATCCTTTATCCATCTGCCGTAGAACCTGCAGAGTGGGGCGAGAGTCAGGCTGAAAATGCATTGCCGTGGGATAGCATTAATCGTGCAAATTACACTACCTTTGCTGATGGCACCGCGGCGCTAGATGTGCTGACTGCTAAACACAATAAGCGTATTATGCAAGATCCTGAATTTTCTTATATTCATGAAGACATCAAGGAATATAAAGAAAATAAAGACAAGGATTTTATTTCATTAGTTAAGTCTGAACGTGAAGCAGAGAAAAAAGAAGCGGAAGAAAAGTCGCTTGCTCGTGCTAACGAACGTTTACAGCGTATGGGAATGGAAACGGTCTCAACATTGGACGACCTACCTGAAGATATGGAAGAATTAGACCCATTCTTAGATGAAGCGGCCAATATAACTTTCGATATGATTGAAACAGGCCGTTACGCAATAACAAGAAACTAAATGATTAGAAGAAAGGGCTGGTCTAGGGCCAGCCCTTTTTTTGTGTCTATAAATTATTAAAACAATAATAAAGGGAAATAACATGGCTATCAGAGGCGAATTTTCCTCTAGAATTGGGTTCGTGCTAGCAGCGGCAGGCTCGGCAGTTGGACTCGGCAATATCTGGGGTTTTCCCACCAAGGTAGCGAGTAACGGTGGTGCAGCGTTTGTCCTCGTCTACTTACTTCTCGCATTCGTACTTGCATACCCCGTTCTAATGGCTGAGCTTATAATAGGGCGCAGCTCACGTTCTAACATGGTTGATGCCTTAGGCAAAATATCCGGTAACTTCATTGGTAGAGCAACTGGTATATGGGGCTGTATTACAGTTTCACTTATTCTTGCTTTTTATGCCATTGTTGGCGGTTGGATGCTGGTTTACTTCGCTGACTCGGCAGTCAATATAGTCGGGCTATCTAGCGCAAGTGACTGGCTGCTTACCTCTTCGGTTACGCGTAACATTTTATTTTGCTTTCTTTTCATGAGCTTAACCGCATTTATTGTTGTCGGTGGGGTAAAAGCAGGTATAGAGAAGTGGTCGGTTCGACTAATGCCCACCTTGGTTATTCTCATTCTTGCGTTGATTGTATATGTAAGTTTGCAACCCGGTGCTTCAGAAGGCTGGGCGGCCTATTTAGTGCCCGACTTTTCACGCGTGTTAGACCCAGAGTTACTTATCAACGCCATGGGGCAGGCGTTCTTTTCCATGTCCTTAGGCGTGGGCACTATGTTGGTTTACGGCTCGTATTTAAGCAAAAAAGAAAACTTACCCACCATTGGTGCATCTGTAGCCTTGGTTGATATTGGCGTGGCAGTTATTGCAGGTATGCTAATTATTCCCGCTATGTACGTCGCTTTAAATAACGGTGTGGAAATCTTTACGCCAGAAGGTGCGTTAATTCAAGGTGACTCACTTATTTTCAAGGTACTGCCTGCCTTATTCGAAACCATTGGCACTGTCGGTCTGTTTGTAGCCTTTACGTTTTTTGCACTCATGGCCATTGCTGCGGTCACGTCGTCAATATCGATGCTAGAAGTCCCGGTCGCCTATATGGTGGAAAGCAAAGGCTTAAAACGCAAAAAAGCCGTGTTGCTGATGGCCACCATTATCTTCATTTTAAGCTGCGTCATTATTCTTAATTTTGAATTGCTGTTTGGCTTTGTTATTGCGCTTACCACCGAGTACAGCCAACCCTTACTAGGGTTAGCGCTTTGCATATTTGCAGGGTGGGTATGGAGACGAGACGCAATATTAGAAGAACTAAAGCAAGGCGATCAGTTTGCTGAGCACAGCATCTTTTGGAAAATCTGGCCGTGGTATGTGCGCTTTGTTTGCCCAGTAATCATAGCGTTGATGTTCTATCGCTCGGTGTTTTAACCCTCGGTGTACAATGAATTCAACACGCGTAGCCCGTTGTAAATACAATAATAAGGTTTTTAAAAACGACAATGACGAATAAAGAATTAAAAACGCCGTCACTTCTCGATGCACTTCTTCCTATACTTGCTCTTATAGTAATGATGGGAAGCGCAGTGTACCTTTTCGCTGATAACTCGTCTTACGGCCCGAACCAAATTGCACTTCTTCTCGCTATGGGTTTAGCTGCTATTATTGGCATGAAAAATGGCTATAGCTGGAAAACGATAGAAAAGGGCATTGTTGACGGTATTTCTATGTCCCTAGGTGCCTGCTTAATTCTTCTTGCTGTTGGGTCACTTATCGGTACTTGGATGCTAGCGGGTACGGTTCCAACCCTAATATATTTTGGTTTAGAGTTACTTAACCCCTCTTTTTTCTATGCCGCAGCATGTTTAATTTGTGCCGTTGTAGCGATGAGTATTGGAAGTTCTTGGACTACCGCAGCTACCGTCGGTGTCGCGCTAATGGGCGTATCCGCAGGTATGGAAATGTCAGCGGCGATAACCGCAGGCGCAGTGGTTTCTGGTGCGTATTTCGGCGACAAGATTTCTCCGTTGTCAGAAACAACAAACTTAGCACCCGCAGTAGCTGGAACCGATTTGTTTGAACATATTCGCTATATGCTTTGGACTACTATCCCAAGCTTTGTTATCGCGCTTATTTTATTTACCATCTTAGGATTCAGTGAAGTAGGCGAAGCTAAGGCAGAGCGCATTGAACAAATGCAGCAGCTTTTAAATGCCTCCTTCGACCTAGGTTGGCACCTGCTTATTCCGTTGGTTGTATTGCTTACACTTGCCATTAAAAAAATGCCTGCGTTTCCTGCGGTATTTATCGGTGCGCTGTTAGGCGGTGTTTGGGCAGTGGTATTTCAGTGGGATGTAGTAATGTCTATGGCAAGCAGCGACGACTCAGCCAATGTTGGCGCACTAAAAGTCGTGTGGACGGCGCTTTTTGACGGCGTAAGCTTTTCTACACCCGACGAGAACTTAAATAGCTTGCTGTCTCGCGGTGGTATGTCATCCATGCTTAATACTATTTGGCTAATCATTTGCGCAATGTCTTTTGGCGCAGTACTTGAACGGGTTGGCCTACTTAAACGCGCGGTATCTGCTATTTTACTTGGCGCAAAATCGGCGGGCGATATGGTCAGCCGTACTATTCTTACTTGTTTTGGTACAAACCTTGTTACTGCTGACCAGTATATATCTATTGTTATGCCAGGGCGTATGTACAAAGAAGAGTTTAAAAAGCGTGGTTTAGATCAACTCAACTTGTCTCGTAGCCTTGAAGATGGCGGCACGCTTACCTCTCCACTTATTCCATGGAACACGTGTGGTGCTTATATGCACAGCGTATTGCTTGTGAATCCGTTTGACTACGTGTTTTATGCTTTCTTTAACGTTATCAATCCGATCCTTGCTATTATCTATGCGTATTTAGGTATTAAGATTTTACGAATCACACCACCTACGGTTGAAGTAAACAGTAAAGAAACCGTTTAAAAAAACGTTCCATTACATCCACGTAGGCTTTCTTTTAGGAGGATCTATGTCAGTTCAAGCTAAACGCCGGGCGGATTATCAGCCGCCCGCTTTTTCAATAGCGACAGTTGACCTACACATTACGCTTCACCCAACCGAAACTAAGGTTGTTAGTACCCTTGCCATCGCGCGTAACGGCGCGCACAACGCTCCCTTAGTGCTAGATGGGGACGGACTAGAGCTTAATGCCATAGCCGTTAATGGCGAAGCTTTATCTGAAGAATTTTACACCCTTGGTGACAATACGCTAAGTATTAACAGCGAACTCGATACGTTTGAGTTAGTCATTACGACAACTATTGCTCCTGAGCACAATAAAGCACTCGAGGGCTTGTACCTTTCAGGCGGCGCATATTGCACACAATGTGAGGCTGAAGGCTTTCGTCGTATTACGTATTTTATGGACCGCCCAGACGTCTTGTCAGTTTATACGGTTACTGTAGTAGCTGATAAATCTATTCCTATGCTGCTAGCCAACGGTAACCCAGTTGACAAAGGAGATATTGGAGCGAGCAGCCACTTTGTTAAATGGCACGACCCCCACCCAAAACCTTGTTACCTTTTTGCGCTTGTTGCCGGTGATTTTGATTTACTTACCGATAGTTATACGACAAGCAGTGGTAAAGAAGTCGCCCTTGAGCTTTATGTTGATAAAGGTAAAAAGTCTCAAGGAGTGTTCGCCTTAGAATCATTGAAACGGGCGATGAAGTGGGATGAAGACGTCTTTGGCCTAGAATACGACCTTGATATCTACATGATAGTGGCCGTCGACTTCTTTAATATGGGGGCAATGGAGAACAAAGGGCTTAATGTTTTTAATAGCAAATTTGTTCTGGCCGACCAAGAAAGCGCGACAGACGATGATTTTTTCAATGTAGAATCTGTGATTGCACACGAATACTTCCATAATTGGACAGGCAACCGCGTCACCTGCAGAGATTGGTTTCAGCTAAGTCTTAAAGAGGGGCTAACGGTATTTAGAGACCAGCAGTTCAGTGCTGATATGACATCAGCGCTTAGTAATCGCATTAAACATGTGCGGGTCATGCGAGAGCACCAATTTGCTGAAGACGCCAGCGCAATGAGTCATCCTATCCGCCCCGAAGAAGTGATTGAAATGAATAACTTCTATACGGTTACGGTATACGATAAAGGCGCTGAGGTGATCCGTATGTTCCATACGCTTTTAGGCCCAGATGGCTTTAGGCGTGGAATGGATGAGTACTTTAAACGCCATGATGGGCAAGCGGTAACATGTGACGACTTTATTTCAGCTATGCAGTCTGCTACTGATTTAGATTTAACCCAGTTTGCACGTTGGTACAGTCAGTCCGGAACACCGGTTATCTCTGTCGAGCATAAAATTCAAAACGATGACAATGATGACGTTATCCATACGTTTACCTTGTCACAACATACGCCCGCCACGTCTGATCAAAGTGAAAAGGAATCGCTGTATATTCCGGTAAACATTGAAATTATTGATGATGAAGGAAATACATACACTGATAATGAGTCGATGATTCAAAATGGCATGGTAATTTTGAATGCGCCCTCGATGAGTTTTACCGTAAATGCCGAAAATGCTTCATTAACGCCTGTGGTGTTGGGTAATTTTTCTGCGCCGGCTAAAGTCGAAAACCCACTTGATACAGCATCACTGCTCACTATCTTTAAGTATGCCAAAGACCCGTTTAATCGTTGGGATGCAATGCAGACCCTATACGACCGCTGTATTAAACAGATTGAAGATGCACCAGGCTGTGCGATTAGCAATGATATTTGGGAAGGCATCAAGCAAGCAATTGCACAAGAGCAAAGTAATCTTGAGTTGTTAGGTGAGTGCTTAGTTACCCCGTCATTTGAAACCTTGTGTCAAAGCCGCAGTAACATTAACGTTTCTGCACTTTCGAAAGCGCGAAAAGCATTTTGTGATCAATTTGCACAAGCGCTTGAGCAAGAATTATTGCAAGTATTTAACAACATAGATGCAGCATCATACAGTTACACGCAAGACGCAGTAAACCAACGTCGCTGCAAGAATGTGGTGCTTGCACACTTAGCACGGTTACCTCAACATGAAGGCGCTATTGTCGCGCAGTTTGATGCTGCAGATAACATGACCGATACACTAGGGGCTCTAAGAAGCGCTCAACATTGTAATTCCGCGACATTTGATACCCTAATGGCACGATTTGAAGCAACGTGGAATCACGACCCACTGGTATTAGACAAGTGGTTTGCGCTTCACGCTACGCAAAATCGTGACGATATTTTTGCCACTATTACCATGCTTTGTGAACACCCGCAGTTCGCAATGAGTAACCCGAATCGCGTACGTTCTGTTATTGGAAGTTTTGCTTTTTATAACAGCGAAAGGTTCCATGCATTAGATGGCAGTGGGTATAAGTTTGTTACCGACTATTTGCTTAAGCTCGATGCAGTTAACCCGCAAGTAGCAGCGCGAATTGTAACACCACTAACGCAGTGGCAAGGGTTTGCAAACGAACATCAAGTATTGATGAAACAGCAGCTTGGGCGTTTATTAAATCATAAAGGCTTAAGTAAAGACGTGTTCGAAAAAGTAAGTAAAAGCCTTGCTTATGACAAGCATTAGCCAAACTGACTCGGTTTTTTACTTTTCAATAAATGCACCTTACAAGCAATGTGAGGTGCTTTATGTTCCATCTATGCCAGATGTGGTCATGGTCAGTGAATCAGGCCTAAGCGTCCAGGTACCGACCAACAGGCTCAGGCAATTTGTTACGTCTGATGGTATTAAAGGTCGTTTTAGGATGATTATTGATGCCAACAAAAAAATAAAATCCTTTGAAAGGCTCGCATAGAGCTTTTTTGTACGCGAAGAATTACTCTTTGGTATACGAGCTTTCACCACTCCCATACATAACACTTATGCGCTTTCTTTTGTCAATGAGCGTTCCAAAATACTAAACGCAACAGTTTCGCAATATTTCTGTACATTTTTTCTGCAAGTTTATAAATGCCCTTTATATTCACAATAAAGCAATAACTATTTGATACGACTAATGTTGTAAATTTTGTTAACTGGTAGGATTAGTTCTTGCGGTTGTGGCAAAATGATGTAATGATTTTGTTAATCGTTATGGTTGGTCATGATGTCACGTATTAAGTCACATCGACTTGGGAGTATAAAAATATGAAAAACGGGCCTAGCGCTTTTAAGATATCACCGGTAGCAGCGGGAGTTCTCTCACTGTTAGGTGCTGCTGCAGTACCTGTACACGCTGCAAATTGGCAGGTAGGTGATGTGAGTATATCTTTAGATTCAACATTTACCTTAGCTACTAGCATTCGAACTGAAGCACGAGATTACGACCTTATCGGTAACAGTAACCACCCTCAGTTCGATTGGAGCGGTTATCACGCAGCATTCAATCCTTTATACCCAAGTGGCGATGTGTGGGGTTTAGCCGATGGTGCTTATTCTACTAATGGTGACCTTGGTAACCTTGCACACGATCCAGGTGACGCGTTTGCAACGCAAATTTCAGGTACACATGAATTAGATATTAACTTCGGCGATTACGGTTTCTTCGCCCGTGGTTTCTGGTTCTACGACTTTGAGCAAATGGACGGCGACCGTCCATACTCTAACCCAATAACGGGTAACCAATACGACTTGTGTCAAGACCCCGAAGCAGAAGACCTACTGTGTACCGATGTACGTCTTTACGACGCATTCTTCTATGGCGATTGGTGGATTGGCGACAAACCATTTACGCTTCGTGTAGGCCGTCAGGTGATCAGTTGGGGTGAAAGTACATTCATCCAGCACGGTATTAATACAACGAACCCTGTTGATGTAACTCGCGCTCGTGCTCCAGGTGCAGAACTTAAAGAAGTATTCCTTCCAGTAGGGATGGTGTACGCGTCTTTAGGTTTGACTGACACAGTGAGTATTTCTGGTTATTACCAGTACGAATGGGAGCGCAGCTGGCTTCCTGTTTCTGGCAGCTACTTCGCGGGCAACGACTTTGCAGGTGAGGGCGGTCAACGCCAGAATATTCAATTAGGTTTTAGTGGTAACCCTGATATTGACCTAGATCATTTATTGACTGCATTGAATGGTTACGGTGATTTATTACGTTCAGGCGCTGATGCTGCAGATATATCTCAGGCTTATCTCGCTTATCCGACAAAAGTTGTCATTCGTGGCTTCTCGGATGATGCGCATAATGATGCAGACGACCAAGGTCAATATGGCTTGCGCTTGACGTGGTTCGCTGAGAATTTGAATGAAACAGAGTTTAGTTTCTATCACATCAATTACCACAGCCAACGCCCGCTTATTTCAGGTAAGACATCAGACTTTACTGCTGAAGGTATTGGCGCAGATCTCGCGTTCCTAGCATCTAATACCGTTACTCGCGACAACATCACTGAACTGGGTGCATTTACACAGTCAGAGTTCTTCTACCCAGAAGATATCAAACTTTATGGTATGAGCTTTAACACTAATATCGGTACTACGGCTCTTGCGGGTGAATTTGCTTACCGCGTGGATGAGCCGCTTCAAATCGATGATGTTGAATTGCTTTACATGGGTATGCCAGAGCAGCTTGCGAATGCTGGGCTACGTCCTGATTTTGGAGGTATTTCACAGCTAAACAATATCGGAAGAGCAGTAGGTCCAGGCGAGATAGCGGAAGGTTATCTATTCTCTGATACATGGCAAATGCAGTTTACTGCCTCACACGTATTTGGCCCTAAATTTGGTTCTGACAACTTCGTACTTCTCGGTGAAGTAGGTTATGTAAACGTTGTTGATATGCCAGACCCAGACGTCATTCGTTTAAATGCACCGGGTACTGCTCGTACACCGTCGCTCGAACCAATTAACGGTAACTCTCGTGAAGGTCTACATATTGGGCTTTCAGACGGCCCAGAGACTAACCCGTTTGCAACTGACGACGCGTGGGGCTATCGCTTATTGGCGGTTGCTGACTACAACTCAATATTCGCTGGCATGAACCTTCGTGTTCGCGGTACTTTCTCTCATGACGTTGAGGGTACTACGCCAGATCCATTATTCCTTTTCACAGAAGATGTTAAGTCTGCTGCACTTTCTTTCACGTTCGACTATTTAAGTAAATGGTCTGCAACGGCGTCTTACAGTGCGTTCTGGGGCGGCATTGGTACAACTAATGCGCTATCTGACAGAGACTTCATTTCATTTAACATCAAATACGCAATCTAAGAGTGGTTTTTATGATTAGAAAAGTAGGAATTATTGCAGCTGCCTTGTCACTGGCTTTATCTGGTGCAAGCGCTATGGCTAAAGTGTCTGAAGCAGACGCAAACAAATTAGGTAACGAACTTACGCCGCTTGGCGCAGAAAAAGCGGGTAATGCTGATGGCAGTATCCCTGCTTGGACTGGCGGTATTACCTCAGCACCGGCTGGTTACACAGTAGGTGATCATCACCCTGACCCATACCCAGAAGATAAGGTGCTTTTTGAGATAACCGCACAAAACTACAAAGAGTATGCGGACTTCTTATCTGAAGGCCAGAAAAAACTGTTTGAAGCGTATCCAGAAACGTTCCGCATGCCGGTTTACCCAACCCGTCGTTCTGCGTCGAACCCTCAGGCGATTTATGATGCAACTAAGGTAAACGCAACACGCGCTGAATTGCTTGACGATGGTAACGGCATTAAGGGTGCAGTATTGGGTATTCCATTCCCTGTACCACAAAATGGCTTAGAAGCGATATGGAACCATATTCTTCGTTATCGCGGAGCAGCGGTTCAGCGTAACGGTGGACAAGCAGCAGTTACTACCGGTGGTGATTACAACGTAATCGGTTTTGATGAGCAGTTGCTTATTAAATATGCAGAAGAAGACGCGACGCCAGAGAAGCTTACAGAAGACAACATTTTGTTTATGTTTAAGCAAAAGGTAACTAAACCAGCACGTTTGGCAGGGACAGCGTTGCTTGTACACGAAACGGTTGACCAAGTTAAAGAGCCGCGTAAAGCGTGGACGTATAACACCGGTCAGCGTCGTGTTCGCCTAGCACCTAATATCGCCTACGACACGCCAGGAACAGCGGCTGATGGCCTACGTACTACCGATGATTTTGATATGTTTAACGGCTCTCCAAACCGTTATGACTGGAACCTCGTTGGTAAGAAAGAAATGTATGTTGCGTATAACAACTATGCACTGCATTCAGATAGTGCTTCTTACGAAGATATTCTAAAGCCAAATCACGTTAACCCAGACCTTACACGTTGGGAAAAACACCGTGTATGGGTTGTTGAAGCAACGCTGAAAGAAGGTTTCCGTCACATTTATCAAAAACGTGTATTCTTCATTGATGAAGATAGCTGGCAAATTCAAGTTGCTGATATGTATGATAATCGTGGCGAACTCTATCGAGTTGGTGTAGCTTATGGTGTGAACTACTATGAAGTTCCTACACAGTGGTCAACGCTAGATGCGTATTACGATTTGAACTCTCGTCGTTACTTGGCCATTGGCCTTGATAACGAAGAGCAGATGTACGACTTCACCGTACGCCCCCGAGACGTAGAATTTACGCCTCAGGCGTTACGACGAGAAGGTATGCGCTAATCGCCTTACACAACAAACGGTTGGCAATGGCCAACCGTTTTTGTATGCAGACAATTATAAATAGGGGGAATGGTTAATTATGAAAAAAACCATTGCAGCGTGCATTGCCGCCACATTCGCAGTTAATTACTCTACAGCTGCACTTGCCGAAGAAGCATTCATGGCACCATTGGTTGAGCAATCGGTTCTTTTGGACATAGACGCTGATTCATTTGTCGTTATTGTCGGTGAACGCGGTCACGTATTAGTGTCAGAAGATGGTAAGGCGTTTAATCAAAAAGCCGTACCAACTCAATCAACGCTTACAGCAACTACGGTTGTTGGAGAAAATATTTGGGCAGTAGGTCACGACGCTGTCATTCTTCACTCTTCAGATAAGGGCGAAACCTGGGAGATACAAAATTATCAACCTGATCTTCAACGCCCATTTTTAGATGTATTATTCTTTGATGATAAGCAAGGTATCGCTACAGGTGCCTATGGCCTGTTTTATCGTACTTTAGACGGTGGGAAGACGTGGGCTGCGGAGCGTCATGCCAGCCTGCTTGACCCCATGGATCAAGAATATCTCGAAGAGGTTCGCAAAGAAGACGAGGCGTTTTATCAACAAGAACTTGAATCTATATTACCCCACCTTAATCGCGTTACCCTTGACGGTGATACGCTTTACCTTGCGGGCGAAGCAGGTTTGTTGCCAAAAGTACCGATATGGGAAGTCGTGGGAGCGCTATTTTGTTGATTACACAGGGTCATTCTTCGATATTAAACCGTTAGATGAAAACACCGTTTTGGCGGTGGGCCTTCGCGGGAACATTTTTGTAAATAAAAACCAAGGTGAGTGGGAGTACGTTCAGACCTGTTCAACCAGTACGCTTAACTCAATTCTTATTGGCTCTGAGTCGAAGGTTTATGCTTTAGGTAACAACGGAATGATGGTTAGCGCACAGCGCCCACTTCCAACTAGCATGCGTGACCCTTATGCCAACCCTTCGGATTGCAAAGCTGACGATGGCATTGTCGTATCTCAGATTAAAGATAAAGCCGCGCTTTTAAATGCCACACAGTTTAACGGTACAAGCATTGCTGTTACCGCAAATGGCATTAAAACGTTGAATTTAAAATAGGGCAGTATAAGAACAATGACCCATTTCCTTGAAAAATTAGTGTTTGGTAACCGAAAGATTGTGGTGGCGTTATTCACCATTGCGACGGTTTTTCTAGGTTACCAAGCCTCACAAATGCGCCTAGACGCAGGTTTTGAAAAAAACATTCCGCTAAATCACGAATACATGAAAACCTATATTGAGCATCGCCAAGATTTTGGTGGGGCAAATAATATTCTAGTATCCGTGTGTGATAAAAACGACAATATCTATAATCAAAACTTCTTCGATACCCTTAAGAATGTTCACGATCAGTTGTTTTTTATTAATGGTGTTAACCGTTCTCTGGTTATTTCTCTTTTTTCTCCGTCAACCCGCTTTACCGAGATTGTAGAGGGCGGATTTGCTGGCGGGCCTGTAATTCCGGCTGATTTCAATTCATCTAATCCCGAAGCCCTAGAGCTTGTTGCAGCAAACGTTGAGAAGGCCAATATTGTTGGTCGACAAGTTTCAAGCGATTACAGCTGCGCCATGGTGACAGCCCAACTGCTTGATATTGACCCTCAAACCGGTGAGCCGCTAGACACCCTAGCACTGGCAGCAGAGCTTGAAGAGCAACTTCGCGGTCAATACGAAAACGATAACACTTCTATTCATATTATCGGCTTCGCGAAAATGATTGGCGATGTGGCGGATGGTGCAAAAGACGTACTGGTCTTTTTCGCCATAGCTATCGCTATCACAGCGGTTATGGTGTATTTCTTCTCTCGAAGCATTATGCTCACTATTTTACCGTTAGTATGTTCGATTATTGCGGTTATTTGGCAGCTCGGGTTATTGACTTCAATTGGCTTTGGTATGGACCCTATGTCAATTTTGGTTCCATTCCTTGTATTTGCGATTGGTGTAAGTCACGGCGTACAGATGATCAATGCGGTAGAAAAGCACGCGGTAACAGGCATTGGTGCAAAACGTGCCTCGATGGCGGCGTTTAGAAACTTGTTGGTTCCAGGCGGAATAGCGCTGTTGTCCGATACAGTAGGCTTTATGACACTACTGGTTATCGATATCGGTATCATTCGTGAACTGGCAATAACAGCGAGTATGGGTGTGGCGGTAATTATACTTACCAACCTATTACTGCTTCCTGTATTGATGAGTTTCTTGAAACTTGACCAAAAGTATGTAGAAAAATTTGCGGGTAAGGAAAACGCCAATTCAAAATTCTGGGAAGTGATTGCATCTTGTTCGCGTAAAAAGCCGGCGGCAATCATCTTAATTGTCACCGCTATCTTATTTGTATTCGGGCACTTCCAAGCTCAGAATATGAAAATAGGGGACTTGCATGCTGGTGCACCTGCACTTCATGAGACGTCGCGATACAACCAAGACACTTTCCTTATTACCGACAAGTACGAAGTTACGGTCGATTACATTTCCATTTTGGTAGAAACTACGCCAGAGGCATGTACATCGCATAGCGTGATGAAGGCCATGGATGACTTCCAGTGGAAAATGGAAAACGTACAAGGTGTTCAATCGGCAGTATCGTTGGCCTCGGTAGCGAAAATTGTAAATGCAGGTTACAACGAAGGTAACGTCAAGTGGCAAGTCATTCCGCGCAACCAGCAAACCTTAGTTCAAGCTATTTCTCGTGTTCCAACATCATCAGGTCTATTAAACGGCGACTGCTCGGTCATGCCTATAATCCTGTTTATGGAAGATCATAAAGCTGAAACGATTTCTCGCGTCGTTGACGCCGTTAAGTCATATCGCGCTGAATACCAAAGTGACGATATGAAGTTTAGCTTAGCGTCTGGCCCAGTGGGTGTAATGGCCGCAACTAATGAAGCAGTGAGTGCAGCGCAAGACCCAATGATGCTTTACGTGTTCGGTGCGGTAATTGCGCTATGTCTTATTAGCTTCCGCTCAATCAGAGCGACCTTAGTAGTGGTTATCCCACTTTACGTGGTGTCAGTATTGGCCCAAGCACTGATGACATACCTTCAAATTGGCCTCACCGTTTCTACGTTACCAGTTATCGCACTTGGCGTGGGCATCGGAGTGGACTATGGTATTTATATACTCTCTACGAAGAGCTTAATGTTGAAGAAAGGTGCGACGGTGCAAGAAGCTTATTTCGCCGCACTTAAAGAGCGTGGAAGCGCTGTTTTATTTACCGGTATTACGCTAGCAATAGGCGTGAGCACATGGGTGTTCTCATCACTTAAGTTCCAGATGGATATGGGTATACTGCTTACATTTATGTTCGTAGTAAACATGCTTGGGGCAATAATTGTACTGCCCGCACTTGCAAGATTCCTATGGTGGAATAAGAACGACCCCGGTGCATAAATTATTTTTGCATAGCTAAGCAGAAAAAAGGGCCGTTAGGCCCTTTTTTTTGGGTCTTTTTTGCATAGTTATCTATGCTGTTAATATAAGGTTAAAAATGGGCTTTCATTAGCGCCATTTATTAGAGAAAATAGTTTGGTACTCGGCACTTATACCAAGTCGGATTGGTATTACGACATTCAAAAAAGGTTAACAAATGACAGTCACCTCACAGCGACACTCAGTACTGCTAGACAATGTATTTGCACTTATCGACAAGAAAGTAGATACCAAGCAGAAGTCTCTTGTGCAGCAATTCGGACGTCTGTTGTATAAAAACATATCAAGCGATGACTTAGAAAATCGCAACGACAGCGACCTGTATGGTGCAACACTTAGTTTATGGAACGGACTAGCAAAGTTCGATAATACATCGCCTTATATTCGCGTTTTTAATCCAGAAATAGCCAAGCATGGATGGCACTCTAGTCATACGATTGTTGAAATTATCGTTTCGGATATGCCATTTTTAGTTGATTCTGTGCGTATGTTGCTGAACCGACTAAATATTACCGCTCATTTATTTCTTCATAGCCCCATTGGCATCAAGCGAGACAACTCAAACAAAGTCGACGCGTTTGCAGAGCCGGGGAAGATTATTAATGGCGCGAAAAAAGAAACCGTTTTGTTTATCGAAATTGATACACAAACGTCGAAAAAAGACATTGATGCATTAACGCAAGAGCTTTATTCAGTGGTTGATGAAGTGTCTCTAGCCGTCAAAGACTGGCAGGGAATGACCAACACACTACAAGAAGTGATAAAAAAGAGCGCTACGTTTAATTGGCCTGTTTCTGCAGACGCGAAAAAGCAAACTAAAGCGTATTTAGAGTGGCTGGGCGATCATAACTTCACCATGATGGGCTATCGTTATTACGACGTTAAAGCTATTGAAGGTGATCATAGATGGATACCGCAAAACGATACTAGCCTTGGGTTGCTAAAAAACTCGATTAATGACCGAGAACGTTTGTTGTCTCGCTTGCCTGCTTCAGCAAGAGCCGAAGCTCTTAGCAAGAATCCGTTAATTCTAACTAAAACCAATTCACGCGCTCGCGTACACCGACCTGCCTACATGGATTACGTGGGTGTTAAAGAGTTTAATAAAGTTGGTCAAGTTGTGGGAGAGCATCGTTTCCTAGGTTTGTATTCGGCTTCTTTTTACAATAATAGCGTTACCCAACTACCTATTCTTCGAGAGAAAATTAAGCGAATCTGTGAGCTCTCAGGTTTTGAACCAGGTACCCATGCCTACAAGGCCTTCGCAAACATTATTGAGACCTATCCTCGTGATGAGCTTCTTCAAACGCCGGCAGAAGAACTTGCTCAAATTGTAATGGGCATCTTTCAGATGCAAGAGCGCGGTATTTCTCGTCTGTTTATTCGAAAAGATACATTTGGCCGCTTTTTCTCATGCATGGTTTTTGTTCCAAGAGAGCGCTACAACACTGAGCTAAGAAAAGAAACACAAGCGCTTTTAAAAGCGTCCTTAGGTGCAGCAGAGGAAGTGGAATTTACTACTTTCTTCTCAGAGTCTGTATATGCCCGTACGCACTATATTGCGAGAGTCAACGACAACAACGCGGAATTCGATGTGAAGGAAATAGAGCAAAACATTATTGAGTTGACCAAAACGTGGAACGACAGACTAGCGTCAGCAATTTCAGCCGCCCACGGTGAGGCGTCAGGCAAAGCGCTAGAACGCAAGTATAACAACGCGTTCTCTCGAAGCTACATGGAACACAACCTTCCATCGGCTGCACTGGTTGATATCGGCAAACTTGAGACCCTAGACGACAACCATACCCTTGATATGCTGTTCTATCGTCCGCAAGAAGAAGGCGCCGACAGTCAGGTGGTTAAGCTTAAGCTTTTCCATCGCGCAGAGCCTATTCACTTATCAGACGTTTTGCCTATGCTTGAGAATTTTGGGTTACGCGTAATCGACGAGAGCCCATATAAAATCACATGTTCAGAAGGTGAGCGTAATTGGGTCATGGACTTCACCATGCTGCACAAAAGCGGCCAGCATTTTGACATGGAAAAGGCGCAAGTCCTGTTCCAAGACGCGTTTGCAAAGGTGTGGTACAAAACGTTAGAAGACGACGCATTCAACCGCCTTATTTTAGGCGCGAACATGACGGGGCGTAAGGTAACCGTATTGCGCGCTTATGCTAAGTACATGCGTCAAACCGGTAGCTCCTTCAGTCGTGACTATATTGCTAATACGTTAGCTAATTACCCAGACATTGCCCGTTTACTGGTGGACTTTTTCGACCAGCGCTTCAATCCGAAGAAAAAGCGTAGTGAGAAAAAAGAAGAGGCACTTTTAGACACCATCAAGGCACAACTAGACAACGTTAGTAACTTAGATGACGACCGTATAATTCGTCGTTACCTTGATATGATGTCTGCCACTTTGCGCACGAACTTCTATCAGAATGATGAAGCAGGCGATGAGAAATCTTATGTCTCATTTAAGATGATGCCTGAACTTATTCCTGAAATGCCGCTGCCTTTACCGAAATTTGAAATTTTTGTTTACAGCCCGCGGGTTGAAGGTGTGCACCTTCGAGGCGGTAAAGTTGCACGCGGTGGCCTACGCTGGTCAGACCGACAAGAAGACTTCAGAACCGAAGTACTTGGCCTGGTAAAAGCACAGCAAGTTAAAAATACGGTTATCGTACCGGTTGGCGCAAAAGGTGGGTTTGTCTGTAAGAATCTGCCTGTAGGCCAAGGGCGCGAGGCTATCCAAGCAGAAGGTCAAGCATGTTATCGCATCTTTATCACCAGCTTACTGGATATTACCGATAACATTGTTAACGGTGAAATTGTTCCACCTAAAGATGTAGTTCGCCTTGACGATGAAGACCCTTACTTGGTGGTTGCGGCCGACAAAGGAACTGCTACGTTCTCTGATATTGCTAACGGTATCGCAGAAGACTTTGGCTTTTGGTTAGGTGATGCGTTTGCCTCTGGTGGTAGCATTGGGTACGACCATAAGAAAATGGGTATCACTGCTCGTGGCGGCTGGGAATCGGTTAAACGCCACTTTAGAGAGATTGGCATAGACTGCCAGACTACTGATTTCACCTGCGCGGGTGTGGGTGATATGGCGGGCGATGTGTTTGGCAACGGTATGCTGCTTTCAGAGCACACCCGTTTGATTGCTGCATTTAACCACATGCACATTTTCTTCGATCCCAACCCGGATGCAGCTGCGAGTTACAAAGAACGCCAACGCCTGTTCGAAAACCCACGCCTTAGCTGGGAAGACTACGATAGCAAGCTGATATCGAAAGGGGGCGGTGTATTTAGTCGTGCGTCAAAATCTATCAAACTAACGCCTGAAATGAAAAAGTGGTTAGGCACACGTCAGTTAACGATGACCCCTAATGAACTTATTCATAACATTCTAAAGATGCCAGTAGATCTTCTTTGGAATGGCGGTATTGGTACCTACATTAAGAGCAAAAAAGAATCGCATTCTGAAGTAGGCGATCGCGCCAACGACGACTTACGCGTTAATGGCCGCGATGTTCAAGCGAAAATTGTAGGCGAGGGTGGCAACCTTGGCCTAACCCAATTAGGTCGAATTGAATATGCCGCAAACGGCGGTCGTGTTAATACCGACTTTATTGACAACGTAGGTGGCGTCGACTGCTCAGATAACGAAGTAAATATTAAAATATTGCTTAATAGTTTGGTTAACGACGGTGAGCTAACCCTTAAGCAGCGCAATAAGTTGCTTTACGATATGACCGACGATGTTAGCGAAATTGTACTTAAAGACTGCTATCGCCAAACCCAGTCTATCTCCATTACCGAGCTAGCTGGCGTTAAGCAGCTAAAAGAGCAACTTCGCTTCATCCATGGCTTAGAGCGCGAAGGCCAGTTAAACCGCGAACTGGAATTTATTCCAAGTGATGATGAGATATCAGACCGCGTGGCGACCGATCAAGGTTTGACGCGTCCCGAGCTGAGCGTTTTGATTGCTTACGGAAAAATGGTGCTTAAAGACGCACTCAATATTCCTGAAATTACTGACAATGCTTACCACGGCAAGCTATTAGTAGAAGCGTTCCCCAAAATACTGCGTGAGAAGTTCGCTACACACATGCAGCAACACCCGCTTCGAAGCGAAATCATTGCAACGAAATTAACCAACAATATGGTTAATGACATGGGCCTTAACTTTGTATTTAGAATGCAAGAAGAAACGGGTGCCAGCGTCAGCGAAATTGCCAATGCCTACGCTATTGTGCACGGTATCTTCAACATGAAGACCTTGTGGGCGCGTATAGAAGAATTAGACAATGCAATTCCAGCAAAACTTCAGCTTAAAATGCTAGATGAAGCGCGCAGAACAATGCGTCGCGCGTCGCGTTGGTACATTCGACACGGCAATAAGTCTCAAAGTATCGAAGAGGCAATTGAAAGCTATCGCGGCACCTTTGATATTCTTTCTAAGAATTTGCAGCACTATTTAGTGGAAAGTGAGTACAAACAGCTTGAAGCTGCCACCCAACAATATATTGATAAGGGTGTGCCACAAGATATCGCCTATCAAGTGGCGAGCTTCTCGAATATGTTCTCTAGTTTCGACCTGGCTCAAATTGTGGAAGCAGACAAGCACGATACGGATGTTGTTGCTAAGCTTTATTATCAACTGGGCTCTCGTTTAGAACTGCATTGGTTCTTAGATCAGATTAACAATCAGGCTGTAAGTAACCATTGGCAAGCGTTAGCACGTGCCTCATATCGAGAAGAGCTTGATTGGCAACAGCGCTCTATCGCCGCTAACTTATTAGCGTCACGTGGGGATATAAGCGACGCTGATCAAATTTTAGATGAATGGATTGAAAGTAATCAGGTACTACTTAAGCGCTGGTATCAAATGATGTCAGAGTTTAAGACCAGTACGACACACGAATTTGCGAAATTTTCTGTCGCTTTACGTGAATTGATGCTTTTAAGCGTGAAGTCTAACCATTAGAATAGGCGCACCTTAAAGATATAAGCCCTGTTTAGCAGGGCTTTTTTTTAGCGAGCGATCGAAACCACCATGCAATCCCTAGTGCAAAAATTTCTACTTCAGTGTGAGCCTGAAAAAAGTCACGATTTCACCATTAACTGGTTAAACAAGACCCAACATACACCGCTGAAATGGATGTACAGCGCACCCACAGTCAAAAAGCCTGTCACTGTGGCTGGCATGACATTCGATAACCCGGTTGGCCTTGCTGCTGGTCTGGATAAAAACGGGGACTGTATTGACGCATTTGCAAGTATGGGTTTTGGTTTCGTTGAAATTGGCACGGTTACACCACGGCCGCAGCCGGGTAATCCGAAGCCTCGTTTGTTTAGAATTCCTGAAAAACACGCCATTATTAACCGCATGGGGTTTAATAATAAAGGTGTCGATCATCTTATCGAGCAAGTTAAAAAAGCGCAGTTTAAGGGCCCGATTGGCATTAACATAGGTAAGAACAAAGACACTGAAGAGGCCAATGCCCTCGATGATTACCTGATTTGTTTAAACAAGGTTTATCCCTATGCCAGTTATGTAACCATCAATATCTCCTCGCCAAATACACCGGGGCTTAGAAACCTTCAATACGGTGAAGCGCTAGATAAGTTACTTGTCGGCCTTAAAGCTGCACAAGAAACCCTTACACAAACGCACAGTAAATATGTGCCGCTTTTTATTAAAATAGCACCAGATTTAAGTGACGTAGAAATTGAAAGCATTGCTGCTTCACTTATAAACAGTAAGATGGATGGCGTTATTGCAACGAACACCACTTTATCGCGAGATGCAGTACAAGGCCTGAAACACGCCGATGAAATGGGTGGCCTAAGCGGCTCGGTCATGACAGATATGAGCCTAGAGGTGACGCGTAAGCTAAATAAAGCGTTAGATCGCGCTATTCCTATAATTGGTGTAGGCGGTATAGACTCCCCAAAGGCGGCGCAGGCACGTCTAGATGCGGGGGCTTCGCTTGTTCAGGTTTACTCGGCTTTTATTTATCAAGGCCCGTCACTCGTTAAACGCATCGTAAACGCGTTATAATACCCCCGAAACCAATTTCTCATGTACGTGTTTATATGATTTAAGCACGTACATAAACTACAGGTACATGAATGAATACTATTCTGGTTACGACCAGTCGCGGTCTTGACGAACTATTAAAACAAGAAGTGCTAACTCTTTGTCCAGACGCTCAGATAAAGCAAGGACCAGGCACTATACAGTTTGAAGGTAGTAAGGAAGACGCTTACAAACTTTGTTTGTGGTCGCGTTTAGCAAATCGCGTGATCTGGGTGTTAGCATCGGGCAAAGCGGGTGATGCTGAAGCACTTTATAACACAGCAATGGGTATCGACTGGCAAATGCAGATGGATTCACGTCATACGTTATCTGTACAGTTTATTGGAACCAACTTCGCTATCAAAAATACCCAATTTGGTGCGGTTCGCGTAAAAGACGCCATTGTTGACTCTTTCGTTGAGCAAGGTCTGCCTCGCCCGTCGGTAGAGCGAAAAACGCCAGATATCTCGGTTTACGCAAGGCTACATCGCGATAACGTGATTTTAGGCATTGATTTAGCTGGAGCAAGTTTGCACCAGCGCGCTTACAGGCAGGAAACTGGTGATGCACCGCTCAAAGAGCATATTGCAAGCGCGATGCTAATGCGAAGTGGCTGGACTGAAAATACCGATGCGCCCCTGGTCGATTTAATGTGCGGGTCGGGAACCATTGCTATAGAAGCCGCCTACATTGCCCGCAATATTGCGCCGGGCATCAAGCGCTCATACTGGGGTTTTACTAAGTGGCTTGGTCATGAAGCGACGTTGTGGGATAGCCTACTTGAAGATGCAATTTCGGTGCAAAAGCCAAGCTGTGGTGGCGGTATATACGCCGGTGATTTTAGCCGCAAAATGGTGGCCATTGCCAAAGCAAATGCCGATTTTGCAGGCGTATTCAACGATATTTCTTTTTCTCAGCAAGACGCTACGAAATCGTCTCCACCTGTGGCTACACCAGGCTATGTGGTGTCTAACCCACCATACGGCGAGCGTTTAGGTGAATTAACGTCGCTCATCCCGCTTTTTAGCGATTGGGGTAAGCGCTTTAAAGAAGCCTGGAAAGGCTGGCATGTATCGCTGCTTAGCAGCAACCGTGACTTGCTACGGGTGTTGAAGCTTCGCGCAACCAAAGACTATGCCATGAATAACGGTAAGTTAGAATGTCGCTTAGCTAACTATGTGTTAGATGAACAAAACACCGTTCAATTTAGTGAAGATGCGGGCAATCACGAATTTGCCAACCGTTTAAAGAAAAACCTGAAACGCATGAAAGGCTGGGTCAAGAGCGCCAATACTAACTGCTATCGCATATACGATGCCGACTTACCTGATTACAATGTAGCGGTGGATAGGTATGGCGACTGGTTGGTCGTACAAGAATACGCACCGCCGAAAACGGTATCTGAAGACAAGGCCCGTAAACGCCTTCAGGAAGTGTTACTTCACCTGCCAGCCGTAACCGGCGTTTCGCCTAAAAATATTGCGCTAAAAGTACGTGCTCAGCAAAAGGGCTCCAAGCAGTACGAGAAAATTAACCAATCTGGCGAAATGATGGAAGTGTTCGAAAATGGCGCACGTTTTCTCGTAAACCTAACCGACTACTTAGATACCGGGCTTTTCCTGGACCATCGAAACACCCGCCAAAAGGTAAAAGCCTTATCTCAAGGTAAAGACGTGCTGAACCTGTTTTCATATACGGGGAGCGTATCAGTGTTTGCGGCTATGGGTGGCGCAAAATCAGTTACCACGGTAGATATGTCTAACACCTACCTGGATTGGGCGAAAAAGAATGTCGCGCTTAATAAACTAAGCGGTCCTCATGCCTTTATCCAGGCTGATTGCACAACATGGCTTGGTACGCATAAAGGCAAATACGATTTGATTTTTATCGACCCACCGTCGTTTTCAAATTCAAAGCGCATGCAAAATACGTGGGATGTGCAGCGTGACCATGTGAAAATGCTCACCGACGCTAAGGCCTGCTTAAAAGAGCAGGGGACAATCATTTTCTCTAACAACAAGCGCGGTTTTAAGCTTGATGAAACTGCGGTTACAGCACTTGGTTTACAGGTAGAAAATATTACCAAGGAAACCATACCCGAAGACTTTGCTCGTAAGGGCAAAATTCACCAGTGCTGGGTGTTGCGTTCATGAAGATATACTTCTATACCGGTCCGCAGTGCAGTTTATGTGATTTAGCCGATATCGAACTTGCGCGCACATCCAGGTTTTCTTCGCTTACCATAGAGAAAGTGAACATTCGAAATAGCACCGAACTGTATCATTTGTACGGTGCGCGTATTCCCGTGTTGAAGCGTGATGATAATAATAAAGAAATTGGTTGGCCATTTTCCGCCGCCGATTTAGAGGAGTTTCTTCAGTGAGCATTTTGCAGTTAAAAAACATCACTGTCATTTATGGAAATCCGCCGCTTTTAGACGGCGTTGAACTTGTCGTGCAGCCAAAAGAGCGGGTTTGTCTAGTTGGCCGAAATGGCAGCGGCAAATCTACCCTGATGAAAGTTATTGCCGGTGATGTTATCGCCGACGATGGGCAACGCATCATCGAAAATAATACGGTCATCGCTCGATTAGAGCAGGACCCACCGCAAACCACAGACGTCACCTTGTTTGACTATGTCGCCGAAGGGCTATCCGATGTAGGTGAAACCTTAAAAGACTACTTTCACCAAACCCGAATTGTTGGTGAGGACCCAAGTGAAGCAAATTTAAACAAGCTTCAGCGTTTGCAGGAACAATTAGAGGCAAGAGACGCGTGGCAGTTCGAGCAGCAAATTGAGCAAACGCTAACAATGCTGAAACTGGACCCAGAAATTTCGTTATCTACGCTATCTGGGGGATGGCGCAGAAAAGCAGCCCTCGCGAGAGCCCTTGTTCGCCAGCCAGACTTATTGCTGTTAGATGAACCAACAAACCATCTTGATATCGAAATGATACGCTGGCTTGAGACAAGCCTGAGTAACTATCAAGGTGCGATAGTATTTGTGAGCCACGACCGTGCATTTATTCGTGCAATGGCTACACGCATTGTGGACCTCGATAGAGGTACGGTAACCAGCTACCCCGGCAACTATGAAACCTACTTAGAGAAAAAGCAGCACGACCTCGATGTTGAAGCCTCTCAAAATGCGGAATTCGATAAAAAGCTAGCACAAGAAGAGGTATGGATCCGTCAAGGTATCAAAGCGCGCCGAACACGTAATGAAGGCCGGGTACGTGCCCTCAAAAAGTTACGAGAAGAACGCAGAGCGCGGCGTGCGGTACAAGGGAATGCTGTGGTTAATCAGCACCAAGGGGCTCGCTCTGGCAAGATGGTGTTTGAGGTTAAAGATTTAAGCTACAGCATTGAAGGTAAACCTATCGTCAAAGGCTTAAATTTAAATGTACTTCGTGGCGACAAGTTGGCGTTAATTGGCCCTAACGGTAGTGGTAAGAGTACGCTAATAAAACTGCTTTTAGGCGAGTTACAACCGGATTCGGGTAATTGTAAGCAAGGCACAAATTTGGAAGTTGCTTATTTCGATCAGCATCGTCACGGTTTAGACTTAGAAAAATCAGTTATTGACGCCGTGGGTGATGGCAAGCGCGACCTTATGGTTAACGGCCATCCCCGTCATGTAATTAGCTACCTGCAAGATTACCTATTTACGCCAGAACGCGTAAATGCGCCTGTGAAGTCACTTTCAGGCGGAGAGAAGAACCGCTTAATGTTAGCGAAACTCATGCTGAAGCCCAGTAATGTACTGGTGCTCGATGAACCAACTAACGACCTTGACGTTGAAACCTTGGAAATGCTCGAAACCTTACTGAACGAGTATGCCGGTACCGTGCTTTTAGTGAGCCACGATAGGGAATTTGTTGATAACGTTGCTAACAGTAGCGTGGTATTTGAAGGCAACGGTTTGTTAAGGGAATTCATTGGGGGTTTCACTGACGTAGAAAACTGGTATAAAGAGCAACAAGAAAAACGTCAGCAAATTGAAAAGGACGAAAAAGCCAAGGTAAAGAATGAAACTAATTCAGGTTCACATAGTCCTAGTGCTAAGTCTTCTCCACGTAAGACGAAAAAGCTATCATACAAAGATCAGCGTGAACTCGAGTCTTTACCTAAAGCGTTAGAAGCGCTAGAGGAAGAGCTAGAGGTCATGCAAGAAAAAGTCAACGATCCCGACTTTTTTAAACAAGACAGCGATACCACTGCCAAGGCATTAGCCGAACTGGCGGAAAAAGAAGAATTACTTTCCCAGAAATATGCGCGCTGGGATGAACTAGAAAGTATGCTGGAAGATAATCAGCAGTAAATAGGATTTTAAATGAAACGAACTCAGCTTGCCGCCGCCGTTCTGTTGGCAACAGGAAGTGTTTCGGCATTCGCCGCGACCTATTCAGTGACGCCTCTTCCTTTACAGGATACCGCTAGAAACAATTTTGCTCGCTCAATTGATAACGCAGGCAAAATGCTGTCTGTGGTTCAACTTGAATACAATCCGCCGATTGACGTTGAGCAACTTGAAGAAGACACCACCTTCTTTGATGTCAGTGGCGATAGCTTAGAGAATGAAGAAGATGCACGACAAGGCGTGTTTTCAGATATTGATTACACGACTATCGTAAATTACCTGCTGCAAAATACCACTGCGACCACAGGTCAAAAGCTTGCTACCTTCAGAACTTATGTGACCGATACGCAAGATATCTCGCTAGTACCAGGCCTTGATGAAGTAACAGATAAGTTCGATGATTATACTCGGTCTGTCGAAGTCACAGGCAGAGATAGCTTAAATGGCAACTTTATTGTTGGTGATTCGACGGGGCTAGTAGTACTAGACCCGTATGAAAACGAAGATGGCGATACGATAAACTACACGTACCGCGAATCAGCAGAGCAAGGTTTTGTTCAAGCGTCAGGTGAAACAAAAGTTCTGCCAGCCATTGACACAACAGCAGGCGGTTTCTCTTCGGCACGTGCAATAAACGCTAATTTGCAGGTAGCTGGGTTTAGTACCGTAAGCTTTCGAGATGATGTCGATGACGCTATAGAGACCTGTACTGATGACGAACTGCGTGGAGACCAGTCTGAAGGCCGTTGTTTGTTTACCGTTTATAATGGCAATTTTGCGGTACCGCGTATTTCTAGCTACTACATCAACACGTCATCAAACTATTTACCTGGCTTTGTTTTACTCTCTGAAGTAAACGCAACTATTTGGCAAATAGACGTAAATGGCGATGTGGTAAGCACTGAAACTTACCCGCTGCTGTTCGAGCCAGATGAAGACGATGAACGTCACTATTTCACCTATGCCTATGACATTAATAATCAAGGTATCGCCGTTGGAGAAGGGCTAACGGGTGACAGAGTTACTATTACTCGCCCTAACGCTTCAGGCCTTAGCGAAAGCGAGCGTGTAGCAACCGTTTTCAGAGATGGCGAAACCATTGAGCTTCTTCCAAGAGAAGAAAATCTTCTCAGCCAAGCCATTGCCATTAATGATGAGAACTGGGTAACAGGGGCAGTACTGCGCTCGCAAAGTGATATCGCTCGTTCGCGCTTATTTGTATATAACTTAGATACCCAAGAGCAACACTACCCATCAGGCTTTTTCTCAAGCGCTGGTGTAACGGCCAACGCAATAAACAACAATAATATTGTTGTGGGTAAAGCCGATGTCGATGCGACAAGCGATACCCTGCGAGAGACGGCAGCGTTCATGTATAACATCGATACTGAAGAGTTTATCGACTTAAATGATTTAGTGTCATGTGATAACAGCTATGAGTTGTTAGAAGCTGTAGACATTAACGATGACAATGAAATTATTGCTAATGCACGTATTAAAGCTACAAGTAAGTATGTAACGGGTGCTGACATTATCAACACTGACGGTGAAACCGTAGAAGTCGATACTGTCGTAGCGGTAAAATTATCACCTATCGCTAATGGCTCTATTGATGAGTGCGAAATTCCAGAAGATGAGCAACCGTTCGAGCGTAGCGGTGCTTCAACGGGCTGGTTAGCTTTCTTCGGCCTATTTGCAGCAACGTTTATGCGTAGACGTGTTAAAAAATAGTTGAATAGTGGCTTAAACTTTAATCCACCTTTAAAAGCCGCACCTACGCGGCTTTTTTTATGCCTAAAAAATACAAATTGCGACATTTTTATGCATAAAAAATGTAACATAAATTTCATAGAAACTTCATCTATTTAAAGTTTGTCAAGGCCTTTAATTTTTTATTTTTCTTGAACCATTTAGTTAATTGCACTATCAAAGTAGTGTACGCAATCACTTTTCCGGCACTATCAAGTGAAATGATGTAGAGCGCTCGAGAAAATGATTTGTTGTACGTCCAACAAACGAAAGAGGCTAATCAATGAAAAGACAAAAAAGAGATAAACTGACACGTGCTCACGCAAAAGGCTATCAAGCTGGTATTAGCGGTCGTGCAAAGGAAAATTGTCCATTTCAGCAAAACGATGCACGTTCACAGTGGTTAGGTGGATGGCGCGAGGCAGTAGAAGATAGGCACTTAGGATTAAGTGTTAAATAACACTTCTCTTTTATCAACTGATTATGCAAAAGGAAAGCCCCTGAAAAGGGGCTTTTTCGTGTTTGATAGCGCTTTGAACTAACTAACGTTTTAACTAGAAGTTAGAGGTATCTTGGAAAAGACCAACTTTAAGATCTTTCGCTACATAAATCTCGCGACCATCAACTTCAACTGTACCGTCGGCCATTCCCATAAATAACTTGCGTTTGATTACGCGTTTCATGGTGATTTTGTATGTTACCTTCTTAGCTGTGGGTAGTATTTGACCGGTGAATTTTACTTCACCCACACCTAGTGCTCGGCCTTTACCCGGGCCGCCGCTCCAGCCTAAGAAAAAGCCCACTAATTGCCACATTGCATCTAAACCAAGGCATCCTGGCATGACCGGATCGCCTGGGAAGTGGCAATCAAAAAACCATAAGTCAGGCGTGATATCCAATTCAGCGATAATTTCGCCTTTGCCATGTTCGCCGCCGTCTTCAGTAATTGAAACGACGCGGTCCATCATAAGCATATTCGGTGCGGGAAGTTGGCTGTTACCCGGACCAAACATTTCGCCACGGCTACATGCTAGTAAATCTTCTCTGTTAAAACTATTTTTCTTCTCTGACATTCCCAACTCGTTGTTGTTTTTAAAGTGACGGTGTTAATTTAGCGAACACTTGTACGCCAAACAACTCTGAACAGTCATTTTTCTGAAGAAAAGCGCGTGCTAATATAGTTTAGTGACTTTAGCCCGTACAAATATCGCTCTACAAGCGCAATATTTAAACAGCCATTACCCTAAGCTCTACCATAACGTAACTTTGTGTGAAAACTATGACAGAACAAACAACAAAAAAGCCCCAAAAAAAAANGTCAGACAGATAGAGCAAAAGCCAATGCTGATAAACAGCGTCGTTTTAGAGAAAGACAAAAAGAAGCTGGTAAAAAGCTAGTTAGGGGCTATGTTAGCCCAGAAGCGAAAGCGTGTTACGATGAAATCCGTGAAAAAACAGGCTGGACTGACAGCGAGGCTATGTCTAATGCCATGCGCTTAATGTATGCCTCTTATAAGTGTGGGCAAATTAAGCTGTTAACCGAATGGCTTCGAAAAAATAACCGCTAGTGGTTTTGAGTCGTCTTGGACTTAAACCACGCTCGGCTGGGGCTATTTTGCATTGTATGACGATGTATGATGCGCTTCGCTTCTTTTATAACATCATCTCGCTCCCGGTAATCCCACAAGCGTTTGGCGGTCGCGCGGTTGTGTTGAGCTATGTCCACAATAGGGGCGATATAGTCACGGTCGAGGGCAAAGTCGAACATTTGCGCTTCAAGCGGTAACAGCGAATAAGGCGCATGTACCGCGTCACTGGGCAGTGAACCAAGCTCAGGTACCCACTTTTTGATGAACTCACCCTCTGGATCTAGCTTTTTAGACTGAGACGCAGGGTTGTATAGGCGAACCGTGTGAATACCGGTCACGCTTGCTTGCATTTGAATTTGAGGGTAGTGAATACCTGGTTCAAAGTCCAAAAACTGCGTAGCAAGATAGTGGGCAGCCTTGATCCAATGTACATTTAAATGATGGCATAAAAAGCTTGTTACCATGGCACGCATGCGAAAGTTGAGATACCCAGTTTGCCTAAGTGCACGCATGCAGGCATCAACCAAAGGATAGCCCGTTTGACCAATACTCCAGTGGTAAAAGCGACGTTCTGCTTCCGGCCCGTCTATGTAAGGGAAGTTTTCATATGCGCTGTTCATAGGGCGCCATTCAATACTATGTTCACTTTCAAATTTTTGAATAAAGTGGCAATGCCAGTGTAACCTTGATGTTAACGCGGACAGGGCACGGCTCCAGCGCTTTTTCTCGTGTATTGGCAACGCTCGTTTCTTATGTTTTTGGCGCTGTACACTTTGATACACTTGCTTAATCGAGATATTGCCCCAAGCAAGGTATGGGCTCAAACGAGAACAAGCACGCCTTGCGTACTCGGGCTTAGAAATGTGTTGGTGATAGTACTGACCGCGATCATTAAAAAAGTCCTTAAGTACTTGCCACGCTCGCCGTTCGCCACCGGGCTGCATTGCGCTAAAATCTATAAGGCCGTCTTCGGATAAAACGCCACAGTATTTTGACAGGTAATCCTTATTTATATATTTTTTTGCCGCATATAAAGCGGAAACCTCACTCAGTGTTAGCGACGCTTTTTGTATATCAACATGCACATTCCATTTAACCCAATTTGCACGCTTTAGGTCGTAATCATAGGTGCTTTCAGCAAAATACTCCTCCCAGTTAGCTTTCCACTGCGCTCGATGAGGCAATCCTCTTATTACCGCGCCACATTTTGCTTCCAAAAAGGGGATGCGCCTATTATTCAAATGGTTAGCGACCCGTAAGTCACGGTTATACGTAACCTTTAAACCTATTTCCTGGTAACTTCTAACCGCGTTAATCGTGTAAAACCGTGAAATAAAGGCTAGGGCATCAACGGCCTCCATATGCAGCGTTAGTACGTTGACATGTTCTGGCAGTTGACCATTTATATCGTCGATACTTTGCTGAATAAAGTGCCAGTGACGCACGCTCATGTGCGGTTCTTCTATTAATGACGGTTCCCAGCAATAAAGTAAGAGAATACGTTCATTAGATGCGACAGCACGAAAAAGGGGTTCATGGTCTCGCAAGCGAAGATCTCGCTTTAACCATATTATTGTAATAGGCGGTTTAGTGTTGTCGCTCAACATACAGCTAGGTACTACAACCACGCCTTACGAAAGCGACCATCGGGGTCATATATTTCCGTTTGTTTTTGTAAATTGAATTGCCTGTGTCCACGAGGGTCGCTTCCAACGCCAGCAAGGTAAAGCCAGTTTCCCCAGTTACTTCCCACGTCATAGTCAATAAGCTGATGTTCAAACCACGCTGCACCATATCGCCAGTCTTGGCGTAATTCATGAACAAAACAACTTGCTACTAGCTGGCGGCCTCGATTTGACATGTAACCGGTTTCGGCAAGTTGGCGCATGCATGCATCTACAATGCGATAACCTGTTTCTCCTTTACACCAGCGAGAGAAGGTTTCCGGGTCGTGACAGGTGGTGGGCTTTCTACCTTGTATGCCACTAAAACGAAACCACTTTGCACCATACTTGCACTGTAACCAATGGAAAAATTCTCGCCATAACAACTCAAAATATACCCAGTATGTTGAGTCGTTTTTCTCTATGGTTTGTTCAAAGCGCTGAACTTGTCTTATAACTTCGCGCGCTGACAGAGACCCATTCGCTAGCCACGCTGAAAGTTTAGTACTGTCTTTCCACGTATCTAAGGTGTTCCGAGTTTCTTTATACGTTGCCGCTGCCTTCCAATCGAATAGGTAGGTTTCTAAATGGTTAAGTGCGGCCGACTCCCCCCCAATAAATGATGAAGGCGAGGGCTTAGGTAAACTCAACTCGATGTCTAAAATATACTGCTTATCAATATTAGGCATAAACCCGTCTGGTAATTGGGCGATGCGCTCTAGAACAGGTAACGGTGTACAGTGCTTTTCTACTTTTCTACGGAACGGACTGAAAACATCAGGCATGTCTTCATATCAAAAGGTAATACTTCGGCGTCAAATAGCCCAAACGTTGGCGTTTCAATAACCCTAAGCGTGTTGAAAAAGCGCTTTACTGTATTGAGTTGGGCAGTTTCATCAAAGCCACAATGCTGACTTACTCCTAAATGCGTGTACCCGCCGGCGTTGAGCAACTGCACTATACATTCAGCAGTATTACCCTTGAGAATAAGGAGTTCATGACCTCGTTGATTAAGTTGCTGTTTTAAATCACTTAAGGTTTGTAATAAAAAAGTATGCCGGTGTTTTCCCATTGGTGAAAAACCGAAAGCGGCATCATCAAAGCATTTGTCATCTAAGATATAGGTGAATGTCACTTGAGAAACCGCTGTGCATAGTTCAGCAATAGCGGGCTGGTCATGAAGTCTTAAATCATGTCGAAACCAAAAAACACCTCTTTGAACATCACTCGAGCCTGCATCTTCAATCTGTTGATTTATCATACTATTTTAATGGTACTTTTTATTTATTTACCGGATCCTGAATCCGGTTTAAGCCGTAATAGTTAAAATACGATAAATATTAGAAATAAGTGCAATATCTGAGGAAAAAAAAGTGACCATTCCTGTAAGCATTATGTGGTTTAGACAAGACCTTCGCGTAAAAGACAACCCTGCATTGAATGCAGCGTGTGACATGGGAAAAATCGTTCCCATCTACATATTTGATGAAAGTGCGCCAGATGGCAGAATGCCTGGCGGTGCAAGCAAGTGGTGGCTTCACCATTCGTTAAAATCTTTAAACAAACGGCTGAACGGTCATCTACAAATTTTTAAAGGCGATCCACAAACTCTCATTCCAAAGCTTATGGAGTCCTTTAATGCATCGTCTATCTTTTGGAACCGGTGTTACGAGCCATGGCAAATTAACCGTGACAAAGCCATTAAAAAGTCACTTCTAGGTAGTGACTACGAGGCGCATAGCTTTAACGGTAGTTCATTGTGGGAGCCAATGAAGGTACTCAAAAAAGATGGCACGCCTTATCGAGTTTTTACCCCTTACTACAAAAATGGCTGTCTACAGATTGAAGAGCCACGCTACCCGAAGGCACCTCCAGCACGTATTACCTATGCAGATGTTGACGATAACAGCGATGGCTTAGCCGCGTTAGCGTTGCTTCCGACCATAAAATGGGATGACACCATTGCCAAGGAGTGGACGCCTGGCGAAGATGGCGCGGCAGATAATCTGTCTGACTTTATTGAAAACTCAGCACGAAGGTATAAAGACGGCAGAGACATTCCTTCGGCGAAAGGAACTTCACGACTGTCACCGCATTTACATTTTGGCGAAGTGTCACCAAACCAAGTTTGGTATGCCATAAAAGATAGGTTCGGGACTAGCGAAGACAAAAGTATCGAGACTTATCTCAGTGAACTTGGTTGGCGAGAATTCAGCTATTACCTTCTGTTTCACTTTCCTACGCTACCGAATAAAAACTTCAACGATAAGTTTGATAAATTTCCATGGCGTACTGACGCAAAAGCGCTAAAAGCGTGGCAAACCGGTAATACAGGAATTCCTATTGTTGATGCGGGTATGCGTGAACTGTGGCAAACAGGCTACATGCACAACCGCGTTCGCATGATTGTGGGGTCATTTTTAGTCAAAAATTTGTTATTGAGCTGGCATGAAGGTGAACGCTGGTTTTGGGATACCTTACTTGATGCCGACTTAGCCAGTAATAGCGCTAGTTGGCAATGGGTAGCAGGCTCAGGGGCAGATGCCGCACCGTACTTCAGAATTTTTAATCCCATCCTCCAAGGTGAAAAGTTTGATAAGAAAGGCGGCTATGTTCGTCAATATTGCCCCGAACTAAATGGACTGTCTGATAAATACATCCACAAGCCCTGGGAAGCACCATCTGCTATATTGAAAGAGGCGGGTGTTGAGCTTGGTAAGGATTACCCTAAGCCTATTGTTGATTTAAAGGCATCACGCCAGCGAGCACTAGACGCGTTTCAAACATTAAAAGAGTAGGGTATGGCAGCACTTATTTTAGTCCTAGGTGACCAGCTCACCGACTCATTACCAGTAATAGCGGGCGCCGTAAAAAGCAAAGACACCATTCTTATGGCAGAAGTGCGGGAAGAAGCTACCTATGTAAAGCATCATAAAAAGAAGATCGCTTTCCTGTTTAGTGCCATGCGTCATTTTGCTGCACATTTGCGCGACAATAACTATCAGGTTAACTACGTCCACTATACCGATGAAGGCAACCAGGGTGATTTACTTGCACAAGTAAAGCATACGTTAAGTCGGCAGCACTTTGATGAAGTTAAGGTAACTGTGCCTGGGGAATATCGGCTGCTTAAAAGCATGCAGCAGTGGCAAAATCAACTAGGTATACCCGTTACTATTTGCGAAGATAATCGCTTTTTCTCTACCCCCAATGAATTTAGTGAATGGGCCGATGGAAAAAAGCAGCTTCGCATGGAGTTCTTTTATCGGGAAATGAGGCGCAAGCACAATGTGTTGATGGATGGCAAAAACCCTATTGGGGGGAAATGGAACTATGACGCGCAAAATCGCGAGTCTATGCCTGAAACCCAAAAGGTGCCAAAACACACCACATTCGCTATTGACGATATTACTTCAGATGTTATCGAATTAGTAAAAAGTGAATTCAGCGAACATTTTGGCGATATTGATAATTTTCACTTTGCGGTCACGCGAAAAGATGCACTCAGCGTTTTGAACACCTTCATCGAAGAGAGGCTACCAAATTTCGGTCAGTATCAAGACGCTATGGTCGAGGGAAAGCCTTGGCTTTATCATTCACATATCGCGTTCTACTTAAACTGTGGCCTTCTTACACCGAAAGAAGCCATTCAAGCCGCCGAACAAGCCTACCACGCAGGGCAAGTGCCGCTAAATTCTGCGGAAGGGTTTATCCGACAAATTCTGGGATGGCGCGAGTATGTTCGCGGTTTCTATTGGCACTTCATGCCTAACTTGAAGACCGATAATTACTTCGATAATAGTAGAGCGTTACCTTCTTTTTTCTGGGATGCGCAGACCAACATGAACTGTATGCGTCAGTGCATTAAAGAGACTCAGCAAAATGCCTATGCTCATCATATTCAACGGCTAATGGTAATAGGCAATTTCAGCTTGTTAACCGAACTGAGCCCTGAAGAGGTACAAGCTTGGTATTTGCTGGTTTATGCCGATGCTTATGAATGGGTTGAACTACCCAATGTCGCGGGAATGATTTTGTACAGCGACGGTGGAAACTTAGCAAGTAAACCCTACGTCGCTAGCGGTAGCTACATTAATAAAATGAGCAATTACTGCAAAAACTGTGGCTATCAGGTGTCGAAAAAGACAGGGCCCAAGGCTTGCCCCTTCAACTACCTATACTGGCATTTCATTGATAAACACAAAGAAAAGCTTAGCAACAATCATCGTATGGCAATGATTTATAAGACCTATGGGCGGATGAAAGAAGAAAATATAGAGACTATGAAGCAGGATGCAGCAATATTCTTAACTAAGCTTACCAACGATGAAGAAGTCTAATTTACCTTCCAAAATATGCCCCGTTTGCGACAGGCCATTCACATGGCGCAAGAAATGGGAAAGAGATTGGGAGAATGTGAAGTACTGCTCCAAACGTTGTGCTTCTGCGAAAAAGCCAAGGTGAATCAAAAATAGAGTAACGCACGTATCAAGAGAATTGAACAATAAGAGTAAAAGAATGGAAGCCCCAATTACCGTAGACAAATTAAGATTTCTCATTTACAGCTTTAAAGAGAAGTTGTGGTTAAAGCCGCTTGTATTTTGTGTGCTATCACTTATCGCTGTATTTATCGCAAAAGTTGTCGACGGCACGTCAGTTGCTGAACATATTCCTGAAATAAAGTCTGAGTCGGTAGAGACATTACTGTCAATCATGGCGTCTAGCATGATGGTAATTGCCACATTCTCTGCAGGAACTATGGTTAACGCCTATGCTTCAGCCAGCCAATCTTCAACGCCGCGCTCGTTAAGCCTAATTATTTCCGATGACGTTTCACAAAATGCACTGTCTGTTTTCATTGGTGCATTCATTTATAGTGCTGTTGGCATTACTGCTATAAGCCACGCTTTTTTCGAAAAAGCTGGGGTCTTTATCTTATTTTGTTTAACGTGTTTGGTCTTCGCTGTTGTTATTTTAACCTTTATACGTTGGGTAGACAGCGTGGCTCGATTGGGCCGTGTCGGCTCCACGTTACTAAAAGTTGAACACGCCACTGGGCGCGCCATAAGCAATAGAATTGAAGCGCCATGTTTAGGTGCAGTGCCGCAAGATGAAATAAAAGAGCAGGGGAGTCATGCCATTTACACGAATGAGGTTGGCTATATTCAATTAATTGATATCGCAAAACTGCACAAGTGGGCCCAAACCAATGGTAACTTTGTAAATGTGGCCATGCTTCCGGGGGAATTTGTTACACCCGATAAGCCCATCGCGTTCGTAAAGTATAATGCAGATTTCGAAGACATTATCAGCGCTTTTAAAATAGGCGAAGCTCGCTCTTTCGAAGCTGACCCGCGCTTCGGCTTTATTGTTTTGGCAGAAATTGCATCTCGTGCTTTATCGCCATCGGTAAACGATCACGGTACGGCTATTAACGCCATTAGCAGTATTACGCGGCTTTTACTTATCTGGTATAAAAATGCCGAACAAGATAGTCGTCAAAACGAGCGTAAAAACATTAAGCCTAAAACTCAAGATAACGGCAAACCACATTATAAGTATGATGCCGTATCTGTCCCGGCATTAAATGTAGATGACTTGTTTGATGATGCTTACACCAGTATAGCGCGCGATGGCGCGGCTAACATTGAAGTAGCGATACGTATTCAAAAGTCACTTAATACGATAAAAGCCTGTTTTGATCGCGTAGATAACACGTTTGTTAAGGCCGCCAATAAATTAGCAATACAAAGCTACGAACGCAGTAAAATGGCGCTAAGCTACGAGGAAGATGTTAAGCGATTAGACAAGGTTTTTAAAAATTAGCAGTAACGCGCAATAAATAACTGGCTTATTTAATTTAATTGTAAGTTTACCAGCTTTTTATATAAACAAAGCCAGGCCATAATTGTGTTTAGTATGACGCCTGGCTTTTTCTTTTTAAGCGTGAACGTTCCTTAAGCCAACCTCAAAAACTCTTCACTTAAAGCACAGTATAAAGCGCGCCTGTCACATTCTCACTCAATCTCTATCTGAATTTCTAATCAGTCGCCGCCATGAGTAGAATTTCATACCGTGACGCTACGTGAATAAAATTAAATAATCAGGGTAATCATGCTGCACATTTTACGTAGCGTACGATTCAATTAATTACGCCTAAATCAAATAATCTGAGCGCTTTTAAATTAAAAGTACTGCTGTAAGCGAAACGTTCACGCACAAGCGTAAACGCCAACGCAGCAGCCACGCATAAAAGTCTGTAAGTAATCACAGCCACAGCCAACAAAACATCCGAATAGAGCGACATCAATGGCCTAATCGCCCATACACTCAATTACGCATAATGTATATTATGTTAAATAGGATATGTAAATACTCTAATAAAAAGAAAATTAAAGCACTATTAATTAGTGCGTTATTAGATGTAGATATTTAAAGCGTTATGAATGGTTTACCGCTGATTAGGAATTAAAAGGTTCTGGTTATAAAACACGAGTTTAAATATAGGTTTTGTTCGTTACGTTTTATTTCTTAAATAAATCTAGCAAACCTTTTATAACCGTATATTTGAGAATGAGTACTACTCGATAGGTTTTAAAAGGCTTCGGTTGATAATAAAGAATACAAGGCTACAATCTTTGTAATCTATCGATAACAATCTTATTTAGTACTTAATACAAAGCACGCTATCTAAATAAGTAATACTTGTTAGGCTAAGTAAAGTGATAAATATAAGGTATTGAGATTAAAGAAATACTCGTTAATAGGCTGAACTACCGTTTAGGTCACTAATTTACGATATTATAATATAAGCCATTGATTAAAATGGCTTAATATTACAAAAATTAAATTGATACGTCTCTCATTTGCTTTAATGTAGATCCAAATTGGCTTCGCACAACTGGGTTAAATTCATATATACCCATAAAGTTAACGTGCGCCCAAGCGATAACAGAGCCAGTCAATATTGATTCAATGACATTCATACGTTCGTCATGTGAATCAAGAGACAAACAATAGTCAGACAAAAATAAGTAGTTCCATAGAATAATCATATTGCGTAACAAGGTATTACTGGCCATGACCAATTGAATCTCGTCCTGCAGACCGACTTGTAACTTACCGTTTCTTCCAAACAGTACTTTGTCTGCAAGTTTTTGACCTAACTCGACTCTGTTAAGCTGCTTCTGAATATTTTGCCTGAGCGCTTCATCGTCTACATAGTTTAAAATGAAGTGGGTCTTTAGCAAGCGTCCGAATTCTTTAAAGGCTTTATATAGTGTGTTGTCTCGCTCACTACTGGATAACATTTTTAACATTTGTGAAGCACTGCAGCGCTTCAATTTCATAGACGCCATAAGCCTTAATATATCATCCCAATTTTCCAATATAAGTTTCTTATTGATTTGCGTCTTTGGCGCTAATGGCGAATCAGAGTATTTGCTGGTTGTTTTAGACTCATAAGCATAAAGAGTCTGATGATGAACATTTTTAATGCGTGGTGCAAAAGACACGTCCATGAAATGCAAGCCCGCAAAAACAGCTTCAGTATAACCATGCGTGTCGGTGCTATGAAAGTGCTCCTCTGTATCGTCTTGCATTAATGCAGGTTTTGATGAAACTAACCCTTCAAGGACATAAGGCGCCTCGCGATCTGATGACGTTAATACATTGACATGAAAAAATGACTGCTTTTCGTCAAGAAAACTATTAACGCTTATCCCTTGTTCTTTGCCGTAATATTTGTATGAATAATTTGCAAGCAAAGAGTTCACGTTAACCACAACTTTCTTACCATCGCTACTTGAATGTAGTCTCCCATCATTTTCATTATATATGGTGGGTAAGGAGAGCGATTGGATCGTTTTGACTAAAAGATCATTTGCTCGTTGGAAATTTTGAGCAGATATCCATGAATTTTCAGTATCTTTTAACGCTTTTTCTGAAAATAACTTACTTGCCCTAGCAAGCTCTGTATGACCCAGGTTTGTCCCTAAACTTAATATTGTGGCAAACAGTAAGCGCACGTCTACTTCAGATTTACCAGCACGTGGAAGACGATTACGAAAACAGCCTGAAAAATCAGTATGCCGGTTTATTTCGAACATGACATCTTGAAGCGTAATTGAGCGGGAAGCTCCCAACAGCGTGGGTATGTATTTCGCGATTGAAAATTCGGGGTCTGGATATTTAATCCGCCAAGTACCATCTTCTTTTGTCGAAAAATGTGAGTTTTCATTGTTGTTAATCCGCTTAATGACGTCCTCAAATTTTCTCGTTACGCTCTGACCAATGTCGGCAAGTAACGCTTTTCCATCTGAAAACTTTTCAAGCGATGCTGCTGCCAACAGCCTTTTTCGATGATGACTCCACTCTTCGATACCAATCATATAACTTGGCGTTTGTCTGTAACGATAGGAATAAGTTAACGTTAATGACTTGTTCTTTAGTCCCTTCGCCACGCTCATGAATAGGAACGCCCGATATTTGTTTATTGGATTGATATCGTCTTCTTCATTTAGGTGAGCCAATTCGATTTTACTTAAGAACGCAGTAGGTGAGTCTTCATCAATACTTTTTGGCTGGGATAAGTAGAAGGTTATGGCATCTAACAGTCCTTGATCTTTGCTTTGCTTGTCAAAGCTCATAGACTTAATAAGCGGACCTAATGTGCGCTGGAGTTTAATGCTGTTTTCAAACAGCGAGCGATAATAATCAGCATGGGTAGCTAGTTTAGTAATACTGTTTCCAACACGTTCAATATGCTTTTCAAAATCAGGGTTTTCGGCATTAAAAAAAGCACTTATTAGCTGGTGTGCGCGCTCGTTTCGTTCTTCAAAAGACAAATCCGCATCTTGGGTGATGGAATATACTAGCTCTAACACTCTCTTGGCATCTTTTGCACTATTTAGTACCGATTTATTAGCCTCAAGTGTACTGACTCGTTGCTCGTCGCGTTTGGTCCGCTCATTACCTTTTGCTTTGTTTGTAAATTGTTTAACTACTTTTAAAATAGCATCAGCAGAAAAATCATGGCGCTTATAAAACTGATCATAAATAAAAGACAAATAGTAAAGCGACTGTTTGTTGTCATTTTTCAATCGCCTAATTTCATCGTTGTTCCCTAAGTAGATCGCATCTGAAAAATGCTTAATCGCTTCGTCTGTGAGCCCCATTTTTTTGTAAACAGGTGATAGTTCAAAAAAGTGCTCGCCAAACACCTGTAGTATTGCCGCATTTTGATTGAGGATCCTCTGGCCAAGGCCTTGATCGATTCTTTTTAGATCTCTGATGCTATATAGATGCGATTGAGCAGAAAAAAACTGCAACAGCGACTTTTTCTTTTTGAGTGATAATGACTTTTCAACCAAATCAAGCATCCGTGTTTCATAAGAATGAAAAGCAGTCGAGATAATGTCAACAAACTGATTATATGAGGGGATTTCGACGCGACGCATCCAACAATAAGAGACAAGTGCAAACAACATATCTTCTTTGTTCATGCGGATGGATACTAAGCTGTCTGCATGTGTTGCTAATAGTGCATTCGTGTTAGATGTCATCGCTTGCCAGTTGTATTGCGCAAGTATTTGTTTCTTTTGCCGAGAGGCAATTTCTGGCGAATACGTCGATAAATCAATAGTGCTTTTAAGTGATAGTACTTTTGTTGCCCTTTTTATATCGGCGTCAATATAGCGACTTGTTTCAAAAAACCGTCCCTTTGCTTGAAAGTAGGCCTTTGACACTAAGTAACCAACCTTGGCAACGTCAGATTGCATTTTGTTCAATATCTTTTTAGTTTCGACATCTAAAGTGAAATAGCCAATAGTTGCTTCTTTCGTTAGTTTTGGTACGCTATCGAACGCTCGCTTTCTCGCTGAAGAAAGTACTTTCATTTTCGCCATTTTATCATTCCTTTTAGTTATTAAAATCAACCTATCAATTACGTTATCTTTAAAAACGTGCAGTGTGCACTGTTGAAATATAAAGAAATGGTAATTAAAAAAGCAATATATATAACTGTATGGTCTTACTAAGCGTGTCATTTTCGTGTAGTGTACAAAAGATAATGTGTCAATAATTCACGGATGTTCATCAGCAAAAATGTCGCCCACTAACGAACTCTACGCGCCTCTGATAAAGGCATTTGACCACTTTAATCGCGCATTATTTAATAACGAATTGCCGCCTGTCATTTTTACTGTCCAGCGTAAGAAGAATGTGATGGGGTTCTTCGCAGCAAAACGGGGGGGAATGCGCAAGGTGAGCTCTGCAGTGAGTTAAGTATCAATCCTTCCTATTTTGCTTCGTCGAGAATAATAGAAGTTTTTCAGACCTTGGTTCATGAGATGGTGCATGCATGGCAATTTCATTTTGGTCTGCCCAGCGAGGGTCATTACCATAATAAAGAGTGGGCGCAGAAGATGATGGACATAGGCTTGATGCCCTCAGATACTGGGGAGCCGGGTGGGGCGATTGTCGGACGCAATATGAGCGACTTTATTATGAAGCAGGGCGCGTTTATGCAAGCGGCTAACGAGCTTCTAGATGACAAAACATTCAATTTACGCTGGGTTGACCGCTTAGCCCTACCTAAACTTCATGAGCCGATAATTGTTGATAATCCAGTATTTAAACCAAATTCGCAAGTTGAACACTGCGCTCATGCAAGTGATCTCATAAATGCAAACGTCATTTCGCTGCGGGATGAAGCGCAGTTCGCATCATTTGCATCTAAGCGCGAGGGCCTTACGTCAATGCCGGATACTTTTTTAATCCCAGAAGTAGCAAAACGCCAAACACGGTCAAAGTATACGTGCCCTGGGTGCAGCACTAAAATTTATGGCAAAGCGTCGCTAAATGTTATTTGCGGTGATTGCGAGTTACCCTTCACAAAGGAATAACCGCTAAACAGGTAGCAGACGATACATACTTTGGTGACGCATTAAAAAAAATGGCGACATCGCAATACTCAACACTCTCTTGCTGTTAAACCAAGACCAACTCTTTCAAAAATTTATATATTTGCACCCAAAACCGATGCTGAAGCCATCACTAACCAGATTGCAGGCGATGATATTGAAGCGAAAAGTGGCGGCGTGCATAAATAGACAAAAAATAAGCAACAGGCTCTGTCGCTTATAAACTAAGTAAACAGTATCAATTTTTATTATTATTTAATTGGATGACGTTCTAGAAGTAACGATATTATCCAACTGCTGTAAGACGCCGCAGTCTTTTACTTTTTTATCATCCTCACAAGCTGAACGAAATGAAAGAAGTGTCTTTTGTAATGCATTCAACTCAATGATGCGACTTTCGATATCCTCAATATGCTTATCAATTGTCGCATTGACACTCTCGCAACTGCTCTCTGGGTTAGCTCGTGTTTTTAGAACCAAATTAATTTCTTCAATCGTCATATCCAGCGCTCGGCATTGCTTAATAAACAGCAACTGCTTTAGCGCTTCGTCCGAGTAAAGTCGATAATTCGATTGCGTGCGCTGTGGTGCTGCTAACAACGCCTTTCGTTCATAAAAGCGAATAGTTTGAATACTTAGGCCTGTTTTATCTGCTAACTGTCCTATTTTCATTTTTCTTTACCTGATGCGCTTGACTCTATACCAAGTATATACTTTATACTAATGTTTTTCATCAGTAAAGAGTGTGTTTCCAATGAGCGGATGTGGGTGCGAAGTTGAAATAAAAGACCAGTCTCAACGACAGGTTTTGTATTGGCTTTTGGGAATAAACGCGACAATGTTTGTTATTGAAATGGGGATCGGGCTGCTTGCTGATTCAACCGCATTAATAGCCGATTCACTTGATATGCTCGCCGACGCAGTTGTCTATGGTGTTGCCCTTTATGCTATTGGTAAGTCGCTATTACACAAAGCGAATGCGGCTAGAATTAGCGGCTTTTTTCAGATGGCACTGGGTCTGTTGATTATCATTGATATTGTAAGACGGTCAATTTACGGTAGCGAACCTGTATCGGGACTAATGATGGCTATGGGGGCAGTTGCACTGGTTGCTAATGTCATTTGTCTTGTGATCATACGCAAACAAAGAAATGAAGAAGTGCATATGCGGGCAAGCTGGATATTTTCAGCCAACGATGTGATTGCCAACTTAGGCGTTATTTTTGCTGGCGTTTTGGTGTTTTGGCTCGATTCTCGATGGCCTGATCTGGTTATCGGTGTGATAGTTTCGTGCGTTGTGTTGCGCGGGGCAAAAATGATCCTCGAAGATGCTGGAAATGAAAGACAGCGAGCGCTTAATGCGCAAAGTTGATAAGAACATGCCAATTTTTAATTGCACATCAAAATTGCGTAGGTTGGCATGGCTACTTATTACTTTGCTCATGTGTCAATCGGGCTTTTCGTTCGCCGCTCAATGCGATGACTACCCGGCGGAGGTATCGTCAGCCCCTGAACAATCAAAGTCCATAGGCACTTATGATGTTCCCGAAAAAAATGTAAATGCTGATGATACGTCGAGTGAAGAGTCTAAGTGTTTCCATTGTGTGCTGTGTCAATGTGGACAGATTAAGTTTCTGGCACAACACCCAATAAATGACGTAGCTAAACCGTTATGTACCAATCAATATAGTTATTCCCGCAACGTCACTGACGGCCTAGTCAAAGGCCTTTTGCGCCCACCTCAACATTAATCCATTCCCTCCTATATGTTTGCATGGGCGCTATCCATGTATGTCGTTATCTTATGAAAAAAAGGTTCTTTTATGAGTTCTTCTCGCCCATTGGGCATAAAAAAAGCTAGCTCAGCGTATCTGAAATTGATATCTGCTGTACTGGTAACCATGAGCATATCTGTTCAATCTGCCAATGCACAAAAGTCTTCAATCACGCTTGAAAATGCGCTCAAACGCACATTATCAAACAACCCAGATTTAATTGTGTTCGAATTTAAATCTTCGGCTTTGGATGGTGAATCAAAAATGGCCAGCTTACGACCTGAAATGTCAGTTGGGGTTGAAGTTGAAAATGTGTTGGGAACAGGCGAAGTGTCTGGTATCAGAGATGCCGAATTGACACTGACCCTATCGTCGGTCATCGAACTGGGCGATAAAATCAGCAGCCGAGTGAATGTGGTGAGTACAAAAAAAGCACAACTGCTTTCTCAACGGCGCATTCGTACGCTGGACATCCTAGGTGAAACAACTCGACGATATATCAATGTCATTGTCCAACAAGCGTTGCACAAGACTGAGCAACGAGCTGAAATGCTGGCTCGCACAATGCTTCAGACAGTCACTACACGGGTTGAAGCGGGAGCCTCTTCACCACTTGAGAAAAAACGTGCAGAGTCAGCGTTGTCGCAGGCGCGTTTGTCGTTATTGATAAGTGAACAAAAACTCAATGAGTATAAACGCGACCTGGCCATCATGTGGGGTGACACTACCGCTGAGTTTACAGAAGTTGAAGGGACACTGTTATCGTTTCCAAATTCACTATCACTTGAGCATATCCTTTTACAGCTTCAAAGCAATCCACACGTTCTGCTTTATGCTGATAACTATCGGGTACAAGAGGCCAGATTGAGAGTGGTTCAGGCCAGTCAGCAGTTCGACATTGCGTGGGAAGCCGGTATCCGAAGAATGCAGGGAATTGATGACACAGCGTTAGTCGCCAGTATTTCGGTGCCGTTAAATACCAAGCAGCGGAATCTAGGTGAATACGAACAACAGCGCGCATTGCTTGACAGTATAGACTATCAAAAACAAGCGAAAATTCGTGAACTCACTCGCCAATTAAATCAAGTCATTAGCGCAAAAGACCAAGCCTTGCTCACTGTTACGACCCTTCAAGACAATGTCGTCCCAACATTGGAATCTGCATTGAAATTGGCGCGGGATGGCTATGAAAGTGGTCGCTACAACTATATAGAGTGGGTGACAACGCAACAGCAACTCATAGATATGCAACGAACACTGATAAAAGCCGCAGGCTTAGTTCACCTTCGAAGCGCAGATCTGGAAGCACTTACAGGTCTTCCAATTTTTACGACGTCCCCGTCGACTTCTGCTCAATCATCACAATGAATAGAGAAAAAATAATGAATAAATCACAATTTACATTAGTTACTAGCGCACGTGACTTGCTTGGCATGTTAGTCATGCTAGTTACTTTACTGTTTGCTTCTGTCGCCCTGGCAGATGATGACGATGAGGAAGCCGAAGAAAGACCCGAGTACGTAGTGTTATCTCAAGAACGGATGCTTGAACACGATATCGTGACTGCATCGGCCGCATCAGGAACATTATCGCTCACAACCAGAACCTTTGGGCGGATAGTTCATGATCCTGCGTCACTGAGTCATATTCGTGCCCGCTTCGACGGTGTTGTAAAACGTATCATGGTGAATATTGGAGATAAAGTAGAAAAAGGTGACACGCTGGCAATCATTGAGTCAAACGAGAGTTTAAATCAATACTCAATCACCTCACCGATGTCTGGAAAAATCATAGCTAGACACGCCAATGATGGTGAGCTCACCAACGGTCAAGTGCTGCTTTCTGTTGCTAATTACTCTCGCGCAATTGCTCAATTGGCTATTTTCCCCAAACAACGTACTCATATTGCCGCTGATATGGAAGTCACTTTAAGGCTTGAGGAATTGCAGCAACAATCAAGTATAAGCCACATTACGTCCTCACCGGATGACAAACCCTATTCTATCGCGTTTGTGAACGTTGATAATGGCAGTGGTTATTGGCCTTTAGGCGCTATGGTAGAGGGTTATATTCAGATTGGTTTCCAAGAAGTCAATCTGGCACTCCCCAAAAGTTCAATACAAGAGTTAGATGGGCAAACCATTGTTTTTGTCAAAGAAGGGGAACGATTTTACCCCCGCCAAGTAAAACTTGGGAACACGGACAACCGTTTAGTAGAGATTGTGAAGGGCGTTCAAATAGGCCAGCAAGTCGTTGTAGAAAATAGCTATCTACTAAAAGCTGATTTATTAAAAATGGAGGCGGGCGATGATGACTAATTACCTGCGCATTTATTGTCAAAAGCAAAGCCAAGTCCATAAAAACGGTGAGGTGAGAGCATGATTGCACGAATACTCCGTCTATCCATTGAGCGCCGTGGTGTCATGATGTTGTTCGCCTTGTTTGTCGCCTTTTTTGGTATGTACAGTTACAAACAACTGCCGATTGATGCTGTGCCTGATATCACCAACGTGCAAGTGCAGATAAATACCGCAACCCCAGGTTACTCGCCTTTGGAGACTGAGCAACGCATAACGTTTATAGTTGAAACCTCGCTGGCCGGTTTGCCTAATTTATCGTATACCCGCTCGATATCACGCTATGGCTTGTCGCAAGTCACAGTCGTGTTTAAAGAGGGCACCGATTTATATTTCGCACGAAATCTCGTCAACGAGCGTCTCACCGCCATCGCGGCGCAATTGCCAACAGGGTTAACCCCTGAAATGGGCCCTATCGCCACAGGCTTGGGTGAAATTTACATGTACTCGTTAAGTGCTGAGCCTCAGGCGCGACAGGACAACGGTCAACCCTATGATGCTATGGCATTAAGGGAGATCCATGATTGGGTAGTTAAGCCCCAATTGTCGCTTGTTGAGGGGGTGACCGAGGTTTATGCGATAGGCGGATTTGAAAAGCAATATCATGTGAATCCTAATCCAGTCGCAATGATAAACTTTGGGATAAGTACAGGTGACCTTCTCAGTGCGCTAGAACGCAACAATGCGAATCAAGGCGCTGGTTTTGTAGAACAAAATGGGCAACAAGTACTGATCAGATCGGAAGCCCAACTGAAGGGCATCGACGATATCGGCCAAGTGGTTGTTAAGATCATTGATGGCGTACCGGTAAAAATTCAAGACATCGCCCAAATCAACCTCGGTAAAGAGCTGCGCTCTGGAGCCGGCACGTTAAATGGCCAAGAAACAGTGATTGGCACGACAATGATGTTAGTGGGAGAAAACTCTCGTACGGTCGCCAAAGCTGTGGACAGTAAGCTCGAAACCATTAAAACAAGCTTACCCGAGGGCGTTATCCTTGAAGCGGTTTACGATAGAACAAGCCTCGTTGACAAAACCATCGACACAGTACAGAAAAACCTCGTCGAGGGCGCTTTACTTGTCATCGTTGTGCTATTCGTTTTGCTTGGGAATGTGCGAGCTGCACTTATTACAGCCGCTGTAATACCCATGGCAATGCTTGCCACGATATCGGGTATGGTCAAAACCGATGTGTCTGCTAACTTAATGAGTTTAGGCGCACTGGATTTTGGCTTGATTGTCGATGGCGCAGTTATCATTGTTGAAAACTGTATCAGACGATTATCCGAATCCCAGAAACAAAACGGCGCTACTCTACCGCTCAAAGAAAGGCTGAATGTTGTTTATGAAGCCACTAATGAAGTCATACGTCCCAGTTTGTTTGGTGTATTGATCATTACCATTGTTTATATCCCCTTGTTCACGCTCACTGGCGTCGAAGGTAAAATGTTCCACCCCATGGCAGCGACCGTGATAATGGCTTTGCTTGCCGCAATGGTATTTTGTTTTACCGTAGTGCCTGCGGCGATAGCAATTTTCATGAGAGGTAAAATTAGCGAAAAAGAAAGCCCAATTATTAAAGGTGCAAAGGCAGTCTATCGTCCTGTTTTAACCGGAGCGCTGCGTTTTAGATGGCTAGTGGTAGTAGCAGCGAGTGCTTTGGTTGTCGGCAGTTTATGGATGGGCAGTAAATTAGGCTCGGAGTTTATTCCTCAGCTCAATGAAGGTGATATCTTAGTACAGGCGATACGCATCCCTGGGACAGGGGTAGAACAAGCAGTTGAAATGCAAAAAACTCTTGAAGCGAAACTTATGCAGTATGAGCAAGTACAGACGGTATTCGGTCGCACGGGTACGGGTGAGGTCGCCACCGACCCTATGCCACCAAACATTACTGATACGTTTGTTATTTTAAAGCCTAGGGAGCAATGGCCCGATCCATCAATGACAAAAGCTGAGTTAGTGAAAACGTTTGAAGAGGACTTGTTTACTTTGCCCGGCAATAATTATGAATTTACGCAACCTATACAAATGCGTTTTAACGAATTGATTAGTGGCGTAAGGGCAGATTTGGGGATAAGGCTATTTGGGGATGACTTAGATACGCTCTTTGCATCTGCTTCTGACATTTTGACCGTTATTTCAACGATTGAAGGGGCTGATGACGCGAGGCTTGAGCAGGTAGAAGGCATTCCAATCTTCACCGTCACACCAAAGCCTGATCAATTGGCACGCTTTGGTTTGGATATAGCCGACTTGCAGTTATGGCTCAATGCTGCGACAGGTGGAGAAACCGCTGGAATGATTTTTGAGGGCGACAGACGCTTTAAAATTGTCGTGCGATATGCCGACGACATTCGAAATGAACTCACTCAGCTTGAGACCATTCCCATAGTCACGCCCTCTGGTGAGCATGTACCAATGAGCGAATTAGCCACACTTGCATTTAAAGAAGTACCTAGCCAAATAAGCCGGGAAAATGGCAAACGTAGTATTGTTGTCACAGCAAATGTGCGTGACAGAGATATTGGCACTTTTGTTGAGGAAGCTCAGGCGAGAATTAATGATGAAGTAAATTTACCTGCTGGTTATTGGCTCGACTATGGTGGAACCTTTGAGCAGCTCGAAAGTGCGAGTCAACGATTGACGATTGTGGTACCGGTTACGTTGTTTGTGATTTTGACTATGCTGGTAATTGCGTTTGGTTCAATACGTGATGCGTTAATTATCTTCACAGGTATCCCTTTGGCATTAACAGGCGGTGTAATGTCTCTTTGGTTAAGGGATATGCCTTTATCCATATCCGCGTCGGTAGGGTTTATCGCACTGTCTGGGATTGCCGTATTAAACGGATTGGTAATGCTGTCATTCATCAAGCAACGTTTGCTAGAAACCGGAGAATTAGTGAATAGCATTGTTGAAGGGGCTCTTATTCGCTTGCGTCCGGTATTAATGACAGCATTAGTTGCAAGCCTTGGATTTGTGCCCATGGCGCTGAATACGGGCATAGGTGCAGAAGTGCAAAGACCGTTGGCCACTGTTGTGATTGGCGGCATTTTGTCCTCGACACTGCTTACTTTGGTTGTTCTACCAGTTCTCTACAGAATTGTGTATGGGAGACATCTAACTAAATTGACGATTAATCACGCTAGTTAATAATAGTTATGGAGAAGGTCGATTCCTAGTATCGACCTTTGAAATACAAACGCTGAAAAGTAATAGTTGATGGTGTCATTGGTTTTTTATAACTATATCGGTAATACTGTTAAGAAAATGAATAGGACGCTCCAAGCAACTACATTAGATATGTAGGAGGGGCTTTATGAACTTTAGTAAAGAAGCAAAACATCATGTGTTTAAAAGGTTAAATCATGCACAGTCACAATCATAGTCACGACCATTCACATGGGCGTTCGAGTGATGCGTCAAAGCGTATTGGTTGGGCGTTTTTCCTAAATGTGGTGTTCACCATTATCGAGTTTATTGGTGGCTGGCTAACGAACAGTACCGCTATTATGGCGGACGCTGTTCATGATTTAGGCGATAGTTTATCGATTGGCACCTCATGGGGCTTAAACAAGCTCAGTGATAAAGATGCTAATCGTACATTTTCGTATGGCTATAAACGATTTTCACTTCTGGGGGCGTTAATTAATGGTGTTGTGCTGACTATTGGTTCCGTTTGGATACTATTTGAAGCCATTCCCAGGCTGGCCGAGCCTGAGATGCCGCAAGTGGAAGGAATGCTGTTATTGTCGATTTTTGGCATGGCAGTGAATGGCTTTGCTGCTTATAAACTCAGTGAGGGTAACTCGCTCAACGAGCGCGTGCTCAATTGGCACCTACTCGAAGATGTCCTGGGTTGGGTGGCCGTATTTATCGTATCGATTGTATTGATGTTCAAGCCTTGGGCGATTTTAGATCCCATTTTATCCATCGGTTTTACCTTATTTATTCTTTTCAATGTGATCCGTAATTTAAAACAAACCTTAATGTTGTTTTTGCAAGCCACGCCCGATAAAGCGCAACTTGAACGCATCCGAGATGATTTGTTGTCAAATGAACACGTCAGTGACCTACACCATTTTCATATTTGGTCGCTCGATGGTGAGCGCAATGTGATGACCGTTCACTTAGTGTTAGTTGGAGATGTGTCCACAGAGCATATTCAAACGCTTAAAAATGACGTACAGCACTCACTCAAGAAATATAATTTTGAGCATACGACAGTCGAGTTTGAGTTTGCGGATGAACAATGCCGTGACGAGGCGTAAAGCAACTGATAGACTACTTGAGATGAAGAAACTTAAACGAACAAGCTACATCATGATCATGCTGATCGTATTTCAGTCGTTTTCTGCTGTAGCTAATTCATTGGATTTTCATGCAATAGACACTGAACACCTGCAACACGAGCATGATCATGCCGAGCATAGCAGCAACGCCTCGGTAAGCCCTGAAATAGATATCAGTGAAGATGACGCAAGGGGTCACCATAATCCTGCCGATTGCCACCACTGCGGACACTGCCACGGCTCACATGCCCAATGGGTAGGTCATCACAGCATCAATAACCTTAATGAGGTGGCGTCCGGCCACAACTTCAACTATTTGGATGCAGTCTTAGACGCAGCCATCAACCGCCTATTACGACCACCCAAATACCAATCCTAGGAAGTATATTGATTGCATCGCGGAACGTGTATCCGCGTTGTCCGTTTTTATCATATTTTAGGATTTATTATGAATTTCACTCATCGTAATGAGCGTGACCAATTATTCATGTGGTCACTTTTCGTCGCGCGATGTATTTTCACGCGAAACACTCAGGCAGAATCAACCAATGTATACAAGGCTCTTGATTCAACGATATTTAACCGACTTAAACTTTTATGCGCTTGCGTATTGTTTCTTCCATTTTTTGCTCACGCTCAAAATCAAAGCTGGGAAAACTGGTTATCATCGCAGATAAATAAACATCCCAACATTATAGCGGCTAAAGAACAATTGTTCAGTACTGGGGCGCTTGCGGAAGCTTCTGAGCAAGCACTTTATAACCCTGAATTGTCAACTGATTATGCGCGAAATGGCGATAACAATGACTACAGCGTAGGTATTGAACAGACAATCGACCTTTGGGACAGGCAAGGCGCAAGGCGACAAAAAGCCGGTTTTATGCGCACTGCTGCACAAGCTCAATACCAAGAAGTCGTTTTAAACAAATCAGCCGATGCTATCGACGCATTAATTAATTGGCATGCAGCAAAACGCGCAGCGTCTATTGCCAAATCACAACAACAGCAACTTAATTCGTTACTTGAATTAGTCGAAATACGCCAAGAAGCCGGTGATCTAGGCAGTATCGATGCAGAGCTTACCTTTTTGTCGTTGTCGAAACAATTTGCTCAGGTGGCGGGATCAGAGGCTCAACTTCAAATGGCCGAAGCAATAGTGCGTGAGTTACTTCCTGATTGGGAGCCAGAGCGAGGGCGGATACCGGACGAGTTTTGGCCTTCTAAAGTTGCATATCCGTCTGATGAAGAATTACTAAAGCACCCCAAAATAGCTAAAGCTTATGCGCAATGGCTCACGCAAAAAGAAGAAGCAGAAGTCACTAGACGTAATGCAAAAGCAAATCCTACTTTTGGTATTAATGCGGGGCGGGAAGAGCGAGAAAACGTCGTTGGACTGACCTTTTCTATACCGTTAAACATTCGTAATAATTACAGTGCAGAAACTCGTTCCGCTGAACGAATGGCGTTAGAAACCGAAGCACGTTTTAGAGCGCAGTATCAGAAACTACGTTTCGATTTACAAGGTGCGTTTGGCGCATGGCAAAGCTACAACCAGCAGTTTTCACAATGGCAATCGCTCGTAAAGAGTCGCATCGAGAGTAGTGCTAATTTGTTAGAAAAGCAGTGGCGAAGTGGCGATTTATCAACAACTAATTACCTGCTAGCACTGAATCAACGCGCAGAAAGCTTACTGTCTGGCATAGAGCTGGAAAAGCAAACGCGCATAGCATTGAAAAATCTCATGCTGCAATCAGGTCGCCTTATCGACTTGCCCCCAGTTCAACACGATTTCTCTATTGATCATCAGGATTAACAAAATGAATAAAACAGTATTAGCAGTTTTCATCGCCTCATATGTCGGCGCTGCACCAAGTTTCGCACAAGAGTCTGATCAAAAGCATGCTCACAATGAAACGGTAACAAGAATTGATAAAAGCATACAAGATAAGCATGACGAACATACTGATGATGGTCATGAAGAACATGAACTACAAGATGGTCAAAAGCATGATGAGCACGGAGGCGAGGGGGCCGATGAACATGATGATCACGAAAGCGAACATGCTCATGATAAAGGTGAAAGCGAGAATAAAGACGATGAAGAGCATGATGAATCTGCTTCTGCATCGCTAGACTCCAATCAAATGGCATTAGCCAACATTAAAGTAAGCACACTAAGCCCCAAAATTGTCAATTATACTTTGTATGCACCGGGTGAAATATTATCAAACGGCTATAGCAGTTATCGAGTATCACCCAGAGTGGCATCCGTTGTCACGCGTCGTCATGTGGCATTGGGAGACAGGGTAAATAAAGGCCAAGTGCTTGTCACGCTTTTTAGCGAAACCGTTGCGCAAGCACAAGCCAATTACCGAACAACATATCCAGAATGGGAAAGAGTAAAAGGACTTGGTCGAAAAACTGTTGGAGAGCAGCGCTACATTGATGCAAAAGCTAATTTTGAAGCGGCTAGTGCAGTATTAATCTCATATGGTTTATCCGATGCAGATTTGAAAACGCTCACCTCACAGCAATCAATAGCATTAGGAGAATATAGCTTACGTGCTGAAATTGATGGCGCGGTACTCAGTGACTCGTTTGAACAAGGTCAGCGTATTGATGCGGGAGAACCGTTGATCTCGTTGGCAGATGAAAGTGAACTTTGGGTAGAAGCGCATCTACCATCGAATATTAACCTGCGGCTAGGAGCAGGTTCTCCGGCACAAATCAAAGTGGGAGACTTCACAGTTGATGCAACAGTTACACAAGAGGCACATACCATTGACCCTGTTACTCGAACGAGAACGGTTCGGCTATTAGTGAGCAACCCTGAACATCGTTTGCATCCAGGCCAATTTGCCGAGGTGTATTTCCGTTTTCTGACTAAAATGCCGGTAATGGCTGTTTCAGAGAGTGCGCTAATGCGTGGTCCTGATGGAGACTGGACGGTATTTGTAGAAGATCATCCTGGCGAGTTTTTACCCGTCGAAGTTGAACTTGGAAGAGCGCTTGGTGGCTTGCGTGAAATTACCGGTGTAGAGCCGGGTTCACGCGTAGTAAGCGAGGGTGCTTTTTTTGTGGCATCACAAATCGCTAAAGGCGGTTTTGACCCACACAACCACTAATTAGGAGGAGTCTTTATGTTTAATAAATTAATTGATTGGGCTGTTACTAGTCGTTTATTAGTGGTGATTGCTCTGACAACGTTAATAGTCAGCGCGGTTTTTGTTATTCCGAAACTGAATTTGGATGCATTTCCAGATGTCACCAATGTGCAAGTATCTGTCAATACAGAAGCACCGGGATTAGCTGCCGAAGAAGTAGAGCAGTTAATTACTTATCCAATAGAAGCGGTGATGTATGCCTTACCTGATGTGATGGAAGTGCGCTCTATTTCTAAAACAGGTCTTTCAGGTGTGACCGTTGTGTTTAGCGAGGGCACAGATATTTATTTTGCACGTCAATTGGTATTCGAGCGTCTGCAAGCGGCTAAAGAGTTAATTCCCGAGGGCGTCGGTACGCCAGAAATGGGACCCAACACATCAGGATTGGGGCAAGTGTATCAGTATCTATTGTTGGCTGAGCCCGATTCAGGCCTAGACGCTATGGCGTTGCGTAGTTTAAATGATTGGGTGGTGAAATTGCTGCTGCTTCCTGCCGATGGCGTAACGGATGTGCTCTCTTTTGGTGGGGAAGTACGCCAATACCAAGTTAACCTCAATCCATCTCAATTACTTGGATATGGCTTGACTCAAGATATAGTGATGGAAGCACTTGAGCGGAATAATACCAATGTGGGGGGGTGGTATATGAACCGAGGGCAGGAGCAACTTGTGATAAGAGGCACTGGCTGGTTAGATCATGGCGAGGAAGGGTTAGAGCAATTACGTCAGGTACCTTTAAAAACCGTAGACGGAACAACGATTACTGTATCCGATGTGGCGAACGTTGAGTTAGGTAGCGAAATTCGTCAGGGTGCTGCCACCATGACCAGAAAAGACGCCGACGGTAACATTCAAAACTTAGGTGAAGTCGTCTCAGGCATTGTACTTAAGCGCATGGGAGCTAACACGAAAGCCACAATTGATGGCGTCAATGCTCGTATTCAGCGAATTAACCAAGCATTGCCTGATGGCGTGAGTTTTGAAGTATTCTACGATCAAGCTGACTTAATTACTCAAGCCGTGGATACGGTTGTAAATGCGCTAATGTTAGCGTTCGTATTTATTATTGTTATTCTAGCTTTATTTTTGATGAATCTACGAGCCACGTTTTTAGTCCTGATTTCGATCCCTATTTCTATTGGTATTGCCTTAATGGTCATGTCGTGGTTTGGACTTTCTGCCAACCTTATGTCGCTTGGGGGCATTGCAGTGGCAATCGGCATGCTAGTAGATGGCTCAGTGGTAATGGTTGAAAACATGTTTAAACACTTGACTCACACTGATGCTGAGCATGATCACAAGAGACAATTGGGTGAACATGTTGAAGATGATGATCCATTAGACTCGTCCCATGATACGCACGGTATCGCTTTGCGATTACAAGAAGCGGGCAAGGAGGTAGCCCGGCCTATCTTCTTCGCAACAGCCATAATCCTTGTGGTATTCATGCCTTTGTTTAGCTTTGAAGGCGTTGAAGCAAAATTATTTCAACCAATGGCTATTAGTATTATGTTGGCCATGCTTTCGGCGGTATTAGTTGCACTGATTATTGTACCGGCATTGGCGACGTATCTATTTAAAAAAGGCGTGAAACCACGAGAAAGCGTTGTGTTGAAACCTTTAGACGCGGGGTATCGCAAAGGGCTATCGTGGGCAATTTTGCATAAAAAAGTAGTGATTGGAATTGCTGCAATTATGGTAGTCGCTGCTGGTGTAGTGCTTCCTCGGCTTGGCACAGAGTTTGTACCAGAACTGGAAGAGGGCACCATTAACTTGCGTGTTACTTTAGCGCCTTCATCTAGTTTAGATACTGCCCTAGAGGTATCCCCGAAATTAGAGAATATATTAATGGGGTTTCCAGAAGTCACCTATACGTTGTCGCGTATCGGTCGCGCCGAAATAGGGGGTGATCCAGAGCCGGTGAACAATATCGAAATTTATATTGGACTAAAGCCTGTGCCTGAATGGACAAGTGCAAATAACCGTTATGAACTGCAAGCGTTAATGGAAGAAAAAATGGAGCAACATCCGGGTTTGCTTTTCAATTTTTCTCAACCTATCGCGACAAGGGTTGACGAGTTATTGTCGGGAGTTAGAGCGCAGCTAGCCATTAAATTGTTTGGGCCTGACCTCAAAGTTCTAGCTGAAAAAGGCCAGGCCATTGAAGCATTAGTAAAAGAAGTTCAAGGTGCACGAGATGTTGCAATGGAACAAATTGCCGGAGAATCTCAGCTCATTGTGACACCGAATCGTCGAGCTCTGTCGCGCTATGGATTGGCCGTGGGTGATGCAATGGAACTTGTACGCGAAGGTTTAGGTGGAGCCAGTGCTGGTCAAATCATTAATGGTAATGAGCGATATGATATTTATGTCAGGCTTGCTGAACAATTCCGAAATGACAGTCAAATGATAGCTGACTTGCGTTTACAAGCTCCATCGGGTGCTTGGGTTCGTTTGGGGGACGTGGCTGAAGTGACTATCGCCTCTGGTCCACCGCAAGTAAGACGTGATGACGTGCAGAGGCGAGTTGTGATCCAGGCGAATGTTCAAGGTCGAGATATGGGTAGCGTTGTGGCAGATATTCGCAAATCTATTGATGAGAAACTAGCACTGCCTACAGGGTATTCGGTGGATATTGGCGGTCAATTTGAGAATCAGCAACGAGCGCAGAAGCGACTATCATTGGTTGTGCCACTTTCTTTGGGGTTAATAGCTTTATTATTGTACTTTGCTTTTGCTTCATTTGGTCAGGCAATGTTGATACTTGTAAATGTACCATTGGCTGTTATCGGGGGGGTATTTTCACTTTGGTTATCAGGTCAATATCTTTCTGTGCCGAGCTCCGTAGGTTTTATTACCCTATTCGGCGTAGCGGTGTTAAACGGAGTCGTGATGGTAGAAAGCATCAATCAGCGTGTTGCAGACGGGTTATCGGTATCTGACGCCGTATTTGATGGTGCTACATCAAGACTGCGCCCTGTATTGATGACAGCGATTACATCTGCGCTAGGCCTTATTCCAATGTTACTGTCTAATGGCGTTGGTGCTGAAATCCAAAAGCCTTTAGCGAGTGTAATCGTTGGTGGCTTGGTAACCGCTACATTTTTAACTCTATTTGTATTACCTGTGCTATTCGCCTGGTTTTCAAAAGGGAAGTTAAAAGATATGGCAAGAGCGCCTTCCTAAGCTCAGCTGGCCTGCTGTGTGCGATGAGCATCGGCAGGCTGATTATCACTTTATAAGGGGTTCACCCATTAAGCTGCCCTGTCAAGTAAACAATAATATGCGTTTCCCCTTGGTTCTGGCGGTTCAAGGGTTTTCGATGTCCAATATCCGCCTCTATTCATCTCGTTTTTTAGTCGGACAGCGTCTATTCTTGCTCGCACCAGTCTACCGCATTAATCATTGCAGAAAACGCCAATTAGATCTGTTCCAGGCTAGGGGAATTGGACACTATTCTGGCATCACTTGAACACCAGTTCAGGTGAGACTTAGCACACTTTTTCCCTGATTTCGAGAATTCAATGTTTAAGTAAATCGGAATACGACCGTCAATCTAGAACTCCCGTTTTAACGTCATACAATTCACGTGTCTAATATTACTCATTACGTGATTTACTAAAGTATAAATTATCAGTCATTGCGACATTGGTTGTGCGCCATATTGCTAATGATAGGTATTCGTATTATCATTAGCTAATTAATGCAACTTCTTTTTTACCTTATCACTACCCACCAAGGAATACTTTTTATGCAAACAAAGCTAACGCGCTTAACTTTGTCAGTTTCGACCGCACTACTATCTTTCAGTTCACTAGCTCAAGAAACACCCGATGTAGGCGAGGCGGGTGACAAAATAATGCCTGCTATAGAAGTTATTCGCGTAATAGGCGACAGCACCTCCGCTCTTTTAAAACAAACGGGTAGCGTTGTTATTATCAATCAAGATCAAATTGATAAAATTCAACCCTTGTCGACACAAGATGTTTTGCGAAGTATTCCCGGTGTGAATATTAAAAGTGAAGAAGAAACTGCCATAGTGTCTAACATTGGTATTCGGGGCCTTTCAGCAAGTGAATCTAAGTCTCTACTTTTAGAAGATGGCGTGCCCGTTGCACCGGGTCTTTTTATTGGTAACGCCCGTTATTTTAATCCCCGTATTCAGCGTGTAAGTCAAATTGAAGTACTGAAAGGCTCAGCTTCACTTCGCTATGGCCCATCCACAATAGGCGGCGTAGTGAATTATAAAACTAAAACACCCGATGATGGTGTCATCCTCACTGGCCGTGCTGGTTCCTTTAATATGCAAGAAATTACTGTAGAAGCGGGTGGCAAAAACGAAGACGAGGATGCATTTGCTGGTGTTTTAGCAACCCGCGCTAGCAGCGATGGCTTTATGGATAAAGGCTATGATATGACCGATGTAATGGCAAAAGCTGGTGTTATTTTTGACAATGGTCAAAAGTTAGGCATTAAACTATCGCGTTATGAAAATGACGCAAATATCTCTTATCGTGGATTATTACTAGCTGAGTATGAAGCGGGTGAAGACTACAACCCTGCACCAGACGATTACTACTTAACCGAGCGTACAGCGTTTGATATTAATCACGAATGGTCATTATCTAACGACGCAACCCTAAACACCCTTGTTTATTGGAGTGACGTGAGCCGCGATTATTGGCGTTATAGTGTTGATACTGAGGCCTCAAACGAGGCCAATAGTTGGGTATATACCGACAGTTTAACCGGAAATAATCGCTCGTTTGAGCGCGTTGGAATAGAAACTCGCTTGACTTTAGAACACAGCCTTATGGGTGTAGAAGCCAACAGTGAATTTGGCTTACGTTTCATGCAAGAGGAGTCAAACGACACCCGAATTCGAGCGCTGCGCAGCTCCGATCGCACAGGAGCAAACGATCGCCACCGTATTGATTCGGCGCAAAGCTATGCCGGCTATGCCCAAAGCCGTATTCAATTAAGCAATGCTTTTGCTTTTACACCCGGCCTTAGAGTAGAGTCCTATGAGCAAAAAAGAATAATACTAACCAACGATAATGCAGAAGCAACAACCAGCAACACCGAAATTCTACCCGGTGTTGGCGCAACTTACGACTTGAATGATTCGGCACAAATTTATGGTGGTGTTTACCGCGCTTTCTCGCCCGCTTCAAACGGTGTGGCACTTGACGGGCTGAGCGATCAAAACTTAGATGGAGAGCGTTCAACTAACTATGAGCTAGGCCTCAGAGGAAAGCAGGGCGACATTACTTATGAAGCAGCCGCTTTTATCATGGACTTTAGCAATCAAGTGGTAACGGGTAATAGCGACCCTAATTTGTCTCAGTCCAACGGCGGTGAAACTGAACATTTAGGTATGGAATTGCTGTTAGCCTATGATATTGGTAGTGGCTTTTATATTGATACTAACGCTACGTTTATCCCAACTTCAGAATTTAAAACAGGAGAAAATAGTGGAAACCGACTTCCGTATGCGCCAAAAGTAATTGCCAATGTTGCTTTGAGTTATGAAAGTGATAAGTTAAGCGGGGCATTAACCGTGCATCATCGAGGCGAACAATATGGTGATGCAAGCAACACAGTAGACATACCTGATGATGCCGCGGGTGGCATTTGGGGTGGCTTGTTACCTGCTTATACCTTGTTAGATGTAAACGCTAGTTATACCGTTAACAAAAATATGAAGGTATTCGGCGCTATCAAAAACCTAACTGATAAACGCTACATCACCGGCATGCGACAAGGTATTTATGTTGGCCCTGAGCGTTCGTTTGAAATTGGCGTAAATTATCGGTTCTAGTGTATACTTTTAGACAGAAATGCACTAATTCCGCATTATTGTTGCGGGATTAGTGTTATGCACCTTTGGTAACCGTTAATTTGTATGTAAAACTAAAACACGGTTAGCAGCTGGAACAAATACACGCAACATGATCAGCCGCCAATACCGAAGAGACTTTTCTTAGTAAGTTCAGCATCGCTTTATTATGGCTTATCGTTGTATCGATAAATCGCTTATTATCATTTTATGTGTCTCTCAGATTTACGCTCTAGCCAAGCTAGAGTGCTTAAACTATTGAGTCATGTCACCTATTCATTGTTCATATCAGACAAATACTGGAAGAAACAGGGGAATTGGTTCGTTCAATTATTGACAGCGCACTAACGCGGTTACGGCCGATATTGATGGCCGCATTGGCAGCAAGCCTTGTGTTCGTGCCCATGCCGATCAACGTGGATACTGGCGCAGAGGTATAACGGCCTTTGGCCACAGTGGTCATCGGCGGATAATATCGTCAACCTTGCTAACACTGGTAGTGCTGCCTGTTTTGTTTCGATTGGTTTACAAAAAGCTTGTTGTGTACTGAGCTGGGGCATTCGATATGAGTTCGAGTGCCCTCTTATTAATTGCGCTGTTTATATTACAGTTTAGAACATTCTCGAGACTGACAATATAGCGCAAAAAGGCCTAATCCGACGAGAATAATCAGAGGATGAAATAGCAAGTTGTGTACAACCGATTGTTCCCAAATAAAGCTATGTGATATAGCGCTGATAATGAATATCAGGCCAATTACCAGCAACCAAATGCGGTTAAAAATGGCATGTGAAATAAAGACTTTACTCTTACGTTGTTGGTTATTCATTGTGCTCTCCTAAAGCTTGTTTGAACGGATGTAGTCGATTCGCCGGTTCAAACTATGCCGTAAAATATTTTCATATAAAAAGGATTTGAATCCCTTTAAATTATTACCATGGGCTTGATAAAACGTATCGGGAGAATCAAAAATGCCAAAATCATCGACAATCCCTTCACTTTGAATGAAAGTGTTTTTTCCACACCAAGCAATGTTAGGTGATTGCAGGTTTTTAGTGGCGATGGCGTAACCTGAAAACGTCGTAGCTTTTGGGAATCGCTTTTGAACACTGTTTAAATAGCCGTTATCGAGAATAAAGCCTTCCAACGAGATCCACTCTTTGTCATGTTGTACTTCTACCCAGCTATGAATGATTAGCCGTGGGGCGAGTATATACAGTAAGCCCGTGATAGCACCTTTTTGCAATCGCTTATCGATGGTAAACCCATGCAAACGACATGCAATACCGGTTGCCCTTAACAGTGCCATCAGTAAGGTTGCCTTGGTATTGCATTGACCAAGACCATCTTTAAGCACCTCCGAAGCAGCTATATCATCACGTTTGTTATACCCAAATGCGACATCGTTTTGTATAAAGTGGTAAATAGCACCAATACGCTCAGAGGTAGTCAGTGACTGCCACTCCTTTTCGGCAATAAGCGTCTGAATAGCGGGCGTATCGAAATCAAGTAGGGGAGTGGCTTGTAAATAAGTGGCGTTGATAGGTGACATTAGCGTGCCTCCTCTAGTCTTGTAACAAACTCATCAAAATGTATGGGTTTACCGGCGCGAACGGGTATGAATTCGCCGGTAAAGTGTTCCTCAACCAATACCAATGCTTGGTCGCTTGTATCGTGAGCACCTAACGCAACTATGTCGAATTTTTGTGACATTAACGCAATATCATTAAGTACATCTTGTTTACTGATGGGAGAAAAAAGCCCGCTACCTGACGCCAAACGACGCTGTATATCTATACCAGCAATATGCAGCCGGCCTGTTTCAAGTGGAAAATGTACATCGCCGATTAACGCATATAGAGGAGCCTCAAAATGTGTTTCAATATGGGTTATCAGCGCAGTCAGTGTTTGATGACCACACCCGACAACTACCACGAGTCCTTTGTTTTCGAGATGGATCACCAAGGCTTGTTCGTCAACTCGGCCCAAGACTAGCTGTCGAGGAATGGGGCCGGTTGACGCCAGTGAATCCATGAGTATCGTCGGCTTGTCGATAGTCGTTACATCCTTGCCAGGATAGCTAAGTGGGATGGGGGCAAAAATAGACGTATTCACCAGTGCTGGTTGGTTAAAACCAAAGCCTATACTGCTTTTTTCTTCCCATGTACGCCCACCAATATGATCACGATGGAAATGACTAATAAAAACAGTATCAAGTTCATCAGTGTTTACATCAAGGCGCTGTAAGTTTTGCTCAAGTGGAGATTCTTGTGCTTGTTGTCGGTTGTGTCCCAGATCAAATAACACGGTGTGCTTATCCGTTTGCACTAAGTATGAAACACCAGCCTCTGTGGCAAACCCCGGCTCCCCATAAAAATTAACCACGGGCGTGACACTCAGTCTGTGTGTACTTTCTCCAATCGATATGGGTGTAAAGCGCTGAGATGTCCAGTATTGCGATAATGCACTAGCGGATGACTGGTGGCGAGCGTCAAAAATAAACAATGAAGCAATCACGCACAGTGCGATCACACAAAAGATTATTGCTCGCTTCATCACATCACGCCATACATTGTAATCGGCTAAAACCGGCGCGAGATCGGGAGGGAGGGGCATAGGTTTGAGCGCCGATACGTTACTACCTCCGGTATTACCTTTTGGCACCCACCCCAAAAGATAGCCTGGGATTGTTGCAACGATCCTGAGCAGTTGTCCAAAAATTTCACGGACATCCCGTTGTTTTAGTCCGATCTTCAACATTAAAAGATGAGCGTGTATATGAGGAATAAGATAACGTTGACCCAGAATATGCGCACGCTCTAACGCGATGAAGGCAGATGATAAATCTCCTGTTGCTTCGAGTTCCCGAGCCAATTTCTTTGAGCGTTCATATTCACGTTTTAGAAGTGGTTTCATAATTTTGCTGCCTTCAAACTGTCTATGAACCGGAATTATTCAAGGTTTTAGTCGAAGGGTATTGAACAAATCGCCTGTATTAAGCAAAAGCGCCTATTGTTTATCCATATTTTGGGTTTGTCCTGGTGTTACGCCAATAGTGTCGCGCAGAATTCGTGTAAAATGAGCTTGATCGGCAAAGCCTGCATCATAAGCGGCATCCGCTAAGGAAGCGCCTTTTGCTAATGATTGAAATGCCAAGTTTACCTGTTTCCATACAATGATTTTTGAAAATGGGACGCCAAGGTAGTGTGTCGATAAGGCGCGAAGTCTAGAGACTGAAAGACCTACATGTTTCCCGATAAGCTCGACAGTCGGGCGCTTATCGATACTGTTGAGATAAGTCATCGCCGAGATTAGTCGTGCGTCAATGACACTGTTATTTTGATGATAAAGTGTTTCCAGCTTATTCATCATGTCACGCAAAGGAATATCCGCTAACAACGTGTCTAACATTTCCAGAGAGAGGCTTTGTACTATTAAACCTTTTTGCTGAGAGGGTTGCAGAGCGTCGGCAAAAAAAGAATCTGGTTCAATAAGTAGAATGACGATGGGTGATGATGTAGTAATTCTATGTTTAACACCTGAGGGAATTAACCACCCATTACCTTGTTTTTCAAATGTGTTGTCATCGGTAACAGTAATGCCTGCGCCTGCAACCAACTGCAGAGCGGCATGGGCATGCAAATTATTTTCTGCGCTCATACCTCGAAACGCAATCCAGGTTTCACCAAAACAATATTCGCCTTGCCATTTCAAATTAAATTTACCTTTGTTCGTCAGAGAGGAAAGGTTTATTATCACCGTCGAACATCCTATCTTTAAAATCCTCCTATGTCTAATACGGTTTAGTATTAGACATAGGGTGCAAGAGTAAGTATAGTGTTGCAACCTTAACCAACAATAAAAACACATTTGGCCATCACTAAACCTACACCGTTGTTTCCCACGTATACTGAGCTGGCAGAACTCAATTTATCTGACTATCCACAACTAAGTTCATTCTTAGATAAGCAACCAACATGGATTAGACAGCACTGGGACTGGGCAAAAGATTACCTTTTGTATATCGGTCGCAACAAATCACAACACACGTATGTGCGTTTTCGAAATGACATCGAAAAGTTTCTACTGTGGGTCTTCATGGTGGATAAGCAGCCAGTGGACGATTTACGCAAAGCAGATATTTTGCGATACATTGATTTTTGTGTGGCGCCACCGGTTAAATGGATAAGTACGCAGCTCCATGACCGATTTAGCTTCAAAAACGGATACTTTGCTTCAAACCTTAAGTGGACGCCGTTCAGGCAAACGCCGCCCAAATACGATAAAGATAGAGTGCTCGATCCGAAAAAGTACCAACCGTCATTGCAGACCCTAGAATCTACCTTTGTGGCATTAAGCTCTTTTTATCGCCATCTCATCGATGAAGAAATTTGTTTCGGCAATCCTATTCCATTAGCAAAACGTGACTGTAAATATATGATAAAAGACAGTCAGGTGAAAACTATCAGTCGATTAACAGAACAGCAATGGCAATATCTCCTAGATACCGCAGTTGAAATGGCTGATAACGATCCGCTTGTGGAACGCAATTTATTCGTTATTGCTACCATGAAAACCCTATTTCTGAGACTTTCAGAGCTCTCAGAACGCCAAGACTGGACACCGTTGATGAGTCATTTTTGGACAGATGAGGACAACAACTGGTGGTTTAAGACCTATGGAAAAGGCAAAAAGATTAGAGATATCACGGTACCACCGGGTTATCTTACGTTTTTGAAACGATATAGAGAATGGCGTGGACTGTCACCGTTGCCATCCAAAGGTGAACAAACCGTGTTGGTCGAAAAAATACGAGGTCGTGGAGGTTTAACAAGCCGTCAAATATCCAGGCTCGTGCAGCAAGTATTTGACGCAGCTTTCGATAAGATGAAGTCAGAACAAGGAGTAGAAGCCGCACAGAAATTAAATGAAGCAACGACACATTACTTGCGTCACACCGGTGCCAGCATGGAGATTGAACGTGACAGGCCTTTGAAAGATTTATCTGAGGATCTAGGTCATTCAAGTAGTGCGACCACTGACACAGTTTATGTGCAAGTGGAGCGAAAACGCCGAGCAGCATCAGGTAAAGATAGAAAAGTTCAATAGCTACATTTGACATTTAGTTAGGCAATATCTCGGCTTAAGCCTTTGATATAACTACTTGTGTCTTACAATTATATTGTAGAGGTGATTCGCTTATGTCAGGGACAATCGGAAAGATTGCAAAACTAATCGGTGTGAATAAAGAAACTATTCGCTTTTATGAGCGCAATGGCTTAATCAGTCAGCCACAAAAGCCCTCTGAGGGTTATCGATTATATCCTAAGGAAACGGTTGATAGGATCCGATTCATAAAACGCGCTCAAGAATTAGGATTTACGCTTAAAGAAATAGAATCTCTGCTGTCGTTAAATAGCGAGTGCTGTAGCAAGGTAGAAGCGCTAGCAAAACAGAGACTTGCATCTGTGCAATCTAAGCTGGAAGACCTAAAACAATTAGAGCATGCGCTATTGGAGAGCATCACTAAGTGTCAGACGAATGATGATGATAGCCATTGCCCCATTATTAATGCCTTGTCACCAAAGTAAATGTATCTAACTATCTAGAGCATCCCGCTAACAAATCACAATGAAATAACTAATCAAGCTTGACTCTGTACTAAGGTACATACTTTATACTCGGTGCTATCTTATGCAATATCGAGATTAAATATGATCAACGACGACTCTAAAATGCCGATGGTGGGAGGTATTATCGCGGCGATCGGGGCAGGCATTTGTTGTGTAGGTCCGTTAGTCCTATTGTTGCTTGGAATAAGTGGCTCATGGATTAGTAGCCTAACCGCTTTTGAACCATACCGTCCAGTTTTTGTAGTGACCGTCATGCTCTTCCTTGGCTATGCAGGTTATAAAATCCATCGGCCGATTGAAAAATGCCAACCAGGCAGTGTCTGCGCAATTCCGCAAACAAGGCGTCGTCGTCAAATTGCCTTTTGGATAACGTCATTAATAGCACTTGTTTTGATCACAAGTAACTATTGGCTAGTTTGGTTAATCTGATTTCGAGAACCTTACACAATCCCTAAAACATTTTAAAACAGGAAAATATTATGAAAAAACTATTACTTACGATGGCTTTACTTTCAAGCACCACCGCGTGGGCAGAGTTAAAAACAGTCACGCTAGAAGTACCTAGCATGAATTGTGTTACTTGTCCCGTTACGGTCAAATTAGCACTGAAAAAAGTGGAAGGTGTGAAAACAGTCGAAGCCACATATGAGCCAAATGAAGCTATTGTTACTTTCGACGATACGAAAACCAATACAAAAGAGTTAATGGCAGCCACCGAGAATGCAGGCTATTCGTCTAACGTAAAAAGTAGCGATTAATCTATGAACGCACAAGGCAGCTCTAATTGTTGTGCAAGCAAGGCGAAGCAACTTCATGTTGCTATTATTGGCAGTGGATCTGCGGCATTCTCGTGCGCCATTAAAGCGGCAGAAAATGGTGCAAGGGTCACCATAATAGAAGGAGCCGACGTTATAGGCGGGTGTTGTGTTAATGTCGGCTGCGTTCCATCTAAAATTCTCATCCGCGCCGCTCAATTAGCACATCAACAACGAAGCAACCCTTTTACAGGCATTGAAGACCACGAACCTAAGATAGACCGCACGCTTTTATCGCATCAACAAATCAGTCGCGTTGACGAATTGAGAACTGCCAAATACCAAAATATACTGAAAAACAATCCGGCATTAACCTTGATTAAGGGGTATGCGCGGTTTAGTAGCAAAAATGCGCTGAACATTACCCATGCTGACGGTACAGAAGTAACACTACTTGCAGACAAATTTCTTATTGCAACAGGCTCAACACCCACTTTCCCTAAAATAGAAGGACTACAAAACACCCCATATTGGACTTCAACAGAAGCGTTGTTCGAAAAAGAGCTACCTAAGAGCCTTGCAGTAATTGGCTCATCGGTTGTCGCTGTAGAAATTGCTCAGGCATATGCTCGATTAGGTTGCCAAGTTACTATTTTAGCGCGCAGTACCTTGTTGAAAAGTGAGGATCCACTGTTGGGTGATAGATTAAGTCAGTGTTTTGAGAAAGAGGGCATTGAAATAATAAATAATACCCAAGTCACTCGAATCACTCATGATGACAATGGTTTTTTCATACAGACCGAAGATGAGCAAGTGCTCTGTGAGAAGTTATTGATATCTACAGGTCGTCACGCAAACACTGTAGGACTTGATTTAGATGTAGTAGGTGTCAGGACCGATGGATCTGGCGCTGTCCTTGTTAATGAAAAGCTTGAGACAAATGTTTCTCATATCTACGCTGCAGGTGATTGCTCAACCATACCTCAATATGTGTATGTTGCGGCGGCTGCAGGCAGCCGTGCCGGTTCAAATATGACTGGTGATAACTTGAAGCTAGACTTATCAATCATGCCTGCCGTTATTTTTACCGATCCGCAAGTTGCTACCGTTGGGTTATCAGAAGGTGAAGCTGAAAATCAGGGAATAAGCGTTATTAGCCGCGTATTAGAAATGGAAAATGTGCCAAGAGCCTTAGCCAACTTTGAGACAGACGGTTTTATAAAGTTAGTGGCAGATAAACAGTCCAATAAGCTTATCGGTGCGCAAATCTTAGCACACGAAGGTGGTGAGCTAATACAAAGTGCAGCCCTTGCTATACACAATCAAATGACAATTGAAGATTTAGCAAACCAGCTTTTTCCTTATCTAACCATGGTTGAAGGTCTGAAACTGTGTGCGCAGACTTTTAATAAAGATGTGAGTGAGTTGTCTTGTTGCGCTGGATAATAAATATAATTCTATTCACGAATTAACGCTACTCGACGGAGTATTTTTATAAAGTCAGTAAGAATCCAACAATAAAATCAGTTGCTTACAAATATTCATCAAAATTTAGGGACCTAAACGGTAGTTCAGCCTTAATAAGCGATAAAAGCAATTTAAAAACGTGTCATTAATAAGTTCAGCATGTTTAATTGCAAGCACTATATTTAATTCGGCGTCAGTACAACAAGGTTAATCATGAATAAAGTATTTACGTAATACACAGAGGAATTTAATGTAAAAGCGGATGACTTATCGTGGTTCAGATATTGAAATACTGCTTACTGAGCGCCAGTCTGAAAGCCGAAAAACGAAAACGGTACGAGTATCGCCATTTAACTGTGGTAGGTAAATTGGCCACGTTGCTATCACCTATTCCGCTAAGATAGCAGTATCAAAAAAGTGATAACCATGAGTATGGATGAAACAAGCCATTCAAGACCTTGTGTTTATATTTAGCGCGTCGTTCTACGGCCAGAGGTCTTCGGTCTGCCACCTATTTTAGTGCATTTTTCAGGCAACGCTACGTGAAATCTATAGGCATAATAAGGGTATTGCCTTATAGATTTCACACAGCGCACGCTTTTATCTGAACATAAATTGCGCGCAAATCGCGAAATTCTATTGCTTCTGTTTAAAAAGGCAGCCGTTAGACAACTAAACTAAGCGGGAATTACCACAAGACTGTATGTAAATACAGCCTTGTGGTAAAGTGGCACCTAATAGGAAATACTACTGAACTAATAGGAAATACTACTGAACTAATAGGAAATACTACTGAACTATCAGGCAAGGTATCCCGATTACGCGTTCTGTAAGCCTATATTTATTGAATAAACGTATGGTTAGACCTGCGCGAATACAAGTATTACCTTGTTACTTCACGCATGATAATTACAGTTATCATGCGTGAATAACTATTTAAATCAATACGTTACAAAATTATTTATAATAGATACAATCTTATTGAACGCGCTACATGCAGGCCAATTCATGTCATCTAAGCAAAAGATAACACATTTACACCCCCATAAAGTGAAGCGGCAAGCGACAAGTGATTCATTGGAATATAGCAATAATAGCAGCCACGCTTCCGGTTATTACGATTCTGGTAGTGGCTCCACTAAAGGAGGTGTCAATTCGCAACTCGTTTCGCCTTCACGTTCTTCATCTACGCATGATGTTGAAAGTTACTACCGAGAAATTTTTACTAAGTTACCGTACAACACGCAACGTGCGTATATTAGTGACTACAACGAATTCGCAATTTTTTGTAAGCAGGCTAATCTGCAAGGCTTCACCGACGATTTTAGCCACAATGAATTATGTATAAAGCAATATGTAGAAGAATTGTGTCGTTCTCCCCTCGCCTACAGAACGATTAAACGTCGTCTGTCTGCGCTCAGTAAATTTTTAGGTGTTGCTAAATTGCCTAACCCCATCATCCGTTCTGCCTATTTAAGAGATTTTATAAGACTGTCTCTTATTGAAAATAGAAAGTATCGTTTGACACACAAACAGGCTGTTCCGCTTACCATTGAAATGGTTGAACAAATAAATAACGCTATTATTCCCGACTCTTTGTTAGAACTAAGAGATATTGCCATTATTAACCTTATGTTCGATGCCTTACTGCGTGCAGACGAATTAGTAAGAGTTTGTGTAGAAGATATTTCTGCCAGGAATAATACATTGCTTGTGGTTTCTTCTAAGAGTGATCAATCTGGACAAGGTCAATATAGGTATGTTTCCTCCAGTACGGTTTCTATGATCCAAGAGTATATAAATGAAGCAAATACTTGCCCTAAAACCAAACAAACCCGACATGTTTCAGATTTACGTGGGCTACACAAAGGCATACTTTTTCGACGATTGACGAATCATAAAACGGCACTATTGCCCTTTGACGAACAAATACCAAGTCATAAAGCAAACGTTCTTAATTACTCAAGTGTCTATCGTATTTGGCGACGCATTGCCCATCGTGCTGGAATTTCCGAAAATATTACGCCACACAGTGGTCGCGTTGGCGGCGCAGTATCGCTTGCAGAAGATGGCGCATCTTTACCCGAACTGCAGCTTGCCGGGGGCTGGCAATCTCCAGAAATGCCGGGGCATTATACTAAACAAGCGAATGTAAAACGGGGCGGCATGGCGAAATTGTCCGCCAAACGCAATCGATAACCCACTGAAAAAAATAAAGTATTTTTCGTTAAATGGTTACGCGTAACATTGGTCAATATCAACAGCACCCTACTCTGCAACGCTTTGTTATCTTTACCAATCTAAATACGTATTCCCTGCGTAACAACTGCATACATTATCGAATCTAGTTTGCGTACGGTGTAGGTATTCAATCACCTCAAGTACGACATGTTTTTGCTTTACGTAAAGGAGTTATATATGAGTAGCGGAATCGATACAAAGCACGGCAAACTACTGGCAGAGTTAGTCGTTCCCTCTTCGTCTTGGCATGTTCAACCAGAGAAACAAGACCCCTTTAAATCGAAAGAAGCAGCGGTTGAGTATCTGAACTCTCATAATGAGCCCTTATATCTTCATGTACCACTGGCACAGTCTGATGATTTCGTACGCATTTGCGTTACCTCACGAGATGACGATGTAGTATTTACGATTAAAGACATCAGTAAGGGTGGCGAAACTTCAATTCACTATTCGCACATAAAGAATTTAGACAGCACTATTCGAACGTTAGTTAATGAGTCGTGTGACAAAAAAATAAAGTCGCTTTAGTAACCCCACGTATTATTACTTGGTTACCATAAAATTGATAACCAAGTAATAATAGCAAGCAAGAGGCTAACGAAGACAGCGGCCGAGCCAATATCTTTTGCTCGTCCAATGAGTTCGTGGAAGTCGGTTGTTATATGATCGCAGAGCTTTTCAATCGCGGTATTGAGAAGCTCTGTGATCAAGACAATAAACAACGACACGATAAGCAGTAATTTTTCTACCGTTGAAATGTTCAAGAGCAAAGCCGTGGGGACTAATAAGCTCATCGCCATTAATTCCTGCCTTATCGCCGCCTCACTTTTAAATGCGGCACGCAGCCCTTTGATTGAATAATGGGTTGCAAAAAGAAGCCTAGAGAACCCTGTCCGTTTGATCATTTTTAGTATTATTCGTTCCCACAAAAATCATCACGCTAGCGAAGCTTCATGACAGTCGAATGACATCGCTATACTTTTACCGCCAACACATCTGTTTTTACACCGTGAAGCACAGCATTTGCGGTTGAACCGAGTAAAAGCCGCAACCCACTTTGACCATGGGTGCCTACAACAATGAGATCGGCGTTAATTTTTTCAGCCATATGGTGAATCTCATCAGCGGGCGAACCTATTTCAACATTGACATGGCTATAGGGAATATCATGCTTTGCTGCCACATCTTTTAGCTGCCTTAAGGCTGCTCTCTTACATCTGTGAAAAATCTTTTCTAAAAGAAACCGTAGGGCTCCATATTAGTTTGGGGGTATGCGACATATAGCAAGTGGAGCTTATGGCTATTACCAGCGATGGAAATCGCTCTTTCTACTACCACGTTGTAATCAGAATACACATCTATAGGTACTAAAATCGTATTGTAGCTTTGCATAGCTTTTCTCCCGTTGTGATAAAAAGTTAACGCCAAATAATCGCTTTGCTTTTGCGTAAACTTGATAACAAAAGATTATCTTGTGTTTATTGTTAATACTTTGCGCTAGGTCAATATAAGTTCCAACAGCTACTTCATACTAAATTTATCAACTGAGCTTTGAGCTATCATATAGTAAAGTAATAGAAGGAATAAGTGATGAAGACCGCAATCATACTGCTAGCTACGCTTCTGCTTTTTGCCTGTGAGCAAGGCGCAAAATCACCCAGAGGGTTTAGTTTACCCGAAGGCAACGCGGAACAAGGTTATCTGGTTTTTAAAAAATATCAGTGCCAAGATTGCCATAGAATTGCTGGCGAAGGCGAAGATGACAGCGCCCAATACTTGTTGGTTAAACCTATACCGCTAGGCGGAAGTAGTGGCAGAATTAAGACTTATGCAGCACTTGTGACAAGCATCATCAATCCTTCACACAAATTGACACCCCGACAGCCTGCAAGCTTTACAAGTGAAGATGGTGTTTCCTTGATGCGCGTTGTTAATGACGAACTCACCGTTTCCGAGCTCATAGATTTGGTGGCATACCTTCAACCAAAATATAAAGTCTCACCTTATAGAACCAGTGACTATCGTCTTTATCAATTACGTATTCCAGAAAAGAAAGTGGAATAGCAAAAAAGCACGTACACGCCTGGTCTTAGAGAAATTGGCCAGGAGTGTAAATGCCTTTTCATGAAATCACCGTTCTCGTTGCTAGTAGCGCTTTACGAAACGTCTTTCGTTTCTTTTTCAATTTCAGCTAACAAACTACACGGCATAAAGCTTTCTGCATTGGCCTCTTTAAGGTGAAGCTTAAACCGTTCAGGTACCTCATCAGTAAGGAAGCTTCCGGTTTTCACTAACGGAAAAATCTCATCATAGCGTGCGACGTGACACTGATCGACCCGCCTGAAAATATGAGTTCGGTTTAGCTCACTGGTTTTAACATGGCCGGTAGAAGATAAAATATCCATCAGTGCGTGAATTGTCTTTCTATGAAAACGGTAAACCCTTTCAAATTTGTCCTCTACATTTAATCCGCGGGCAAGTCTTGGATCCTGTGTTGCTACGCCAGTTGGGCACTTATTCGTATTGCAAGACAGTGATTGAACGCAGCCTAAAGCTAGCATCATGCCTCTCGCACTATTACATAAATCGGCGCCTAAGCTTAGGTTTTTAGCGAGTTGGAACGCCGTAATTATTTTTCCAGATGCGATAATTTTAACCTTCTTCCGAAGGTCGAAACCAGTAAGACAGTCATCTACAAACGCCAGCGCTTCTCGAAGGGGAAAGCCAATGGAATTCGTATACTCTAATGGAGCCGCGCCAGTTCCACCTTCGCCACCGTCTACGGTAATAAAGTCGGGGGTAACGCCCTTTTCCACCATGGCTTTACACATAGCAATAAACTCACTTTTCCTTCCAAGCGCTAATTTAATGCCAACGGGCTTATAGCCACTTAGCTCTCGTAACTCAGTAATGAAATCAATCATCTCCAATGGCGTCGAAAACGCTTTATGTCGTGGCGGAGAATCAACCTGAGTCCCCGGTTCTACCCCTCTTATTTCAGCGATTTCAGGGGTATTTTTATACGCAGGAAGAATTCCGCCATGGCCTGGCTTAGCGCCTTGACTCAATTTTATTTCTATCATTTTAACGTTGTCTAACTGTGCCTTTTCCTTGAACACGTCAGGATCAAAGCCGCCGTCTTTGGTTCTACAGCCGAAGTAACCCGTACCAATTTGCCAAACGATGTCACCACCATGTTTTAAGTGGTAGGGCGTCAGACCGCCCTCACCGGTATTGTGATAAAAGCCACCTTTCTGCGCCCCTTTATTTAGGGCAAGTACTGCGTTTTTAGATAAACTGCCAAAGCTCATTGCACTGATATTCAGCACACTGGCTTCGTAGGGCTGCTTACAATGTGGTCCGCCAACACTAATGCGGGGGTTTTCATCCATTTCCTCAACTTCGCGGGCAGATAACGAGTGGCCAATCCATTCATATCCCTCTTTATAGGTGTCGAGTTGCGTTCCAAATGGAATAGTCTCGCGGCTATTCTTAGCACGCTGATAAACAATTGACCGAAACATCCTCGATATAGGCGCGCCACCCGTATCGGTTTCAATAATATACTGCTGTATATAAGGTCTAAGGCCTTCAACAGTCCATCGGACTCGACCTATCAATGGAAAGTTTTTCAATATGGCATGTTTTGATTGAAACGCGTCGTATAAGCCAAAAATAAGAAGGGTGACAGAGAGTAACAAAAACCACCAAATGGGAGTCCAAAGCAAACCAATTGCTACATTAAAAACAACCAACATGCTAAGCACGCCTAATATTGTAATACGCATTTAAAGTCCTTCTTTATTTTGGTCATGTTTTATTTGCATACTAAGCCACTAACCTTCTTCAATACACCCAAAAGTGAGATCTAGATTTGCCTTGGCGGTAAATAGCTGATTTGAAAACTTAATTTGAACAACCTATTAGGCACACCTATCGGTTACGCGTTACCATTAGTGCGATAGAACACGCATATAACAGAAAAAATACTCAGCAATAAAAACACGCTTTTTAGCTGCGAAAACAAGCTATTGCATGTTAATCTACAGAAAGTATTTACACCTTAAACACTTGGTATCTGATAACCACTATCAATAATAAAAATCGATAGCTTATCCAGATATAAAAGTGTTGTACCCTTATTAAAGGCTACGGTTTTTACGTATAACTATTTTGAAAGGTAATTCATGGAGTATGCATTTCTTCTCTTCGCATTTGCGTGCGGTTTAACGGTTAAGCTTATCGGCATTCCTCCACTTGTCGGCTATCTCGTTGCTGGCTTTTTATTAAATTTCGCAGGCTATACCTTAACCGAAGATTTAACCCAAATAGCTAATTTGGGTATTACTATCATGCTCTTCACCATTGGGTTAAAGCTCAATATTCGTGACTTGAGTCGTCGCGAGGTTTGGGCTGGAAGCATCACACATACCTTAGTTTGGGTAGGTGTAATTACCTGTTGTTTATTTGCTATGGGGACGATAGCAGCTAATTTTGTAGACGGTCTTACTTGGGAAAGTGCTGCTCTTATTGCATTTGCCTTAAGCTTTAGCAGCACCGTTTGCGTGGTAAAGGTGTTAGAAGAAAGTGGTGAAAGCAAAACCCGTCACGGGCGTTTAGCTATTGGCATTTTAGTTATGCAAGACGTGTTCGCCGTAATATTTTTGGTCGTAGCCACAGGCAAGCTTCCTTCGGTATGGGCGCTTGCATTACTTGCCTTATTCCCCGCCATGCCACTCATAAACAAAATGATAAACAAATCAGGACACGGTGAATTATTACCACTCACCGGCTTCATCCTAGCGCTCGGCGGATATCATTTATTTGAACTGGTGAATATAAAGGGCGATTTGGGTGCACTCATATTTGGTATTTTGCTTGCGCAGCATGAAAAAGCATCAGAACTTGCCAAATCATTATTAAGCTTTAAAGATCTGCTGTTAATTGGGTTCTTCCTCACTATAGGGCTAACAGCGCTTCCAGATTTAAATATGATAGTGCTGGCCATCGTATTCTGCTTGTTTATTCCTCTTAAAGCAGCGCTTTTCTTCGGGCTATTTACCTCACTGCGATTAAGAGGCCGTACGGCTTATTTAAGTAGCTTAGTGCTCTCAAACTACAGCGAGTTTGGGCTCATAGTTGGCGCACTTACTGTATCGCTTGGATTGCTGGCTAATTCGTGGTTAGTGGTTATAGCGCTTGCAGTGTCTATTTCATTTATTTTTACCAGCGTGCTGTATCGCAATTCTCATTCTCGCTATCACAAATACAAACAAACAATAAAACGCTTCGAGAAGCCTGAACGATTAAAAGAAGATATCTATCCTACTTTGCACAATGCCGAATTTTTAGTCTTAGGAATGGGCCGCGTAGGCCGTGGAGCATTTAACGCGCTTTCTAAGCTAAGTGAAGTAAACGTATGGGGCATGGATGCTGACAGAGTTAAAATCAAAGAAATGGCAAGCGAAGGCCTTAACGTAATTTGTGGTGATGGCGAAGACGTTGATCTGTGGGATAACCTTGATATACAACAAGTTCAGCTTGTTTTACTGGCGTTACCGTCAATTCAGGATTCCATCAATATTACGCGCCAGCTCAAAAATGCAGGCTATACGGGCAAGGTCGCAGCTATCGCTCGTTACGAAGATGAAGTGTCTCATTTACTAGAAAATGGCGTAGATAAAGTGTTTAACTTCTTCACTGAAGCTGGGCTGGGTTTTGCGGAAGAAAGCCTTGCCTATGCTCATGCGCAACAGTGATGCAGTTCTAAATGCGAACAATGGATGAATTGAGAAACGTTATCGTTTGTAAGCGGCTGTTTTTCAAAGGAATTTTGACGCATCACAAATATTAGTCTATACTTGCGGCAAATACGTCAATAGGGTTTACACAATGCAAGGTGATAAACAAGTAGTTGCAAAATTGAACGAAGTGCTCACAAGCGAACTTACTTCGATAAATCAATACTTTCTGCACGCCCGTATGTTTAAAAACTGGGGCTTTTCCGAGTTAAACGAAAAGAATTACAAGAAGTCCATCAAGGATATGAAGCAAGCCGATGATCTCATTGAGCGTATTCTTTTCCTAGAAGGGCTACCTAACCTTCAAGCGCTAGGTAAACTTTATATTGGTGAAGATACCGTAGAAATGCTGTCGTGCGATGCGCGTTTTCAAAAAGAGCAGCTTCCCCTACTTCGCGAAGCCATCGCATTATGCGAAGAGAAACAAGACTATGTGTCTCGCGATTTATTAGAAGACCTTCTTGAATATGAAGAAGAGCACTTAGACTGGATTGAAACGCAAGAATATCAGATTGATGCGATGGGTATTGAAAACTACCTGCAAGCGCAAGTAATGGGAGATGACTAATGAAAGGCAATCAAGCAATAATCAATGGCTTAAATGAGCTGCTTTCATACGAACTAGCAGCCATGGACCAATACTTTATTCACTCTCAAATGTATCTCGATTGGGGGTTGAATAAGTTGTATGAGCGAATCGATCACGAGTTTGATGACGAACGCGGTCACGCAACAAAGCTCATAGAGCGCATGCTGTTTTTGGAAGGCACCCCTGATATGACAAAGCGCACAGGCTTTAAAGTGGGTAAAGACGTACCAGAAATGCTTGAGAGCGATTTGCGTGTGGAATACGAAGTTGACGCAAAACTACGTGAAGTCATCGCGCTTTGTGAAACTGAGAAAGACTACGTGACCCGCGACATGCTTATTGTTCTTCTTGATGACACAGAAATGGATCACGCGCATTGGTTAGAACAACAGTTAGGGCTGATTAAGCGAATTGGCCTTTCGAACTACTTACAGTCGCAAATGTAAGTTGTGAAAAAAACATAGTAAAGTAATAACGGCTGCATCGCGCAGCCGTTATCTATTGTGCTGCCATACTTATTGTTGCGTCACAAAATATAAATAGTGGGGGTTGTCCTTTCCTTCAATATTTAAGCGCAATTGCCATTTCATAACTGGCTCACTACAACTGCCTAACATAAACCAACCTGACCACTTTCCTTGACCATCGTTATCTAACAGCACGGGAATTTTGCCCATATACATGTTTACCCCTTCAATCCAGGCACTCTCGATTTCTTGATTTTCAGGAATTAAAATTTTCAACGTTACCGACTCTTCAGGTTCAGGCATAGTTGAAAATGTGGCAATGGCCACCTCGCCATCAATTAAGAATTCGCAAGTTTCGTTGACAAAGTTGCAGCTGTTTCCTATTCCATTAATAAGTACGTTCTCGTTCATCGCTGATGATTGAAATTCATGCGCAAGATAAACACACACCGCGACTACGATGATGGCGAGCAACGGCAGTTGAGAATGTAAAAATTCTGATCTTTTATTGTTATTTTTTTTTAGCATTTCTTAAATTTTATATATTTCTTCATTGATGGAGATCAACCTTAGGTAGTTTATGGTATCTTTTTGTAATTAAAAACCTTATCATCCGCGTACCAACTGGCTTGGAGACAATAATTATTACTCTTTCCGAGCTCGGTGTGAAGCGTTATTCCTTAGCTGATACACGTCTCGACCGTACTATTCCGGCAGTTGGAGACCATAGTTCATTTGAAGTGGAAGATTCATTAAAATGAGTGAAATAAGCCAAGCACAACCTGACTACAATTATAAAGTAGTTAGGCAATTTACCATCATGACCATAGTCTGGGGTATCATTGGTATGGGCCTAGGGGTATTTATTGCCGCGCAACTATTTGCACCTATGCTCAACTTTGACACACCATGGCTAACATTCTCACGTTTGCGTCCGTTGCACACTAACGCCGTTATTTTTGCCTTCGGCGGCTGTGCGCTATTTGCAACGTCGTACTACATCGTTCAGCGTACCTGCCAGGTAAGACTGTTCAGTGACAAACTTGCCGCATTTACCTTTTGGGGTTGGCAAGCCGTTATTGTTTTAGCTGTAATTACCCTACCTATGGGCTTAACCAGCACTAAAGAATACGCTGAACTAGAATGGCCAATTGACATCCTTTTGGCACTGGTTTGGGTCGCTTACATCATCAACTTCTTCGGAACCCTAGTAATCCGTAAAGTTTCGCACATTTATGTAGCGAACTGGTTCTTAGGTGCGTTCATGCTAACTGTTGCAATTCTTCATATTGGTAACAGCATGGCTATTCCGGTATCTTTCACTAAATCGTATTCACTGTATGCAGGCGCAGTAGACGCTATGATGCAGTGGTGGTACGGCCATAACGCGGTAGGTTTTTTCCTAACTGCGGGCTTCCTTGGTATGATGTATTACTTCGTGCCTAAGCAAGCTGGTCGCCCGGTTTATTCATACAGACTTTCAATTGTTCACTTCTGGGCACTTATTTCTCTGTATATCTGGGCTGGTCCACACCACCTTCACTACACTGCCCTACCAGACTGGACTCAGTCACTAGGCATGGTGATGTCTATTATCTTATTCGTTCCATCTTGGGGTGGTATGATTAACGGTATCATGACGCTATCTGGCGCGTGGCATAAGCTTCGCACTGACCCAGTACTGCGTTTCTTAATTGTTTCATTGTCTTTCTACGGTATGTCTACTTTCGAAGGCCCAATGATGGCAATTAAAACCGTTAACGCATTATCTCACTACACTGACTGGACAATTGGTCACGTACACTCTGGCGCACTAGGTTGGGTAGCAATGGTCTCAATTGGTTCAATTTACCACTTAATTCCAGTGCTATTTGGTCAGCGTGCAATGTACAGCACCAAGCTAGTTAACGTGCACTTCTGGTTCGCTACTATCGGTGTTGTTCTATACATCGTAGCAATGTGGATGTCTGGTGTACTTCAGGGTCTAATGTGGCGTGCAGTAAATGCTGATGGTACGTTAACCTATAGCTTTGTTGAGTCATTAGAAGCGTCTAAGCCGTTCTATGTGGTTCGTTTCATTGGTGGTTGTTTCGTGGTAGCGGGTATGCTCATTATGGCATACAACACATGGAAAACCGTTCGTGCACCTAAAGGCAGTATCGCTGCAGATCCAGCGACTCAGCCAGCGTAGTTAAGGAGACGAATAATGAAAAACGCACATGAGTTAATTGAAAAAAATGTCGGTCTGTTAACGGTATTAATTCTTATCGCTATCAGCTTTGGTGCCATGGTGCAAATTACGCCGTTGATGTTTCAACAGCAAACCATGGAACCGGTAAAAGGCTTACGTCCATATACCGCGCTTGAGCTAGAAGGCCGTGACATCTACATTCGTGAAGGCTGTGTAGGTTGTCATAGTCAGATGATCCGTCCATTTCGCGCAGAAACAGAGCGTTATGGTCACTACAGCGTTGCTGGTGAGTCAGTATGGGAGCACCCTTTCCTTTGGGGCTCTAAGCGTACTGGTCCTGACCTTGCACGTGTTGGTGGTCGTTACAGCGATGAATGGCATCGTGTTCACCTGCTTAATCCTCGTAACGTAGTACCAGAGTCGAACATGCCAGGTTTCCCTTGGCTTGCGGAAAACACGCTTGACGGCGAGTTAACAGCTAAAAAAATGGAAGTATTCCGTGGATTTGGTGTTCCGTATACCGACGAAGATATTGCGGGTGCGAAAGCGGCAGTAAAGGGTAAAACGGAAATGCAAGCCCTTATTGCTTATCTACAATCTCTTGGCACACATTTGAAATAATATGGATCAAGGAATTGTAGGCAGCATTTTTACTGTCATCGTCTTTGTAAGCTTCATCGGTGTTGTGTGGTGGGCGTTTAGCGGCCGCAACAAGAAGAAATTCGACGAAGCAGCGAACTTACCGTTTGCAGACGAAGAAAAAGAAAAATCAAAAGAAGATTAGCAGGAGTCTCGAACTCATGAGTATGTTTTGGACAATTTGGATTTCAGTGATAACCCTAGGGTTAATCATTGGTTGCTACTTCCTTCTACGCTGGACCCTTGCGAACAAGACCGGTGTACCTGAAGGTGAGTCAATGGGCCACAAATTCGATGGTATTGAGGAGTTGAATAATCAACTTCCTCGCTGGTGGACAATTATGTTCTACATGACCATCGTTTGGGGCTTTTTATATCTAGCGCTTTATCCTGGCCTAGGTGCATATGAAGGTATTTTGGGTTGGAAGAGTTCTAACCAAAATATTCAGTCGCTAGAAGAGTCAGTTCAGGCGCGTATTGACGCAAAAGAGCAAGGCTACCTAGTGGAGTATGACCGTGAACTTGATTTCGCTGCTGAGAAGTTCGACCCGATCTTCGAAGCCTACGCGCAAGTTCCTGTTGAAGAACTGGCTAAAGACCCAGAAGCAAATAAAGTAGGTCAGCGTTTATTCCTACAAAACTGCTCTCAGTGTCACGATCAGATGCACGTGTCAGAATGCGGCTTCCCTACCTAACGGACAACGACTGGTTGTACGGTGGTTCAGGTGCGAAAATCGTAGAAACCTTACGCTTGTCGTCAAGCAGCAATGCATGCATGGCTTGATGCTATGGGTGAAGACGGTATCGAAGAAGTCGTTAACTATGTACTTAGCTTAAGCGGTCGCGATGTAGACCCACAGCTTGCTGAAGCGGGTAAAGCGCGTTTCGCAGCATGTGCGGCATGTCACGGTATGGACGGTAAAGGTAATCAGGCACTAGGTGCACCAAACCTTACTGACAATATCTGGCTATACGGCGGCAGCCACAGAGCGGTCACTGAAACACTAACTTATGGTCGTAACGGTGTAATGCCTTCATTCAAGAAAACCTTGGGTGATGATAAAATTCACGTAGTTGCGGCGTACGTTTACAGCCTTTCAAATGATTAATGATTTAAATCATTAAATATCTCAAAAAGCCTCGTTACTACGGGGCTTTTTTTATGAGAAAATACAGACATATAATTTGCGTACGCTACAACGTTATAAAACGCGTATTTGTCGCTTGGCAGCACGTAGCACACATCCTATTTTAACTAACGTAAATAGTATAAATGCCTATATCCAACGCCATAGTTATGGTTATTGCTTTAACTGAGTTCTGTTTAAGCAGTATTAATACCTATGTTGTTAGCGTAGTAACCACGAGAAAAGTTGAATGAATAGACCCTGGTATAAAGAGTTTTGGCCCTGGTTTTTAATTGCCGTCCCTATCATTACCCTTATTATGGGTGGTGTACTGTTAAACCTAGCCATTTCCACTGAAGATAGTTTAGTGGTCGACGATTACTACAAAGAAGGGAAAGCGATTAATGCGCGCTTGGATAAAGAAGCCATAGCCCGTCGCATGAATATCACTACCGACTTAACCATTAATGATGGAAGTATTGCCCTTGAGTTTCACTCTGGCATTCCACAAGACGGCAATGCGGTGAAACTTAACTTCTATCATGTAACGCTTGAAGAGCGTGATGTCAGCGTACTACTTAGCCGCGATGCTAGTGGTATCTACCGAGGGTATGTTGAAGAAAGCCTCGACGGCAAGTGGCGGGTCTCACTTACGCCTATTGACGATAGCTGGAAAATTCAAAATATCCTCTACCTTCCCCACGCTGGCAAAATGAAATTCAATCCATAATGGCCACGCACGACTGTTATCACTGTGGCCTGCCCATTGCGAGTCACGAGGAAGGAAAGTTTAATACAGTTATTCTAGGTCAGCAGCGCAATATGTGCTGCCCAGGCTGCTTAGCTGTTGCCGAAGCAATCGTAGACAACGGGCTTGAAGACTACTATCAATTCAGAACTGAGCCTGCGCAAAAATCTGACGATGGGATTCTTGAGACCCTCGATAAATTAAAAGTTTATGACGACCCGTCACTGCAAGAAGAATTTGTGTTCGAGGAAGGTCAAGATAAACAAATTCAACTGACCCTTGAGGGTATTACGTGTGCTGCTTGTGGCTGGCTTATTGAAAAGCAGCTGTCTAAGGTAGAAGGCATAAAGCAAGTGGCGGTCAACGTACAAGAGCGCCGCGCACTGGTTACTTGGTCTCCATTTCAAATCAAACTTAGCCAAATTCTTTCTACGCTCAAACGAATCGGCTACGTTGGCTCGCCTTTCCACCCCGATGAACACGAAGCCAGCTATAAGCGAGAACAAAAAACATTTTTAAAAAAACTGGGGCTTGCCGGCATCATGACTATGCAGGTGATGATGCTAATGACCGGGCTTTATTTCGACTGGTTCGGGGCTATAGAACTTGAAACTCGTCAGTATTTCTACTGGGTAGCTCTGACACTTACCACCCCTGTAGTGCTTTATTCAGGCAGTACGTTTTATGTAGGCGCAGCAAAAGCCCTAAGTGCAAGAACAGTTAATATGGATGTGCCGGTCTCACTGGCTATTTTCGGCACCTATATTGCGGGAATTCGCTCTACGGTACTAGAGCAAGGTGAAGTGTATTTCGAATCGATCTGTATGTTCATCTTTTTGTTGCTACTCAGTCGCTTTTTAGAGCATCGCAGCCGTCAACGTGCTGCGCAAATATCCGCCAATATGATGCAATACGTGCCTGTGTCTGCCACTAAGCTAGAAGCTAACGACAGCGTAACAGAATGTTTAGCAAAGCAGTTAAAAATAGATGACATTGTGCTGGTTAAGCCAGGGGAAACCATTCCCATAGACGGTTTGGTAACACAAGGGAGCGCTGCCGTTGACGAGTCGATGCTTACCGGCGAATTCAATCCGGTGCGAAAGTCAGCCAATAGCACCGTTTATGGCGGTACTGTTTGTCAGGACGGCACATTAACGGTAAAAGTTACTCAGACACTTAAAAATGCGTTGGTAAATCAAATTGTCCGCCTTCAGGCAAGCGCTATGGCGAGTAAGCCTAAAGCGGCACAATTAGCCGATAACTTTTCCCGTTATTTCGTGAGCGCCGTACTGGTTATCTCAGCGTTAACTTACGGGTTTTGGTACGTAAACGGCAGTGAAGATGCCTTTTGGATCACTATATCTGTGCTGGTAGCAACCTGTCCTTGCGCGTTAGGTTTAGCCACGCCTTCAGCGCTAACCTGCGCTATGGCGAAATTAAACCGCCAAGGCATTTTGCTAAAACGCGCCGACGCCCTCGAGCAGATCACTAATATCGACACCATAGCATTGGATAAAACCGGCACCCTGACTCAAGGCAAGTTCACGATTTCCAATGCGTGGTTTGCTGACGGAATTGATAGCGAAAGCGCTATGGCGATAGCCTGCGCGCTTGAAGCTCGTTCCGAACACCCAATCGCGAAGGCCTTTAACGGTAAGGTATCACACAAGGTGGATAATTTTACCGTAACGCCTGGGGGTGGCATTAGCGGTGTAATCAATGATACACATTTTTCAATGGGCTCTGCCGCATTTAGCCTGGCTAACTTACCATCATCAGATACTTACCCATCAGCCAATGTATTTTTAACAGTAAAAGGGCAAATCATTGCTGCTTTTGAAGTACGTGACACCCTTCGTGACGATACCCATGAAACTCTAGATATCTTGTCGCAAAGCCATACCCTTGCGGTATTAAGTGGTGACACCCAACAAAACGTTGATACGCTAACCGCGCCTTTGCCCATAAAAACGGCGAAAGGCGGCTTAACACCTGAACAAAAATACGAAGCGGTTCAGCAAATGCAGCAAGGGGGAGCCAAAGTAATGATGATGGGCGACGGCATTAACGATGCACCTGTACTTGCCAGTGCAGATGTTGCCATTGCAGTGGGTAACGCAACGGACGTTGCCAAAACGGCTGCTGACGTTATATTGCTGGGCGATCAACTGTTATCTGTACCAGCGCTAATTAAAACCTCACATCAAGTGAAACAGAAAATAAGACAAAACATCGGCTGGGCTGTGGGATACAACCTTTTAATATTGCCTTTCGCCGTGTCTGGTTTACTTTCTCCATGGATGGCGGTTGTGGGTATGTCATTAAGCAGTATCATTGTAGTTACAAACTCAACGCGACTTTTGAGCAAATAGCATGAGTATTATTTACGTATTAATTCCTATCGCCATCATTATTGTGGCAGTCGCTATTGTCATTTTCTTTTGGGCGGTAAAAACCAATCAGTTCGAGGATTTAGACCGCCAAGGCTATAGCATTCTTTTTGACGATGACTTATCGCCAGAAGAGAAAAAACTGGCCGAACAGCGCAAACAAATACAAGAAGATAAGGCAGCAAAAAGCCAAGAAGATAATGGACGGGATTAATTACTTTTCTGCCTTTCTTATAGGTTTAGCAGGAGGCGTACATTGTGTAGGCATGTGCGGCGGTATTGTTGCAGCGCTTAGAGTGGTATCGCCAAAGGGGGCACCGGCATTGCCCTACACCCTCGCCTACAACATGGGACGCATTACTAGCTATACACTAGCAGGGGCCATTACCGGTGCGCTTGGAAAAATAGCTGCTGACTTCGTACCGCTTGCTAATTATGCCCTCTCTCTTCTAAGCGGCATCATGTTGCTTTTACTCGCTTGTTACTTAGGGAAATGGTGGACGGGTTTATCGGTCTTAGAAAACGCGGGCAAAGGCCTGTTTGCAAAGCTTCAGCCTTTATCAAAACGATTTCTTCCTTTCAAAACGCCGTTAAGCGCGGTTCCCTACGGCTTTATATGGGGCTGGCTACCATGTGGATTGGTCTATTCAACGCTAACCTGGTCTCTGGCAGCGGGTAATGCATTGCAAGGCGCTGGCATTATGTTTTTCTTCGGTTTGGGAACGTTACCCACACTGTTAGCCGCAAGTGCCGGTAGCCAGTATCTTGTTCAAAGCTTTCAGCACAGCTATGTGAGACAAGTCATAGCTGTGATAATGGCCATATACGCCACTTATCTAATTTATGGCGCATTCATGTGAAAATGCGTGTACTATAATCATGTGTACATTAAGAGAGTCAGTCTTATGAGCAAAGGAAGCGAATTTTCAATACATTGTCAGAACTGTAGTTTCAGTCACCTCTGTTTACCTGTTGCATTGAATAAGACAGAAATAGAGTCTCTCGACGATATCATAGAGCGCAAAAAGCCCCTTCATAAAGGTGATACCCTTGTTCAAACCGGCGATAAGTTTGAGTCGTTATATGCAGTAAGAACCGGGTCATTTAAATCGTTTGTGACTAACTCTGAAGGTGAAGAGCAAATAACGGGGTTTCACTTTCCCGGTGACATCATTGGCTTTGATGCCCTTCGAGAAAACAAGCACCAAAGTTACACAATGGCTCTAGAAACCGCCATGGTGTGCGAGTTGCCCTACGAAACGCTTGACGAAATGTCGATGCAGTTTCCTAAATTACGCCATCAAATTATGAGCTTTATGAGTGCAGAGATTAAACATGATCACGATTTGATAATGCTTCTCAACAAACGCACGGCTGAAGAACGCCTTTTGTATTTTATCTCTCATTTATCTCAGCGTTTTGAAGAACGCGGTTTTTCACACAGAGAATTTCACCTTACGATGACGCGTAACGAGATAGGTAACTATCTTGGCTTAACGATAGAGACCATCAGTCGCTTATTAAGTCGTTTCCAAAAAGAAGATATTATTAAAGTTGAAGGTAAACTTATTACGATTGTGGACTTTGAACGCCTTAATACCAAGCTAGAAGTGCTTAACGGCCCGAGTATAGTGTGTAACGGCTAATGTGGTCTAACTCGGTTAAATAGGGTTATCTTCCTAAAAGCGCGCATTCAGCGCGCTTTATACTCCTACTCCCATAACCCTTTTTTCCCATTATTGGCAATGACGCTATACATTGTTGCTTGCCTTGCAATATAAAATACTTGATCTAAAACAACTTACGTTTTCCACATTGTCGTTTATAGTTAGTACAAGTTACTGTTGAACGTTACCGTTCACACAGCCACGACCAAACTTCGTATTAGGGGGAGTTATGATTGAGTGTAAACGAATCCTTGCGGTAGTCGATGCCGAGCGAGATAACCAGCCCGCGTTAAGTCGCGCTTATGAATTAGCATCAAAGACCGGGGCCTCTGTAACTGCGATTATGGTGGTTTACGACTTGTCTTATGATATGACCACTATGTTAAGTCCAGATGAGCGAGAAGCCATGCGAGATGCTGTTACCAATGAGCATGCTAAATGGCTCTCTGGGCAGCTTAAAGAACAAGGCTTCGGTGAAACTGACATCGTGGTTGAATGGAACAATCGTGCCTACGAATCGATTATCTATTACACACTTAAGAATCAAATTGACCTTGTTGTAAAAGCCACTAAAAAGCATGACGACCTGGCTTCCGTTATTTTTACACCTACCGATTGGCATTTAATGCGTAAGTGTCCGCGCCCCGTTTTATTAGTTAAAGAGCATGATTGGCCAGAAGGCGGCGAGATCATTGCCGCTGTAAACGTCGGCAGTGAAGACGAAGAACATGCTGCGCTTAACGACAAGATTACCGTTATCGCCAATGATTATGCGGCCTTGCTAAAAGGTAAGGTTAATTTAGTCAATAGCTTCCCTTCTACGCCACTTAATATTGCTATCGAGGTGCCCGAATTTGACCCTGATACCTATCATGACGCGGTAAAAAATCATCATAAGAAAGAAATGAAAAGCCATGCGTTAAAGTACGGCATTGCAGATGAAAAATGTGTTGTCAGAGAAGGGCTACCTGAAAAAGTCATTCCACAAGTGGCAAAGACATTAGACGCCGAACTCGTCATTATAGGCACTGTAGGCCGCGTTGGTCTTTCTGCCGCGCTCATTGGGAACACGGCAGAGCATGTTATCGATGAGCTAAATTGTGACGTATTAGCTATCAAGCCAGACGGATTCGAGTCGCCGTTAAGTGTGTGATGCCATTAACCTTACGAGCCGCTTTTTATGAGTAAATTTAAGAATACAGGCATGGTCTAGAAAAGGCCCTTTATTGTATAATGCTTGCTTTATCACGAACCAAGCTAGTTAATTATGAGTTTAGGCACAAGCAGTGCTGATGCGTCGGTACTAAACGCAGCGCAAAGTAAGCAAAAGTACAACTTCAACAAACTTCAGAAGCGCCTTCGCCGCAATGTGGGTAAAGCCATAGGCGATTTCGGTATGATTGAAAACAATGACAAAGTCATGGTGTGTTTATCTGGCGGTAAAGATAGTTACACCATGCTGGACATTTTATTGTTTTTAAAGAAGATTGCGCCTATTCACTTCGACATAGTTGCGGTAAACCTTGACCAGAAGCAACCAGGGTTCCCTGAGCATGTATTGCCTGAATATCTAGAGCGTATTGGTGTTGATTACAAAATTGTAGAAGAAGACACCTACTCTATTGTTAAAGATAAAATTCCTGAAGGTAAAACCACCTGTTCACTTTGTTCAAGACTGCGCCGCGGTATTTTATATCGCACCGCAAAAGAACTCGGCGCAACAAAAATAGCCCTTGGTCACCACCGTGACGATATGTTGGAAACCTTTTTCCTAAATATGTTTCACGGCGGAAAGCTGAAGTCCATGCCGCCAAAACTAGTCAGCGATAATGGCGAGCATATCGTTATTCGTCCGCTCGCCTACTGTACAGAAAAAGACATCGTAAAATATTCACAAGCCGTAGAGTTTCCTATTATTCCTTGCAACCTATGCGGTTCCCAAGAGAATTTACAGAGACAAAATATTAAAGCCATGCTTCAAGACTGGAACAAACGCTTTCCGGGCCGAATAGAGTCAATGTTTAGCGCTCTTCAAAATGTAGCGCCATCTCACTTAGTAGATAACAACTTGTACGATTTTAAAGGTATTACCACCCAAGATGGCCCCGTTGAAGATGGCGACATTGGATTTGATCAACCTTCTTTTACCACGAACAGCAACGCTGCTTTAGCAACCGAAGAAAGCGCGATTGAAGTGGTAAACATTGTGGAACCTAAATAGATGAAAATAGGACTTGCGTTAGGCGCTGGTGCAGCACGAGGCTGGACCCATATAGGTATCATTCAAGCCTTAGAAAAGCTGGGCGTTAAAATAGACGTTGTTGCCGGCTGCTCCATTGGCGCTTATGTTGGTGCAGCCTATACAAGTGGCAAGCTGGAAGGCTTAAAAGAGTGGGCGTGTTCATTAAGCGACTGGCAAGTGCTTGCTCTTATGGGAGTTGGGCTTAGGCGTGGTGGCATAGCTAGCGGACAAAAGGTTTTTGACAAGCTTGCTAGCGAGTTTTGTGAATCTAGCTATGAAGATATGATTAAACCTTTTGCGACCGTGGCTACTGACTTATACACAGGTCGTGAAGTGGTGTTTAACTCAGGTCCTATTGGCGATACCATTCAAGCATCTTGCGCTATTCCTGCCCTCTTTGCGCCCGTAGCTCATGGAGACCGTTGGTTAGTCGACGGTGCGGTCGTAAATCCTGTTCCTGTCAATTTGTGCCGTCAATTAGGCGCAGATTTTGTCATCGCGGTTAACCTAAATGCCGACTTTAGGCCTCTTCGCCTTGAAAAGTTAAGACAGGATCACGAAGAAAATCAGCGTAAGACCGAAGACTTTTTTACCAAAAGCCAAAACGTATTGCGTCAATGGTTTTCCCCCGACAGTAAACAAGATGATAAAAGTATCGAGGATAAAGAAGAGCCTAACGCCGATGCAGCCAAAAACGTTAAAACCGAAGAAGGTATTGCCGCAGATGTTATCGATAAAGTAGAAGAAGAGTTCACCGAAGTTCCTGTCAAGGTAAACAAGCGCAACCCACCGGGCATAATGAGCGTGATGAGCAGTTCATTAGAGATCCTGCAGGCGCGCGTTACACGCTCTCGTCTGGCTGGCGATCCGCCGGATATCTTAATTGAACCTCAGTTGACAGACGTGGGTATTATGGAGTTTCACAGAGCTGAAGAGCTGTGCGCTAAGGGAGAAGAGACCATCGCGCGTTTAGCCGAACAGATTAGGTATCAGTTACTTACGTAATAACTAGCTTGACGCCATAGCCGTAACACGAAGGGGCGCATGAGGCAAAGTCAATCCTTTTGCGCCATCAATCCACTCTTGTTCAAGGTGCAATACGCCATTATTTATCTGTACACCTTGCGGGGTAATAAAATCTAAATTCTTATCGTCAAATTGAATCATTAAGCCTTTTACAGAAGGCATCATGAAAGACAAAAAACTCCCCATTTCATTAAAGAAAGCTTCGTATTGCCCGTACAAAAACGTAAGGTCATCTTTTGTATAATATTGCTTTAGGTATTCCGGTTTTGTTTCAAGTTGAACCGACATATCGCACACATTGGCTCGTTCGCCTAAATCAATGCGCACCAGTGCGTTGGCTAGCTTCAGGGCTTTTTCGGTGGGAACGGTAAAGCGCCCTTCTTCACTTACAGTAAGTGCCATCGTTTTCTTATCAGTCACTATAGCTGCGCCATTAACTTCACAGAGGCGCCCTTCGCCTACGCGTACAAAACCAAACGCAAATTGAAGCGCTTGTGTATCTTCGTTATCCAGTTTTTTAACATGGCTATAGAAACGACTGTACTCAACGTCAATCGTTTCTGCAGCTACCGGTGAGATGCCAAAACTGACAAGTAGGGATGAAGCTAAAAATAAGGCAGCGCGTTTCATTCGGATAAAAACTCCTCGTTAAATCGAATCATTGTTTGAAGCTCTTCCACATAAGCGGCTCCGCGCTCTGAGTAGTTCATTAGCCCTTCCGCCAATGCCACTCCAGTAATAGGTATTTGGTTCGCCCTTAATCGACTGCGAATTTCTCTTAAATCGGCATAGGCGTCGTGTCTGTTTAAATTTCGCATGTAGGTATAGGTCGCTCTCGACAAGCTGTCGAATTTAGCCACTTCGTGAGAAGCGCCGTCGTTTCGTCGGCTTGGCACAAAACCACACCCTTTTGAGAAGCACCACAATCCAAAGAAATTGTACCCTTTTCTGGCAAACCGGCTCGTACCCCACGCAGACTCGTTCGCCGCCTGAACTAGTACTAATTCTGCTGGCAATACATCAATTTTTTGCAGTAGCGCTAACAACTTGGTTTTAAGGGGCTGAGTTGCTTTTACTCGATATTCTTCTTCAAGCCACTCAAGTCTTGCAACATCTTCTTCAGTTAAAGGCTCATCTGCCAATGCCTTTCTATAAAGTGTTTGCACATAGTGCCTAAGGGTTAAGAGATAGGCATTTTGCTTTTCTACTTCGGGGCGTAGATAATCAAAAAACGCTTCCTTTTTCTCTTTGACATTGGTGTAAACAGAGAAATCTGGAACTGGCTTTGTCGCCTTTGTCGTTTGGGGTATTGCTAAAATATCAGGTTCGTCTTCGGTAAAGATAATGGCGTTAATAACAATGACCGCCAGCACCCCTAGCGTTATAAGAACAATTTTGAATGTTTCACGTTTATGCATCAAAGCTCGACTCATTTACATCATTTTCAGATGCTTCCGTGCCCACTCCTTGTTCGCCTATTAGTTCCTGATAAAGCAAACCCATTGTACTAAAATAAAAGGGAAGTACCCAAATAAGCGAGAAACCGAAGGTTAACGGCACTGTCGCAAACAGTAAAAAGAACACCCCAAATATGCTGGCTATTTGTGCCCAATAAGCATTAAACACGCGGCAAGAGAGAATGATGGCGCTAATCGGTGTTAGCTTCCTATCGGCAACTAACATCAGCGAAAAAGACGAGGCGAGATAAAAGTAAACGCCAGGCAGAATAAGCAGCACCACACCAAGTTGTACCAGTATGCTATTAACGAGTTGAGTGAGAGCTAACAGCAATAAAAGCGGAAAAAACTGAAATACCGTAAACACCGATGTTTTGACACCACGGGCAACGAAGACCCCCATCATATACAGGCCTGTCAGCAAGGGCGCGACTATACAGATAGCGACAATTTCAATGATAGACTGGTGTTCAAAAACGTATGTTCCGTCGTCGTTTATCGTAATGTACTGCTGCGCAAAAACCCCTAACACAACGAAGGTTAAGAACAGAACAACGCTGCCTTGTAATAACGAAGAAAAGTTAGCTTTGGTTAAACCCGCAGCACGGCGCAATAGCCCTTTAATATCAAATACATACTGTTTAGCTAACGTACTGTTCAGGCGGTCAGGATTTACGTCTCTCACACAACTCTCATATATTTTTGGGAAATCGGCAGTATTATACCAATTCACAAAAACAAATGCCTGTTTGTATGGTAAACAAAAGTTAACCTAATACTAGTTTTGCTGCTAACCCTACTAAAAGTACGCCCATAGCTCGGTCTAACCAGTAACCTTTTTTACCAATAAGCTCGGCAACCTTGCTAGTGCTAAGTAAATATGAAAGAAAGCAAAACCAAAGCCCAGTAGCAATCGCTAAATAAATGCCATAACCAAGCTTAACGCTAAATGGGGTTTCAATGCTGATAATAGCGGTAAAAAGAGACAGGAAGAAAAGCGTTGCCTTCGGGTTAAGCCCATTAGTGAGAAAGCCCATCCACACCGCACGTTTCACTGAAATTTGCGATGTTTTGCTTTCTGAGTTCACTACCTCGTTTTGCTTCACCGGGCCACTTCTTAGCGCACCGAACGCAAGGTAAAGTAAATAGGCGGCGGCGGCATAGCTAAACGTTGTAAATAGCCATGGGGTAGTAGCAATAACCACGCTTAACCCAACAAGCGAATAAGCAACGTGAAGTAAAATGGCTAAACCAATTCCCACGCTAGTAAACATGGCGGTGCGACGACCGTAAGCAACACTATTGCGCACCACAACGGCAAAGTCGGGCCCTGGACTTGCAACAGCAACAAGGTGTACTAGTGCGATGGTGAGAAATTCATTCATATACTGCATGCGTTGCGCCCCCTACAGCGCATAATTTGATAGTAGTTCATTTACCCATTCAGGTACTATTTGAGAAGCCGGCCCTGTTAACGATTGGTCAAATAACGCATTGGTTGCGCCCGGCGCTAGGTTTGCTTCAATCGTGTATGCACCCGACTCTTTCGCGATCTGAACAAAACCTGCAGCCGGATACACGTTGCCCGATGTACCAATAGCAATAAAAATGTCAGCTTGGGCTAACGCCGTGTATATCTCGTCCATATACAGGGGCATTTCACCAAACCACACAATATCGGGTCGCAATGTTACTCGATGACAACAAGGGCACTTTGTAGTATGATCAAAGCTATCGCGCCACACAAAAGACTGGTGCGAAATGGCGCAGCGGGCCGACAGAAGTTTGCCGTGCATATGGTAAACCGACTTGCTGCCACCGCGCTCGTGCAAGTCATCAACGTTTTGTGTAACTACCATGAGATCGTCGCCCAACGCTTGTTCCAATTTAGCTAACGCTTGGTGCGCAGCATTGGGTTGTACATCATCTTGCTGAAGCTGGGCGCGGCGGGCATTGTAAAAGCGATAGACTAAGCTTGGGTTTTGTTCAAAGGCTTCAGGTGTGGCCACTTCTTCAACGCGGTGGTTTTCCCAAAGCCCGTCGTTATCTCGAAACGTTTTTAGCCCTGATTCGGCAGAGATACCCGCCCCAGTAAGCACAACAATTTTAGGGTTCGTTAAGGTATTATCAGCAGGCATGTCAGTCCATCTTTCTCTGCATTTAAATAATGGGTGGGTAATTGTAAACCGATATGTTTAACGGTGAAATACGCATTGTTAAGGTGAGCGCTTTTTTTATTCGTCTGTTACCACAGGATAGTGTGTACCTGCGCCCCACTCTGACCATGAGCCATCGTAAACAGACACTTGTGTTGCGCCGCACATAAGCGCAGCGACACCAATAATACAGGCCGTTACTCCCGAGCCACAGGTGCATATAATAGGTTTTCGCAAATCGATATGAGCCCCCTTAAATACGTTTTCTAGTTCGCTTACGGGCAGAAAATGACCGTTTTTGAGTAGTATATCGAAAGGAACATTGAACGCACCCGGCATGTGCCCTGCTCTTACCCCCTTGCGCGGTTCTGAAATTTCACCTTTAAAACGCGCACTACTGCGCGCATCCACAAGCTGCGCATCAGTATTTAGCGCCTGCAAAACAGCGCTAGAGTTTGAGAACCAACCCGGGCGCGGCGTGGCCTGATACGTTAACTTTCCGTACTGCTGTTGTTCAGAAACAGGTAAGCCGGCATTTTCCCATGCGGGTTGACCACCGTTTAATAGGTAGACATCACTATGGCCTAATGCTTTGAGCATCCACCACACTCGAGGAGCGGTATAAATACCTCGTGTATCGTATACAACGATTGGTGTATTGGCCGTTACACCTTGATTCCCCAAATAAATTGCAAGGTCTTCGGCTGAAGGCATGCTGTGGGGAAAACCCGTGGTGTGATCGCTTCCTTCACTGTCTAAATCAAAATCAACTGATGCGGGTAACACCATCGCTTTTCGCGTATCCGGTGTTTTCGAAACGGGATCGTCCATGAGTGCGCGTAAAAGCGTAATGGGCTTTTGTTGCATTGAACTGGCTAATTCAGCTACTGAAAGCAAAACCGAAGACATGTTATTTCTCCTGAAAGGCACTCAGTTAATTGAGTGCCTTATCACAACTGCCGTTTTTAATTTGGCGGTGCTTTATTCGCTTAGTGCAGCAATAGCTGCATCGTAGTTTGGCTCTTCTGTTGTTTCAGCAACTTGTTCTGTGTAAACAACTTTGCCTTCAGTATCAATAACAACAACCGAACGGGAAAGTAGACCGGTAAGCGGCGCTGACTCAAACGTTACGCCGTAGTCATCGCCGAAGGTTGAGCGGAATGTAGAACCTGTAAGTACGTTTTCAATACCTTCAGCACCGCAAAAACGCCCAGCCGCAAACGGTAGATCTGCTGAAACACAAATAACAGTGGTATTATCTAGTTTTGCCGCTTCCTCATTAAATTTACGAACCGACATAGCGCACGTACCGGTATCGATTGAAGGAAAAATATTTAGAACAATGTTTTTCCCCGCAAGCTCAGACAGTGTTACTTCGCCCAAATCTGCTTTCACTAGAGTGAAGTCAGGTGCTTTCGCGCCAACTTCTGGTAGCTGACCAATAGTTGAAACTGCATTACCTTGAAAAGTAACTGATGCCATTCGCTTTCTCCATGTTTTGTTAAGTTAAAATAGTGGATGTAAAACAATACTTTCGCAAATAAAAGTGACGCTTTTTATACGTTTTCTTTAACCTGCGCTTCTGCAAATGCGAGTTTGTGTTGTAAGTGGGGTTTCCCTTTAAGGTACTCCCGCCTGAAAACACTGAAATAGTGGGCCAAAGTTTCCGCCCCCTTTTTTTGTTCAGCCAACGCCAAGACACTTATCCCAACTTCTGCGGTGCAGTGTTGAAATGCATGTGTTGATTCTCTCAATAAATAATCCGATGCCACTTCACTGCTTACGCCAAGTACTGGCAAGCAATGTAAATAAGGGCTTTTCGAAAACATTTTTTTAGCTTCACGCCACGTACCATCCAAAAAGATAAATAGTAACGTTTTGCCGGTATTCAATGGTGGAGCGTCAATACAACGTTCAACTGCAGCATATTCGTGTGGAAATACCACAATGGGAAAATATTTATCGTCGCTTAACAGTTTCAGTAGCGCTTCATCAGGTTCGGTTCGTCTCCACAAAAACGCATGGTTGTCTTTAACCACATCCGCTATCAAACGACCTGTATTGGTAGGTTTATAGTACTCGCCTTTGTACATTAAAAACAAAACCGCCACGTCTGTGCCAGCTTCAGGTTTAAATTCGCAAATACAATTTTGCGCTGGAAGCAAACACGCATCGCAGCGAATTACTTTACTACCACGGGCGTGAAAGGGACGTTCAGCACGAGATAACTCATCTAAACGCAATGACATAACTGAATTCAAGATAGTAGGTCTTAGCCAAAATTTTTATGGATTTTACCATAGTAATTCATAGCGACTTGAATATTTAAGCTAGTTTGGAATTTGAAACTAAGAAATGGTGCCCGGGGCCGGAGTTAAAAAATAAATCCAATTTATTGATTTAGTTTGTATTTTTTAATGCCAATCTCAAATTATAGCACCAAATGTAGCACCATAAATTTAACCTAGCCTCTTCTAAACAGGTAAGCTCTAACTTAATTCCGTTATTCTAAATTAATCTAAAAACTTTCACTTTAGGCAAGTGAAATAGAGTAGCCGATTACATTTAAAAGGCCACATTTACCACAGGTGAATGTATTACCGTGCTTAATATCTCGCTGCCAGATAGAAACGGAGTTAAGACAGTCTTTCTTTGCGCATGTTGCGCTTACTATATCGGGTTCGTAACTAAGCTGGTGGTTAACAGCATCAAAAGTAACTTCGTATGACGCTGAACACTTAGAGTTTGAGCAGTGCAGATTAAACTCACTAACTGTATAGTTAGGCTCACACCCAACACGCTCACCACACTTTTTACAATCGAACGCAAAAAGACCTGCTTTAGGAGCAAGTTTAGCGATAGGGCTATTGATCACCTCATCCAGTAAGGTGCTTAACCGTTCCAACGATTTATTAACGCTGGTGGTATTAAGAGCGATAGGTTCTAAATCACTGTTAAAGCTAGCGTGAAGATAAGAGCCTATCTTATGGTAATGCTTACTCAATTCTTTCCGCGATAGAACACGTTCAGTCTCATCCATTATAATGTCGTTCTCGTCTTCCTTACTGGCCATAGTGAGCCTAAACCCCTTGTCAGCATATGGCGCAATCTCAAGCAAACGTTTAATAAGTCTGCTTGGCTGCCATTCTTTGAGGTCATCGTTAGACAGCACGCTTTTGTAGCAGCATGCCCTTTCGTATATCAAGCATTCAAGACACTGCCTAAGTTCTAGGGCCGCATACCGTAGTACCTCTTCGCTATTAGACGGTAACATGGCATTAGCGCGATTTAAGCAGCCCCGTGCTACATCCCTATATTTCATGGTAAATCCCTTCTAAATTTGCACTATCGATTCTCAATTTGCACTTTACTTTAGTCATCAACCAAGAGTGCAAACGTTTTATTTAGCTGATAAATATACAGTTATTTCTGTTATTTGCACTATTTGCACTTTTTGCAGTAGAAATATACCTATCTAACCCCGTGCCCCTTAACTTTTTGCTTTCACGCGAAGAGAAGCCCGATTCGACACACTATATTTTAGTCTTGCTGTATTGGGTATGAACAACCATAACGAGGTAAAACTCAGTTACCCTTTGAGTAATATTTATAAATTAGGTCTGGTATACAATACCTTAGTGCAAACATTCAATTTAACGGTGCAATGTGCCCACCATTAAATTGGGCCAAAGCATATAAATCGAACTACGTATGAATTTACATATCATTTAAACCAATGATTTTAATGAAGTTATCTCAATTAAAATATAACCCCCCTTTGAAATTTTCTATAGCTGTTAAAGATATGCGGTTCCGTGTGCCGTACAACCCCCCCTTTCCAAAAGGACCCGTGAAAAAGCATAGGCAAATAGCATTGTGAAGTGAGTTCGTTGGCAAAGGTTATGGTGGTGGGCGTACACCATTGCACCTCACTCGTGTGAAGTCTGTTTAGAAGTCTTTACAACTGAAAGCGCGTTATGCCCCGTTGCGCAGGGTAGAAGGGACAACCCCTGACCTAGTAAAATAGATTGCAAATAGTGCAAATAGTGCAAACGGGAGTCGTAACCCTATGTTTATAAATACATATTTAGCATTTGCACTACTGCAAACGGCTATAAACAAAGTGCAAATAGGTACTGCATAGTGCAAATTTAATAAGATAAATGGTGTGTTATAGGTGCTTACAGAGAAAGAAATGAGCAGTTGGAACAATGCACTTATGTAGTTAATTGCATGGAACAATACTAAACCTGTATATCTAAACAGGCTTAGTATATTAAGCATCATCCATTGATATATACACATAATCAGGCTGACTTAGCGTGTTCAGCATCGTGTTGGTCACTATCGCTTAAAGTCATTCTGTCTACAGCTTCAAAGAGTGAGGAAGCCTTGAACTTAATTACTTGTTGAGGCTTACCACCAGCATTAGGTAGAGTCTCAGAGGTGTTAAGCCTACTTCGTTTTAACTCTGACGGTCTGAGAATAGAAACGTCTAAATTTCTAAGCAGTAGAGCGGCCCGTTTACCATCAAAACCTTTACACATAACATCCATAAATATGTCTTTGTACACGTAATACATATGGTCTGTAGTAGCGTCTTTATCAGGGTGCCTAGTGGTAATTTGCTCTCTATATCCCCATGTTTCCAATTTAGCTGGTACATGCTCATCAATGACCATAGGGTCTTTTGCCCCTCTTCTATCCCACCGTTTAAAGTGCTTTTCACCATAAAGCTTTATTTGCTTCGCCAGGTGATTAAGAAGCTGTATCTCTTCTACATTTCCAGTACCGCCCCGAATATCTACCCACATTCTAAACAACGATATAGCTGATTGAATAGAATGGCCCTCGTTCCATCCAGTAATGCCAAAAGTTGAAGCAAGCTCACCAGCTAAGCCCACCAGCGCAAACTTTTGAAAGGCCCTTACTGCTTGCCCACCAGCATCATTACCAAGCACTCGTTCTCTGTACGTGGCAATCTCTGCATGGTGTACTTTGATTAGTTCGCCTAAGTCGGTACTGGTTAGTTGCTTGATAAACTCTAAGAACGGTTCACCGTGGTACTTTTCACACGCTTTGTTCAAGTGATCAGACAATGCAGCCCCATTTATAAAGTTATGTGTATCGGTGTATATGCCATTACGCTTTTTAAGTGCTTCGTCTTCGTGCTGTGAAGCTGGCAGAGAAAGAAAACGCATATGAACACCACCATTAACCGATTTGCCAATGCTGCCTAAGTAGTCATCAATAGTCTTTTCACCGTTTGACAAGAACGCCAGATTCCAACGTTGTGTTTTCTTCTTAGCATAGTCAGGGCCAGAGCGGTTCTTTCCTTTACCGTTACCAACCATGTATATGATCCCCTCAATAGTAAGGGGGTTAGCTTCGTTCAGCTCATCAAGCGCCAATAGCATGTCTGAGTGCAGAGCTGCGGTATCTTCTAAAGCGTTATCAGTGGTACGCCATGAACCTTTAAATTCACTAGGCTTGCCATACACAGAACAAGCAACATTCATCAACGTTGATTTACCTAAAGAACTATCACCGTAGAAGTGAAATCCAACGTTTTCAGAAAGCCCCATCAAGCTAACTAGGGGGCCAGTAAAGGCTAGAGACACAGCAAGAGTAAGTAACGGGTTTCCTTCGCAATATGACGCTATTTCACGTTGCCAATCTGATATAGCGCCAGCGGCCTTTAATTTACAATCACGGGCGTTTTCATTGTCGTAGAGAAGCGGTGATTCTGTTTCACCTATTGTTTGATCGGGCAAAATGAAAGCGTTTTTATGCCAACCTAACTTTTTAACTAAACCTACTCTATTGGTTATGTCAGGGCAGTTTAGGTAATCAATGAGTTTTCCTTTCTCTTGCGAGCGTGGCTCTATATGAAGCCCCTCTGAAAGCAATTGTTTTCTAATGTCTGAACCACCATCAGTAGCAAACAAGCGTTTAGGAATGTTTAAGCGCTTCTCTTGACCGTCATAGTCTTTAAAGCGCACGAGCACCCCCCAATCTTGACCAGAACCACCAGCATCACGGGTTAAGGCTAACAGTTCTAAAGGGGCGCAAATTCGCCTGTATATCTCATTGCCTTTATCATCTGACTTGTAAAACGCTTCTACACCGTTATCCGTTAATTTAAAGCCTTGAGGTACTTTAGGTTTAATGTCGCTAGGGGCGTGTGTTACCGCTTCTTTTATGAATAGTTCACCACTTTTCTTTAACGCTTCTAAGTGTGCAGCCCCCCAACCTAGTTCAAGCGCGTCAGCGGCATCTGCTTTATCGGGCCACGTGCAATCTTCACCAAATAAAGGGCCACCCTCGCTTTCAGAAAGAGGGGTTTTAGCTAAGCTGTCTAAATTAATAATTCGAATGCTTGCTGCATCTAGTGAAGTGAGTAAGTTCTTTAGCTCTTTAGCGCACTTAATGCCGGCATTATCATTATCGGGCCATATGATTACATTGCGCTTAGCCAATGGTGTAAAATCGGCCTTACTGATAGAATTAGAGCCGTTAGGCCACGTCATACATACACAGCTAGGGAACAATGCTTTTGCAGCGTCTGCGGCCTTCTCACCCTCTGTAAGAACTACTGTGGCTTTAGGGCGCTTGGCTAGTTCATGTAACCCATATAACGGTCGGTCTACTTTAGGCATACGCCAATGCCACTTGATTTCACCTGTCTCATGATTTTTATATAGGGCTAAAGGAGCAAATGCTTTTTCTCTTTCGCCGTCTATTTGTTTATCAAAGCGCAGTACTTTAAGAATAAGCTGATTGTTAGCGTCCCTGTATTCCCATGTAAAAGTAGGTAAGCCATGTTTGTAGTGTTTTTTATAGCAACGTCTAACAAATTCGTTCGGCACAGGCGTTACGTGTAACCATTCTTCGCCATTCCGACGGGCATTTGTGGCGCTATTGTTAGTCTTTGTTGGAACTCTATTACCATAGTTGAGTAAGTCGCTAAGATCTTTGAATGCCTCCCCTTGATGCTCGTAGCGTTTGACGTATGCCACCAGTGATATTATGTCTTGTCCTTTTACTTCTGGAAGCCTTGCAAAGTCAGCCCAAACACCTGTATTGGTATTAATGCTGAATGAACCAGGTTTATTGTCATCTCTTACGGGGTTTAACACCGTGTACTCATGGCCTTCATGCTTTCCCCCAGGTAAGTAATAATTTAATACACTATCGATATTGCTTAACGCATATTCATTTAGGCCTTTAAAATCTAAATTACCCATTAACGTCTCTGCCTTATTGCGTTTTTCATTTTCGCTGCATTAATCTTATTAACGCTTGTGTCTGATTCAATCTGAGAAGCGTAGACAGCATTGTTTTTTTTACTTTTAATTTTCCGCTTTAGGCCCTTAAGCGTAGCCACGAGACACACGACACAAGAGCCCCCACAAGGAAGCTTTACAACCTCTCTGGGTAGATGCGCTAAGGGGCTTTTTTCTAGCGTTGCTGGTGGATATATGAGGTAAGTTAAACCATTTACTATAAACGGCTCTTTTTCCTGAGCCGTGACTTCTTCAGTAACAACTAATGCTATATTTTTAGTTTTAGCAATAACGTGTTCTTGATCAGGTTCCAAGTTCTCTACGCTTAGTTGCTTCAATAACTTCATAGGTCTAACCCCATTTGCTTAGCTTTGTTGCTTACAGAAAGAAGATTGAAAGTTTCGGGGATTTGGTAAACCAAGCATTTGTCACCGTTAGCCAATGCATGGTGTTTAAACTTGAACTGAAATGCTAAGTGACTAGATGGGGCGTATTCCAAATAGTAGCCCTCGTTCTTCGTTTCCATCACTTCGCATGGGCCATGACGTGCTCCAATAGATTCACACACCCAGTTAAGAGATAATTATCTCAACTGGAGTGTATATGAAAACCCGAAAAAGCTACTCGAAAGAATTCAAACTGGATGCGGTGAGTCTGGTTACAGAACAAAATTACAAGATTACTGAGGCTGCTCGCAGTCTTGGTATCAGTGCCAATATGTTAGGCCGCTGGCTTAAAGAGCAAGAATCAGAAGGGGCTCACGCATTTCGTGGCAATGGTAAGTTGACGCCCGAGCAGGAAGAAATTCGCCAACTGCGAGCAGAGAATAAGCGCCTGAAAATGGAGAAAGAGATCTTAAAAAAGGCAACGGTCTTCTTTGCCAAAGAAACCAAGTAAAATACGGTTTCATCACCCAACATAAGAAGACCTGGCCGATTAGCCTGATGTGCGAGATTCTTGGTGTCAGTCGCTGTAATTACTATAGTGCCGTGCGACGCAAGGAACACATTGAACCGGATCCGCAACATGATGAGTTAATTGAGTGGGTACAGAAAGTAGCAGATGCCAGTGACTTTACCTATGGCGTAAGACGTATGAAACGCGCGTTGAATTCGCTTGGTTATCCGGTTGGAAAACAGCGAACGAGAGCCTTGATGAAAGAAGCTGGAGTGAGCGTCAGACGACGTAGAAAATACAAAGTCACGACTAACAGCGACCATCAGCAACCTGTCTTCGATAACGTGCTGTCACGCGACTTTGATGCTCAAAAGCCAGACCAGGCGTATGTCTCTGACATTACCTACATCTGGACGCAAGAAGGCTGGCTGTATCTGGCCGTAGTGATTGACTTATTCTCACGAAAAATCGTGGGCTGGAGTATGGCATCGCGGATGAATGCCCAGCTTGTGTGTGATGCCTTAACGATGGCTTTGTGGCAACGTAAACCTAAAGTGGGCCTGATACATCATTCGGATCGCGGCTCTCAATACGCAAGCCGACAATTTAGACAGTTACTGACGCAATACAAGGTAACAGGTAGCATGAGCAGGAAAGGTGATTGTTGGGACAATGCCGTCGTAGAAAGCTTCTTCGGCACATTGAAACAAGAGCGAGTGCAGTGGCGTCACTACCAGAGTCGCCGTGCTGCCCAGCAGGATATTCTGCAATACATCACTATGTTTTATAACAGTCAGCGAATGCACTCATATCTGGATTACAAGAGTCCAAATCAATATGAGGCTGACATGGCTAACTTACAAAAAGCGGCTTAACTGGGTTGTGTGATTTTGGTTGACCACGTCACCAGTACCGCGAGCAGCTCGAAAGCCTATAACTTGATTTACAGTAGATCCCAGAAAATAGAAGTGATCAGGCTTATACGGGATAGTCTTTTGCATTACTGCCCCCGTGATATTGCTATACGCTCAGCTTTCCATTGATTGATTTCTGAAAGAAGCCAGCCGCTTGCTCTACCGCCTAGATTGATTTGACGTGGAAACTCACCTTTTTTGATGAGCTTGTAGATTGTTGGTTTCTTTAAGCCCACTGTTTTCTCAACATCGGACATTCGTAGAATAGGGTCGTTGATGGTTTGTACTGAGTTTTCCATAGTTATTACTCTCTTAGGTTTCTAGACGTGTACGGGAGTAACAACATATAAAATTTTGACTAGGGGGGTCGTGAATCCCCTAAAATTTGTAATTCTGTTCAGCAAAAAAATAGGGGGAATCGCGTTCCCCCTTATTTCTTGGGTACATAAATCATTTAATCACTTAGCGTAACGAGCTTTTTATATTCTCTTGTATATGTAGGGTACGCTAAGCTCCACACTTCACCGTCATGCGATGTTCTTATAAATAGTCTCTTTCCCTTGCTGGTGGTTTCGCGCCATATCTCAGCGCTTAAGGGGGTGCTTATCGTAAGTGGTGATTGCTTGGTGTAGTTTTTTGCTATCATGTGTTTCAGAAGCTGCCCCTCTGTTAACACGTGGCCAGCTTCTCTACACAGTGCATTGAACAAGTATAGAGCTACTTGTCTTTTATGGCTGTCACCTTTCTTGCTTTGAGATGCCGCCTCCCTAACTCCTTCGAGCTTGCCAAAGTCGTAAGCAAATTTAAGTAACTCAGCATCAGGAATAGCTACCGTTTTAATTAGAACAGTGGCCAAGAGTAAAGAAGACGCTATAGGCAACTCATTTTCACATGACACCTTTAAAGCTTTTAACATTGAATCGATTTTATCGTTCGGTATCCAATGTTTGTCGTTATGAATCCGAAGTTTTTCGTTTAGTGTTTCTAGTAACCCTATATTGGCATCAAGTTTCTTCAATCTTGCTTTATCAGGCTGAGAATTGTTTTCATCAAATGCAAAATCAGAGAACACAGAGTTGAGTAAAATGTCTAACTCAGTTCTCAATTCCTGCCCTTTAATGCTTTCAGAGAATACATAGTCTTTTGTGAGATTAGTTTGTTTTGATTGTTGCTTAGATTTCACGTCCGTACCCCTACGGAATCCCATAAAGAGGAACTGGCACAGGTGATTGGGGTCACTTTTCGGGAGCTACCCTAGCGCCAGTTTATAAGGCTAAGCTGCGGTGATAGTCAGCACGTTATAGTCAGGGTCGATATACTTGTGAAGAATCGCATGATATTCGTGTGAAGCGTCACATATCTGAGAACTAACGCTATAACAGGCACTTCTAAAAGATTGGTACTCTGCAGATGAATCTTTTTGTTGGAATACACCGTTTTCTAGAATTCCCAGCATTTCATCTGCTAGGGCGCTTGAAGCTTCTCTTGTCCTAATGATTAACGCTAGATCTTTAGAACTATCACCCTTACCAATGCTTTCAAGCTGGGTTAACGTACTTTTAAATGCGGGTAACATTAAGCTGAGCGTTTCTGATAACGTTTTAGACTGTGAGTCTGTATAGCTGCGACCACCATCTATAACAAGCTGCATGGTGTTATACAAACTGGTGAACGCTAGTAACTGGCTCTCATGCTCACCTGCGTCTAAGTAATTCTTCAATCTGTTATTGATTTCCATATTAATTCCCTACCGTAGTTAATTGACCCTGCACGACACTCATCAGGCTTGTTTTTTAAAAATGGGCGTAACGTTACCGTTATTCTTAAGACTATCTAAGTAATCACTCCACCATTGCATCATTTCTTTACGTTCTTCTAAGTAACGAGCATGGTGCGTGTAAGCAGCTCTAACCCCATTCCTTTCCATATGTGAAAGCTGACGCTCTATTGCGTCTGGGTTAAAGCCAGTTTCATTTAGTATTGAAGATGCAGTAGCACGGAACCCATGTGGGTTAGCCTTGCTTTTGCCTTTAGTTTCACCATCGTAGCCCATGCGAAAAATAGCCATCCGCATAGTATTGTCAGACATTTGCTTAAACCTATCTCTTTCAGAAGGAAAAACGAACTCGAAACGAGCGCTGAACGGCTTGGTGTTTTCTAATACTGCAAGTGCTTGCCTAGAAAGTGGCACGATGTGATCAGACTTCATTTTCATTCTATGCGCTGGTATGCGCCATAGCTTTTCTTCTAAGTCGAATTCATCCCAACGGGCACCGGCTAACTCACCAGGTCTTACAAAAGTGTGTACCAACAGTTCAATAGCTAGCTTGGTAAGTAAGCGGCCTTGCTGGTGGTAAGCATCTAAATCACGTAGAAACTGTGGTAATTCTTCCCTTGGTAATGAGGCCCTATGCGATGTTTTACGCTTTTCCAGTATTCCTGATAACTCAGAAGCAGGGTTATGGAGTAGAACGCCAGTCTGTACAGCGAAACGACAAACGCGCCTAATGTCTTGAAGTACTCTTTGAGCAACATCGAGCGCTCCACGCGTTTCTATTTTTTGAACGGTTCTAATTATGTCTTGAGGTGTGATTTCACCAATGGGCCGCTTGCCTAGCGTCTTTAACGCATTATCATTTAAGCGTGTCCAAATTCGGGCAGCATGGCCCTCGCTCCACTGGCCCTTTTGCTTATTCCACCAAAGCCGTGCTTGAGTGTTAAACAGTTCTATTTCGCTTACAGAAGAAAGGTGCTTCTTTTCCTGCTTTATAGCGCTAGGGTCAATATCATCTCTTAATTGTCTTCTAGCTTCTGAAACTGCTTCTCGTGCATCCTTTAGTGACACCTCTGGGTAAACCCCAATTGCCAATGTCTTTTGTTTTCCCTGAAAACGATACTTAAGACGCCAGTACTTAGAGCCATTCTTTTTCACGAGCAAGCGCAGGCCCTTCTCATCAGTGAGCCAAATATCCTTTGTGCTTGCTTGAGCTTGTTTTATTTGAATGTCTGTTAAGGGCATGTGGTGCTACCTATCGTCTGATTAATCGACTGGTGCTACCAACATGCTTACTTGCTGGTGCTATTTAGTCGTAATTGAATCTGTGTAGCACCGAATGTAGCACCATGTACCACGAGATGACAATAGACGACAATATACAGGTAGACACTGTAAATACTGATAAATAGGGAGTTTAGAGTGTGAAATTGACTGTAAGAAACTATTAAAAACTATGAAATGGTGCCCGGGGCCGGACTTGAACCGGCACGCTGTTACCAGCGAGGGATTTTAAATCCCTTGTGTCTACCAATTTCACCACCCGGGCATCGGGTTGCTTTTCAGCAAAGGTGTCAGGCGTAGAACCTGATGCTGCGTTGCAGCGTATGGAGGCGGAACCCGGAGTCGAACCGAGATAGACGGATTTGCAATCCGCTGCATAGCCATTCTGCCATTCCGCCAGATGCGTCTGGCGCGTGATTAAAACTTCTCTCTAAGAGATTGGAGCGGGAAACGAGATTCGAACTCGCGACCCCGACCTGGCAAGGTCGTGCTCTACCAACTGAGCTATTCCCGCACGTCTTAATCGACCATTTCGTTTGGTTGATGTCCTCTCGAAATGTGGGGTGCATTCTACCTACCCATTCAAAACTGTCAACACAAAAAAGTGTTTAAATTGAGATAAATGCGGTTTTTTATGATCGTTTGCTATTTTTTTATTCACTTTGATTAAACCGCGATCAATTTTACTTTATTGCACTTCCTCGAAGGTGTGGCCACGCTGCTTTTGTATAAACAAACATTGACCAAATTGACAGCACTGCAGAGAGATATAAAAGAATATAACCTAGAGAAACCCAATAAATTGGAAAGCCCATAAAGGTTTCAAGGCCCGATAAGAGCCCAATTAAGGCTAACATTTGAGCCGTTGTTTTTGCTTTTCCAATAAAAGACACTTTAACTGCTTCTCTTACACCATTCGATCCCATCCACTCTCGTAGCGCAGACACATAAATTTCACGCACTAAAAGCGCAATAGACGGTATCGTTATCCAAAGTGTCGCATAACTATGCGTGATCATAAGTAGCGCAGCACCAACAATAAGCTTATCGGCTACTGGATCTAAAAACGCACCAAAGGGTGTAGATTGCTCAAGCTTTCTAGCGAGATAGCCATCGAACCAGTCAGTGATGGCGGCTAACCAAAAGATAAATGCGCCGGCTTCATGCGCCCACTTCCAATCAAGAAAATATACAACGACAAAAACAGGAATAAGGATTACTCGAAATAAAGTAATACAGTTTGGAACAGTCCACATAAAAAGTACGTCTCAGTGTTATGCCTCTATGGGCGTTTAGCGCTATAGCTTGAAAGTTCTATGCCTTTCATTTGTGTAACACATTACCTTAATTTGCAATGCATTGCTTGTCACTCCGTCAATTATTGATGGAGGTGGTCGTAAATTGTATCGGCCAGTTCCTGGCTGATACCGGGTACACTTGCAATTTCATCCTTACTGGCTTTTTTCAGACCCTGAAGGCCTCCCATAAACTTAAGCAAGGTTTGTCTTCGCTTAGCGCCTATACCCGGAATGCTTTCTAAGCTCGACGTTGTTTTCACCTTTTGTCGACGGTTACGGTGCCCTGTTATGGCAAAGCGGTGAGATTCGTCGCGAATGTGTTGAACAAGGTGAAGCCCGGGCGAATGACTGTCCATTGGCAGCACTTCATGACTTCCCGCTAAAATTAGGGTTTCTAACCCGGGTTTACGCGTGGTGCCTTTAGCTACACCCAACAGCATGGGCTTTTTGTCGTGTGGCCATTCTTCAAAAAACGCTTCGGCTTGTGCCAGTTGCCCTTTACCACCATCAATAAAAAGAAGGTCAGGGATTTTTTGCACCTCTTTTACCGATTTATACCGACGTTTCAGAGCCTGGGCCATCGCAGCATAATCATCGCCTGGGGTTATCCCTTCTATATTGTAACGTCGATAGTCGCTTTTAAGGGGGCCTTCGCGATTAAACACCACGCAAGAAGCAACCGTTTGTTGCCCAGAGGTGTGCGATATATCAAAACACTCCATACGCTGAATAGGCGTATCGACTTCTAGCGCGCCTTCTAGGTCAAGGTATCGGGCAAATACAGACTTTTGCTGACTATACTGTGCATCTAACGCAGCTTGTGCATTTGATTGCGCAAGCTGTAGATATTTACGCTTCTCTTCCCTCGCCCCTTTAAAGAAATGGACCTTGTGACCAGCCTCACTGGCTAACACTTTGGCAATCGCCTCTTCATCGTTTAATGAATTGCTTAGCACTATTTGCTTGGGTATAACCTTGTTTCCTGCAAGGTAGAACTGAAGAAAGAAAGACTCAAAAACTTCTTGTTCATCGGCGATATTCGGCACTTTAGGAAAAAAAGCTTTACTGCCTAGTAGTTGTCCTTCTCGAATAAACATAACTTGGATACAGGCCATATTGCCTTTAAGCGCAAAACCAAACACATCCATTTCGTCTTGAGTACCGGCAACCCATTGTCGCTCTTGTACTTTTCTTAGCGCATTTATTTGGTCTCGATAGCGGGCCGCGGCTTCAAAGTTTAACGCTTCGCTAGCCTTCTCCATCTTCTCCACCAGCTCGCCAATCACTTGTTGATTTTTGCCTTTTAGAAACAAGCGGGCAAAGTTAACCTGTTCTTTATATTCTTCGTCGCTGACGTACCCTTCAACGCAAGGGGCACTGCAGCGCTGCATTTGATATTGAAGACAAGGCCGACTGCGCGCGCGATAATAGCTATCTTCGCACTGACGAACAGGAAATATTCGCTGCATAGAGCGTAAACTTTCGCGTACCGACCATGCGCTTGGATATGGGCCAAAATACTCCCCTTTTTTCTTTTGAGGGCCACGGTGAAATGACAGCCGTGGATGTTCGTGGTCAGATAAAAAGATAAAAGGGTATGATTTGTCGTCACGCATAACCACGTTGTAACGCGGTTTGTATTTCTTAATGAAATTATTTTCCAGTAAGAACGCTTCGGTCTCACTGTTTACCACCGTGACATCCATGTCCGCTATCTGACTGACGAGCGAACGGGTTTTGGCATTATCCAAATGGGTACGGAAATAACTGGATACACGCTTTTTTAGGTTTTTCGCTTTTCCTACATAAATAACCTCACCCTGGCTATTGTACATGCGGTACACGCCAGGCTGAGAGGTTAAATTTTTAAGAAATGCTGCTGAATCGAATGCAGACATAATCACCTTAATGTTGTGCGTCTAGCGACGCTTAAAAGGTGTTAGGATTGATAAGTTTATGACGATAGGCTAAATGCGTTAACTCTACGTCAGAATTCACGCCTAACTTTTGAAACATTCTATAACGATAGGTGTTAACCGTTTTAGAGTTAATACTAAGCTCGCGAGCGATATCAGGCACTTTGTGCCCTTCGGTTAATCGCATTGCTATGGTAAGTTCTCTACTCGATAAATCGTCAAATGGATTATCTGAACTGGGCAATAACTTGCCAATAGCAATACTATTGGCAACTTCGCTATCAAGGTATTTCTGTCCTGCCGCTACTTTACGAATGGCAAGAATTACCTCTTTGGGTTCAGCGTCTTTGGAGAGAAACCCATACGCGCCCGCGTCCATCACTTGCATAGGAATGGGGCTTTCTTTGTGCATAGAAACACAAATCACCCGAGTGTTTTCAGACATACGAACAATTCTTTTCGTTGCCTCTAACCCGCCTATCCCGGGCATATTCACGTCCATGAGTACCACATCTGGGGCATTTTTACGGCACTTCTGTACCGCGTCTTCACCGTTTTTCGCTTCTGCGAGAATCGTGAAGTCTTCCACATCTTCCAGTATCCGGCGTATCCCTGTTCTGACCAAGTCGTGGTCGTCTGCTAGGATTATTTTTATCACTCTAGTATCTCACTGACTTCATTTTTACTTTCGACGGGATTTAAACCCGGCAACTTTTATAACTGCGCATCTTAAACAGCTTTAAATCTTAACCAAGTCATCATACCACGAGATAAGCATACGTGAAGTGAAGTTACACATTTTGAAATAAATTATTGATCTAGATTACTTTTAGCCAGTTAAATTGGTAAATCAAACCAGAGTCTACCAACCCTCTTTCATTTGCCAGCCTGAAATAAATCATTACGTTCTCTTCGCATAACACTATTAGTAAGCCATAGCGCTAAAAGCTCAATACATCTTCTAGAAACTAGGGCTTACGCTCTTAACCTTATCTTAATTCCATTTATTCGAAATAAAATGTCATAAAATTGAGTTTTTCTTTCTAATAAAAAGAATAAAGGCGGAGAAATGAGCGTTACTTAAATTGAGGAATAAAGCATAGGCGCAATAATGCTTCCTCAATTAATGCTGGATGGCAGGCAATATTGAGCCGAATGTGATCTGGTGCACCGAAAGGCGCACCGTCATTACCAATTACGCCTCGTTCAATACAGTCTTCAACGGTTCTAGCGGGAGAGTAATACAATGGAAGCGAACGCTTGATTGACGCGGGCTTGTCGTTTGAGGTTTGAGGGTATTGGCCCCGTGTATGGTTATTGGTGACGGTTTCATAAGAATCCATAGACGACGATAACGAAGAGTGAGAACACGTTGCGTTAAAGGTTTTTAGATCTAACCACAGAAAATAACCCGCACGTCCCATCGTAAATTTAACCGAAATACCGTAGTGTTGAAAAAAGCGTTTAACCAGCTTTCTATTAAAACTTAGCGCCGCCTTTACCTCGTCCAACCAAGTGCTACCTTCACTGTAGGCAGCAATTAGTGCAATTTTGCCTAGATTGCTGGCATTAAGGTGCTTAGCACTAATGGCTTCTGCAAACGTTTCTCTGGTTTGTTTATCTTTTATCACCGCATAAGAAGCACCCGGAATACTGGCTAAGTTAAATGCCTTTGAAACGCTGTTCAAATGAATCGCCCTCGGTAAAACAGAGGGCTTTTTATATTTTTCCGTTTGAGAGTCGAGCTTATTGACCTCGCCTTGATTGTCTAGGCCAAACATTGAAATAATCGTAGGCTCATCTGCCGAGTTAAAGGCAAATTCACTGTGCACTTCGTCTGTTATCAACAAAATGTTGTGCTGCAAGCAAAACTCAAAAACCGCTTGCTGCTCAACGCGCGATAATACAGTGCCAGTTGGATTATTAGGATGGCATATAACAAAGGCTGTCGCAGACTTATCAAGCGAAGATAAATCAATACTGCTTCTCGCAGCGCGTTCAGTATTATCGCCGCTACAACCTTGAGCATGTGAATCATCTTTGACTAAGCTTTGACATCGACTAACGTCATCAAGGTCTGCCTTGGGTGATGACAGAGATTCTGTACATCGAATATAAACAGGCTTTAAGCCATTGCGCTTGATGGATGATGTCAGTGGCTCGTAGGTAGGCGTCAGTACCATTACCTTATCACCTGACTGGCAAAACGTGCGAAGGGCCACATCGACAGCACTAATCACGCTCGCCACATCCACTATGTCTGTGTTTTCAACTTTGTAATTATAATTAGGGGATCTGCTGCGTTCATACCAAGTTGCAACCGCATCACCAATATCACAGGACTGATAACCATAGGTACTGCGTAGATTATTGCTAACGGCACTGATTATATAAGCACAAGGTGGAATATCCATATCGGCAATCCACATTGCGATAGGACTTAGTTCAGAAAACGTGGTTTGTGTATGATGACTTGAGGGAATGTTGAACCGGCGTAGTATGGCAGAATACTTTAATCGCGTTTTGTCACGTCTCAGATGAGATGGTGAATGCCATACATCCTTGTAAGGCATAAATTCATGTTGTAACGACGAAAACAAAGAAAGTTGTTGTAACTCCAGGTCCACGCTTTCACTGCCCTTCTCGGTTGTATCTAGTGAGGTTGTGAGTAAATAAGCTGAGCCAATCCCGTTTTATTCGTTCCTTGTCTCAGCCTTTCACGACACATTTCAATTTTTTTGCTGTATTAGTCTAGCTTTTCAAACACATTAAACTCAGATAACGTGTGCTGATATTTACGTTTAGTCTCGCGAATAACAAACGGAATCTCAGTAGGCTCTCCTACGCGTTTGAATCCATTACCCAATGCGTCTTCTAATGCTTGGGTTGAACTTAAGGTCTCACCGTTCTCATCTTTATAGCCGCCTAGCCATTCGCTTCGTTCGGTGTACTCTTCAAGCCAAGTGAAAGGGCTAGCTACAATCAGCAAACCACCCTTGTTGAGGCGCATGGCCATGTCGCTTAACACTTTTCTAGGGCTGTATACTCTATCAATTAGATTGCCCATAAAAATAAGATCGTACCCAGTAAACTGAGGCTTTAAGTTACACGCATCGCCTTGAGCAAATGTAACCTTATCCTTAGTCTGATCAAGACCTAAGGCCGAGAGTTTGCGCGCTTTGAAAGACGTTAACTCGCCTTCTTCAATTAAATGGTAGCGAATTTCGCCGCGCTCTTGCATATCAAACGCCGTTTTAATGAAACGCGCAGAGAAATCGATACCATCTACATGATCAAAATGCGTAGCCAGTTCAAAGGTAGAGCGGCCTACCGCACAACCTAAGTCTAAAGCCTTAGTATGCTTACGCCCCTGCATTGCGTTAATACAGAACTGAGCGCTTGCCTTTGCAAAGTTAGAAACGCCGTAGTATTCGTCGCCGTAGTGGAATTCGCTGTACTGCGATATTTGTGTATCGCTCTCATAGTCAAAGTCGTTCACTGCTATTACTCGCTTTCCTTGTACATATCTAAAACCGGCATGCTGAAAGAAATGGCGTCTAAATGCATAGCGACTATCTTTCATTGCCTCGTTACCAGCAGAAACCCAGCTACCGCCTTTGATGAGGTTATGTTTATTGTCGTACGTAGGTGTAGTAAAGTCATCATACAGGGGGTGAACTTTAAAGCCATCGAACGGGTAAATAGGCGTTTCAGTCCATTGCCAAACGTTACCGACTACATCAAAAAAAAANCCCTGTCTGGTTTACGTTAACAGGTTCGCTAGACGCATACTTTTGCAGCGCTATATTAAATTCGCTGCCATAAACCGCTTGATAAACCCCAGCATACTGGCGTAGCGCTAACCATTCATTTTCGGTAGGTAAGCGAATAAGCTCACCAGTTTGCTCACTTTTATAATTACAAAAGGCTTTTGCCTCGTGGTAATTAACATCTACCGGCCAGTCTAGTGGAAGTGGATGTTCTTCAAGCATACTTCGATACTTATACCCATCACCCTGTTTAATCCAAAACACTGGGTGCTGGGCTTGGGTGTACTCACGCCACTTATTGCCTTCACCTTCCCAGTACTTTGCGTTTTCATACCCACCTGCTTTGACGAAAGTTAGGAACTCACCGTTACTTACAAGGAATTGTGACGCACTAAATTCACTTACTGACTCCTGTTGAAGGCCGTATTCATTGTCCCAGCCATAGTATTCACTATCCCAAGGTTTATCATTCACAACGTGTTGTGCAGAGACGGGAACAAGTGTATTACTTTCTAATTCCTCTACATTTGTTTTGAAATCGGTACACACAGGCCAATCAGAATGGGAGCGCACCGAGGTAATGGGTAACTGTCTTATCAGTACAGAAGAGGTTTCTAAGTGGATCCGTTCATGTTCTATACCCATAATTACGGGCCACATAGGGCTTTCCCAATCAATAGGCATACTGAACGGCATAGTATCAATGAGATCGCAAACTAAGATGCGTACTTGATTTCGATATTGACGCACCTCTTCAACCTGTGGCCAATCGTAATTTTCATCGTTTAAGTCATCCCAACTCATTTCGTCCACACCTATGGCGAACAAAGACTCGAACTTAGGGTTTATCCGCTCATTAATGGCCTTTGACAACACAAGTTTGTTGATGAAAAACGTTGCAGTATGGCCGAAATAAAAAATCAGAGGGTGACGAAGTTTTTCAGGGCGTTGATAGAATACCTCGTCGCTTTTAAGACAGGAAAAAAGTGACTCATAGGTATTAAAAGAATCGAGGAAATAATTTTTTATTTCCTCTCTTTTTTGCTCGACTGATCCTTCCCTAAGATTTAGCGTGGGCAAAGCCTGCATAATGTCCTCTCATATTATTTTTATGTACTACCAACTGCACAATAATAGTATTGCATTAAAAGAAGCAGGAATACCCCAATAAAGCAGCGTTAATTCAGTTGATTGTTACTCTATTTATTTGTAGCAGCTTTTTGTGAACAAAGCGCGACATACAGAGATTTTTCGTGGAATGTTCTCTCATTACAAAATAGAGACCACTTGAGATCATAAAAAATTTCAGCGTACACCTCGCCTAACCCAATTGACGCGGTGTCCAGTCGATTTATCTTGAAGCAAAATAAAACGCAACGGGGGGAGCTTAACTTCACTTTTTAGAGGCTTAATTGAATCCATAAAAAAAACCGCAACATGTGCGGNTTTTTCGTATTTGGCGGAGAGTGAGGGATGTGCTCGGGTACGTCCTGTACCCGACCCTTCGGGCGCCTGCGGCGGCACAAATCGCTCCCGACGATTGGTCGAACAACGGGGGCTCTCACCCTCACTTTATAAAGGTTTTATTTGACCCATAAAAAAACCCGCAACATGTGCGGGTTTTTCATATTTGGCGGAGAGTGAGGGATTCGAACCCCCGGTGGGTTTGACCCCACGTCTGATTTCAAGTCAGGTGCATTAAACCGGGCTCTGCCAACTCTCCTGAAGTGCTGCGTATCTTAATGATTTAACCGAAGGTGTAAAGCACTTATTTTCGTAACACGGTTCAACCGAACAATTGATAAGCAATGTGTTTAAAATTTAATTCACTGTCGTCAATTTTTCGCCTGAGTAATGCCATATGCCTTACCCTTTCCACAAAAACATACTCGCTGGCTTGGTTAACAATGTAAGTGAAAATGCGTTATCTACCGCTTTGTTATTTGCCCCATAACAAACATGTAGTGGCAATAAATGCTCTTCTTTGGGGTGAGCATACTGTGCCTCAGGCCCGGTAAACCATTCAACAAGCCTGGATTTACGTTCAACTTCACTATATGCGCTGGAGCGCATCGTGGTCTGTAACCAATTGTTGAAACGCGTAGCCTTATGCAATGCCTCTTCAGAGCTATCGAAAAAGCCGTGCATATTGTGAAACGACGAACCAGAACCCAATATCAGAACATGTTCGAAAGCGCCGATGTTATCAATAATCTCTTTTAGCGCTTTGCCTAAAGAAATGTGAAATTGCGCATCGCGCCTTTTGTTTGAGCCAGTAACTAAAGAGACTTGTACGCAAGGAATATCGGCCGCGGGGTACATTATACTAAGTGGAATGAACATGCCGTGGTCAAATCCGCGTGTCCGCTCGGCTTTCGCGGTTATTCCCCTTGTGTTCAAACCGTTAACTATATTATTTGCAAATTCAGCATTACCTTTTGCCGGATATTTAAGTGAATAAGCCTGCTCCGGAAAGCCATAATAATCGTAAATTAAATCTGGTTTGGGGCCGGCAGTTACTTTAACCACAGCTTCTTCCCAATGTGCACTTATAACAATGATCACATCGGGTTTTGCTATCTCCTGAGGTAACGTTATAAGGGTCTCAATCATTTCCGTGTGATAGCGAGTTTGCATTTCCCCCTCTTGCGACTGTATCTCTAGCAGTGGAAGTGGGCCTCCACCATGAGAGATATACGCCGTTGAAATTCGGGTAGGCCCAGTCATTATTGTGGTCCTTATGCTTTAGAAAAATACGTTTTACTAATTAATGAGTCGACAGAGAATTTTCCGCCCCCTTGAACGACTAGTGCAACGGTTACGGCAAGTAGTGAAAGCGCAAACTCATAGCCATTGTTGCTCATAAACAAACCGTTTGAAGCGTGCACGCTGAAAATAGCCACTACCATAGTAAAAGCACTGACTAATGCAGCAGGTCGTGTGAGAAAACCAATTAGAAGCGCTAATCCCCCGAAGAACTCTGCGCTACCCGCTAAAAGCGCCATTAAAAAGCCCGGTGCTAACCCAATACTCTCCATCCACTGCCCTGTTCCTTCCAGGCCGTAACCCCCAAACCATGCAAATAGTTTCTGTGCACCGTGCGCCGCTAAAATAATGCCCACAGGCACCCGCAATACAAGGCTTGCCACACTATTGGTTGATGTAAAAATGGTTTTTAACAGCGTATTGTTCATTGTCGTTTCCTCTCTTGTGTTTACGTTAATGATGTTGGAGCACCTCAGTTTCAAAACAGACGTGATTAGTGCTAAACACGCCAACTTCAACTGCGCTTACCGTTACCGCATAGAATAGTTACCAACAGTCGTTGAATAAAGAATGGAAATATTGAATTATTACCAACACTGCATTGGAAATAGAGAAGAAAAATGGATAGATTGACCCTGTTAAAAACGTTTGTGGTAGTCGCAAATGAAGGCAGCTTTACTAAAGCCGCGGTACGCTTAGATACATCGAACCAGCTTGTAAGCAAATATGTTGCACAGCTTGAAAAGCACTTAGATACTAGGCTGTTTAATAGAACAACCCGAAAAATTCATCTTACAGAGGCGGGGCGTCAGTGTTTGCAACACGCAAACCATATTCTTGAAAGCATTAATGATATGGAAAGCCAGCTAGGCCTTTTTAACACGCAGGCCAAAGGTACTTTACATGTCAGTGCGCCCGTATCCTTTTCTACTTTACATTTAGCAGGGGCAATAGGGGCTTTTCAACACGCTCACCCACATGTATCGATTAACTTGCAGCTTAACGACCGCAAGATTGATGTGATTGACGAAGGGTTTGACGTTGCAATACGCGCCGGTCATCTTGCCAGCTCTAGCTTAGTGGCTAAAAAGATCACCACTATTAATTTAGCGCTATGCGTGTCACCCGCATACCTTAAAAAGTATGGTCGTCCCTTACACCCAAGCGACTTAAAGCCCGAGCACTATTTAGAATACTCGTATGTAAATTATGACAATAATCAGTCAGAACTTATTGCTGCGTTAAAAGCTAACGCCCAAAAGTCGCCTCCAAAGCTCACCGCAAATAATGGAGAGGTGCTGACAAATGTGGCTAAGCAAGGTGAAGGCTATGTGCTTCAACCTACCTTTATAGTTGGCGAAGCTTTAAAAAAAGGAGAGCTAGTTTCTATACTTGACGAGTATATTCCTCAGTCTATCGCTCTGTATGCGGTATACCCACACCGAAAATTAATATCAAATAAGCTGCGGGTTTTTATCGACTTTCTTTGCAACTACTTTGAAGACACTCCTTTTTGGGATAGGTAAGCGCGGCGTATATCAACGCCACGCTCCACAGATTTTTAATAGAACGTCTTAAAGCCTAAACGTCTCCATAATGGCAGGTACCCCCGGGAACATACCAATAAGCGCCATAACGGTGCACAACACCAAGAAAGTGATACCTGGAATAATCCAGCGCCCCGCTTTTCCAAGATCACCGGCCCTATCTTTACAACCGACCAAACCTAAGTTATCTAACAACATAGTGAATGACCACCCAAATACTGGGTTTACCAATACCGAAGAGATAACCACTAAAGCGGCTGACTGGGTTGTTTTACCCTCGCGGGTCATCTGCATGCCTGCCTCCATTAATGGCAAAAACACACCCACAATTAATGCAACGCACAATACCGGTGGCCAAACAGCCAAGTCCATAGGGTAGCCCCAAAGTGCCGCAACAACACACAACAGCCCGGTAACTAATGCGCCACCAGGAATGGGTCTACGTGCGATGGATGCTGGAATAATATAGGTCCCCCACGACGATGAAATATTCCCCCCGCCAAGTAAGCTACCGACGGCCTGACGGCTAGACGCCGCGATCATGGTGTCATCGATGTTCATATGTGCTCGTTCACTTTTCTTAGGGTAACTAAGCTTTTGGAAAACTTGATGCCCTAAAAAGTCTGGCGACCACATAGATACTGCCAACACCGCAAATGGAAGGACGGCGATAAAGTGAGACCAATCCGGCAGCCCCAGTTGCCATCCCGTATTTTCGCCCCACCAATATGCAGGGTTTAAATTTGGCATGCCAGGCGATGTACTAAACTCGAAGGGTGCACCAAAAGAAAACGCAATCACCGCTGCCATCACTGCACCTAAAGGAATTGCCAGCCAACGCTTTTGAATGTGCTCTAACCATGCATACATTAAAATTGTTGCGATAATTACCACAAAAGCCAAATACGCCATATCGAAGCTTTCAGCCCAGGCGAAGAGTTTTTTCACCTGCCCCGTTATGCCGATGAAGCCTAAATACAGTAATAACCCACCACATACACCGTTACTCGTGAGCTTGGCCAGAATACTACCGCCTTTTGTAATACCAAGAATAAATCCGAACAGACCGATGAGGAGCCCCAGCGCCATTGGGTGACCGCCTGAAGCGACGATGAGCGGTACTAGGGGTAAAAGCGGCCCGTGTGTGCCAGCCAGATTAGCCGAAGGGTTGAGAAAGCCAGAAATAAGCACCACAAATAAAACCGCAGCGATAAGAAGCTCAAAGCGCACGTTTTCAATAACAAATTCTGGTGATAACCCCAGAGGCGCAGCAAACGCGCCTACTACAGCGGCCACCATAACAATTTTACCTATGGTGGCTGCCATGCCCGGAACAAAATCTTCCCACTCAACGCGATAGTCTTTACCCGGCAAATTTAAACGCCAACGTTTTGGAGAAATGATTTGTAATTCGTGATTTAAATAGTCTTCTCGAGATGAGAATTCACTGCTTGATTTGTGAAGTTTTTGATAAGAGGAACTTTCTTGTGACACATAACACCTTTAGATTGCGCGAAGAAAACGCAAGCCTAAACATGTGAATGGAATGTAACAATGCGACTGTGGTCTTATACGAAAGTCTAAATTTACAAAGAGGCATAAAAAAACCCGCAACAATGTGCGGGCTTTTCGTATTTGGCGGAGAGTGAGGGATTCGAACCCCCGGTGGGTTTGACCCCACGTCTGATTTCAAGTCAGGTGCATTAAACCGGGCTCTGCCAACTCTCCTGAAGTGCTGCGTATCTTAATGATATTTTAATGACTGTAAAGCGAAAAATGAAAAAAATTGTTTAAGTGCTGAGATTTCAATCAAATAGCGTGTTTCGCCCGTATAAAAGATGTTTTTGTATTCACCTGACACCATTTTCATCTGAAACTACTTGAAAATGGGAACTAAAACCCATACAACATACACTAAATAATTGTGTACCATTTTGGTCATATCATAAGTCCTGTTGGAGGAAACAATGGATCAACGTTCGATGTATTCAAGTGCATCTCAACCATCGGTATTGCAGACGAACAAGGTTCTACGCAACACCTATATGCTGCTTGCGATGACACTAGCGTTTAGTGCGGTTTGTGCTGGTATAGCAATGGCAGTAGGCATTTCTCCTATGATGTCTCTTGTTATGACTATCGGCGCTTTTATTACCCTATTTGTAGTTCAGAAAAAGGCTGATTCAGCGTCTGGCATCTACTGGGTGTTTGCATTCACCGGTTTGATGGGGGCGTCACTTGGTTACACCTTGCAATATTACCTTGCATTTGGTGGCCCAGGCTTAATTATGGAAGCGCTAGGTGCAACAGCCCTTGTGTTCTTCGCCCTATCTGGCTACGCCCTAACCACTAAGAAAGACTTCTCGTTTATGGGCGGCTTCTTGGTTGTAGGTTTAGTTGTAGTGCTTGTTGCGGCAATTGCGAACATCTTCTTCGCGGTTCCAGCGGTAAGCTTAGCAATTAGTGCAGCGATTGTGTTTATAATGTCAGGTTTCATCTTGTTTGATACAAGCCGTATCATTCACGGTGGTGAAACAAACTACATTCGCGCTACAGTTTCGCTATACTTAAACATATACAACTTATTCACCTCTATTCTTCACCTTCTAGGTGCGTTTGGCGGCGACGATTAATTTGGCGTTTAAGGTTTGAGAACAAACACCCCTTAACTGGGGTGTTTTTATTTATATGGCAGAATATTCAATACTTATTACTTCATCACCGTTTGAAGGCGACACGGCTCTGCGCGCCCTCGCCTTCATACAAGGCGTGATAGATAACGGCGACGTAGTTAACAACGTCTTCTTTTACAGCGAAGGTGTACACCATTGTACAGTTTGATGTTGAAACCGGGGATGAACTGTTTGCTTATGACGGCTGGAAGGCCCTTGCTGCCGATCATAACGTAAATCTTATGGTGTGCATCACAGCCGCCGTCAAGCGCGGTATTGTCAGTGAAATGGAAGCGAAAGAAAACGGCATAGCACAGGCAAATTTAACTACTCCCTTTGAGCAAGCTGGCTTAGGCGAGTTTTTTACTGCCCTTCACGAGTGCAATAGGCTGGTGCAATTCTGATGGCAAAGTTACTTATTAGGTTTACACAAAGCCCATTTTCCAATGCGAAAAGCCAAGACGGTTTAGATTTTGCGCTAGCTGCAACAAACTATGGGCACGAGGTAAAAGTGCTCTTTGAAAACCAAGGTGTACTGCAGCTGGTTAAGGCCACGTCTACAAAAGGGCTGAAAAACCACACCAAACGTTTAGCCAGTATGCCATTTTTCGATATCGAAGAATGCTTTGTGTGTAAAGCAAGTGCAGATACCTACGACATAGACCAGGTTCTTGCTAATACAAGTTTAATTGACGAGCTAGATTGTGAGTGGATAACCTCAGAAGAAAAAGTTGCGCTTATACAAAGCGTTGACCATGTGGTGACATTCTAATGCTGATTACTATTACAACGCCAAATTTGAGCAGCGCTGATAAACAGCTGCTAATAGCAACCTTAAAGCAAGCCCCTTATGCTTGTGTTGTATTCGTTGGTGATGGTGTTTACGCCCCAGCGTTAAACACTGCGTTTTTTGAACAACTCGCCAATACGGTAAAAGACACGGTAACAGATACGGTGAAAGGCGCGGTAAAAATCAAATCAACACCTAACCTGTCGTTTGTCAGTACGGATGCGGCTACTAGGGGCGCAAATCTGCCTGAATTTATTAATCCAATTTCCTACAAGGAACTCGCTGCCATATCAGCAAAAAATAAGCACTGGATACCCCTTTTATGATACAAGAAACCTATAGCTTTAATTATAAAGGGAACGAGATCCCTACAGACAAAGCCGGGTATTTACTCGACTATACCCTTTGGGAAGAAGGTATGGTTGACTTACTGGCGCAAGAAGAGAACATTGAACTAACCGAAGCCCACTGGGAAGTGGTGCGTTTCGTGCGCGCATTCTATGAAGAATACGAAACCAGCCCAGCGATTCGTGCCTTGGTGAAAGCCATGGCCAATAAGTTTGGACCGGAAAAAGGTAATAGTCGTTATCTTCAACGATTATTTAAAAAAGGCCCGGCTAAGCAAGCCACAAAATTGGCTGGATTACCAAAACCTGCGAAATGCTTGTAAAGGCGATTACGCATTATATTTAAAGCGCTAGCGCCCCTCTGCTGGCGTTTTTTCTTTCGCACATTCCATAAAATTACTTTCTCCTCTCATCACAGGCATATCAACATGGGTCAAACCCACCTACTAGCCTTCTACTAAAGGTACTCGTTAAATTGCTGCTCGGGTTGAAACCTGATTCAAGGTAGCTATTAGAAGTGCCACCCTATTGTCAATTGTTTTAGCCTTGGTGTTGATATTGCAACAACCTCTTTACATTAGCGTTTTATCTCGGGTTTCAGGCATATTTTTCATACTTGCCTTTTGCCGAACACCATAAACGTGAATGTTTTACATAAATGGACATAGGAGGCTGTATGACAGTTCAGAAACACTACGTAATTGTGGCCAACCACGACAACGCCACAGCTTACACCTATACCAACCACGGAAGCGCACTTGTTGAAGTAAAGAAATGGCACAATGAGTTTAGCGGAGCAAGCGATCAAGATATTTATACGGATAAACCCGGTAGGCAATCGGCTCCCGCTTCGCAAGTGCCAGGTGTCGATAGCATGAATCGAAAAGATGCCGCTGAACTTGAAGATGAACGATTTGCCAGTGACATTGCTGACTGGCTAGATGGCGAGCGTAAACGAGGTGCGCTAGGCTCTATAGATATTATTAGTGGGCCAGGATTTCTAGGGAAACTAAGAAACGGAATGTCATCTCAATGTTCAGAAGTCGTCGACAAAGAAGTGAAAAAGAATGTTTTAGGTGCGGATGAGGAAACCTTGCTTTCCTACCTTAAATAAAACGTTCTTTGGTACACCTATGATTACAGGCGGCGGTCGTTAATGCCGCCTTAATTTTATTCGCTTGTCAGTTAAGTTAGAGGTTTTCGTCAGCCTTTAACATATTAGCTTCAGCGATTGCCTCAGCCTTTAACATATTAGCTTCACCGATTGCCTCAGCACTTTTAAACGTCTTTACTCGCGTGACTTCAAAGTCGGTATAAATACGAGGGTTATTCAAAATATACTCTACCTCATTATTTAATGGGCCTTGTGTGTCAGCGGTTAGCCACGCATTAATAGCGTGACTATCATGAGGAAGAAAGCAAGGGATGGATTTCTCGTGATATTGGCTAAAGCCATCCATGGGCGGGCGCGTCACTACTGCACAGGAAAACAGCCCATTGCTAAATCGCCGGTACACCGCGCCAATAAGCAATGCTCCGCTAGTGGGCTTCATTAAATAATGCGCTTTTCCTTTTCCAAGTGGGTTTGACTCCCCTACCGCTGTTGCCACTACTACTGCTCGTCGCTCTCGAATAAACTTTCCCCAATAAGGGCTATCTAAGTTACGAGCATTAAAAGTTGTCCTATCGCCAATCTCTAACGTGTCGCCAATGGGCTTGGCATCAAACCACCATGTAGCATCTATGGTGCTATCCTCAGACATAATTAAATTGGTAATTTGTCGTTCAGACGCTTTGCCAAATGCTGGGTAGAAGTTAATAACGTTGCTTGAGGATGATTCGTTGACAAAAAGCGGAATGGTTTGTGTTAGCCCTACTTCTTCAAGTAGCGCTATAACATCTGGTGAGTCAGTAATACGTTGAATAAATCCGCACATAAAGAACGCTAGCGAGAGTCTGAATTGACTCTAAAGTACAGAAATATTGAGGGAAGTAAAAGAAAAAGAGCCATCACATAAAAGTGATGGCTCATAGTTTTTAGCAGTATTTATTCGAAGCGAACAGTAATTCCTGCATTCAATCTACGACCTAGTAGATCATATAGTGGATTGAACGTGTAGCCAGGTGGTACTTTATTGAACGCGTTTCTTAAGCCCACATATACATCAACATTTTCGTTGTATGTGTATTCAATGCTAAAGTCATGCGTCCAAATACTTCCAACAAATGCTGGAGATACGTCTTCAGGCGAATCAGCACCGGGTGAAACGTCAAATAACGCAGAGCGGTCTATAAAACGGCTCGTATAGTTGAAGTTCCACTCATCAAGACGATAGTCAACAATTGTTCTTAATTGATATTCAGGATCGCCTACCTCACCCACTTCTACGTTAATCTCATCTGGACGGTCTTGGAACGCATACTCTTCAAGTTCGTTTACTTTGTTACCTTGAAGGTTTAAACGTAGCTCCCCAGGTAGTCCTAAATCACCAAGTTCAGTAGTATAGCGAACCTGAAACTCAACGCCCGACGTTTTAAGTGCCGAAGCATTGATAAAGCCTGAACGTACAACTTCCACGTCGTTGTTTTCGTCACGGTCAATCTGCGAGCAGAATCCTGCGTCAGGGCCACCCGTCGCATCAACACAGTTATCTAGGATATCCTGTGCACCAACTTCTGTGATCGCATCTTCAATTTCAATGTCATAGAAATCAAGTGTTACGGAGAAGTTTTCTAAGAACTCTGGCGTCCAAACTACACCAACCGTTTTTGATTCACTACTTTCAGAGAATAGATCAGGATTACCGCCTGATACCGTTTCGATACTTACGTTATCATTTGCTTCAAAGCCAGCAGGAATACCGAGAGCTAGACAGTTCGCCGCGCGATCTGGATCATCATTAATGTTATCGGCATCACACGGGTCGTTGATATTTGCGAAACCTGGTGATTGAGGAGAAAATGCCTCGTCCACGTTAGGCGCACGAACAGCTTCACCTACCGTACCGCGAATACGTACATCTTCAATTGGCGCCCACATAAAGCCTACTTGCCATGCATCTGCACTACCCGCGTGTGAATAGTCTGCTGTACGATATGCCGCATCAAGTGACAGCTCTTTTGCCAGCATAACGTCACTAAGAAGAGGTAAGCGAAGCTCAACGAAAAACTCACTTACATCATATCCACCGAAGGAATTTGGTGTAGCAGCGTTAGTAAATACGCCTTGTTGCGTTAATTCATCGGTAGTTGTTTCAACTTCTTCTTCACGATATTCATAGCCCAAAGCGATACCCAGCGGGCCACCAGGAAGTTCAAACCATTCAGCAGAATCAAATGCCAGTGTTCCACCAATCATTTCTTGAGTGATTTCATCTTCGCGCTGCACATCACCAGCGATGAAGTCTGCAGAAGCTGCGCTTGCTTGACCGAAACCAAATGGATTAAACGGTGCACAGTTTTCTGGGTTTACTAACGCTGGGTCCTCGTAGTCATCACCCTGAAGTTCTGGAACCTGGCTACGACACGCTGCTTGACCAGTTTCAGGGTCAATTACAGAATCAAGCGCCGCTAGGAAGTTTGTAGGAATTAAGTCGTTTAATGTACGACGCACGTTCGACACTTCGCCTCGCGTGTAATAAACGTCGTAGTCGAACTCGGTGTCGCTTAGTGAGAAATACCCTTCAAAGCCACCGATGAAGCGGAAGAGTTCACGGTCGTTAGACGCTGTTCGATTACCAATGTCAGTAAAGAAGCGTGACATTTCTACCACAGATTGGCCGCCATCAAGAAGACGTGAGCGCGTAGAATCATCTAAGAATGCATTGTCTTCGACATCTACAAAAACACCGCCAAAACGGAAAGAAGGCTGGAATTGCTGCTCAATCTTCTTATCTACGTGTTTAACATCACCATAAAATCGTACGTTGTCGGTAATGTCATAGCGGAACGTACTTGCTAACGTAACTGTTTCTTGGTCAGGGATGTAGTTAACATAGTCTTCACCGAAGAAGACTGTGTCATAACGCTGGTCAAAACTACCAAACGCAAAGCTATTCGTTTCTAGACGAGATACTTGGTCCATAGGTGTGCCGTCTGGCATAAACGTAATTCTAGGGCCACCACCAAATGGGTTGATAACGCCGAACTGGTTAATCATCTCTGAACCAACAAACGGAACACGCAGTCTATCTGCGATTCCATCGTTTTCACCTGTATCTGCAGGGTTTACAATCGTCCCCCACGCGGCAGCCTGTTGAAGATCAGGCTCCATAACTTGGTTTATGTTGTTCTTTTCTGCAAAGAAGGTGATGTTACCTCTGCCGTCGTCAGTCGTGTGACCGTATAGGGCACTAAAGTTGTTAGTTCTGTTACCAACACCTTCGAGATCGGTAGTACCATCAAACCTAAACTCTAGGCCTTCATAGTCATCTCTTAGGATAACGTTAATAACACCCGATACCGCATCAGAACCATAAATAGCCGATGCGCCACCAGTAATAACTTCAATCCGTTCGATCATAGCGGCGGGGATTGAGCCTGTATCTACCGCGTTTGAAAATGGTGAGCCCGCTACGTGGCGTTTGCCGTTAACAAGCGTTAGCGTTCGGTTTTCGCCAAGAGAGCGTAAATCTGGCGAACTCAGTCCAGCATTGGCATTACTATTGTTGTTACCAATTAGGGTTGAGCCTGCAGCATTGCAGGAAGTTCAGCAGATACTACCTAAGTCGGAGTACCGAAGCGCTTTATTCTTCTGCACTTACTGAAACGATTGGTGCTGGCGTTGAAGCTCTGCACGTTTAATGCGTGACCCAGTTACTTTAATTTTTTCGACGGCTTCTTCATCTGGTGCATTTTCTTGTGCCATTGCTGGATAGGCAAGTGATCCTACAAGACCAATCAACGCCGCATTTCGCAACGCATTGGTAATAAGGTTTTTTTTAAACATGTGTGTTCCCTGGAATTTTGTTGAGGAAACGGAAATTCCAAGATGGACATTTTCCTTATCCCCAAACGCAATTGTTGATTCATTAATCAATGTTTTTAAGGCGCGTATGAAATTTGATATTTCATTTTTGTTACGCGGCAAGTAACATTATCCAATTGGATTAGATATGTAAAGAAATGTCAGTAGTGACATTAGTGCATGAAAAATATGAGAATTTTGCTAAAAAACAAACCGTATTTACAATTTGAAACAACTTTCCTTAATTTAAATATCTTTTATAAGCTTTTGAATATATAGGATATATTTTGCTTATTAGTTGTTTTGGCAGAATTCTTAAGACTCTATTGACGAATAGTATTAAATATTATACGGGTTAGGGAGGTAAGATGACCGACACCTTTCTTAGGTGCCGGTAATACGTTTGATATCATCTGCTTGGCTGTTTGGACGTCTACAGATTACAAGTGGGGGCTAATGAACGCTTCGTCAATCAAGCGCTCTACGCCTTAATCACTTCCTGACCAGCCATGTAAGGCACAAGCGCTTTAGGTACAGTAACACTACCGTCTGCCTGTTGGTTATTCTCTAAAATAGCAACAAGTGTACGCCCTACTGCCAAACCAGAACCGTTCAGTGTGTGTAGCAGTTCAGGTTTATTGGTTTCAGGGTTGCGGAACCTTGCCTGCATACGTCGCGCTTGGAAATCCAGCATGTTTGAGCATGAAGAGATTTCGCGGTAAGTATTCTGTGCAGGTAGCCATACTTCAAGATCATAGGTTTTACATGCACCAAAGCCCATGTCACCCGTACATAGCAACACTTTGCGGTAAGGTAGCTCTAGCTTTTGCAGAATAACTTCCGCATGGCCAGTAAGCGCTTCTAGCGCGTCGAAGCTATCTTCTGGCTTAACTAGCTGTACTAGTTCTACCTTGTCGAATTGATGCTGACGAATGAGACCACGGGTGTCACGACCGTACGAACCCGCTTCTGAGCGGAAGCACGGTGTGTGTGCCGTCATTTTCACAGGCAGCGTTTTAGCATCTAAAATTTCATCACGGGCGATGTTTGTTAGCGGTACTTCCGCCGTTGGAATTAGACTTAGCCCCTGCCCCTCTTCCGTTGCTGGCTTAGTGTGGAATAGATCCTCACCAAACTTAGGCAACTGACCTGTACCGTATAGGCTGTCGGCATTGACAAGATAAGGCACGTACATTTCCTGATAGCCATGCTCTTGAGTATGGGTATCTAGCATGAACTGAGCAAGCGCACGGTTTAAACGAGCAATATCGCCACGCATTACCACAAAGCGGCTGCCTGTTAGCTTACTCGCGGTCGCGAAATCTAGGCCGTTGTTTAAGCCTTCAGCTACGTCTACGTGATCTTTTACTTCAAAATCAAACGTACGCGGCTCACCCCAACGGGAAATTTCAACGTTGTCGTCTTCGTCTTTCCCTTCTGGTACCGACTCATGCGGCAAATTAGGAATGCCTTGCGTAAGGGTATTAATTTCTTCTAACAGTTCGCTAAGCTCTGCTTTAGCGGCATCAAGCTCGTCGCCAAGTTTACCCACTTCAGCTAAAAGCGGCGCAATATCTTCACCCTGCGCTTTTGCCTTACCAATGGATTTACTTCGTACATTACGCTCGTTTTGCAGATCCTGTGTTCTGGACTGAAGTGTTTTTCTTTTTTCTTCAAGCGAACTGAAAGCTGCTACGTCGAGGTTAAAACCACGGGCAGCTAATCGCTTAGCTGTTTGTTCTATATCGCTTCGCAAACACTTTGGATCTAACATGTGTTTCTAATTATCCTTTCATTAATTCAATGGCCAGCCACCCAGCTAGCAAGCAGGCGCCAACGTTAAGAAATACATTCGCTGCCGCTTTAAGCCACAGCTCGTTTTCTAATAAAGTTAAGGTTTCAACGGAAAATGTTGAGAATGTGGTAAAGGCCCCTAAAAGCCCAACGCCGATAAGTGCACGGTATGGAGAGTCGCTCAAGTCATAGCGTTCAATAACACCGTAAAGTAACGCAAGTGCAAACGACCCCACCACATTCACCGTTAGTGTACCAAACGGCATGTGTTTTCCAAATAAGGAATCAACACTTGTAGTAACAAAATAACGTAAACATGCGCCGGTCGCCCCGCCAGCGGCAATAAAACAGTACAAAGCTAACCCTTGAGGCACGAATAACTCCCTAGCGCATTTTTTTAAAGTGAGTTGTTTGTTGAAGTGACCCTTTTTGACTAATACACGTTTTAGCGATAAGTCACTGTACAGGTTTGCACTTTACCTTTTATTGTGACTTCTCGCATTAAGTGTGTCGAGAAATTCTCGTTTGGCCTTAAGGGCTTTTTCTAATCCGCGATCATTGGGGTTATAAAGCCGCGTTCCTTCAAGACTTTCCGGAAAGTAAGACTCTCCCGCCGCAAACGCATTGGGTTCATTGTGCGCATAACGATAGCCATCACCGTGGCCTAACTCTTTCATAAGTGACGTGGGCGCATTACGTAAATGCATGGGAACTGGGGCATCGGAGGTTTTGCGCGCTAGTGCTTTGGCTTCATTAAACGCCATATACACTGCATTACTTTTTGCTGCCAATGCACAATATACTGCTGCTTGTGCGATAGCACGCTCACCCTCTGCGGGCCCCACGCGGTGAAATGTATCCCACGCGTTTATACAAAGCTGCATGGCCCTTGGGTCTGCGTTTCCAATATCTTCTGAGGCAATGGCAAGTAGACGTCTTCCGACGTAAAGCGCATCACCGCCGCCGTCTAATATTCTCGCATACCAATACAAAGCTGCATCTGGGTCTGAGCCTCTTACCGACTTATGGAAAGCGGAGATTAAATCGTAAAAGGTATCGCCTTTATTGTCGTAACTGGCAACTTTCTCGCCTACCGCATGCTCGATATCGCTAACGGTAATTTCGTTAGCACTTGTGAAGTCAGCGGCCAGTTCTAAATAAGTAAGAAGGCGCCGGGCATCACCACCGCTTAAATCTATAAGGGCGTTTCTTGCTATATCATCAATACCAAGGGCTCTGTCGCCAAGACCTTTTTCGGTATCACTTAATGCTCTATCGACTAATTCAGAAAGCGCGTGTTGTTCAAGTGTTTGTAGCACATAAACACGTACTCGAGATAAAAGCGCTTTATTTAATTCGAACGACGGGTTTTCTGTGGTTGCGCCAATAAAGGTGACCACCCCAGACTCTACAAAGGGAAGAAAGGCATCTTGTTGGCTTTTATTAAACCTGTGAACTTCGTCTACAAATAAAAGGGTTCGCTGGTTATACCTTGCGTTGTCTTCAGCCTTATCCATGGCGGCTCTGATGTCTTTTACGCCAGACGTAACGGCGGAAATGCGCAAGACAGAGGCATTGGTGTACTGAGCTATGAGTTCTGCAAGGGTGGTTTTTCCAGTGCCGGGCGGCCCCCACAAAATCATTGAATGACAGTGGCCCGCTTCGAGCATTTTGCGAAGGGGTTTACCCTTGCCTAGCAAATGGTCTTGCCCGCTGTACTGCTCTATGGTGATAGGGCGCATACGCGCCGCTAACGGCGCAAATTCTTGATTAACGCTGGTCATCAACTATGTAGCTATCTGGTATTTCAACAGAAAAAGTATCAGCGGCAACAGGAAAGCGAGTTTCAATATTATTAAACACTAAGGTGCTGATTTGCTGTTGCGCGTCTAGCATATTAAGCGAAGCGAGCTCATTATCTTGATTGAAGGTTAAAGTAAGCGTGACAATTTGACCGCCTTCCTCTTTAGGCGTTATCTGATAACTGCGTAATACCCCTTTACTACCCGCACCTTCAGATAGCGATGCGCTTTTTAATTCGCTAATCGAAAATTTAGCCCACGTTGCTTCATCGGTCGCGGTTAGCAAAACAATGGGGTTATCTTTAACAGCATTGTCTTGTGAAAGCACGGTGACCTGCTCTACAAAGGTGTCTACATTCCAAACCGCTTCACCATCGGCAACTAATAAAGTTTCGTCAGGGAACGTGGTTTCCCAGCGCAACTTATTGGGGCGCGTCATTGTTAGCGTGCCTTGCGCTTCGTGCACTACGTTTTGCTGGGCATCGACTACGGTTTGCTCGAAGCCTGCGCGAAATTGTTTCATTTTACCAAGTAAAGCCTGTAGCGATGCTCTGGCCGAACTTTTTAACTCAAGGTTAATGCTTGGGCTTTGCGCGCTTTGTGAAGCGCTTGCCATCTGAGTAGTGGTGCTCGACGCTGTGTTTTGCGCAACGGCACTTTTAACACTAAGCCCAATACTAAGCGTTGTTAGCGCACCTACTAAATAAACCGAAACTGCTTTATTCATTTATTCAATCCGTTTGTTAATCTTTGTGGGGAGGCGGTGCGAGTACCTCGCGATTACCGTTGTGCCCCTGTGCACTTACGACCCCACTCATTTCCATTTGTTCAACTAATCGCGCAGCGCGGTTGTAACCAATTCTAAATTTACGCTGTACGCTAGACACGCTTGCACGGCGCGTTTCGGTTACAAATGCAACAGCCTCGTCATAGAAAGCATCAAACTCTTGGTCTTCGCCTTCTGGCTGCTCACCCGGCAGAAGTACTTCGGCAGATGCCTCGCCATTTAGAATTTCTTCGATATACTCTGGCTCGCCACGTTTTTGCCAATCGGCAACCACAGCGTGTACTTCGTGTCATCCACAAACGCACCGTGAACTCGCGTTGGCACTGGGCTTCCCGGTGGCAAATATAGCATGTCACCCATACCTAACAAGGTTTCAGCACCCTGTTGGTCTAATATGGTTCTAGAGTCGATTTTACTTGAAACCTGGAAGGCACAACGAGTTGGAATGTTTGCTTTAATCAGGCCGGTAATAACGTCAACAGAAGGACGCTGTGTAGCTAAAATAAGGTGAATGCCCGCCGCTCGGGCTTTCTGTGCAATACGCGCAATCAGTTCTTCTACCTTTTTACCCACAATCATCATCATGTCGGCAAATTCATCGACCACCACAACAATCGCCGGAAGCTTGGCTAAATCAGGCGCTTCTGCGTCCATACTTTCTTCATTCTTCCAAAGCGGATCTTTTATGGGCGTGCCGTTAGCAATCGCCTCTTCAACTTTGGCGTTGTAACCTTTTAGGTTACGCACACCAAGTGCGCTCATTAAGCGATAGCGGCGCTCCATCTCCCCTACACACCATCGCAGCGCATTTGCCGCTTCTTTCATGTCGGTAACTACTTCGGCAAGCAAATGAGGGATACCTTCGTAAACAGAAAGCTCGAGCATTTTCGGGTCGATCATGATCATACGAACATCTTCAGGCGTGCTCTTATACAGTAGGCTTAAGATCATAACATTGACCCCAACCGACTTACCTGAACCAGTGGTTCCCGCAACTAATAAGTGGGGCATCTTAGCTAAATCAACCACCACAGGCTTACCTGAGATATCAGAACCTAACACCATCGTCAGCGGCGACTTATTCGCTTGGAACGTATCACAGCTTATGACTTCACTTAAGCGGACCATTTCCCGCTTTTTGTTTGGCAGCTCTAAACCAATCACCGATTTACCAGGAATAACTTCTACCACACGCACAGAAATGGCTGACATTGCTCGGGCCAAATCTTTCGAAAGCCCGGTAATCTTGCTTACTTTTACCCCAGGCGCTAAATCCAATTCGAAGCGGGTAATAACCGGGCCGGGGTAAACGCCCACCACCGTTGCTTCAATGTTGAAGTCAGCAAGCTTTTCTTCAACAAGGCGAGAAATACCCTCTATTTCCTCTGGCGTAAGGGGGTTTTCATGCTTATCAGCGCGTTCGAGTAAGTCGAAGGAAGGCATAGGTGGAAGGTTGGTATCAACGTGACTACCTTTTGCTTTTACAGGCTTTGCCCCTAGAGCCGCCGGTGCAAATTCATTAGCATTCTGGCTTGGTGCAGGTGTCGACGGTACTTGCTGAGGCTCATTTATATCAGCTGCAGTCGTCACGTTATTTGAAGACGCTGCAGGCTTGCTACCTGTTTCATAAGGCAAGTCTTCGTCAAACTCTTCTAATTCATCGAAGTTAATATGTGGGCTCTGCTGTGCACCTTGTTGAGCGTCAGCACTATCAGTGCTTTCAGGCTCTTGCTCGGGCTCTGGGGTAGACTTACCGAAACCTACTTTATCTTTTAGGCTACCAGATACAGCGTCGCGCATACCAGATAGTGAAAATGCAGACTTTTTACTTTCTGGCTGTTCCTCTTCCTTTGCTTGTTCCTGTGTTGGCTTATTCGACGTGCTGTCTGAACCGTCACTATTAACGGGCGTATCGTAGGTATAAAAAGGCGGTTCGTCTTCAACGGTATCAATGCCGAACGTTGGCTCGTTTCGCACCGGGGCGTTTTCTTTGACCGGCGAAGATTTACCCTCGTTGGAGGCTAAGGGTTCAGCACGCATACTGGTTATATCCAGTTCCGCACTATCACTTCGCTCGTTTTGACTTGCTGATTTGTTCGAAAGCGCTAAGCGCGGCATTTCCAGAGCAAGTAAATTTTGCGGTGCGGCAAGGGTTTTACGACCCAGCCACAATGTACCTTCACCTAATCTATCGATTATAGTGAGCCAGCTTATACCCGTTAGTAGTGTAAAGCCGGTACAGAAAAAGCATAGCAGCAATAATATGGTACCTGCCGTATTAAAATACGGGACTAAAGCTGAGCTGATAACGTCGCCGACAAAGCCCCCGGCAGAAAAATTGTATATATCATCGAAGTTAATACTTGCGATACCAGTTGCACCTAGGGCCATCAATAAACCGCCGATAATACGAAGGCCAATGGTAAGATAGTCGAATTCGTCGAGCTCTTTGATATGTTGGAACAAGAACCAACCTAGAAAAGCTGAACCAAAAGGTAGCAAATACGCAAGAAAACCAAATGAAAAGAGTAGCAAGTCGGCTACCCACGCCCCGGTTGCACCAACCCAGTTGTGAACGTCTAATTGTAATCCCGCTTGACTCCAACCTGGGTCGCCCGGATGAAAAGATGCTAGTGCCAGCAATAAGAAGAAGGCGAAAACACAGGCGATAATCATGCCTGCTTCCCACACTCGCTGAACCCCTGTTAATCGCGCCATAACCCTAAAAAACCTTCAATTTCTATCGCATTTACTTTTAAAAGCAATTGCGCTAAACGCAGCAAAGAGCTTAGCGAACCCCTTGCTATCCCTACATAGTTATTATTTATCTACTTTTGGTAAGTGACTGAGTACACAGTTAAATATGTTTCCTTGCCCCCTACCCTTTCACTTGTGCTAATCACTTTTCCCTTGATTAAACACAAACACTGTATTTTTGCACAGCCTACCACAAAACCACATGATTGAGCCATGCTTTCATTACTTCAAATTAATGCGTAAAGACGACGTACTTTTCACTTCTTCCATAACCACATACGTACGCGACTCACTTACCCCCGGTAAGCGCAATAACGTATCGCCCAACAATTTTCGATAGCTCCCCATATCAGCAACGCGCGCTTTTAGTAGAAAATCGAAGTCACCCGATACCAAATGACACTCTTGTATATCGTCGTGTTGTTTCACCGCAGCAGAAAATTCTGCAAAGATATCGACCGAGGTTTTCGTTAATGTTATCTCTACAAATACCAGCATGGCAGCACCTAGCATTTCAGGATTAACCACCGCGTGATAGCCTTTAATGTAGCCTTGTGCCTCTAATCGCTTCACTCTTTCAAGACAAGGGCTTGGGCTTAAACCTACTTCTTTAGCCAGTTCTACGTTAGAAATACGGCCGTTTTTTTGCAGCTGCACCAGGATATTCCTGTCTATTCGGTCAAGGTGTTTAGGGGTCTTTACCAACATATTATGTTTCTTAATATTGCAATTTTACCAAATTATATTTCAAGCACGCTCAATTTTCAGCAGATAGTTCGTTTTTTTATGCCGTATACTCAGCGTAATTATTTATAGGTCTAGGCGACCTTCAATCGCTAAAACTAAGTTCAACCAGAGCCACTTAGAAGCTCATTATATAACTGAGGACTATACATGTTAGTTGGTGTACCAAAAGAGATTAAAAACCACGAATATCGTGTTGGCCTAACGCCAGCAGCTGTAAAAGAGTTCGTTAGCCATGGTCATAGCGTTTTGGTAGAAACCAACGCCGGTGATGCCATTGGTTTCACTGATGAAATGTATGTAGAAGCAGGCGCTGCTATTGCATCTACCGCAGAACAAGTGTTTGCTGAAGCAGAAATGATTGTGAAAGTAAAAGAGCCACAGCCTAATGAATGTAAGATGCTTCGAAAAGGCCAAACGCTTTACACGTACCTTCACCTTGCGCCAGATCCAATGCAAACCCAACTTCTTGTTGAATCAGGTGCGACCTGTATTGCTTATGAAACTGTGACTGACGATCGCAATGGCCTGCCGTTACTTGCGCCTATGAGTGAAGTTGCTGGCCGTATGTCAGTACAAGCGGGCGCGCATTACTTAGAAAAAGCGCACGGCGGAAGCGGTACGCTACTTGGTGGCGTACCAGGTGTTGCACCAGGTAAAGTATTGGTAATTGGTGGCGGTGTTGTAGGTACAAACGCGGCTAAGATGGCGCTAGGCCTTGGTGCAGACGTCACTATTTTGGACCGTTCACTTCCTCGCCTACGTCAACTCGACGATATCTTCAACGGCCAAGTTAAAACGGTTTACTCAACGGTTGATGCTATCGAGCACTACTCTTCAAAAGCTGATCTTGTTGTCGGCGCAGTACTTATTCCAGGTGCAGCTGCACCCAAGCTTCTTACTCGTGAGCAAATTAAAGCGATGAAGCCTGGCTCTGTGCTTGTAGATGTTGCCATTGACCAAGGGGGCTGTTTTGAGACGTCTAAGGCCACTACGCACCAAGACCCAGTTTACATTGTAGATGATGTTGTTCACTACTGTGTAGCGAACATGCCAGGCGGCGTAGCGCGTACTTCTACAATGGCACTTAACAATGCGACCCTGCCATTCGGCTTAGCCCTTGCTAACAAAGGCCCAGCGAAAGCGATGCTAGAAGATAAACACCTGCTTAACGGCCTAAATGTTCACGAAGGTAAAGTAACCTATAAAGCCGTTGTTGACGCACTTGGTGAAGAGCTAGGTCTAACCTACACACCTGCTGACGTTGCGCTTAAAGGCGAGTAAGCCAAAAAAGTAACACGTTAAATTTATAAAAAAGCTCGGACAGTGAAGACTCGTCCGAGCTTTTTTGTTTCAGCCTGCAGTTTTGTATTTAGATACGTTATCAACAAAGCCGTGCTTGTAAACGCACCGCTAATCTAGCTCTAGCGCACTAAACATACCAATACATTGACGGTATCAGCCATTAAGCGAGGCGTTCACCGCTTTTAAAACCGCAATGGGGTCTTCTGCTTTCGTGATGGGCCGCCCCATTACCAAATAGCTCACGCCCGCTTTCATTGCATCAGGAGGTGTCATAACACGTTTTTGGTCGCCAGCGTCAGCGCCTACAGGGCGAATACCTGGCGTAACTAATAGAAAGTCGTCGCTATGTTTTTCACGCAACGCGCTGGCTTCTTGCGCTGAACAAACAATGCCGTCTAGCCCTGCTTTTTCTGTCAGTGCCGCCAAGCGCAGTACTTGTTGTTCTGGTGTTACGCCGCTTACCACATCCGCCAATTGCGCATTATCCATGCTGGTAAGTACGGTAACCGCAATAAGCTTAGTTTGAGGATTACTGCTTGTTGCAATGGCTTCTTTCGCCGCTTGCATCATAGGTAGACCGCCAGAAGCATGTACGTTTACCATCCACACACCAAGTTCCGCAGCGGCTTTACACGCTTTTGCCACAGTATTAGGTATATCGTGAAATTTAAGGTCCAGAAATACATCAAAGCCTTTTGCAATAAGCGCTTTTACGAATTCTGGGCCAAACAACGTGAACATCTCTTTGCCCACTTTTAGCTTGCATAAGCTTGGGTCTAATTTATCTACAAACGCTAATGCAGTGTCTTTATTGTCATAGTCTAAAGCAACAATAACGCGTGGGTCATGCATGTTCTGTTATTCTCCGTCTAGCCCTTTGATAGGTTTTACTACGCCCCACTTTTTACAGCTCGGGCACAGCCAATATAATTTTCGGCCTGAAAAGCCACAACTTCCGCAGCGGTACTTAGGGCGCTGCAACATTTGCTTTTCTACTAACTCTTTTAACAAACGCAGACTGTCTGCCGTGGTTTGATCTGTTAACTGGTCGATGTAAAGGCCCATTAGCGTTTTAAAGCCTCGCATAGTAGGCCTCTTGCGAAGCTGTTCAAGTAAATATTCTGCAGCTTGCGCTGTTTCACCACGCTTCATCAGCACATCTACCATAGCAAGGTATGAGGTGGCGCACTCTTGCCAATGGGCTTCCAAGTTTTTCTGAAAGCTATCCCAGTCGTCGGTTTCTTCCGCGATTTTTTCGAGACTCGGCACAGCTTCGCTGAACCAGTTAATATCGCGCTCTGCAACTTGTGTGAAATAGGCATTCGCGTCAGTAAATCGTTTTTGCTCAAGGGCTATGTCGCCTAGCATTAACCACGGCCTAACGGCATGCTCATCGGCGTTTACCGCTTTTTGCAATAGGGTTAATGCGGCCCCTTGGCTTTCGTTTTTAAGCTCGACCGCTGCCTGTTCGCAATAAAAATGCGCTAAACGTTCACATACATCGTCATTGTCGCCATGACATTGCACCATATGCTCGGCAAGCTCTATCGCTCGTTCCCACTCTTTGGTGGTTTGGTAAATGCTGAATAATTGCTGTTGGGCAACGAGGTAGTGCTTTTCGCTGTTTAATAGCTGAAGGAAGGCATTTTCTGCTCTTTCGAGAAACCCGGCTTGGGTGTAATCGTGACCGAGCTCTCTTAGCGCGTTTTCACGCTGAGCTGGTTGAAGCTCGTCTCGGCTTACTAAGTTCTGATGAACTTTTATCGCGCGGTCAATCTCTCCACGGTGGCGAAAGAAGCTTCCCATCGCAATATGGGTCTCTACCGTATCGCTATTCACATTAATCATTTTGATTAACGTGTCTACCGCTTTATCCGGCTGATCTGACAGCAGGAAATTCAAGCCTTTATAATAGTGCTTAGAAAGAATGCTCGACTGTTTGCGCTGCGCTTGACGGACACTATTTCGGCCCATTATCCAGCCATATCCCGCCGCAACAGGCAAAAGAAGAAACAGCAGTTCGAGCATTAGTGTTCTTGTTCCAAACTCTGTATTTTAGATTGAGCTGACATAAGTTGTACGCGTAATCGCAGCCAACTTACCAGCATGATCAAAATGCCAATACCCACGCCAATGGAGAGTGTAATCGCGATAACCGTAGATAAACGTAAGTTTGCTTGTGCAATCAAGTAATTCACCGTTACTTGCGCTTCATTTTGAGAACCAACCACAAACGCTATGGCAAGCAATACCAAAATAATGAGAAATGCTAGGATCCCTTTCAACACTAAACCCTTTTTTATTGATTTGCTGATAAGAATAGCAAAATGCTAAAAGAGATAACACAAAAAGCGTGAGGGATTTGCGTTTAAGCCGCTCCCTCACCTTCGAGTTCTTGACGCTGAGGTTTTGCGATAAGATTATCGACAACTAAGTCGTGATGCAGTGCAGACATGTTAGTAATGAATATGCAATGTGTATAGCCGGCCTGCATGGTTTCAAGCTTGTCGTACATGGCTTTGTCAATTTTAGAGAGCAGAGCAAGCCGTTTCTTCGTTAGTGGCGTAATCGCGCCGTGACAACGAATAGCGGTAACATCGGTTGCACTAAGTTGTATTTTTCCTTCGTCTAACTGGGTTTTTATTTGGGTCCGTAGGCGAGAAAACAGAAAATCCCGCTCTTTAATGTAAACTAGTCTGTTATCACTCTTTCGCACGCAATGAACCACTAATGCCTGGTTTGACGTCTCTTTAAACATGCCTTCAAGAATTTGAGACTTAGGCTTTGCCTGTGCCTTGTCGGCAAAGAAACCGTGCAGAGGGATAATATTTTGAGTACGAGAAAACGGATACAGGTCGTCTGAGGTGTCGCTTTGATATACGGTTTTCAACCTGTCCAATGTAAACCGGTTCATAACACACAGTACCGACAGCGAAGGCATGTGCCTTACCGCAAGCTCCCAAATATAGCGGTGAGTAGCACGCTGAATACGTGCTATATCTCGCACTTTGAAATACGCTGTGTTCTCTTCCACCATGAGATCGACATTAGAACCGACCTTTGCTTTACGGGTGTCTTCCATAAGGCAAAGTCTTACCGTGCCGGTGTCAGCCTGGTAATGAACGACTTTGTATTTTTCGCCCTTTATTTTAAGTTCCGGTACCGATACCCGTATTTCTTTTTGTAACTCGCTGTTTGGCGGTACGATCAATTTCATACCGCTGGCACTTAAATCTGCCACGCGGGCATCAAGAGAAGAAAGTAACCCTACTTTTATCGACGCGGGCTTATCAATGACATAACGGGTTTCACTTCGCCTGTCCAAGTCCTCTTCCATTACATAGTCAATACGCCAATTACTTCCACTAGCCTTAAGTGTCTTCGACAGGGGCTTAAAATCACACTTAGCCGAAAGCGTTAGATTAGTGAGGTAAGCTGAAACATCTTTGCAATAAAGGACATGAGAGATTTGCGCAAGCTGCTCAAATTCCTTGCTGGCAATATCGTGAATGGCGAAAGCTTTTTGTTTATCTTCTCTATTGACCCCTTCTAAACGGCAGTGGGTACAAATAAAATCGCCACTCTTAACCAGTAAATAAACCAGTGCGTTTAACTGCTTAAGTTCCAATAGCTGACGGTGTGTGGCGGTAATTTGAACGTTTCCACTTTTGGTCTTAATGTTACCGTGAAATACATAGGCTTCGTTATACCTATGCAACTCTTCAACCAGCGTTGCGAAAATGGGTTTATCGTGAAGACTCGACAGGAGCTTTTCTGCGTTGTTATGTTCAACATTGGCCTTAGTAAAAAGCGCGATAAGCGGTTTCAGCGACTTCTTATCTGGCGCGAGAAAAACGGGCAACCATGGGCTATTTTCTAATATGCGATCTCGCTCTAGCTCTTGCATAGCCCGCTCTATTTCTAAATCTCGTTGCAAAGGCTGTTTATAAGAAGTTATTGCCACATAGCGTTTAAGCGTAGCAATGAATGTGTCATCGACATCAGCATGAAATGAGAATGATGACTCATATTTTCCCAGATGTTTGTTGTATTTTACTGATTCCAACTCTAGCTTTATTTCGGTAGGCTCTTTTGTTAAGCCTTTCACTTCGGGAACAGTGAACGTTAGAATGTCTCCGGTCGACGCATTCGGCGGCCTCTTCGTTTCAAGAGAAATACCTTTGTGTGACATCGAACTGATTGAGCAATGACGGCCTTTCTCAAAGTCGGGTGAAGAAATCGTAAAGTTAGGTCGAATGGCAATGTCGTCGCCAAAGTCTATGTCAGTAAAGGACTGGCTTTCGACATTAAAGGCATCGACTATTTTTTTGAACTGCTCTCTTTTTATTTGGTTTTGGTAGAAGTCGGAGTTCATGACCGACTCAAATACACCAACGGTGTATCTATCTTGGTAAAGAGACGTTTCGTTTTTGAGTATTTGCGCGCCAACTTTATCAAGGCGCATTTGCACCCCGAAATGCTTAAACTTCATCACAGGGAATTGCGCGAACGCCGAGTTATCCGCGGGGGCATCGGTTAATGAAGTAAGGCGAACCACTTCTTCTTTCACGACTTTGCGGACACTACTAGGGAGTCGCTTCGAAAACTTGTTAATTCCTTCTAACAGTTTGTTTTGTTGTTCATAAGGAATTAAAGCACGTATGAGCGGCTGGTATTGTTTTATTATTGCTTGTTCATCGCCGGCTGACATTACTTCATGAATACCGTTTTTTGTTATTCAAGTAATATATAACCCTATTAAAGTCAGGGTCAATAGGCATTAAAAATTAAACAAAAGTATATTTACTATAACGTAAACATAGCACCGTAATAATGAACTGACTTATCCACTTATGCTTACCTAACATCAAATGCTAGATACAAAAAAGCCGCTTTCCAGCGGCTTTTAAAATGCATTATGCGATTGAGGCGTCTACCCTTTCGCGAAGTTCCTTACCAGGCTTAAAGTGCGGTACATACTTACCATCTAGCTTACGGTTTCACCCGTTTTAGGGTTTCTACCTACGCGAGGTGCGCGGTAGTGAAGCGAAAAGCTACCAAAACCTCTAATTTCAATACGCTCACCCTTTTGAAGTGTTTGCGCCATTTGTTCTAGAAGTTCTTTAATTGCCAGTTCGAGTTCTTTCGCCGGAATATGACGCGCTTGATCCNGCGAGCCGTTCAATTAATTCAGACTTGGTCATGTTTAACCTCATTGTCAATATTATTGTTTAAACAGCTATCGCGAATAGGGTGTGCGTGTGCACACCCACAAAAGCATTATTCGCCTTTAGCAGCTTTAAATGCTTCTGCCATCGCGTTAGCGAAACCAACATCTTCTTGCTGGTTAACTTTGTCGATAGCTTCTTTTTCGTCAGCTGATCTTTCGCTCTACAGATAGTTAACAGTGCGGTTCTTACGGTCAACGCCCATAAACTTCGCTTCGATGCTATCACCAACGCTTGCTACTTCTGTTGCGTCTTCAACACGCTCTACAGCAAGATCTGCAACGCGGATGTAGCCGTCAACTTCTTCAGCTAGGTTTACAGTAACGCCTTTCGCATCAACTGCTGTTACTGTACCAGTAACGATAGCACCTTTCTTGTTATCTGTCAGATACTTGTTGAAAGGATCTTCTTCGATTTGCTTAACGCCAAGCGAGATACGCTCACGCTCTGGGTCGACTTGTAGTACAACAGCAGAGATTTCGTCGCCTTTCTTGTAGTCGCGAACCGCGTCTTCACCAGACTTGTTCCAGCTGATGTCAGAAAGGTGAACTAGACCGTCGATGCCGCCGTCAAGACCGATGAAGATACCGAAGTCAGTAATTGACTTGATCTTACCAGACACTTTGTCACCTTTTTCGTGTGACTCAGCAAATGTTTCCCAAGGGTTAGCAATACATTGCTTAAGACCTAGAGAAATACGACGACGCTCTTCGTCAATTTCAAGAACCATTACATCTACAGTGTCACCTAGGTTAACAACTTTAGATGGGTGGATGTTCTTGTTAGTCCAGTCCATTTCAGAAACGTGTACAAGACCTTCTACGCCGTCTTCGATTTCTACGAAGCAACCGTAATCAGTTAGGTTAGTAACCTGACCGTTGATCTTAGTACCTTCTGGGTAACGAGACGCAATTTCTTGCCATGGATCGTTGCCCATTTGCTTCATACCAAGAGAAACGCGCTGCTTCTCTTTGTCGAACTTAAGTACTTTAACGTTGATTTCGTCACCAACATTCACGATTTCACTTGGGTGCTTAACGCGCTTCCAAGCCATATCAGTGATGTGTAGAAGACCGTCTACGCCACCAAGGTCAACGAACGCACCGTAATCGGTAAGATTCTTAACGATACCCTTGATTTCGTGACCTTCTTCAAGGTTAGCAAGAAGCGTTTCGCGCTCTGCGCTGCTTTCTGCTTCGATAACTGCACGACGAGAAACAACAACGTTGTTACGCTTAGCGTCTAGCTTGATAACTTTAAATTCAAGCTCTTTGCCTTCAAGGTGTGTAGTGTCACGTACTGGACGTACGTCAACTAGTGAACCAGGAAGGAACGCGCGTACACTGTTAACTTCAACAGTGAAACCGCCTTTAACTTTACCGTTGATAACGCCTTTAATAGTCGCTTTATCATCGTAAGCTTTTTCCAGCTCAACCCACGCTTCGTGACGCTTCGCTTTTTCGCGAGAAAGGATAGTTTCACCGAAACCATCTTCAACTGCATCTAGTGCTACGTCTACTTGGTCACCGATAGCGATTTCTAATTCGCCTTCAGCGTTTTTAAATTGGTCAGCTGGGATAGCACTTTCTGATTTCAAGCCTGCATCAACAAGAACGATGTCTTTGTCGATAGAAACAACAGTACCTTTTACAATTGAACCAGGACGTGTTTCTAGTTCTTGTAAGCTTTCTTCAAAAAGTTGTGCAAAATTTTCAGTCATAAGTCTCAAATAAACTTTTAAGTTGATATCCACGCTTCTTATCCGGATAACGCGGGGTTATTAAATTTAGTCGCCACTTCCTGTAGCAACACTGCTTTGGATGCGATCAGCTCTCGTCATTAAAGGCGTGAGGAAATAATATCCATCGCTTTTTCAAAGACTTGGTCAATGTCCAAGTCCGTTGAATCTATAATTACTGCATCTTGTGCCGGTACCAGTGGAGCCACTGCACGTTGAGTATCGCGCTCGTCTCTTGCCTTGATATCGGTTAAAAGGCGCGCAATATTAACATCCATGCCCTTTGCTTTCAACTGGCTATAACGGCGCTCAGCACGGGCTTCTGCGCTAGCGGTAAGAAAAATCTTTACCGGCGCATCTGGAAATACTACCGTGCCCATGTCGCGGCCATCTGCAACAAGACCTGGATCTTGTTGAAAAGCGCGCTGTCTGCGCAATAAAGCTTCACGTACACGCGGTAGCGCAGCTACTTTAGAAGCCACAGCACCGACTTCTTCTGTGCGAATATCGTCTGTGACATCTTCGCCTTCCAGAATAATGCGCGTTGAATCGCCATTCGTCTCGAAACTCACATCAAGACCGGTTGCTAGAGGAACAACACATTCTTCATCATCACACGGTAGGTCGTGGTGGAGTGCAGCTACTGCCAATACGCGGTAAATTGCACCGCTATCTAGAAAGTGCCACCCTAATTTCTTTGCTAACAAGCTACTTAGCGTACCTTTGCCAGCACCACTAGGACCGTCAACCGTGACTACGGGTGTGGAATGCATACCTGCTCCATCGTTTAAATTACTAAAAAATCGCGCGTAATTATACGCTTTAGTGCAAGATAAGCAATGCCACCTAGCGTAGGTGGCATTGTACATTTGGCTAACGCTGATATAGATCAACCCATCGACTGACCAAAGTTTATTCGATGGGTATTATATTTAAGCGGTTTATTTACGCGCTATATAATGTTTTAAAGCGCGTAAAGTAGTCAGGGAAGGTTTTGCGCGTACAACCTGGGTCGTTAATCGTCACAGGCGTATCGCTAAGCGCAACTAACGAAAAGCACATGGCAATACGATGGTCGTTATACGTATCTATTTCTGCGTGTTTCAGCGAGTCAGTTGGCCACACAGTGATGTAGTCATGGCCCTCTTCCACCTTAGCCCCTAACTTTTGTAACTCTGCAGCCATAGCAGCTAAACGGTCGGTTTCTTTAACGCGCCAGTTATAGATGTTTGTCATGGTGGTTGGACCTTCGGCAAACAGCGCTGTTGTCGCAATGGTCATGGCCGCATCAGGAATATGGTTCATATCCATATTTACCCCTTTAAGCGGTGCGCCGGTGACTTCCACATATTCATCGTTCCAGACTACTTTTGCGCCCATCGCTTCAAGCACATCTGCAAAGCGAATGTCACCTTGAATGCTATTTTGACCGATTCCGGTTACGCGTACCGTGCCGCCTTTAATAGCGCCCGCTGCAAGGAAGTAAGATGCAGACGATGCATCCCCTTCTACCATAAATTTACCGGGCGTAACGTACTTAGCCTCACCAGAAACGGTAAACGTTTGATAGTTGTCGTTGTCTACCGACACGCCAAACTTTGCCATGGTGTCTAACGTAATATCGATATACGGTTTAGACACTAATTCGCCTTTAATACGGATAGTAACATCACCAGAAAAAAGCGGAGCCGCCATTAAAAGCGCAGTTAGAAACTGACTTGATACACTGCCGTCCACCGACATTTCACCGCCGTTTAAGGTCTTGCCCTTAATTTGTAGCGGTGGATAACCTTCGTTTTTTAAGTAGGTAACGTCAGCTTGTGCCTCACGCAGTGCATCTACCAAATCACCAATTGGGCGTTCTTCCATGCGCGGCTCACCGGTTAGCACAGTATCTACATTACTTGCAGCTAGCGCTGCGCACAAAGGACGCATCGCTGTTCCGGCATTACCTAAAAAAAGCTCAAGGGGTTCGGCCACATTAAATGCACCGCCGTTTCCCTGTACCACACATTGGGTTTTATCTTCACTAAGACGATAGTTTATTCCCAACTTAGTCAGGGCATTTAGCATATGCTCAATGTCTTCGCTATCGAGCAAATTGGTCAGTTCAGTTTCACCCTCTGCTAACGCGGCTAGAAGTAGTGCGCGGTTAGACAGACTTTTTGAACCAGGTACATTGACCTCTCCCGATACTTTTGCAATCGGGTCTAATGTTAACTGCTCCATTTTATCCATTCACTCTTTCAAATTCGCGCATAAATTCAACAAGCGCAACAATACCTTCTACTGGCATTGCGTTATAAATACTGGCACGCATGCCCCCTACCGAGCGGTGCCCCTTCAGTGCAAGCAAACCCGCTTCCTGAGATTGTTTCAAAAATAGGCTATCTAGCTCAGGGTCAGCTAAATGAAACGGTACATTCATCTTTGAACGATTGTCTGGGTGTACTTTACTTGAGTAGAAGTCAGAGCTATCGATAGCAGAATATAAAAGTGCAGCCTTCTCGGCATTGCGCTTCGCCATTGCATCAACACCGCCCTTCTCTTTTAGCCATTCAAACACTAACCCTGCTAGGTACCACGAGAAAGTAGGCGGCGTGTTGTACATAGAATCTGACTTTGCCGCTAGTGCATAGTCGAAGATTGAAGGGGTTTCCTTGCGCGCTTTACCCACAAGGTCTTCACGTACAACTACTACAGACAAACCACTCGGACCGATATTTTTTTGTGCGCCAGCGTAAATGACACCATGCTTAGCCACATCCAATGGTTGTGACAAGATAGTAGAAGACATGTCAGAAACAAGCGGTACTTTGCCAGACTCTGGCAGCCAGTCATAAGCGATGCCGTCTACCGTTTCGTTTGGACAGAAGTGATAGTAGGCCGCAGATTGGTCAATATCAGTGAGTTGTGGTGGCGCAATGTAGTGAAGCCCACCTTTTTCAGATACGTTGCCAACTACCACTGCGTTGTTGTACTTTTCTGCCTCGCTAACAGCGCCTTTAGACCACGAGCCGCTCACTAGGTGAAGACTGGTATCATTTGGGTTCGATAGATTGAGGGGTACGGCGGCAAACTGGCCCCGGCCGCCACCATGTGTGAATAACACATGGTAGTTAGCGGGTATAGAGAGAAGATCGCGAAGATCTTGTTCCGCTTTCGCTGCTATTTCAATGAAGTCTTTGCCGCGGTGACTGACTTCCATCACAGAGCAGCCTAAGTCGCGCCAATTTGTAAATTCTGACTGAGCCTGTTCCATTACTTCTTTTGGAAGCATTGCCGGGCCCGCACTAAAGTTAAAAACTTCTTTCATCGCGTTTTTCAACACCTGTAGATAATTACCATTTAACGCACGATTTTTGCAATGTTTCGTGGTCTATTAGGTAAACAAGCGGCAAAAGCCGCTTGTTTTAAAGAACACTGATAATGCGCTACACCTAACGCGAGCGCGCTATCCCTACTCTTCTGTCGTTGAGCCTTCACCGTCTTCTGCGGCGTTATCTTGCTCTTGAACAGCAGTTTCTGCTTGTTCTGATGCATCTTCAGGAATAATCAAGTTACCGTCTTCATCAAACGCTTGTAACTCTTCTACTTCTTCAATGCGTTGTAAACCTACAACATGCTCGCCTTCAACAGTACGTATTAAGCGCACACCTTGCGTGTTTCGACCTACTACTGACACTTCGCTAACACGAGTACGCACTAACGTACCCTGATCACTAATAAGCATAATTTCATTGGTATCGTCCACTTGGACCGCACCAACCACTTTACCGTTACGCTCAGACACCTTAATTGATACAACACCCTGTGTTGCACGGCTCTTCGCTGGGTAATCTTCAAGTGGCGTACGCTTACCAAATCCGTTTTCCGTCGCAGTCAAAACAGGTCCATCACCTTTTGGAACAATCAGTGATACCACTTTTTGACCGTCCTGAAGACGAATACCGCGAACACCGGTTGCGGTACGTCCCATTGGACGTAGTGCTAATAGCTCTTCACCGGTTTCAGGATCGCGTTTCACTTCGCCCGTTTCACTGTCGCGAAGCTTTTCGTTAAAGCGAACCACTTTACCTGCGTCAGAAAACAGCATGATGTCATCGTCACCATGGGTGATATCAACACCAATAAGCTCATCACCTTCATTCAGGTTTACGGCAATAATACCGCTTGAACGTGGGCGAGAATATAGGCTTAGGTCGGTTTTCTTCACTGTACCGTTGGCTGTTGCCATCAGTACATATTTGCCTTCTTCAAACTCTTTAATTGGAAGAATAGCGGTAATACGCTCGTTATCTTCTAATGGAAGAATATTCACAATTGGACGACCGCGCGCATTTCGGCTTGCAAATGGCAATTGATACACTTTCAACCAATATAAGCGACCACGGGTTGAGAAGCACAAAATATGATCGTGGGTATTGGCCACAAGTAGTCGTTCGATGATATCTTCATCTTTCATCTTAGTAGCCGATTTGCCTCGCCCACCACGGCGTTGCGCTTCGTAATCCGTCAGCTTCTGATATTTCACATAGCCTTCGCGAGAAAGCGTAACAACAACGTCTTCCTGCTCAATAAGGTCTTCAATATCTATATCGTGACTTGCAGCGGTAATTTCGGTACGACGCTCGTCGCCGAACTCGTCACGTATCTTTTCAAGCTCTTCTTGAATGACTTCCATCAAACGCTCAGGGCTATTTAGAATGTGAAGTAATTCAGCGATAAGTTCAAGAAGCTGCTTGTATTCTTCAAGGATCTTCTCATGCTCAAGACCCGTTAGCTTGTGTAAACGAAGGTCAAGAATAGCTTGCGCTTGTTGCTCAGTTAAGTAGTACTTGCCGTCGCGAATACCAAACTCAGGCATTAACCAGTCAGGGCGTGCAGCGTCATCACCGGCGCGCTCCAGCATTTGCGCTACATCACCTAAGTCCCAACCTTGCGCAACAAGTGACTTCTTCGCATCTGCCGGGCTTTGTGATGCTTTAATCAACTCGATAATTGGGTCGATGTTGGCAAGCGCGATGGCCAAACCTTCAAGGATGTGGGCACGGTCACGAGCTTTACGCAGTTCAAATACAGTGCGGCGGGTAACCACTTCACGGCGGTGAAGATAAGCATTCTAAGTTCTTAAGTAATACTTTTGGCTGACGTGTCTACGCAACATATTAATACCAATACCGTTTGAAGCTGGGTATGGCATATAAATGATTTAGCAGTACTTCTGCTGATTCGTTGCGTTTAACCTCAATAACAATACGCATACCGTCTTTATCAGACTCGTCGCGCAGTGCAGAAACACCTTCTATACGCTTCTCTTTTACCAGTTCAGCAATCTTTTCGATAAGACGTGCTTTATTGACCTGGTAAGGAATTTCGTTAACAACAATAGTTTCTTTGCCGTTTGCATCGGTTTCTATTTCCGCCTTAGCGCGAAGGTAAATTTTACCACGACCGGTGCGGTACGCATCTTCAATGCCTTTACGACCGCTGATCATTGCCGCTGTTGGGAAATCTGGCCCCGGTATATGCGTCATCAGGTCATCAATCGTAATTGATGGGTCTTGGATTAGCGCAACACAGCCATTAATCACTTCAGTGAGGTTATGCGGTGGAATGTTCGTTGCCATACCAACTGCGATACCTGAAGAACCGTTTACTAGGAGGTTTGGTACTTTGGTAGGTAATACCTCAGGAATATATTCTGTGCCGTCATAGTTAGGCACAAAATCAACGGTTTCCTTATCTAAGTCGGCAAGAAGTTCGTGAGCGATTTTAGCCATGCGAACTTCGGTGTAACGCATTGCCGCTGCAGAATCGCCGTCGACAGAGCCGAAGTTACCTTGCCCATCTACGAGCATGTAGCGAAGTGAGAACGGCTGAGCCATACGAACAATAGTGTCGTAAACTGCAGAGTCACCGTGAGGGTGATATTTACCAATTACGTCACCTACCACACGGGCAGATTTTTTGTATGGCTTGTTAAAGTCGTTTTTAAGTTCGTTCATTGCGAACAGCACACGACGGTGCACTGGCTTCAAGCCATCTCTTACATCAGGCAAGGCTCGCCCGACAATAACGCTCATCGCGTAATCGAGGTAGGAGTTCTTTAACTCTTCCTCAATATTAACGGGGAGGATTTCTTTAGCGTTATCAGACATAAACTGCTTAATCCCTTTATTTTGGTTTGTTCTGCGTTATCCACTACCTCACCTTACATCAATGTTAAAGCGAGGCGTGGGCGCGCACTATTGTTATTATGTGGGTCATAATCGTGCTTCGAGTGTACCACTTGATGACAGAATTATGTAGCGCTTAATTACGCTTATTAATCAACAAAAAGACAAGCGATTATTTTTCGCTCACCCAGGCCTATAAAAAGGCTAATTCTGTTTAAAAACAGTAAAACACAAACCCAATTTGCGATATCTTAAGAAGAGATAGTTTAAGGATTGTTTTAGCCATGACGAATGTAGATCAACAAGAAATAAACAAGTTTTCCGAGCTTGCCTCTCGCTGGTGGGATCCAGAGGGTGAGTTCAAACCATTGCACCTTATTAACCCCCTTCGCTTAGACTTTATCAACCAACATAGTGAAGGGCTTTTCGATAAACAGGTGGTGGATATTGGCTGTGGTGGCGGTATTTTAGCAGAGTCAATGGTGCGTGCGGGCGCTAAGGTGACGGGTCTGGATATGGCTGAAGCCTCGTTAGAAGTAGCTAAATTGCACGGTTTAGAGTCTGGTGTAAAGGTTGACTATGTGTGCTCGACCGCCGAAGCATTTGCAGAAGCGAATGAAGCGAAATTTGACGTAGTAACCTGTATGGAAATGTTAGAGCACGTACCAGACCCTGCATCTGTGGTTATGGCCTGCGCTAAATTAGTTAAACCGGGTGGTCACGTTTTCTTTTCTACGCTAAATAGGAACATAAAGTCCTACTTAATGGGCATAGTGGGCGCTGAATATGTACTTAAATTGGTACCTAAAGGGACGCACGATCACAGTAAGTTCATTAAGCCTTCAGAGCTTATGGCAATGACAGATCAAGCCGGTCTTTTACCAAGAGACATGACAGGCTTGCATATGGACCCGATTTCCCAAGGCTTTTATCTTTCGTCTAATAATGTAGACGTTAACTACTTACTATATACAGTCGCGCAAAACTAAATTAACACTATATATTGGGTTGCGATGATATTTTAAACACCATATATCGTGTTTATCTAAAAATAAAATTCTAAGAATAAATTAATTTTTATCGCGAAGATTTTATTTAAAAGGCTTGCAATCCCGATATTTTACGCTTGTAGAACGCTAAAAAGTTAGTTGTTACTAACATAAATTTCATGCCAGCTTGAGTGCTTGAAATACCACCAGATATTGGGTTGCATTACGGGTCAAACCTCACTATCTTGTGTTTAGTTCAGCACGGGATCCCAACCGTAGAAATCGGGATCGCCCGATCGCACAAAAAAGCAAATGAAGTTATTCATTTAATTAACGCGATATCAATCTCGCTGAAAGATAAAAGCAGTAAAAGAATTTAAAAAGCAGTCTCTACTTTATACTTTTTAAGTATCGGTTTAGGCCGCTTTCGTGTGTGTTGTTACCTGGCGTGAGCCAATTAGCATAACAGCGTCACGTAAATAAATTAAAACGAAAATGGGCATTACATAGCCCACGCATCAAGCGCTAACAGACAAACGGCCAGTAACATGAACAACAACTTATTCGTCACCAAACGCAACGGTGAAAAAGAGTCCATCGACTTAGAAAAGATCCACAAAGTCGTTACATGGGCAGCCAAAGGACTTAACAATGTTTCTGTTTCACAAGTTGAAATAAAGGCACAAATTCAGTTCTATGACGGTATCAATACCAGCGAGATCCACGAAACACTGATTAAGTCAGCGGCTGACCTGATCTCAACCGATGCGCCAGATTATCAGTACTTGGCTGCGCGTTTAGCTATCTTCCACCTTCGCAAAAAAGCCTACGGACAGTTTGAGCCGCCAGCGCTGTTTGAACACGTTGGAAAGATGGTTGATATGGGTAAGTACGACAAGCACTTGCTTGAAGACTACACCCCAGAAGAATTTGCTGAAATGGACACTTACATCGACCATTGGCGCGATATGAACTTCAGCTATGCGGCAGTGAAGCAGCTAGAAGGTAAGTATCTGGTCCAAAACCGTGTTACAGGTGAAATATACGAAAGTGCGCAGTTCTTATATATTTTAGTGGCAGCGTGTCTTTTTGCGAATTATGACAAAGCAACACGAATGGACTATATCCGTCGCTTTTACGATGCTGCTTCAACATTCAAGCTATCGCTACCTACGCCAATCATGGCAGGTGTGCGCACGCCAACCCGTCAGTTCAGTTCATGCGTACTGATTGAAACCGGTGATAGCCTAGACTCTATCAATGCAACAGCAAGTGCTATCGTAAAATACGTAAGTCAACGTGCCGGTATTGGTGTAAATGCGGGCCGCATTCGCGCGCTGGGCAGCCCAATTCGCGGTGGTGAAGCGTTCCACACCGGTTGTATCCCATTTTACAAGTACTTCCAAACTGCCGTAAAAAGCTGTTCACAAGGTGGTGTGCGCGGTGGCGCGGCTACATTGTTCTACCCTATCTGGCATATGGAAGTTGAATCGCTGTTGGTTCTTAAGAACAATCGTGGTGTTGAAGAAAACCGTGTACGTCACCTAGATTACGGTGTTCAGTTCAATAAGCTAATGTACCAGCGCATGATGAAAGATGGCTACATTTCATTATTTAGCCCGTCTGATGTACCTGGTCTTTACGATGCGTTCTTCGCTGATCAAGAGAAATTCGAAGAACTGTACGTAAAATATGAAAACGACGACAGCATTCGCAAAAAGCAAATTAAAGCCATGGAATTGTTTAGCTTGTTCATGCAAGAGCGTGCGAGCACCGGTCGTATCTATCTTCAAAACGTAGACCATTGTAATACACACAGCCCGTTTAACCCTGAAGTTGCACCAGTTCGTCAAAGCAACCTGTGTCTTGAAATTGCACTACCGACTAAGCCACTTCAGCACGTTAATGATGAAAACGGCGAAATTGCCCTTTGTACGCTATCTGCGTTTAACTTAGGTGCCATTAAATCTGTTGATGAGTTTGAAGAACTTGCTGACCTTGCGGTACGCGCGCTAGATAACCTACTTGATTACCAAGACTACCCTGTTCCGGCTGCTTACAATGCAACTATGGGCCGCCGTACACTGGGTGTGGGCGTTATCAACTTTGCATACTACCTAGCTAAAAATGGCGTTAAGTATTCAGATCACAGTGCGAACGGTCTAGTTCATCGTACGTTTGAAGCAATGCAGTACTATCTACTGAAAGCGTCGAACAACCTAGCGAAAGAAAAAGGTGCGTGTCCTAAGTTTAACGAAACCACGTACTCGCAAGGTATCATGCCAATAGACAGCTACAAGAAAGATCTTGATAGCGTGTGTAATGAACCGCTTCATTACGATTGGGATGCGCTACGTGAAGAGATTAAGGCGCATGGCCTGCGTAACTCCACCTTATCTGCACTAATGCCGTCAGAGACATCGTCCCAGATTTCAAATGCGACTAACGGTATCGAGCCACCACGTGGGTTTATCAGTATCAAGTCGAGTAAAGACGGGGTACTTAAACAAGTAGTACCTGAGTACGAAACATTAAGAGACCAATACGAGCTACTTTGGGATATCCCTTCAAACGATGGTTACCTGCAACTTGTGGGTATCATGCAGAAGTTTATCGACCAAACTATCTCAGCGAATACGAACTACGACCCAAGTCGTTACGAAGGTAACAAGGTACCGATGAAATTACTTCTGAAAGACCTTCTTACTACGTACAAGCTTGGTGTTAAAACACTTTATTATCATAACACTCGTGACGGTGCATCAGACACCTCGGCGCTAGACGCTAAAGCCAACGAGCCTATGCCACGTCAAGAAGAAGTGGTTGTAGAGGAAGATGATGATTGTGCAGGCGGCGCGTGTAAGATATAAACCGCGCGCTCCTGTTTAAGTGGCAAGTGCATACAAGGTATTGCTGCACTTGCCATTGACGTTTCGCAGCAAGAACACAAACAATAATACGCGTTAATCATTAAGTTTTTAGTTAGGCCATCATGAAATACACTACGTTTAATCAGCAAAGTACAAATCCATTGATCGAGCCGATGTTTTTCGGTAACCCCGTAAACGTTGCACGCTACGACCAGCAAAAGCATGCCATTTTCGAAAAGCTTATTGAGAAACAAATAAGCTTTTTTTGGCGTCCTGAAGAAGTTGACGTTTCTCGTGACCGGGTTGATTTTCAGAAGTTAACCGATCCAGAAAAGCACATATTCATTTCAAACCTTAAGTACCAGACCCTTTTAGACTCGGTACAAGGTCGTAGTCCGAATATTGCGTTCTTGCCAATTATCTCACTACCCGAGTTAGAAACTTGGGTTGAGACGTGGTCGTTTTTCGAAACGATTCACTCGCGCTCGTATACCCATATTTTGCGTAACCTGTTTTCAGACCCAAGTGAGATATTTGAAGATATCGTGGTTAACGATGAAATTAAGCGCCGTGCGGCGGATATTTCTAAGTATTACGATGACCTCATTTTCGCCACTCAGCTTTGGCAGACACAAGGTGAAGGCGTTCATACCGTTAATGGTACGGCATACACGATTAATATGTATGAGCTTAAAAAGAAGCTATACCTTTGCATGAACTCGGTAAATGCACTTGAAGCCATTCGCTTCTACGTATCTTTTGCCTGTACCTTCGCTTTTGCCGAGCGTAAGTTAATGGAAGGCAACTCTAAAATCATTCGATTGATTGCACGCGATGAGAACCTTCATTTGTCTTCAACACAGCACATTCTTAACCTGTGGGCGAAGGGTAAAGATGACCCTGAAATGGCGCAGATTGCACAAGAGTGCAAAGAAGAAGCGCGCGCTATTTTCATGAATGCGGTTGAGCAAGAAAAAGAGTGGGCGGATTATTTGTTTAAAACCGGTTCGATGATTGGCCTAAACAAAGAAATCCTCTGCCAATATGTTGAATATATTGCTAATCAGCGTATGTCTGCTATTGGCCTGGACACTCCGTTTGATATTAGCAGTAATCCACTTCCATGGATGAACAATTACTTAAACTCAGACAACGTTCAAGTTGCCCCTCAAGAGTCTGAAATTAGCTCTTACCTTGTTGGACAAATTGATTCTGCGGTAAGCGAAGACGACTTTGCTGATTTTGAGCTGTAAAACCACAGCTTAATGAGCAGTGACGAAAAATCCGTCCGCATCGATGTTGTCGATGTGGGCGCGATTCATACCCCCTCTGATAAAACCATTTTAAGCGCTCTTGAAGCAGCAGGCGTCAATATTCACTACCACTGCCGTGAAGGCTTTTGTGGTGCGTGCCGAACAAAGCTGATTGAAGGCGAAGTGGAGTACACCACTGATCCCCTCGCCTTTATTGACGACGATGAAATTCTTCCCTGCTGTTGTGTAGCTAAATGCCCGTTAAAAATCAAAGTACCGCTGTAACCTTTTTATTCATCACGCTTATTATCACTCTCACAGCACTTTTTCGATGGCATATAACTCTTCATCAATAACCTGTAAGCGCGATGCAACGACTGCTCTAGCGTCGTTTACCCCTTTGTTGTAAAACGATGCGCCCATTTCCTTACTAATGAAATCCAGAAGAAACTCGCCGTCGAACTGACCAAGCTCAACACTTAATTCATCATCAAAATATCGTTGCAATTTAGCGACTAATACGCCTTTTTCCTCACGCGAAAATACAATATCACTCATTGCGCTGCCCCAATTCTTGTTTATTAACTATCTGATTAGCAGTAAGTTTAAAACGTAACATAACCGAACGCACGCTTATTAAGCATTTGATAACTTATCTTGTTCACCCTGGTACAGTTTTCGCTGTATCACTATCATGCTGCTATTTTACGTTCGCCAATTTTCAATTTTGAAAAAGGCTTGTAGCGTATAAGATTCAAGGCTCTTGGTCTTAGTACACCTTTGCTGCACGATAAAATTAGTGTAACGCTTTCATGTATTATGTGAGGATGACAATGAAAATTTTACCATTGCTAAGTATTTCCGCAGTATTAGCATTAATTAGCTTGCCCGCGAATTCCACTACGAACAATGGGCACAAGGATAAATCTCTGCCTCCAGGTATAGCGAAAAAATATGATCGAACAGGTGAGTTACCGCCGGGTTGGGAAAAAAAGTTAGCCGTCGGAAAGCGTCTAGACAGAGATATTTATAAACATGCGCGAGTTGTTGTGCCATTAGGTAAAGAAGGTACAGTTACGGTACGTATTGAAAATAAAGTGGTGAGACTCATCCAAGCCACAAGAGAAATTGTTGAAATTTTGGATTAGAGAACGCAATTTCTCAATATGAGGCTTTATTGTTTAATTTTACTTATGGCTTACTATCAACATTAGAAAATTGACTTACCCCCCCGCCTCAGTAGTATCAGGCATACAACGTGAACCTTTTAATTTGCCAATGTTATTAATGGTGTGTAAGGCACTAAGCCATTGAAACATCAGGCTACTTGTCAATTTGGCGCTTCTTAAGCCAAAGCGGCATGTTTTATTTCTATGGGCAAAACGCAGAAGGTCATACAAGCACAACAAAACTCAGGAATAGAAAATGCCAGCAAACGCACTGTTTAAGCCTTATTCACAAGGCAACCTTTCGTTGACCAACCGTATTGTTATGGCCCCGATGACCCGTCAGTTTTCACCTAACGGCGTACCTACCAGCGACGTGGCAGGGTACTACAAACGTCGTGCGCAAGGTGGCACAGGACTAATTATTACCGAGGGCACCACAGTTAACGATAAAGTCGCAACAATGGATGCCAATATTCCCCAATTCCATGGCGAAGAGGCGTTAACGGGTTGGAAAAATGTGGTAGACGAGGTTCACAGTGTAGGTGGGAAAATTATGCCGCAACTGTGGCACGTGGGTATGGCACGGGTTGCAGAAAAAGCGCCCTACCCTGAACTTTCAAGTGCGGGGCCTTCAGGGCTGTTTAAACCCGGTAAACAAGGCGCCGAGCCTATGACTGAAGAACACATTGAATCAGTGATAGCCGCCTTCGCGCAAGCTGCTGCTGATGCCAAGTCTATAGGTATGGATGGTGTCGAGATTCACGGTGCGCATGGTTACCTTATCGACCAGTTCTTCTGGGAAGGCACGAACCAACGCACTGATAGCTGGGGCGGTAGTATGGATAACCGTGGTCGATTTGCTGTAGAGATCATAAAAGCGATACGCGCCGCCACCGGCCCTGACTTTCCTATTGTGCTTCGTTACTCTCAGTGGAAGCAGCAAGATTACACGGCACGACTTGCTACTACCCCTCAAGAGTTAGAGCAATTCCTTATGCCACTCAGTAGCGCTGGTGTAGACATATTTCACTGTTCACAACGCCGTTATTGGGAAAGCGAATTCGATGGAAGCGACCTTAACCTTGCTGGATGGACGAAAAAAATCACAGGGAAACCAACCATCACCGTTGGCTCTGTTGGCCTTAACGACGACTTCTTCGGCGCGTTTAAAGGTCAGGACTCTAGTACTCGAGCTGTAGATGATTTACTCGAGCGTTTAGAGGAGGGTGAGTTTGATTTGGTTGCCGTAGGCAGAGCGCTGCTGCAAGACCCGAACTGGGCAAACAAAATTAAAGAGAACCGAACAGACGAGTTAGAGCAATATTCAGGTAAGGCGCTAGCTAGTTTGTCGTAGTAGCCTAGGCATATCGTGATCAATTCACTAGCGCGTTAGGTCGCGCTAGTGAGCTTTCAGAAAAGCTTCAAAATTTGTTTTACTCATCGGCCTAGCAATAAAGTAACCTTGACCAAAGTCACAGCCCATATTATTGAGTATGTCATATTGCTCTTGGGTTTCGACACCTTCAGCAACCACTTTGATACCGAGCTTTTTCGCCATAACGATAATGGCTTCACACAGCACTTTATCGTTACTAACGTCGGTCATCGTTTTCACAAAGCTTTTATCAATTTTTAAGTAGTCGGTAGGCAACTTTTTCAAATACGATATCGACGAGTAGCCCGTACCAAAGTCATCAAGTGCTATATCTACACCCGCTTGTCTAAATTGAAATAACTTTTTAGAAACATTTGTATCTGCTTCCATCAGAAGGTTTTCTGTCACTTCGAGCAAAATTGACCGTGCCGCAATGTTTTCATCCAATAAGCGAGTGAGCCAATCAGTGATACTCGTTTCTTGCTGAAAATATTGACTGGGCGAAGTATTAATACATATCTGTAATTCACGACAATAGTGAGTTTGCCAGCGCTTCACATTTTTACATACTTCTTCGAACACCCAATTGCTGATTTCGATGATTAAGCCCGACTCTTCCGCTAAGGGAATAAATTCATCTGGCGCAATACGCCCCTTCTCTGGATGCTGCCACCTAAGTAACGCTTCTGCTTTGATTGCCTTACCGTCTTTAAAAGACGTGATAGGCTGATACTCAATGAATAACTCATCGTTTTGAATTGCATAACGAAGGTCGTTCAGCAAGGTTATGCGCTTGACGGCAACCGCTTGCATGTCTTGAGTATAGTATTTATAACTATTCTTACCGAGATCTTTAGCCCCGTACATTGCTTGATCCGCGTTTTTTAACAGCCCTTTTATGTCACGAGCGTCGTCGGGGTATAGCGTAACGCCTAAACTTGCGCTGGTATGTACTCGCTCAACATTTATTAGGTATGGCTTTAAAATAACGTCTAGAATTTTCTGTACAACAATGTCGATAGAACTCAGGGTTTCTATACTGTTTAGAATAACCACAAACTCATCTCCACCTAGCCGGGAAACGGTATCATTGGCTCTTAAACATTGCTTTATTCGCTCAGCGCATTCAATAAGAAGCTGATCTCCTACATCATGACCGAGCGTGTCATTAATATCCTTAAAATTATCTAAATCGAGAAAAGCGACTGCCACTCTGTCACCTTCCCTATCCGCTGTTTTTAAAGCTAACTGGAGGTGGTCGAGCATCAGGTTTCGGTTAGGTAAGCCCGTAAGCGTGTCGAAGTTTGCTTGCTTCCAGATAAGCTCGCTAGCACGCTCCCGTTCAATAGCAATACTGGCTATATGTGCAAATTGTTCAATCAGCACGACTTCTTCAGGGGTGGGTACAGCTTTATAGCGATGATAAATAGCGAATGTACCTATTACCTCTGTGCTGGCACCTCTAATGGGCTGAGACCAACAGGCGGCTACACCAGCCCGAGCCGCTATCTCTTTATAGTCATGCCAAAAGGTATGGGTGCTAATGTCTTCTACGATGGTTGGCGCGTTAGTGGCCGCCGTGTTACCACATGCTCCAACGCCCTCACCAATTTCTACACCATCTATGGCATCGTTATAAAAATCAGGCAATGAAGGTGCCGCGCCTTTCGTGAGCTTCCCATCTTCAAGAAGCAAAATGCTGCAAATTTTTTCTGGATACTCAGATTCAATAGCATTTACGATGTCAAACAGTACGCTGTGTAACGATTCAGCATTAACGACCTTTTCTAATATAGCGCTTCTTACATTCGTAATTTTCTGCGTTTGTGCCAACCGAGTTTGATACTCTTCAAGTTGCTCCGACAGCGCTGAGTATTCTTTTTTACATAGTTCGGATTGCGCCATCTCCGCTAAACTTTTTAATTGGAATATTTCGTCTGCGGAAAAAATACGTGGCTCTGAATCAAATACACACAAAGCCCCTACTGCCTGACCGTCCACAACAAGGCTTACACCTGCGTAAAAGCGAACATAAGGTTCACCAATAACAAACGGGTTTTGTTCAAAGCGCGGATCTTTTTTCGTATCTGGGATAATTAATGCGTCGTCTTGCGAGATAGTATGGTTGCAAAACGCGACTTCTCTACCCGATTCACTCAACTCAAGATTTACAGCAGACTTAAACCACTGTCTGTCCGCGTCAATTAGCGTAATTGAAGAATAACGACAGTTAAATACACTGCTAGCTAAGCGTGTAATTCTATCGAAGCGCTCATCCTTCGGCGTATCCAGCAGACCCAATCGCTTGAGCGTCGCTATCCTCTCAGGCTCATTAGATATGACATTAGATAGACCCAAAGTTTGCTTTCCTTTTAACACTAATACGTTTTCTTTACTCGACACTGCCATCTAAAATATAGTTCGAAAGTCCGAAAACGTTAACATTACTTGTGCATAAAAAACATTTCTCTTTAGTCTACAAGTAGTGAACACATAGGACGTTGCCTACAATCTATTTGGCCCAGACAGCCGCTTTATTACGGCGTGTCGCTATCACAGCGAATTTTTTTACACCTTTTCCACATCAAAACACAGTGCTAAATCAGTTTTTTATTACCAAATAAATACCGCCTAACGTCATCACTGAGGCGATGGTAATTTGCAAGCTTAGTTGCTCTCCTAGAACGGCCCACCCCATTAGTGTGGCAAGTACTGGAACACTTAACTGAACGGTGGCTGCCGTTGTCGACTTTATAAGCGGTAATGCACTATACCAGATAGCATAGCCACAGCCTGACGCTACTACGCCAGAGGCTATGGCGTATAACACCCCCTTGGTGTCTAAAACTAGGTTAAAGCCAATCATAAAATGAACGACAACGCCAAGCACAAAACATAACACGGTGGCGTAAACAAAATTGCCCGACGTAGCTAAAAGCGCAGACGAACTTTTTTTGCCTAATAGAGAATACACTCCCCAAGACATCCCAGCAGCAACCATAATCACACCTGCCAATAGCGGCGGCGCCGACGCGCTAGGTAATAGTAGGATAACCAGCCCCGCAAAAGCTAAAATAAAACCTAGCCATTGGAGGAACTTAAAACGTTCACCAGACGCTAACCCAAAAGAAATCATGGTTAATTGAACCGCGCCAAATAACAACAGCGCACCGGTACCTGTAGACATCGACACATAAGCGTAGGAAAAGCATAAGGCATATAAGAATAATGTTAGGCCACCTAGCAAATTTGCATTATTTTTGAGCCCCTGCCATAGATTCTTATACGGCCCCGTGGTTAAAACCCGGTGCTTTAACACAAAAGATAGGAACAGCAGCGCGCATGCCCCGCTTGATAACCGCACTGCAGTAAAACTAGCTGGATCAATTGACGTATGGGCAAGGGCCATTCTACAAAGCAGTGAGTTTGCCGCAAATGCGACCATGGCAATTGCTACCAGTAAAAGTGGTTTTAACAATGCGCGTCTCCCTTATGCTGGGCATGAATATTAGCTTTTCGGTGGCTTCAACAGCGTCACCCGCAAGGATATAGTGGCTAAAATAAGCCTCTATTGAAAGGGCGAGGCGTGGAAAAAGTAGTGTCGCGCTTAAACGAAAAAAGAGGACGTATTACGTCCTCTTTTTATCAATAACGCTTTGTTCACCAACTACAGCGATAAACCTAAACGCTCAGCTACTTCAATGTAGGTTTCAACAACCGAGCCTAGCCCTTGTCTGAAGCGGTCTTTGTCCATTTTTTTACGGGTTTCTTTATCCCACAAACGACAGCCATCGGGCGTGAATTCATCGCCTAATACAATGTTGCCATCTTTATCGACACCAAACTCGAGTTTATAGTCGACTAGCAACATACCCGCATCGTCAAACAATGCTTTTAGAACGTTGTTCACTTTAAACGTAAGCGCCTTCATTTCAGCAATTTGCTCTTGTGTTGCCCAGCCAAATGACAGAATGTGATAGTCATTTACCATAGGGTCATGAAGCGCATCATTTTTAAGGAAAAACTCGAAAATAGGTGGGTTAAGCGCTTGGCCTTCTTCCACACCTAGTCTGCGAACCAAAGAGCCAGCAGATAAGTTCCTCACCACACACTCAACAGGGATCATGTCGAGCTTTTTAACCAGCGACTCAGTATCAGAAATCAGGGCTTCAACTTGCGTTGCAACGCCTGCTTCTTCAAGCTTTGTCATAATAAAGTGATTAAACTTGTTGTTTACTTCACCTTTGCGATCAAGCTGTTCAATTTTTTCACCGTCGAACGCCGAAGTGTCGTTCCTAAAGTGAAGAATTAATTTATCGCTATCATCAGTGTAATAAACAGTTTTTGCTTTACCGCGGTAAAGCTCGTCGCGTTTTTCCATTCTCAGTCTCAGTTATATATCAAGATTATCTTCTGACATGACCTCAGCGAAGGCACTGTAAAGGTCGGAAACCTGATTTGCTTCAAACGGTACACTTTCATTGTCCATGAAAGTAACAGACGTGCGATTCGCACCCGCTTTTGCAACTTTTAAGCGATAATCACCTTTTTCAAGTAATTCGCTATCGCTTGTGAATAAACCATCCCACCAACTACCTTGATCACCATTGTAAGTAACAAATAGTAGGCCGTTAGATTTATCTAAATCTTTGACGTCAAAACCAAGCTTACGAAGAACTAAAAGCATTCTCGGCCAAGCTACGTCGTACTGCGCTTCAACGAGGTAGGCTGGGTCACCATCAGCATTAAAGCCCATTTCAGTTTGAATACCCTGGCGTATACGCGCAATTCTTCGGGTTTCCGCTAATTGAATTTGGTATTCATAATGACCGATAACTTGGTTGAGTACTTCAACCTCTTCACGGCGCTCTTCCATTGAAGATACGTCGGCAACCACATCGTTACCTAAGGTTTGCATGTAATCTTTAAGCTCTACTGTAAGAGCCGCACTGCGACCGTGAGGTTTTACGTCCAAGCTGAACTCGAAGCGCCTGCCAATTTCACTTTCTTCATCAGCAAAGCTATACCAAGGGCCATCGATTTCTTTAGTGATAACCATCCAGTCGGTTACCAATACTTTGTCTTCTGGACTGAAGCTATCTACACCAATACCCTGCTCGTCTAAATAGCTTAGAAGGGAATTCCAAATCGCCTGACTTAGCGGTTGACTGTCGTCAACTTGGTCAAACCAAATCGTGGCGGAGCTTTTACCCTCTTCAACATGTGACCCGGTCACAAGCGGGAGAACCAACGCAGGCGAGCGGACCATAAGCGATTTGCCAACCAAGTTTTTGTCCGCTTCTTGACCTAGATCAGGTACTGCAAATTCCCGTGAGAAGGTTGGCGCATCTAGTTCAGAGGGTACTTCTAGCGTTTTGTGTTCTTTAGTTTTTAAGTACTCGTAGCTACCCGACGCGGTCTTTCTATCTATTTGGCTTGAACAACCTGCAAGTGCAACCATCGCTACTGAACTTGCTATAGCCAGCGTTCTTTTCATCTGTGTTCCTTATTAACCAGAAATCAATGCGTATTTTTTTAGTAGTTCTTCGATACGTTTTTGGCTTGATAGTTCCGGTAAAACCATAGGTAATCGCATAACAGCGCTTTCCATCATGCCCATTTTATATAATGCCCACTTTGGCATTACTGGATTTGGCTCTATAAATAGTTCGTCGTGAAGCAGCTTAATAGACGCATCAATGTCACGACACTTATCAAATTCTTTGTTCAGTGCAGTTTCGCACATCTGTGCAATCGCTTTAGGCACGATATTGGCGGTTACAGAGATAACGCCATGTCCGCCTTCGCACATAAATTCACAGCTGGTGCCATCATCACCACTAAGAATTACAAAGTCTTCTGGAACAAGGGGCTGTGTTGCTTTTAATCGCGCAATATCGCCGGTGGCGTCTTTAAGACCAACTATATTCTTATGTGTGGCAAGCTCTGCTACAGTTTCAGGTAACATGTCTGCAACTGTACGCCCAGGCACATTGTAAAGAATAACCGGAAGGTCGCTGGCATCTGCAATTGCGTTAAAGTGCGCAACCATACCAGCTTGTTGAGGCTTGTTATAATAAGGCACCACGCTTAAAAAGCCGTCGATACCCGTTGAGCCGAGTTGCTCAGTAAGAAAATGGCCTCTGCAGTAGAGTTTGCTCCGCTGCCTGCTATCACCGGGATCGCGCCCGATGCCATAGCTACTGTTTCTTTGACCACGTTAATGTGCTCATCAAACGGTAGGGTTGCTGACTCACCAGTAGTTCCAACCGACACTATACCGTGGGTGCCCTGCTCTACATGAAACTTCACAAGTTTCTCTAAAGACTTGTAATCAATATCGCCGTTTTCGAACATCGGCGTGACGAGTGCTACGTAACTACCAGTAAACATAATCTCTCCGCAAAATGTGAGCGCACATGGTAAATATGTCAGTGCTTAAACACAAGTAATAGCGCATGTAAAATGACAAGAATTTGACAATATCTTATTCAAAGGCAAGAAAAAGGCGCTGACTTTAAAAAAAACTCTGTGCTAACATCCCGACATCGTTACCATTGAAGTGAAGTAGATGCCGAAACACCAACTTATCGTGACCATACTAGGTACAGACAACAGTGGCATATTGAGCGAAATTGCCACCACGGTATCTGAAGCCCAGTGCAATATTCTTGATAGTAGGCAAGCCATCTATGGCAAGGAGTTTTCTTTGACCATGATCATTGAAGGTACGCAAAGCGCTATAACAAAGGCAGAGTGCATTTTACCCGCTTTGTTTCAACGTCTAGATTTATTATCCATGATGAAACGCACGAGCCATCATGAAAAGCAAAATCTTGCCCACCTTTTTAATGTCGAATTCAGTGGCGAAGACGCCGCTGGGTTGATTAAAGCGGTAACGGGCTTTTTTGCAGAGCGGCAAGCTATGTTAAGTGCATTCAGGCAGCGTACGTATAAAGATAAAGCCACGGGCAAAGACAACATGCAGTGTAAATTCGTTGTTTCGCTTCCGCCGAATGAAAATGTAGATGACTTAGAATCTGATCTAATGGCCCTGTTCACTTCGTTAAATGTGACAGGTAAAGTACAAGACACACAAAAAAAGGATCCCAATGAAAACGTTACAAGCTGGTGATAAAGCGCCGCAATTCTCATTGCAGAACCAAGATGATCAAACCGTATCGCTCTCAGACTACGCAGGTAAAAAAGTCCTCGTTTATTTTTACCCTAAAGCAATGACGCCCGGCTGTACTGTTCAGGCACAAGGTTTGCGCGATGTAAACGATGAACTAAAAGAGAAAAACGTAGTTGTATTAGGTATCAGCCCCGATGCGGTAAAGCGTTTGCCGAAGTTCATTGAGAAAGAAAACCTCAACTTCACCTTGCTGTCAGATGAAGACCACGCGGTGGCGGATGCATTTGGCGTGTGGGGGCCTAAGAAGTTTATGGGCAAAGAGTACGACGGCATTCATCGCCTCACTTTTCTTATCGACGAAAACGGCGTTGTTGAGCATGTGTTTAATAAGTTTAAAACCAAAGAACATCACACGGTTGTGTTGGACTATTTGAACAGCTAATACTGCATTTCAATTTTAAATTGAATCGTTAAATATCAAAAGCCCCGAAAAGGTAAACTTTCCGGGGCTTTTCTTTTAGGGTCTTTGAAGTCATAACGACTATTGTGCTACCACAACCCAGCGCAGTTACACGGCTAGTTCATCAGTAAGTCGTTTATTTCGCTTCTTCTGGGATTACCACAGGGTTGCTAGACCACGCAGTAACCACAGCTTTTACCAAGGTTGCCAGCGGTATGGCGAAAAATACCCCCCAGAACCCCCAAAGGCCGCCAAAGACCAATACAGCAACAATGATATAAAGTGGGTGCAAGCTTACGGCTTCAGAGAAAAGTAAAGGGACTAACAAGTTACCATCAAGGGCTTGTATAATGCCGTAAGCTATCATGAGATACCAAAACTCAGGCGATATCCCCCACTGAAACATTGCAACAACGGCAACAGGTATCGTTACCACCGCCGCGCCAATATAAGGAATAAGTACTGAAAACCCCACCAGCACGCCGAGTAAAATGGCGTAGCGTAAATCCATCAGTACAAATGTTACGCAACTCACCACACCAACGATAATAATCTCAATAACCTTACCGCGAATATAGTTCGCAATTTGAGAATTCATTTCATGCCCTACCTGGGTAATAAGACGACGCTCTTTAGGCAAAAGACGGGAGATGCCGTCTAAAAAAAACAGCTTATCTTTTAACATAAAGAACACCATTAACGGTACCAGAATGACATATACAAGTAGCGCTGCTAGATTTGCAATGTTACTAAATGAGGCAGAAATCAGGGTTTCACCCACTTCAACAAGCTTCTCGTTAATCCCTTCCATCATTTGATGTATTTGAGATACCTGCACATAGTCTGGGTACTTGTCTGGCAGCGTTAAAATCCACTCTTGGGCCTTTTGCCAGATAAGCGGGGTTTCCTGAATGAGGTTAACGCTTTGCTTTGAAATTATGGGTACCAAACCCACAAGCGTTAGAATTGTGATAGTGATAAAGCCAACCATGACAATACCACAGGCTATCGTTCTCCCAAGCCCAACATTAACCAAGCGACACACCGGCCAATCGAGTAGATACGCAATGACCGCAGCTACAAGCACTGGCATGATTAATTCGCCCCACAGTAAAAGCACTGCGGTAGTCAGAAGAATAAGAATAAGCAGCATTGCTGCATCAGGATCGGAAAATTTGCGTCGGTACCATCGACCAAAAACGCTAAACATAAAAACGCCCAGAAATTACTAAGAATAGGACACGCATCATAGTTGATAGCGCTAGCAATTAGCAATAAGTAGCACTTAAGAATCTTTGAAAATCAAACTGGTATGATGTTTTTACAGTATATTAAGTGACAGATTGTTTTCTTATCATTAGTTGATTTACGCTACGGTAAGTGAGTTTGTAGCAAAAAGCGTAGTATATGTGCATCGACTTCGGCATTATATCCATTCGAAACGCACACACATAAGAAAAAAATAAAATTTGAAACTGTTTAGCAACTTAGCGCTCTAAGCGTTATGCATTATTAAACATGTACAACGATTGTAGGTTCATGAGAAAAAAGTTTTCAGCATCTTTAGTTGCCCTCTCCTTCGTGCTCACTTCGAGTATTACAGCTGTAGCGCAAGATGCCAATTACAGTAATAAAAACGCATTGCCTGAAATTGGTGTGGTTGCCTCAGATGCAATATCGCTAGACAAGGAAATGATTGTCGGTGATGCGGTTATGCGCCAAATGCGCGGTCAAAGCCCCGTTATTTCCGATCCCGTGCTTGACGAATATCTGCAGGACGTCGGTAATCGTCTTGTGGTTCATGCCGATAATGCAAAGTTTCCCTTTGAATTCTTTTGGGTGAATAACGATGCCATTAATGCCTTCGCTTTTTTCGGCGGTCATATTGGTGTTCACACGGGGCTTATGCGCCGAGCTGAGAATGAAAGTGAATTAGCTTCAGTACTGGCTCACGAAATCTCTCACGTGACCCAGCGTCACATTGCCAGGCGCATGCAGGCGCAGCAGCGCTCGTCTCCCTTGGCATTAGCTTCACTCATTGGCGGCGTACTTATTGCTATGGCCAACCCTGAAGCGGGTATCGCGGCTATGCAAGCAGGGTCTGCTGCATCCGCTCAGCTACAAATAGACTATACCCGCTCTAACGAACAAGAAGCCGACCGCATTGGTATAGCTATGTTGGCGCGCGCAGGTTTTGATCCCAACGCCGCAGCGTCTTTTTTCTCAACCATGGCAGAAGAGTATCGCATGGTTTCACGTCCGCCAGCGCGCTTATTAACTCACCCATTAACAGAAAGTCGTATCGCAGATGCGAGAAACCGTGCCGGCGATTATCCGCGCCGTTATTTGCCCATTAATAAACAGTTTGAGCTTGCTAAGGCGCGCATAAAAGCGCGTTATTCCTTTGAGCCTGACTACGCAGTGGAATACTATGAGGCAGCAGTCGAACAAAATGTTCAGCGCAGTAAAGAAGCGTCGCTTTATGGATTGGCACTGGCGTATATGCGCGATGATAAAACTGAAAAAGCAAAAAAAATCATGGACGAACTTATTGCAGGTGACAGCAGCAACCTCTTTTATCTTGATGCAATGACAGACATTCATATTTCGCTTGGCGAGCCACTTAAAGCGGTTAACTTGCTCAAACCACATGTTACGCATAACCCAAGAAATCAAGTTTTAGCACTTAACCAAGCGAATGCCTACATCAGTGCTCAAAATTACGATGAAGCGATTTCGCTGTTAAAAGACTTTTTACTGGTTAATAAGGATTATCAAATTGCTCATCAGTTAATGAGTGAGGCATATCAAAAATCGAAGCGCTTTTCACAAATGCATCAAAGCAAAGCGGAAGTCTATGCGCTTTATGGCGCCTACAACCGCGCCGTAGATGAGTTACAGTATGCCTACAACTTCGCCGGCGATGATCATTTAATAAAGCAAAGAATTAGAGCAAGAATAAAGCAATTTAGAGATCAAGAAGAACGGCTAGAACGCCTGTAGAATGCTTTCTTTTATTTACTCGCGCCTTAAAGCTTGAAGGCGCTGAGTTAAATGCGCAGCGGTTAATTCACCCATTATAGTGTCAACGACCTTCCCCTCTGGCCCTATAATAAAAGTGGCCGGCAAATAGGGCGGTTTCTCCATAGGAAGCGCCGTACTCTGTGAACTCACTATAACCGGAATGGTAATATTATATTTTTCTGTCATCTCTTTTAGCTCAGAGAGTGTTTTCAGGTCGTAGTTAACAGCGAAGAGCTTAGTATTGCTTGGCAGTGATGCATTAAATTTAGCAAGTTCCGGCATTTCTCGTAAACACGGTGCGCACCAAGGAGCGAAATAGTTTACTACAACCCACTGGCCTTTTAGTGTGCTCCAGCTATATGTTCGCCCTTCTAAGGTTTCAAAATCATGCTGAAGGTGCTGATACGTAAAAATCCCGCCCATGGCCGCCGTCACTAATAACAGCAGAGTTAAAAGCGGCTTTAGTTTGTTTGTATTGGCCTTTGCTTTTAATAACCCCATTGCGTTCCTCTATATTTGCGCTCTAGCACTGCATTGTGTAACAGCGTAATTTAATCATTTCACACACATTTCATATGCCACTTTGCTTACTCTAAGCTAATTTAGTGCGACGGGAAACCGCGATTTCATATGGATTGAATTACATTAAACATTAGTTATTGGCCAATTTTCTGGCAGTTATCGGTAAACTGCTTGATATTAGAAACCAAAAACGCAATAGTTCGCGCCAATTGAAAAAACTATGCAATGAGGTCGCTTATGACAGACATTACTATAATTCACAATCCTCGCTGTTCTAAAAGCAGACAGACACTAGCGCTGCTAGAAGAAAAAGGGTTATCGCCCGTGGTTGTTCAGTATCTAAAAGAGCCTCTCAACGCCTCAGCGCTTAAAGACATATTTAAAAAACTTAACGTTGAATCGGTTAGAGAGATGATGCGTACAAAGGAAAACGAATATAAAGACGCCAATTTAGGCGACGAAACACTGTCTGATGACGACCTGTTTAACGCGATGGAAGCAACGCCAAAGCTCATCGAACGCCCTATCGTTATAAAAGGTGATAGTGCGCGAATTGGGCGCCCACCTGAATCGGTGTTGGAAATACTATAGTGCAACCTGTTCTCGTACTCTATTACAGCCGCCACGGAAGCACCAAGCGCTTAGCCGATGCTATTGCGCAAGGGGTTTCATCTCAAAATGTACCGGTGATCGTGCGCACGGTGAAAAGTATTAGCGAAACAGACGGCGAAGCTTCGCCTGACAACGCCTCAGCAGAGGTACCCGTGGTGACCGCTCAGGAATTAGAGCAATGCAGTGGTTTAGCATTAGGCAGCCCTACTCGCTTTGGCAATATGGCCGCGTCCGTTAAACACTTTTTAGATTCTACGAGCAGTCAATGGCTTAAAGGCGTGTTAATTAACAAGCCAGCCTGTGTGTTTACATCCTCGTCATCGATGCACGGTGGTCAGGAGTCGACGCTACTCTCGATGATGCTACCGCTTATGCATCACGGCATGATTATATGCGGATTGCCCTACAGCGAACCTGAATTGCACAATACGATGACGGGAGGCAGCCCCTATGGGGTAACTCACGTTGCGCATCATAGCCATGCTTCGCCAGAGCAACTCAGTGATGATGAAAGAGCGCTCTGTTTTGCCCAAGGTAAACGGTTAGCTAGATTGGCTGAAAAGCTAAAAGAAGAACGTTAACGCTGTCACGTACAACGCTGAAAAAGACGCTTTGGAAAAACGCAAACACTTACGTTTTACATTTAAAAACACGATCTCATCGGAGAATTAATATGTCATCAGATACGCGCTTTTTTCGCTATCTCGCACTTCTTAGCCACACAGGGCTAATTATTTGGATAACATTATGGCAATTTACCTTTACTAAAGCACATACGTATTCGCCGATTTTTATTGCCCTGTTTTATATTTTACCTTTATTGCTACCCTATTGGGGCATACTCAAGGGCAAGCCTTACACCCACGCCTGGGCGAATTTCGTTGTCTTGTTCTATCTCATTCATGGTTGCACCGTAGCGTACGCCGTGCCGGCTGAACGTTGGTACGCCGTGGTTGAAATCATTTTATGTACGGGAATGTTCGTAGGTTGCAGTGCCTTTGCAAGGAAGCGAGGTCGGGAATTAGGGTTGGGCTTGAAAAAGCTAAAAGAAGAAATGAAAGAAGAAAAGGCCCGTTTCGAGCAAAATCAGCAGTAAAAAGCCTGCAGTAATAAGTAACATACCAAGAAAAAAACTTTTATTAAAAGGTGACAAGGGCACGTCGCTAGCCCAAGCGTTTAGCCATTTTTGTGACGATAGCGTTAGTTGCAATATGTATATGTGGAGGCGTTGGCTCTAGCGACGGCGTTTTCTTAACCTAAGTTAAGTTCACGTTTTACCATGGCTACTGATAGTCTCTTTTGCTCTTGCAGCGAACGTGCATCTAACCTTGCAAGTAGCGACATCAAGCTTTTCAAGTCTCGTTCGCTATGGTGTAAGAGAAACTGTAAGGCTTGGTTTGAAAGGGTTAACCCGCGCTCTTCAGCACGCAGCCGCACGGCTTCTTCACGCCCACCATCATCTAATTGATTTACATGGTAAATCACACCCCACGCTAATCGCGAGCGCAAGTCAGGCAACGTAAACGCCGGGTTCGATGGCCCAAGGTGACTGGTGCAAATGATCAACGCGCGCTTGGTCTCAATAACACGGTTAAAAAGGTCAAATAACGCTTCTTCCCACTGCACATTGCCTGCAATGGCGTGGATATTGTCCAACGCTATCAGTGAAAGGTTTTCAAGGCCTTCGAAAATGTCTAACGACCACGCCTGGTAGTCGTTTAAATTAAGATACAGGTGGCTTACAGACTTACCCGCCAATTGATGACAAGTAGCAAATAATAAGTGGCTCTTACCAATTGCGCTATTGCCTAGCAAAGTAACAAGGGGAAGCTGTAGTGAAGACAACGGCCCCAATGCGGGGGCCTCTCGCCAATATGGCAACGCTTCTGCAATTTGCCTGAGAATTGATACGACTTCTTCATTACCCTTATTTACGAAACTATCGAAGTTTTCGTCTACGGGTAACGTTATAGGCAAAGGCAGTTGCATGTTAAATTAATTGCTCCAATAGAAACTATGCCCTTTTACGGTTTGCCCGTAAGCGTCGGTAACTGAACGTAACCGACCTTCCAGCTGGATGCTATTAAGTAAATCATCAACCGTTCCTACCAAAGTTAACGAGTAAGTAGCCACTGTACCCGATTGTTCTACTAACGTAGCACTCTCAATGACACTTAAGCTATTAAGGTAGTCTGTAGCACTCGCATAGCTGTTTATTGAACCGATGTTTGCAATTGATACCGTAATCACTTCTCGTTCTGAAACCTCAATTCCAACAACAGCATACAGCGACGATAAGTAATTTGAATAGGCATCAATGAGCTGTTTACCCAAAGCCTGTGGTGAATCACCATAAATACTGCCGTAGCTGACCTTGCCGCCACCAACGAACACCCAATCTAATGCATATTTTCCTTCATCAGCGCGTTTAGCGTAATCGGCAAATTCGTTCATGGTAAATGGTACCGCGCTATCGTCACGGTTGTTTAGAGCTGCATCAAACGCTTGCTCGCTATTGCTCACGTTACCGTTGCTCTCTGTGTCGTCGCCATTCACTTCGCTCTGGGCCTCACCTTCTGCGCTATCACCGGTGACAGTGGCGTCAGCGCCCATTTCCGACATGGTGTCCTGACCTTCTTTGCTAAGCACATCGTCTAAAGACTCAACTGTACCAGAAGGCACCACGTTCTCCGGCAAATCAGGGATGGCACTAGGGTCGTTCGGATAAACACGTGCGCCGATAATATTATCGATATTGTAACGTACAGAAGCCTGACGCAAAGGCTCAACAAAGCGCCCCCATACATCATACGTAGAAATATTTACGTTATCGGTAAGGTCCATTAAAGGTAAGCTTATCGGCACGCCGCGTTCTTTTGCCGTTTTTTTAAGCGCCAGTTGTAGTTCTGTATTTACTGACTCATCGAGAATAGACCGGGTTTCATTTTCGGTCTCTTCAACAAGCCATACGATAGTTTCGGGTCGCCTGTCACCCCATAGTGGGAGCATTTCGCGTTGCAGTATCTCGTTAAGTTTAGCTTGGTCGAATTCAGCAACGTAATAAGTTTGACCATTTTCGTAGGCAAACCGGTATGAGCGAAGCAAAGATTGAGGAGAACTAAGTGCGGCTCTCACCCCTGCATTATCTAAAACATGAGTACTGCCAGACATCTTTATAAAAACTTGGCGAAGCGCTTTTTTAAGCGCAGCTTGCTGGGTACGTTGAGATTGATCATCTACTTGAATTTGCGCTTCGCTGACGACAACCCGCTGGGCGGCAAAGGTAAACGCAGAATAGTTTAGCAATGCTATTAGTGAAAGCCCTATAGCGGGTGTGAGACGTCGCCCCTTGGTATTTGCTTTCTTGGTGTTACGCTTTACTGCGGTTAACATTGACACTCCATACTCTTTAAAATCAATTCCTTACCCATCGAATTGCTACGCCGATTTATTGTTGCGAAAGACGCAGACAAAACATCAAACAAGCACACTATTTTCTCTACTCTTAGCGCGAGACATTTTATTAAGTAAGTTGTTCACCAAAAGATAGCCTTCTATTGTCTTTTATATTCGGTTTAATTTCACCCATAAAATAAAAAAGATCAAAAAGCGCATAAAATAGCCGTCACAAATTGGACTTGTGACGACTTGCTGGTAGAATCCGCGGTTTTCTACCTCTTAGTTTCAGGGCCCAACCGTGAGCGAAAATAAAACCTCTTTAAGTTACAAAGATGCAGGCGTAGATATCGATGCAGGTAATCAACTTGTTGAACGCATAAAATCTGTTACCAAGAAAACCCATAGACCTGAAGTGAAAGGCAATTTGGGTGGATTTGGTGCACTTTGCGAACTGCCTACTAAATATAAAAAGCCGCTACTTGTTTCAGGTACGGATGGAGTGGGTACAAAACTAAGAGTTGCTATGGATGCTAACCGTCACGACGGTGTGGGCATCGATTTAGTCGCAATGTGTGTAAACGACCTTATTGTACAAGGCGCAGAGCCCCTATTCTTCTTAGACTACTATGCAACAGGAAAACTTGATGTTGATGTTGCTGCTTCAGTGGTTACTGGTATTGGCGCAGGCTGCGAACAAGCAGGCTGTGCACTGATTGGTGGTGAAACTGCTGAAATGCCGGGCATGTACCACGACGGCGACTACGACATTGCCGGTTTTTGTGTAGGTGTCGTTGAAGCTGACAACGTCATTGACGGTACTAACGTTAAGCCTGGTCAGAAACTTATCGCTCTTGGCTCATCTGGCCCGCACTCTAATGGCTATTCATTAGTAAGAAAAATTATCGAAGTGAGTGGTGCTGATGTAAACGCAGAGCTTAACGGTAAGCCTATCATCGACCAGTTGTTAGAGCCTACACGTATTTACGTGAAGTCAGTACTAGCGCTGTTAGAAGAAGTGCAAGTGAGCGCTATTTCTCATATCACCGGCGGCGGTTTCTGGGAAAATATTCCACGAGTTCTACCTGAGGATGCAAAAGTAGTCATTGACGAAAAATCATGGGAATGGCCAGCGGTCTTCTCTTGGCTACAAGAAAACGGCAACGTTACCCGCCATGAAATGTACCGCACCTTTAACTGTGGTGTTGGCTTAGTTATCGTAGTTGATGATGCCGATACAGAACAAGCGGTAAACATTCTAAAACAACACGGTGAAAATGCGTGGGTAATTGGCGATATCGCGTCTAAAGATGGCGAAGAACAAGTAGAGATCAACGCGTGAGTACTCGTGTAACTAAACTTTGCGTACTTATTTCCGGTAACGGTAGTAATTTGCAGGCTATTATCGACGCAGTACAAGCAGGCCGTCTTAACGCGCAAATTACTGGCGTTATTAGCAACCGGCCAAATGCTTATGGCCTTGAACGAGCCAGAGAAGCAGGTATAGAAGCCGTTTGCTTGGATCATATGGAATATGATGATCGCGCTTCCTATGATGAAGCACTAAAATCGCAAATTAATGCGTTCGGTGCCGACTGCGTAGTGCTTGCGGGCTTTATGCGTATTTTAACGCCTGAGTTTGTTGATAGTTTTACTGGAAAATTAGTGAACATTCATCCCTCTTTGTTGCCAAAGTACAAAGGTTTGAATACGCACCAACGGGCTATTGACAACGGTGACAAAGAGCACGGTGTAAGTGTGCACTTTGTTACGCCAGAGCTCGACGGCGGCCCCGTTATTATTCAAAGTCGTGTACCTGTATTTGAAGAGGATACTCCAAGCGACTTGGCCGAGCGTGTTCAAGAACAGGAACGTCGCATCTATCCTCTTGTGCTTTCTTGGTTTAGCGCAGGTCGGCTTTCAATGCGAAACAATAAGGCAGTTTTAGATGAGCAAGAACTTCCAGAATCTGGTTATGCAAACGACTAAGCCTTTCGCGGTAGGCGCACTGTTAGCGATTTCGCTTTCATGTGAAGCGCAAGCTGATACTAGCGCGCAACTGCCCCTTCAGCCTTACAAGGCCACGTACACCGCCTATAAATGGGGTGATGATGTAGGTGAAGCGAACATAGAGCTTACTGAATTGGGCAACCAACAGTACTCGATGATTTACACCTCTAAGGTTTCTAAGTTTTTTTTGTCCGACGAACGTAGTGAGCATTCTATCTTCTTTGTGGATGACAACACGGTAGTACCTTCTGAATACTACTATAACCGATCGGGTACGGGCCCAGATAAAGAACTTAAAGTCACGTTCAGTCAACAGGGCGAAGGTAAAATCTCCGTAGATAATGGGGATACCTTTAAATGGAACGGTGAATTTGACAATCAAATTTATCGCATTGACCTTGCTAAGCAATTAGCAAAAGGCGAGACCTCTTTGGACTATGACTTCGTTAATTACCGCGGTCAACTTAGACACTACGGCGTACAAGTTATCGATGAAGAAGTGCTTTCTCTGCCTTACGGTAAAATTGAAGCTGTAAAAGTAAAACTCATACGGGACTCGAAAAAACGAGAAACCTTCGCGTGGTTTGCCCCTTCATTGAACTACACGTTAGTTCGGCTACAGCAGTTTAAAGAAGGCGATGAGCAAGGCGACATTAAGCTCAAATCTTTTCAAATGCAGTAGTTTTTTAACGCGTTGTTAAATTCCTCAAAAAAGCACGCTAATGGCGTGCTTTTTTTATCGCTATTCCCCCCACAATGTTGCTGCTTGCCTACAGGGCGGTACGCGCTAAATAATCACGTTTTTCAGCGAGTTAATTCACGTGGTAAATGGTTTCAATAAGTAACGTCTATACTTATAGGTATTGCTGTGTATCGCTCTATTATTTATTACGTTGTTAATAGATTATTCATGTAAAAATCTTGATCTTTGCCCTATTAAATAATACGTTTACAGCATGCTGGTCTGACCTCGATCCAAACGTGCTTTTTGTTAAGCAAAAACAGCATCGAGAAACAGATAAGTGTAACGTTTAACGCCTTTCAGGAGTGAAGTATGGCAGATTTTATATGGTTTTTACTGGTGGTACTGACACTAGCGGTTGCTAGCTATCAGCGCACCAGCTTGGTAACAGCAGTTGCCATAGGCGCAGGTGTAATGATTTTAGGCACCTTATTTGGTGACATTGGCCTGTTAGGTTGGGTGGTGTTTCTTGCCTTAACGCTTCCTTTCACCCTTGCCAATATCAGACAACAGTACATTTCTAAAAAGCTGTTAGCCTTTTATCGCAAAGTTATGCCAGAAATGTCTAGCACCGAACAAGAAGCAATCGACGCTGGTACCGTATGGTGGGATGGCGATATCTTTAGTGGTAAACCTGACTGGGATAAGCTTCACCGCATTCCAAAAGGTCGCCTTACTGCAGAAGAGCAAGCATTCTTAGACGGCCCATGTGACAAAGTGTGCTCAATGGTTGATGAATGGCAGATTAACCATAAAGATGCGGACCTTCCTCCTGAAATTTGGCAGTTTTTAAAAGAGCATAAGTTCTTTGCTATGATCATCAAGAAAGAATATGGTGGTTTAGCGTTTTCTGCGTATGCACAATCACGTGTTCTACAGAAGCTTGCTGGCGTAAGTGCTGTATTATCAAGCACCGTTGGTGTACCTAATTCATTAGGCCCCGGCGAGCTGCTTCAACACTATGGAACAAAAGAGCAACAAGACCACTACTTACCTCGCCTTGCTGCGGGTGAAGAAATTCCTTGTTTTGCACTAACAGGCCCTGAAGCGGGTTCTGATGCAGGTGCGATCCCGGATGTAGGCGTGGTATGTAAAGGCGAATGGAATGGTGAAGAAGTGTTAGGCATGCGCCTAACGTTTAATAAGCGCTACATTACGCTTGCGCCTGTGGCTACGGTTATTGGTCTTGCCTTTAAACTACAAGACCCTGAGGGCCTTCTTGGCGATAATAAAGAGCCCGGTATCACCTGCGCACTTATTCCTCGCGATACCAAAGGCTTGGAAATTGGGCGTCGTCACCTCCCCCTTAATACGCCATTTCAAAACGGGCCAATTAAAGGCGAAGATATCTTCGTACCTATCGACTACATCATTGGTGGCCCGCAAATGGCAGGTCGCGGCTGGCGTATGCTTGTTGAATGCTTGTCTGTAGGTCGCTGTATTACGCTTCCTTCATCAGCTGCTGGTGGTGCAAAATCAGTATCACTTGCCACCGGTGCATACGCACGTATTCGTCGCCAATTCCGTATGCCTGTCGGGCACATGGAAGGGGTTGAAGAAATGCTGGCGCGCATTGGCGGTAATGCATACTTAATGGACGGAGTCACGCGTTTCTCAACGGTTGGTGTAGACCTTGGCGAGAAGCCGTCGGTTATCTCTGCAATTTGTAAGTACCACCTTACCGAAAAAATGCGTCAGGTCATTAACGACGCAATGGACGTTCACGGCGGTAAAGGCGTAATGCTTGGGCCAAATAATTACTTGGGCCGCGGCTACCAGGGCGTGCCAGTGTCCATTACGGTAGAAGGTGCAAACATTCTAACCCGTAATATGATGATATTTGGTCAAGGTGCTATGCGCTGTCACCCTTATGTACTTAAAGAAATTGAAGCTGCTTCAATTGAAGATAAAAAAGAAGCACTACAAGCGTTTGATAAAGCGGTATTTGGTCACATCGGCTTTGCTGTAGCTAACACGGTTCGCAGTATTTGGTTCTCGTTAACCAATGGCGCGTTTAGCAGTGCACCGTTTACTGATGAAACAGCCCGCTATTACAAACTTCTTCAAGGGTATAGCGCAAACCTAGCGTTACTTACCGATGTGTCTATGGGTGTACTGGGTGGCGATCTTAAACGCCGCGAGCGTCTATCTGCGCGTTTAGGCGACATTTTAAGTGGCCTATACATGGGCAGCACAACGCTTAAACGCTTTGACGAAGAGGGTCGTTTGAAAGAAGATTTACCGCTTCTACATTGGGCAATGCAAACCACGTTGCACGATATTGAAACGGCAATTGACGACTTCTTAGCGAACTTCCCCAACCGTGCTATCGCTGCAGCGCTTCGCGTTATGGTAATACCGTTTGGCCGTCGTATTGGCAAGCCCTCAGATAAGACAGAGCATGCCATTGCTAAAATGCTTCAAACGCCATCCACTGCACGTAGCCGCTTAGGGTATGGGCAGTACCTAACGCGCGAAGAAGGCAGCCTATTTGGCGACCTTGAACAAACGCTTGACGATGTATTAGCGAGCGAGCCTATCTTCGAACGCATTTGTAAGCATAAGAAAGCTAAACTTCCATTTACCCGTTTAGACACTCTTGCTGACGAAGCGCTTGCCGAAGAGGTGATTAACGAAGAAGAAGCGAATCTACTTCGCAAGACTGAAGCCGGCAGACTTCGTACTATTAACGTTGATGACTTTGACCACGAAGAACTGGTCGCTAAAGTTAACTCTACCAGCGCCACGAAAAAGCGAGGTGGTAAAGCTGCTTAGTTTAACGTTGAAACGTAAAGGCCGCGCTCGCGGCCTTTTTCATTACACACTTCCACTCGCCTGTATATTTGCCCCCCTAAGTTTTGCAGATGGGTCCCCTTGCGGTAATAGCAAACAAGCACAAGCGCTTTCATTGCTCATCGCTAAGGACACGAAACAGCAACGAAAAGTGTTAACGTGCAACCCTACGCTTGTAAAACTTGCTGAAGAAAAAGCTAAAGACATGGCACAGAGAGGGCTGGTATCACATTTTCTAGGTGGAAGCCCTAATACACGTATTCGCAATGCTGGATTAACGTTGCCTGAGTATTATGGCGACGCTATGAGTAATCAAGTAGAGGCCTTAGCCGGCGGCTACAAAACAGCAGATGACGTATGGTATGCACTTAAAACCTCTACATCGCACCGTCAGCATTTATTGGGAGAGCTCCCCTTCTATCAAGAACAAGATCAGATAGGCATTGCTTTCTTTAAAGACTATTCGACGCCTCATGTAGAATATTGGGCCATATACTTAACCAAATTGGCTGATACACAGCGTTTGCCAGAGGCCGAAACGAAAAGACCGTCTACTTTATTATTGTCGAAGCGAAAGAAGAAGTTTGAGCAGGTGCCCGACAAAGGACTGGGCATTGTTACCGAAAGTGGTGAGGTTATTTTACAAACGAAAAAACCGGATGAATAATCCGGTTTTTATCAAACAAAACGCGTTTAGCTGAGTTGAAGCTTATCCATTAACAATACCGCTTGAGTACGAGTGTTAATTTCTAGCTTGCGTAAGATTGCGCTTATGTGAGCTTTAATTGTCGCTTCTGTTACGTTCATCTCGTGTGCAATTTGCTTGTTCATTAGACCCGCACGCAAATATGAAAGCACTTGAATTTGTTTAGGCGTTAACTCGCGAAAACGTTGGAGCAACACTTTAAGCTCGTCATCGACTTTCTCTAGTTCTTCTTCCATACCTTCAGGAAGCCACTTCTTACCGCCAATGATATCAACAATGGCTTGGGCAATTTCACGCGTTTCAGACACTTTCGGTATAAAACCTTGCGCCCCTAAACTCATTACTTGTGCCACAACTTCTACCGTGTCACTACCAGATACAACACCAATCGGAATATTCGGGTATTGTTCACGAAGCGTGATTAAACCGTTGAAATATTCACCACCAGGCATATTTAGGTCAAGGAGCACCAATTCAACACCGTCAAACTCATTAAGCTTTTCCAATGCATCGTCCAAGCTTCCCGCTTGAATTATTTGCGCATTTTCAAAGTAAGGTTCCAACGCGCCGCTTAATGCCTCGCGAAACAATGGGTGATCGTCTGCTACTAGAATTCTCGTCATTAGCGTTACTGCTTCCTTATTATATTATGAGTATAGATTAATACTTTCGTTTAGTGACGAAAAGCCCTAATCCACAAAAATCACTCAAAATTTAACAAAATTAGCGTTTTCCATTGGCATTTGCGTATCAGACGGTAAAATTGCGCTCCAAATTAGGCAATTGAAGAACAGCAGTGAAGAAGCACGACAATATTTACGCAAAGGCACTCAATAAAGTAGATGACTTTAAATTTGATGAGTCTGTGGTTGATGTGTTTCCCGATATGATTCAAAGATCGGTTCCAGGCTATGAGACCATCGTTCATACCATTGGCGAGCTCGCCAAGTCATCAGTAACGCCGAACTCCATGGTTTACGATTTAGGTTGTAGTTTGGGTGCGGCGAGTTTATCAGTGTCACGAGCAGTGAGTGCTAATACGTGTGAGATTATTGGCGTAGATGCCTCAAGTGCTATGGTTGAACGCTGTAGACGCGTTGTGCAGACATTTACGCTACCAAACCCGATAAGTATTGAGCAAGGGCTTGCACAAGACGTAGATATCAACAACGCTTCAATGGTAGTAATGAACTTTACGCTACAGTTTATTCCTCCTTCCGATCGCGAAGGGCTACTTGCCAGTATTTATAAAGGTTTAAACCCTGGCGGCATCTTAGTGCTGTCGGAAAAGGTGAAACACCCAACTCGGTCCGGCAATGAACTACTAATCGACCTTCACCACCAGTTCAAAAGAGACAACGGATATAGCGAGTTAGAAGTGAGCCAAAAGCGCGCAGCACTTGAAAAAGTAATGCTTACCGATACATTTAATGAACATGAAACTCGCTTAAAGAAAGTAGGCTTTGCCGACGTGGTTATGTGGTACAAATGCTATAACTTTACGTCAATGGTTGCGATTAAAGCCTAGCCCTTTCAATTTATTTCTTCGCCGCGATTTAGCGGCTTAAAGCACACATCGAGAACACCATGAGTAAACTAGAACAGACTTGGTTTAACGAATGCTACACGTCGTTAATTGACAGCCCATTAGCACATTGGCTGCAAACTTTACCTGCACTTATGGATACTTGGCAGCGCACTGCTAAGCACGGCGAGTTCGATAAATGGTGCCGATTACTTAACAAATTGCCTAATACCTCGCCACAGCAAATAGACCTTTCGACAAGTGTTACCATCGGCGCTAAAAGCGATGTAGATGAGTATACTCAAAAACAAATCGAAGGGCTTTTAAGGCAGTTTATGCCATGGCGTAAAGGCCCCTTTCACGTGCACGGTATCCACATAGATACGGAATGGCGTTCTGACTGGAAATGGGACCGAGTAGCGCCTCATATTAGCTGCCTAAAAGGGCGAAACGTGTTAGACGTCGGTTGTGGTAGCGGCTATCACATGTGGCGCATGTTGGGCGAAGGCGCAAACAGGGTTATTGGTGTAGACCCTACACAACTTTTCTTTATTCAATTTCACGCAATCAAACAGTTTATACGCAACAGCTATGGGCCTGCTAACAATATTCATTTTCTGCCAATGGGAATTGAAGACATGCAGCCTCTGCAAGCCTTTGATACCGTATTTTCAATGGGTGTGCTTTACCACAGAAAAGACCCCATGGCATTTTTACAACAGCTGAAAGATCAGCTTCGTAAAGGCGGCGAATTAATACTAGAAACCTTGGTCGTAGACGGCGATGAAACTACTGTGCTTATGGCGGGTGAGCGATATGCACAAATGAGAAACGTTTGGTTTTTACCAAGTACCGACGCCCTCACCGTTTGGCTTAGCCGATTAGGCTTTGAAAATATTCGCGTTGTTGATGTGAACCATACTACGTTAGATGAGCAGCGCTCAACATCTTGGATGGATACACAGTCTTTGAAAGATTTTCTCGATCCGGAAGATATTACTCGCACCATCGAAGGTTACCCTGCACCACAACGGGCCGTCATTGTCGCGAACAAGAAGTAGTTACTCGCGTAGCGTCTTTACCAACCTATTGGCATAAATGTTGTTACCCCAATCCAGTTGAATGTGCGAATTCTGCAATGATTGAGGTGACAACATGGACATACATGGCTTTTTAACTACGCATCAATTGCCAAGTAGTTACGCGGAGACTGCACAAAAATGGTTCACTCCATTATGTGAACAGCTGCTAAAGCACCAAGAAGGTGCAACCAAACCATTTATTGTTGGAATAAATGGCAGCCAAGGGTCAGGAAAATCTACGCTGACCAGTTTTGTTGAATATTATCTATCATCGGTTCACGGCAAACAGGTGGTATCGCTATCTATCGATGACTTTTATTTTGATCAGTCACAGCGCAATGCACTAGCGATAAAAGTACACCCATTGCTCGCAACTCGCGGCGTACCGGGCACCCACAATATACCGTTAGCATTAGACACCCTGCGTAATTTAGATTCGGGGTCACGCACCTTGCTTCCCCGCTTTGACAAAGCAACCGACAACCCCTTCCCTACTGAACAATGGCCTGTAATAGCGTCGTCACCTGACTTCATCATACTTGAAGGATGGTGTGTAGGGGCTACACCACAGTCACAAAGCGAACTGAAGCCCCCTATAAATCACTTAGAGGAAGTTGAAGATCCGCTGGGTATTTGGCGTTCTTTCGTCAACACCGAACTTGCAGGCGATTACCAAACGTTATTTGCCAAAATCGATTACCGTATTATGCTCAAAGCACCAAGTTTTGATTGTGTGTATCAATGGCGACTAGAGCAAGAACATAAACTCGCTAAAAAAGCCGCAAAAAATAGCACAGGCGTGATGTCAGATGAAGAAGTGGCAAACTTTGTGCAACATTACCAACGGATTACCGAACACGCCCTTCGCCAACTGCCTAAAGAGAGCGATACCGTGTTTTATCTTGATGAAACAAGAACGATTACTAAACAGGACGTAAAACAATGACGAAAACGCTTGTTTTCACCGATATGGACGGCACGCTGTTAGACCACCATACCTACTCATTCGAGGCGGCGAAACCGGCTTTAAAAGCGTTAGAAGAAAAAGACATCCCGGTTGTTCCAACAACGAGCAAAACGTTTGCCGAGCTTCAGCCACTAAGGGAAAGCATTGGTTTAGATGGCCCATTCATCATTGAAAATGGCGCGGCTATTTTTATTCCCCACGGATTTTTTAAGCAAAAGCCCAGTGGTACCGTTTGGATAGATGGCTATTGGTGTAAAGCATTTATCTCTAATAAAAACTACTGGATTAAACTGCTTGAGAAAATGGGCAGTGAGTTCGATGGCAAATATAAGCAGTTTTCTAAGATGTCTATTGAAGAGATCCAAGAATGCACTGGCTTAGATGAGCGTTCTGCAGCCCTCGCGGCCAAGCGTCAATTTGGGGAGCCTGTTTTGTGGCTAGGTAGCGAGGAAGAAAAGCACCGCTTCTTAAAAATTGTTAAAGACCGAGGCGCGTTTCCTTTAGAAGGCGGTCGCTTTATTCATATCTCTGGTAATTGCGATAAAGGCCAAGCGCTTAAATGGCTGGCGAGTGAATACCAGAAACAGTATTTAACGAAAGTTAACACTATCGCCCTTGGCGATGGTAAAAATGACGTGGCAATGCTTGAAGCTGCACACGTTCCTATTCGCATTTTATCTCCGGTAAATCCTCCACCTGAAGTACAAAAAGAAGAGGTATACACCAGCACCCTAACTGGCCCCGAAGGCTGGAACGAAATGCTTACTCAATTGCTATCCCTATGATCAGGAGGACACATGGCTGATTTTTATCAAAATGGTGTGGTTACTACGTTACATAACTTGGCTCGTCGTCCTACCGAAGAGCTTGAAGCAGAGTTGCTTCAGTTTTCACAAAAGCGCCCGATGGCACTTATTTTACCGTCTCTTTTTTCCGAACTTGAAGGCGAAGCTCTTCCGCATATTGTGAATGAACTGACCAACGTGCCCTATCTTTCAGAAATTGTTATCGGTTTAGATAGAGCTAACGAAGAGCAATACAAGCACGCACTAAAATTCTTTGGCAAACTTCCTCAGCACCACAGAGTGCTATGGAACGATGGCCCGCGACTAAAAGCACTTGATGAAGAGCTACAGGCACAAGGATTAGCCCCTAAAGAGTTAGGCAAAGGTAGAAACGTATGGTACTGCATGGGTTACGTTTTAGCGTCTAATCGCGCTGAATCTGTAGCGCTGCACGATTGTGACATTGTGACTTACGAAAAAGATTTGCTTGCCAAGCTAATTTATCCGGTTGCAAACCCTATGTTCAACTACGAATTCTGTAAAGGTTATTACGCTCGTGTGGCTAATGGAAAAATTAATGGCCGAGTTTCGCGCCTGTTAGTAACGCCTTTACTACGTGCCTTAAAGCGCATAATGGGTGATAACGAATATTTGGAATTCATGGACAGCTTCCGCTATCCATTGGCCGGTGAATTTTCATTCAGACGTGACGTTTTGAACGATATCCGCATTCCCAGCGATTGGGGATTAGAGATTGGTGTGCTTTCTGAAATGCATCGAAATTATTCTCACAACCGCCTATGCCAGGCTGATATTTGTGACATTTACGACCATAAGCACCAAGACCTATCGCTAAATAACGACCAGGGCGGTTTGTCTAAAATGTCTATCGACATTACTAAAGCGATATTTAGAAAGCTCGCGACTCAAGGCTATACCTTTAGTAACGAAATGTTCCGTTCAATAAAAGCTACCTATTTCCGTATTGCGCTAGACTTTATAGAAACCTATCACAATGACGCGGTAATGAACGGCTTAAACTTAGACATTCACAGCGAGGAAAAAGCGGTAGAAATGTTTGCCAGCAATATAATGAAAGCGGGACAAAATTTCTTAGAAAACCCAATGGAAACACCGTTTATCCCTAGTTGGAACCGCGTTACTAGTGCGGTACCGGATATTTTAGAACGCTTATTAGAAGCGGTTGAAGCTGACACTGCAGAATATATGGAGTAAGTAATATGGCATGGGAGCACCTCCATGACAAAGTAAAGCACCATTTAGAAAGCATTTACGCCGATGTAGCGCTAGACGTCTCTTATGAGACGCTAGCCACAGAGCTAATGAATACAATAGGTATTCAGCAACAAACAGATATAGCTTCACCTCAATCTCATCACAACTATTGGGATGAAGAAGACATTATCATGATCACCTATGGTGATAGCGTGATTGATGAAGATGAGCGCCCTCTTGTTACGTTGAATAAGTTCATGCATCGTTATTGTAAGAACACAATCAATAACGTGCATATTCTTCCCTTCTTTCCTTATAGTTCCGATGACGGGTTTTCTGTCATCGACTACTCTACGGTAAACGAAGCATTAGGATCGTGGGATGATATCGAAGCTATAGCCAAAGATTATGGCTTGATGACAGACTTAGTGATAAACCACTGCTCTGCGCGGAGCGTTTGGTTCGACAACTTTGTTAAAGGTGAAGGGCCGGGATCTGACTTTTTCTTTACCGCAGATCCGGCTGACGATTTATCGCTGGTGACCCGCCCTCGTGTTTCCCCTTTGTTGCGTGAAACCGAGACCGCCGATGGCACTAAGTATGTGTGGTGTACCTTCAGTCACGATCAAGTAGACTTTGACTTTAGAAACCCCAAAGTGCTTTTAGCGTTTATCGATATCATTAAACTGTACATTGATAAAGGCGCCAAGATATTCCGTTTAGACGCGGTTGCCTTTCTATGGAAAATTGTGGGCACAAACAGCATTAATCTGTTTCAAACTCACGAAGTCATTCGTTTAATAAGAACCCTGATTGAACACGTTGACCCATCCATCATTATCATTACCGAAACAAATATTCCAAACAGGGAAAATCTAACCTATTTTGGTAATGCAAATGAAGCCCATGCAATCTATAACTTTTCGTTACCGCCACTGCTTGTAAACACATTGGTAAGTGGTGATTGTACTTATTTGAAGAGTTGGATGATGAGCATGCCTCCTGCACAAAACGGCACGGCATACTTTAACTTTATTGCTTCGCACGATGGTATTGGGCTGCGCCCTGCAGAAGGCCTGCTTTCTGAAGAAGAAATATCTGATTTGGTTCACGCCATGCAGCACTTCGGTGGAAAAGTATCTTGGCGGGCCTCTGAGCATGGTCAGCAAAAACCGTATGAAATTAACATCACACTGTTTGACGCTCTGCAAGGCACGATAAAGGGGCCTGACAAGTATCAGGTCGACCGTTTTATTTGTGCACATGCCATTATGTTAGGCATGGAAGGTATTCCTGGTATCTATATTCATAGTTTACTGGGCACCTCTAACGACTATGAGAAAGTCGCTAACACTGGCCAGAACCGCTCGATAAACAGAAAGCGCTGGGACTTTAACGAGCTAGAAGCCTTGTTAGATTCTCCTTTCTCTCAGCATCACAAGGTTTTAACTCGTATATCTCAGTTAATCCGCATACGTAAAGCTCAGCCTGCATTCCACCCTAATGCTACGCAGTTTACGCTGCAATTGGGCAATCAAATATTCGGCTATTGGCGTCAGAGCTTAGACAGAAAGCAAAGTATTTTCTGTATCAGCAATATTTGTGACGAAGAGCAAACTATTTTGCTTTCTGACATTAACTTGATAGGTACAGACAACTGGATTGACCTCATTACCCGTGATGAGATTTCACTTTCCAGCGGCTTTTTACAAATGAAGCCCTACCAAGTACTGTGGATCAGTAACCAAGATTTTGAATAATCCAACTGGTCGATAAATATACCGCGGTACGGATACTGCGGTGTTATGATTAACCTACCACTCCCCCCTATTATATGTTCATGCAAGATATTAATACCTTTCTATTCGACCTAGATGGAACACTAGTAGATTCTGTGCCAGATTTAGCGAAAGCCCTGAACCTGATGCTAAGTGATTACAACCTGCCAACCTATGAGGAGGCGAAAGTAAGGCACTGGGTGGGCAATGGCGCTCGGGTTCTGGTTGAAAGAGGTTTGAGCGGTAATACAAAAATTAACCACGCTTTTAACCAAGTAGAAGTTGATATCGCGCTAGACAAATTTCTTTTCTGTTACAGAACATTAGAAACCAAAAGCACCGTGCTTTACGATGGTGTTGCCGCCACACTCAAAACTCTTAAAGCGCATGGCTGTACTCTTGCGTTAGTAACAAATAAACCTTCAGAGTTTATAGAACCAATCCTTACATCGTTTTCATTGTTGCCCTTGTTTTCAATTACCATTGGCGGTGACACGCTTTTAGAGAAGAAACCCTCTCCTTTACCGCTTATGCATGCCTGTGAAAAATTGGGCGTTTTACCCTCTGAATGCGTAATGGTAGGCGATTCTAAGAATGATATTCTTGCCGCTAAAGCCGCGAATATAAAAAGTATAGGCCTTACCTATGGGTACAATTACGGTGAAAGTATTGCGACCTACCAGCCTGACTGGGTGTTCGATAGCTTTAGCGACATTCTGTCGTTGCGCGCTTAAATTAAACCCAAACACGGGGGCCAAAAGCTGAAGAAGGAAAATACTCCCCGCTTTCTTTTATTTCACGCTTTAACCTTTGGTATAACGCGGCTTTTTCTGTAATATCCGCGTGTTAAATATTTCAAGGAGTGACGGGTATGTCATCAAAATGGCTTTCATTAGAAGAAGCTCTGGCCAAAGCATTAGACGCGGCGTACGCCATTGACGACGTAGAGCAAGTGAGCATTTTTGAGGCTAACAATCGCATTTTGGCGCACGACCTTGTTGCCACCCTTGATGTACCGCCTTGGGACAATTCAGCAATGGACGGCTACGCCGTTAACGTTGAAGACCTTTCTGGCAGCAATGAACTCGAAGTTCAAGGTATTATCACAGCAGGTATGGAAGCCGATACCCCGCTACAAAAAGGTAAGGCATTTAAAATAATGACTGGCGCCCCTATTCCGAACAACGCCAATGCCGTTGTTATGGTAGAAAATACCTCTGAGTGCAACGGCAATGTGGAGATAAACAAACGCCCCATCGCCCACGAAAACATTCGTAAAAAGGCCAATGATATTGGCTGTGACGATACGCTCGTTCATAAGGGCACTCGACTGCGCGCCGAGCACCTCATGCTACTGTCTTCACAAGGAAAGTGTAAAATAGACGTTTTCCGAAAGCTGCGCGTGGGCGTTGTCGCTACAGGCTCTGAACTAGCTGCACCGGGCGAAAGCCGCGCCGCCACTCAAATTTTCGAATCGAACAGGGTAGGCATTGCCAGTATTTTGCAAAAGGAAAACGTTGAGCTTATCGACTTTGGCATTGTTGAAGATAACGAAGTTTCGCTACGGGAACTTTTCATTGAGGCTAGCAAGCGCGTTGACGTCATGGTAAGTAGCGGCGGCGTATCGGTAGGCGATGCAGACTATGTTAAAGATATTATTGCAGAGCTAGGCAGCATAGACTTTTGGAAAGTGGCAGTTAAACCAGGTAAGCCTTTTGCCTTAGGTAAAATAAATAATACGCTTTTCTGTGGCCTACCTGGTAACCCTGTGTCGTCGTTTGTCACCGCAAAGTTACTGGTTGTGCCCGTTATTAAAAAAATGCAACGAGAAGCAAAGCCCCACGAGCCGCTCTTTATTAACGCCACTATCACAACGCCTCTAAAGCGCCGTGCAGGCCGTCGGGATTTTCAGCGGGCCACCATGGCTAAAAATGCCCAAGGTGAATGGGAAGTCACGCCATTTAAATCGCAGAGTTCTGGGGTAATGACGTCAATTACATCTGCAAACTGCCTGATGATAGTACCTGAGGAAGTAAGCGAATTAAAAGAAGGCGATACGGTTCAAGTAATGCCTCTTCATTTTTAAATAAAGTATGCACTTGAAGGGTTAACGTACATTATTCAATTCCACACGCTTTAACCTATTAAGCAAGAGCACTAATACATAAACCGACACACTGCTCGCACCTTAGCGATAACTTAAGAGACACATTGCCGTGAATAAAAAACGCTTTCTTTTAGAAGGTAGAGATATTTTAAAACTAGCTTGGCCTTTACTGGTTGCTCAAATTACGCAAATGCTAATGGGCGTGAGCGATACCATCATGGCAGGCCGTTACAGTGCAACCGATATGGCAGCCGTAGCGCTGGGCTTCAGTATTACCGTACCTTTGCTGTGTTTTATTCAGGGGATTGCGTTAGCGCTGCCCCCTATTATTTCTCGTTTACAAGGAAATCGGAATTTAAATGGCATTGCCGATGCTAGTCAACAGGCAGGCTACTTGGTCTTTTTTGTAGGCGTACTGGTGGCGGGTTTAATTCCCTTTACAGCAAGTATTGTTGCTTTATTCCCAATGGCCTCAGAACTATACAGTATAACCGTGGACTACGTACTATACGTGTTATTTGCAATGCCCGGTTTTGCACTTTACCAGTGGCTAAGAAACTACTGCGAAGGGTTAGGCAAAACCAAGCCAACAATGACTATTACTGTCATTGGACTGATGGCCAACATAGTAGGTAACTATCTATTCATTTACGGCGCTGGACCGATACCCGCAATGGGCGGTGCAGGGTGTGGTATTGCAACAGCCATCGTTATTTACACCATGCTTGTCGCCACAGTGATATACGTACGCTTTGCGCCAGCTTTGCAAAAATATAACCTGTTCGGGCAGCTATACAAACCAAACTTGGCCACCATAACGAGAACGTTTAAACTTGGGTTACCTATCGCCATGACCATTCTGTTTGAGGTGACCTTATTTTCACTGGTTGCACTGCTGCTCGCTCCATTTGGCGCAACAACCGTTGCCGCACATCAAGTTGCACTTAATTTTTCAGCCCTCATGTTTATGTTTCCCATGAGTATAGGTATGGCAGCGGCTATTCGAATAGGCTACCGAATTGGCCAAAACAATCAGCGGCAGGCTAAAATTGCAGCTCGCACCGCCATTTTTATTGGTTTTTGCTCTGCCGCGTGCACCGCAACATTTACACTGCTAGCTAAAGGCTTCATCATTGGCCTTTATACCAGTGACGACGCGGTTTACACCCTTGCCAATGCGCTCCTTATCTACGCCGCCCTATTTCAGCTATCCGACGCGGTACAGGTTATTTCGGCCAATGCATTACGTGGCTATAAGGATACTACAGCGATGTTTCTCATTACCTTTGTCTCATACTGGTTAATCGGCCTACCGACTGGCGTAGTCTTAGGCAGAACCAGTTGGATAACTACAGAGCCAATGGCAGCTGCGGGCTTTTGGATTGGTATTATCGTAGGTTTAAGCGCGGCGGCGATCATGTTGGGCGCACGCCTTCTTTATGTTCAACGCCCTAGTAATGCAGCGCGTTTAAACGCCGTGTAGCTAAGCTTACTGTTTGCCTAAGCGTCTTTTGGCTTTTTACTCTGGGCGAGATTATGACTGGGTAAAATAAAAAGACGGCTTATGCGCGACCAATCCTGTGGCGTGTCTATATCGAATTGCGCATTCGGTGTAGGCACCATGGTTACCCTTCCCGCCTTTAAGTATTTGTTAATAACTGGCTTAGCGCCCACATCCCCGCGAAGTGAAAGTAGCTCGTTAAACATGTCTTTAGGGAATATGGCTGGTACCGTTAACCGTGCCCCCGAATTGTTTGCTACGCCTGGCTTTTCACGACTGATATGCCATTGGCTGCAAACAATATTATTAGGGTTCTTTTGCGACGCTTCGATAAGCCGCAACACGTCACTTTCAACAAGGCACGGCAAATCTGCCAATGAAAATAAAACGTGAGTGGGCCAGTCCGCTTCCTTTTGGCAATCTGGTTTAAGTGTACCTTCAGAAATGGTTTTATCTTTTAGCGCGGCTTGTGAAGAAATCGACAGAACATGTTTTACACCTACCCGAATACTGGAAGCCATCCCCTCTTTCCACGCCGTGTTACATACAAGGTTAACCGGTAGCTGACTCAACTGAGCTTCTATACTTGAATGCCACTTACCCGTAACAACAGTGACTTGGTTTTGAACCGGTAACGTTGACTGATTGCACGCCCTTGTAGACACAGCCCTAGAAGCAGAAGCTGATGGCGCGGTAAGGTATGTCTCTTTTGCTTTAATGAGCGTACGTACGCTGTGCTCAATAAGAGGTAATGAAGAAACGGGATGAGTAGAAAGCAGCTTATTACCCTTGTAACGGGCGCTTTGCCCGCCAGCAAGTAATACGAACGCTATATTATAATCACCTAAATTCAAATTCCGCGTGCTCATCAGCGATTGTCGTTTATACCTAACGGCTACGACTTAGCCCTTTTATGGCTTCAGTTAGACCTTCAAGGGTTAACCCATACATTCTCTGTTCCATGATCTCTCGGATGATCTTGATAGATGAATAATAAGGCCAATAGTTTTCAGGTTGCGGATTAAGCCACACGGCATTGCTAAAATGATTCAACAAACGCTGCATCCACACACTACCCGGCTCTTCATTCCAATGCTCTACGCTGCCGCCTGGATAGGTTATTTCGTAAGGCCCCATAGTGGCGTCACCGACAAATATCACCTTGTAATCTTTACCGTAGCGATGAATGATATCCCAAATAGGAATACGCTCTTTCTCCCGCCGTAAATTATCTTTCCACACCTCTTCATATACACAGTTATGAAAATAAAAGTACTCTAAGTACTTAAATTCGGTTTGTACGGCAGAAAAGAGCTCTTGGGTACTCTTAACGTGGGGATCCATTGAACCGCCTACATCAAAGAACATTAACACTTTAACCGCGTTGTGGCGCTCTGGCGCCATGTGAATATCAAGCAGGCCGCCTTTCTTCGCGGTTTCGCCAATGGTAGTAGGTACATCTAAGTGTTCGCTAGCACCTGTGCGCGCGAATTTACGCAGTTTCCGAAGCGCCACTTTAATGTTGCGCGTACCTAACTCAACATCAGAACTTAAGTTTTTAAACTCTCGCTTATCCCACACCTTAACGGCAGAGAATTTGCGGTTTCCTTTCTGACCTATACGTACACCTTCCGGGTTGTCGCCATAGGCGCCAAACGGCGATGTACCGCCAGTGCCTACCCACTTATTTCCCCCCTGATGGCGCTTTTCTTGTTCTTCCAAGCGCTTTCTCAAGGTGTCCATAAGTTCGTCAAGTCCGCCAGCTTTACGCAGCGCTTCACGTTCCTCCGGGCTCAAGTTTTTTTCAATCTCTTTACGCAGCCACTCTTCTGGGATGTCTTTACCGAACAAATCGACAGACTCTACCCCTTCAAAATAATCAGCAAATGCCCTATCGAACTTATCGTACTGGGTTTCGTCTTTCACCATAATGGTACGAGACAAGCTGTAGAAAGCTTCGATGTCGGCATATACCACGTGATGCTCCAACGCTTTGAGCAAATCAAGTAACTCGCGGAGCGTGGTTTTAACCTGATACTTTCGCAGTGTATAAAAAAACTGAATAAGCATTAGCGACGCGCCATAAAGACCAGTTTTTCAAACAAATGAATGTCTTGCTCATTTTTAAGTAAAGCACCGTATAGTGGCGGTATTGCTGCTTTGCCGTCTTTTGAATGCAGCGCTTCAGGTGGAATATCTTCAGCGACAAGTAGCTTTAACCAATCTATCAGTTCAGAGGTAGAAGGCTTCTTCTTGAGGCCTGGTACATCGCGAATTTCGAAAAAGGCTTTCAACGCTTCATCAAGCAGCTTTTTCTTTAGATCCGGGAAATGCACATTTACGATTTCTTGCATTTCATCTGGGTTCGGGAACTGAATATAGTGGAAGAAACAACGACGCAAAAAGGCATCTGGCAGCTCTTTTTCATTGTTCGACGTGATAATTACAATAGGACGCTGCTTCGCGACTACACGCTCTTGTGTTTCGTAAACGAAGAATTCCATCTTATCGAGCTCTAACAGTAAGTCGTTAGGAAATTCGATATCGGCTTTATCAATTTCATCGATGAGGAGAACAGGACGTTTTTCCGCACTGAATGCTTCCCACAGCTTACCTTTTACAATGTAATTACTGATGTCGTGAACGCGGTCGTCACCTAATTGGGAATCGCGAAGGCGCGATACCGCGTCGTATTCGTACAAGCCCTGCTGCGCTTTCGTAGTTGACTTAATATGCCATTGGATGAGTTCAGTACCTAAACTCTCGGCTAGCTCTTCGGCAAGCATGGTTTTACCTGTGCCCGGCTCACCTTTAATAAGTAGCGGGCGCTCTAAGGTAATGGCAGCGTTAACCGCCAGCTGTAAGTCTTTGGTTGCGATATAATTAGACGTGCCACTAAAAGCCATTATTGTTGTACTCCGTTTAATTTTTCGTCTTTGCAATTTTTACTATATTATCAAGGCACCTAGATGATTGCCCATAGATATAACATATAGCTAAAAAACACTTTGCATTTTACAGTTTGGGACCAATGATATAGGGGTATGACGAAATCCCCTAATTTAGGCTGTGAATTATTAACTATCACGTGCGCTGAATTATTAACTACTAAAAAGGTCGTACAGATCACGACAGACGGGGTTTCCTTTAAATCAGGAACGAGGTAAGGATTTATAATGAACGTATTTGACGACAATTCCCTATCTATTGGCCGCACGCCACTAGTTAAGCTAAACCGCGTAACATCAGGTAATGTGTACGCTAAGATTGAATCGCGCAACCCAAGTTTCAGCGTTAAGTGCCGTATTGGTGCGAACATGATTTGGGATGCTGAAAAGCGCGGTGTCCTTACCGAAGGTAAAGAGATTGTAGAGCCTACCAGCGGTAACACAGGTATAGCTCTTGCGTTTGTCGCTGCCTCTCGCGGTTACAAACTAACGCTTACTATGCCTAGCAGCATGAGCCTAGAGCGCCGCAAGCTACTTAAAGCATTAGGCGCAAACCTAGTGCTAACAGAAGCGCCTAAAGGCATGAAAGGTGCGGTTGCTGCTGCACAAGAAATTGTGGCTTCAGATCCAGATAAGTACGTATTGCTGCAGCAGTTTGACAACCCAGCTAACCCAGCAATTCACGAAAAAACCACTGGCCCTGAGATTTGGGAAGATACAGACGGTAAAGTAGACGCGTTTGTAGCAGGTGTTGGTACCGGTGGTACGATTACCGGTGTAAGCCGATACCTAAAAAATACCCAAGGTAAAGCTATTACGTCTATCGCAGTAGAACCAACGGACTCACCGGTTATCACGCAAGCGCTTGCGGGTGAAGAACTCACACCTGGACCACACAAAATCCAAGGCATTGGCGCAGGTTTCATTCCAGGTAACCTAGACTTAGACTTAATTGACGAAGTTGAGCAAGTAACCAACGATGAATGTATGGACATGGCGCGTAAGCTTATGACCGACGAAGGTATTCTTGCCGGTATTTCTTCTGGTGCTGCAGTTGTGGCTGCAAAGCGCTTTGCCGAACGCCCAGAGAACAAAGACAAAGTTGTGGTTGTTCTGCTAGCTAGCGGTACCGAACGTTATCTAAGTAGCCCGCTATTTGCTGGTGCATTTGACGAGCAAGAAGAAGTTCAATAAAAACGCTATGTTTTAATTAGAGAAGCGAGGCATTTGTTGAAGCCTCGCTTTTTTGTTTCAATCAGCCTTAGATGACTTCCCTATCCTACCTCTTGCGTTACGCCCCTCCATTCCTTACTTTGCTTTTCCATTAAATATTGTGAATAATCAAGCAATAGCTTATTGAAGCGAGCAGTACATTGACTTCATTAAGATATAAAACTATCAATAAGAAACGGACGTCTTTAATTTAAGGTATATCAAATGAAAACGCGTATGTGGTACGCCCTTTTGGGGCTTTTTACAGTTTTGATTTTATCCGGCTGCGGTGAAAAAGAAGAAGGCATTGGCCGCTACGGCATGCTAGACGAGAGCACTCCCGAGTACACTACCGTGAAATTTCTAAAAAGTGTTTATGAAGACGACAACTTAGATACTGCGATACAGCTTTCTAGCGAAAAATTATCCAGAATACTCACCCGATATCATACGAATAGTAACGTTCAACGCCACTTGCTTAATTTAAAATACGACACAGTGACAGTTACCCCTCAAAGCGCGGGACGGGTTGGCAGAAACGAGTTTTCAGAAAAATCAACGATTACCGTGTTTTTAAGCGGCAACTATAACGGCGATAAAGTAGAAGACCTACGAAGCCTGGATTTGATTAAAGAAGATGGCGAGTGGAAGGTTAACAAGATTCACCCTGACGCCTATTTATAATTAGCAAGAATTACTGTTTTTATAACCAGCGCTTCAGTCTTTTGCTATAGGTAAAAATAAAAGAGAAATTTTCCGGCTTTCAATCTAAAAAACCTTTTGTTTTTATTTGATAATCTGTTCCAAATAAAAAGTGATATACGGAAATTTTCCACCTTACATAAAGGATTTTTCCTTACACTAAATTGTTATGTGTTTTGCCCCGCATATAACTTTTTTATTCATGGGCATGGAGAAATAAAATGAAAAAAATAACTGTATCTTTAGCTGTAACCGTTGCTTTATTTACTGCTAGCGCTTTTGCGTCACCTTTAATCAATCAGTGGGCAGGAAGTGGAGCTGATGCCGATAAATGGTTTTGTGAATATGGTGATGGTGAAATAATAGTTATTTATGCAAATAGGAATTGCCCTATGTCTAATTAATCACAAGCAATAATAGTTCGATAGAGTACAAATAAAGCACATAACAAGCGCATAAAGACGGGACTGCTAACAGTTTGCTCGGTTCCGCTCCGCTTCACATTTTAGCAAACTATTATCAGCCCCTTATGCGGGCGTTGGTATGACTCCCTTTGTCAACCCTGAACGCGTGCTTCCCTGACATTGTTTCAGCCCATAATTAGCTTTGTTTCTCACTCATAATAAATGAGCTAACGCACCGGATGAGGCAGTAATGTCGTCGGTTGGTATGCTGGTATTCGTAGATTACTTATTCATTGAATAAGCAGAGCTGACCTTACATGTTCCGCCGTAGCCCGGTGACCGCTCAGCCTTTCTCATCAGTCTAGGCTCGTGGTTCAACAACCGTTAGGTTGTTGCCATCATAACGCCCTCGTAGGTTGTGCCACATCCCGCGGCCTGATCCGAATGCGTTAGCTCAAACTCGTTTATCATGCAGGTACTCGGCTCAGTCTTAGTTTTGGATTAACCGGTGTAAGTACCACTTCCTTTGCAATAGCCCAGATGTATGCCGCCATTTCTCTAGCTATTGCGGTAATGATTAAATTGTAGTGTTTACCCTTTTTACTCATGCGCTGGTAGCGTTTGCACAAGCGAAGCTGTGCTTTCCAAGCGAAGCTGTGCTTTCCAAGCGATATCGACGATGTCTTTAGGTAAGCCTTCCTGCCTTAACTGTAATTCGGTAGAGACATTGGCCGGATAACGATAGCTGTGTGCACCTTCAATCAGTAAACGCCTTGCTCTTCCATTTCCCGCTTTAGTAATGGCGCCTAAGTGTCGCTTTCCACCTGATGATTGTTCACTGGGAACTAAGCCCAGATAAGCCATGAGCTTTCTGGGATGGTCGAAGCGGTGTAAATCACCGAGCTCTGCCACCACACCAACAGCAACGAGCAATCGAACGCCTCGCATCGCCTGAACGGCTTTCACAACTGGATAATAACGCCATTGGTGTACATGATGGGTTAACTCATTGTCGAGCCTTTCCAGTCGCCGGATACGCTCTTCTATGGTTTGCAATTGTTCTTGTAAGACAATTTGCTGGGCCGGGTGAGGCAATATCAATTCCGTGAGCCAACGAAGGTGCTTCTTCGACCAGTTGGCAGTACCTTCATAGCGTATGTTATTTCGCAAAAGTAGAGCTTTAAGCTGGTACTTCGCTTCTTTTAAATCCTTCATTGCGGCTTCTCGAGCTCGAGATAAATCCCGCACAGCTTCATCTTCCGGCTCGGGCACATAGATGGGTGTAAGGTCTTCAGACTTTAGCGACCTAACGAGTTTAAGCGCATCTCGGCGGTCGGTTTTAATTCGCTCTCCTGGCTTTTTGGGAATAAGAGACGGAGCCACTACATAGCAACAATGCCCAAGACTGGTAATGAGACGATATATCCAGTAGCCACATGGCCCTGCTTCGTAAACAACGTGAAGTGTTGCACCAGGGTATTTAGATTCAAACTGGCGGAGCAGCTTTTTGACACTGACCTTAGATGAGGGAATACGCCCATAATGAACAGGTGCTGCACCTCGCTGTTCTTCACAATAAGCAACCTCATGAAACTCTTTATGCGTATCCAACCCTATAAAAATCATGCTATGTTTGTTCATGCTAGCCTCCAAATTGATTTAGTATTGAACAAACTAATTATGGCTCTGGCTGAAAAGTTAACCCACGAAAATGCGGGGGCTAGCACTTTTACAGGGAGTCATTGTGTCTATGTGCCACTTAGAATAAGAAACCTATGACTAGAATTTTTCATACTCAACTCAACTTAAAGTCACTTATCAAAATATCTGCAACCATCAACTTTATAGGTGGATTAGTATTTGGAGTTCTCATTTTTATTATTGCGCTTTTCGGAGAACCGACCATAGTCGATTTAATTTCAGTGATAGCAACACCGGCAGTTTCGGTTGTAAATGGCGTTATGATGGCCTTAGTAGCGTATCCATTTTATAAACGGTGGTGTGCAAAAATTAAAGGTCAGAAAGTTAGTGGTTTTTTCGTGGAAGTATCAAGCGATGGTACATAACAAAAAAATCAAGTCACTCACTTCGTTCGCTGGGACGCAAACACGCAGGGCGGCTGCGCCATTATGCCCCACATGTCTGCGCCCGTTATTGGAAAGTTATATGCGCTGAAGATTCAGCTTGTTCGTCAGGCAACTAATAATATTAAGGAATGATATGTCAATCGAAAATGCACTTGTTCGCTCAACTGTTAGAGTAATGGCGGGTAAAAATGGACAAGAACCTTTTTCCGTAGGGACTGGGTTTTACTATAAAGTGCAAGACCCAAAAACATCGAATGCGAAAATTTTTATCTTAACAAATAAGCACGTTGTGAATGGTGCAGATTATATTAGGTTTGTTCATTCTTATGCGGACTCTCTTGAAGACTTAGACGAACATCACCAGCCTGTTGGAAGAGTTGATAAAACAGAACAACTTCCAATTGCACCATTTGTATATAACCATCCAAACGCCGATATAGACCTTTGTGCTATTGATGTGACCATCATATTGGCTCCTATACTAAATTCAGGGAAAAAGCTTCGAAGTATGGTTCTTGATTCAAGCTGGATGGTTAAAGACGAAGATAAAAAGCATGTTAGGGATATAGAGCAAGTTTTGGTAGTTGGCTATCCCCGAGGCATTTGGGATCATCACAATAATATGCCCATCTCTCGCATCGGAAATACAGCGACTCATCCTTTCGCGAATTATCAGGATAAACAGGATTTTCTTATTGATGTAGCAGCTTTTCAAGGCTCAAGCGGATCACCAGTTTTCTCGTATGAAGCACCAATGTTCAGGCAAGCTAGTGGTGCATATACTCCGGGAACCAAAGTAAACCTTATAGGTGTTGTTTGGGGCGTTATCGAGTCAAGCGTAGAGGGGGATTTAAAAGTCATAGAAATCCCTTCTGCATTAAAGCATGTGCCAGTTATGAATGCTTCATTGAACCTTGCCTTAGCGCTTCATGCTGATGTAATTAAAGATCTAGATGCGTTAATTTTGCCCACAATTAAATGACGTTGGCATGCGCATATAACAACTCAATAAACTCACTCACTTCGTTCGCTGGGACGCATACACGCGGGGCGGCTTCGCCATTATGCCCCACATGCCTGCGCCCGTTATTGAAAAGTTATAAGGCGTCAGCCTAAACTTCGTTTGGCTTTATAAAAATCCCAGTACAACTACCCTCACCTGTTCTCATTAGCATCGCTCTGGCTTGTGGTAAGTTTAAATCCGCCGCTTTCAATTCAAAGCTGGTGTAATAGGCGCTTTATCGCCAAATTCTTATTTTCAGCCAGCAAGCGCCATTACACTTGATAGTTAAAATGGCGGCTAGCTTCTGCAAAATCAAAAATATCAATGCACAGTCGTTTTGCTTGTTTGTGTTAACAATCAATCGTATGCTGGCTTTATCAGTTTTTAAAAAGACCAAAGGAACTGGCTTTGCTTATAACAAGGCGCTCAAGACCACTCCCTTAGGTCTCCTGGGACGCAAACATGTGGGCTGCTCACTTCGTTCGGATTTTAGCCCACATGCCTGCGTCCCTTATTTAAAAGTTATGTTCACAAGGACGAATTATGAAATCAAGAATCTTAATTGGCATTTCTGGCGGCATTTTTACCATTGTGGTCTTCATTCTTGGCTTTATCACGTCTATATACTTAATGACATCTACTGATGCAGCTAGCTACGCGAAGGAGCACGTAGATAATGGAAGGTTCATGCTCTACGCTTTAAAAAACATCGAAGATGGAGAAATCGAAAAAGCCAGAACCTCTCTAAGAAGTCATGTATCAATGAAAGTGCTTTTAGTAGATTCCTTTAGACTTCCGCCCACCAGTGAACGAGAAGACCAACTCATCAAAGACTTTTATATGGAAGTGGCTGACTATTTCAATTCGCAAGGTGGCTTCAACGAAACAATGAAAGTAATGGAAAACGGGGAGTGGGTTACAAAGCCTACGCCAACAATGGAGATCCTCAAGGGGTTTTCAACGAAGTGAACATAACAAGTCAATCAACATACTCACTCCGTTCGCTGGGGCGCATACACGCAGGGCCGCTTCGCTATTAAGCCCTGCGTGCCTGCGCCCGTTATTGAAAAGTTATATTTCCCTCAAATTTTAAAAAATGGAGTTTTAATGAGACCATATGCAAACTTAAAAACAAATAATTTAGGACTTGTCCTTATTATTGCTAGACTTCTCGCTTATGTGGGATTTGGTCTTTTATTTTTGTCTCTTATCATAGCGGTTAGTAAATATAGCGCGGGTATAAATACCTTTATGCATATCTCAGCTATTAGCCTCTTGCCCCATTCTCTATATTCTTTATTTGGGTCTTCTGTTCTTGCTTCTCTAATAGCTATAGAAGACACCCTTAAAACAAAGAGCAATCGCTCTGTAAGTGAAAATAAAATATAACAAGCGCATTAACACTCGCTGCGCTTATGTGGACTCCCCATAGTCAACAACTATTTTTACCGTTCAAGATGTAATGCGTGCTTATGTACGAGCTCATAATGGGAAGCTATCCCGGCTCTATGATATTTACGCGAACTTGATGCCACATCTCGCTGGCGGGCTTTTATTCCCTGAGCGCAGCACTGGCTTACCAAGCTGATTTTTATCTTGTATGGCGCATTTAGTTGTTAACTTAAAACTAAACTAAGCAGATAATAGCTCTGCTTTGTAATCAGTTCCGTTGCGTAGCAACGAAAATGCTGTTCTAACTGTTTTGTTGGCCAGCGCTACAGCTGCACAACGTTTACCTCTCCGCTCTACTAGCCCTTTAATCCATTCATCTTTCTTCGTTCGCGAATCACGTTTAACCGCCTGGTTTATTGCTGACATCGCACCTGCGACCAAGTTAGCGCGCAATGACGAGTTCCGTATATTTTTACCTATAGACCCCAAACGCACTTTACCACCTGAAGAATGTTGTATTGGCGTTAAACCGATACACGCAGCAGCGTCTCGGGCTTTTTTGAAAACGCCTAACTCACAACAACCTAGCGCTATGTACAGGTTAACCGCATTTGTCGGGCCAACACCTTCTATCTTCATGAGATTTTTGCAAGCTTCTGATGCTCTGCTGGCTCTAGCTACACTCTTTTCGTAGTGTTTTACGAGCTCTATACTCTTGAGATATTGATGCCATGCCGTGTGTAATGCCTCTCTGAATATCGCGCTAAATCCATTTTCTGCATCTTCCAATATCGACTGTATTGCACTGTTCAAACCCGCATCTGTTGGTGACAACTTAATGTTGAACTCTAAAAGTAACGAACAGAGTTGATTCCCGTAAGCAACTTTATGCTTTACTGATAGTTGATGCATACGGACAAGTGATTGAAGCTCCTGCTGCTCCTTAGACTTCCCGCTAATAAAATTCACGTTACTAAGTTGTGATGCCTGTAAAACCGCTTCAGCATCGTTCTTATCAGTCTTTTGGTTTTGACGAATATTCGATACAAGCTTAGCTGATATTAAACGGGCATCATGCCCGTATTCACGCGCACATTGATACCAATAATTTGACGTCGCACACGCTTCAAAAACAACTGTCATTGGTTTTTGAGTGGCTAGCCAATTAGAAAAAGCAGTGGGCGTCATCGGCATATTACGAACTATCTTATTCGATTTGGCGACACAAACCTGGATCTCTTTTTTTGCTAAATCTACACCAGTGAGCATATTATACATAGATGGACTCCTATCTAACCTTTGTGTGTGACAACGTAAATGTTAGACCAACCTATTAGGTTGGGGAGTCCAATTATCTCGTTGGGGACAAAAACACGTGGGCTCCTGGCGCTTCGCTAGAAATTGTAGCCCACGTGTTTTTGCCCGTTATGCGGGTGTTATGTTTTAAGGAGAAATTTATGATTCATAGGATTTTTAAACAATTAATTTTGGCAACTCTGCTGTTTGCTTTTAGCAACGCAAGCTTCGCGAATAACAATGCATCTCAATCAATTGCTTTCAGCGCTTCAAGCTCTGAATCGGAGCTCACAATATCGTGCAAACCGCTAAATGATGCTGTTGCAAAGGATGCATCTTGGGTTGAAAAATGCAACCAGGCCGCATTGGAATTTTTAATTGCACAGCAAGAACAAGGAGTTCAACTAGAAAAACAGGTTCCAGAAAAGCCATTCGGTATGGCTGCTGAGTTCATGGCAAATACTCTAAAGAGTAACCCTTCAAACTTTGAAGCTGTTAGTATTAATAGGGCTTTCGCTCTTATCAGCAACAAAACATAACAAAACGCTGTTGGCACTCCCTTAGGTCGCTGGGACGCTAACACGTGGGCTCACTAACTTCGTTCGGATTTTAGCCCACGTGCTAGCGCCCCAAAGCTTAGCGTTAGTTGCCTACAGGAAATTTTTGCTTTTGGTGTAAAACTCGAAGAATGTGAATAATGTCGTCTTTTATGAAATATGAAACAATCATTGAAACCTCTGAAATTATTAACAGTCTTCCCGGTATATCCTCTCTCTCCACTCCCATAAAAGGTTGCTGGTTCAAGTTTTCAACTTTCTTCTCAATTATTGCATCAGTTTTTTCTGCTGCTAATGGGTTAAATTCGTATAAAAACTCGAAAATAGCCTCACGATCGTCCAACGAACTTTTTTCCCATAAGATCATTTTTTGGCTTTATTCCTAATTTTCATTTTTCGAGCTTCCATGTCCAAGTTCGCTTCTTCATGACTGACAAACTTGCTTTGCCCACTCTCTAATTTACTGAACGCAGCATTAACCTCTTCAGTAAGCCACTGATCATGATTAATTATTTTTCGTTGCTGTTCAGCGAGTTCTTCCGTAAGCTCTCTACAAGCGTCACTTAAAGTGCGTCCTTGGCTTTCGGCCATTATCTGAGCTAGCCGTTTAGTTTCTTCATCTACTCTAAACTGAATACGGGTATCCATAGTAAACTCCTTATGAAATGTACACACAAATGTTAGCACACCTATTGAATTTACGGCAACTAACAAACGCATTGACTCTGTCGCTGGCGCTCCTTGGGACAAAAACACGTAGGCTCCTTGCGCTTCGCTTAGTATTGTAGCCTACGTATTTTTTCCCGTTATGCGGGTGTTAGCCCTTATTTCTCTCTTTGACCAAAGTAATCCAATGGATTACAATCAGCGTTATGCTTACCACAATAACTGAATTACCTGAATACATTAAACGAGCAGATTCATTACTTTACGAATCTGAGCGTAAAGCCTTAATTGATTATCTTTCTGAGCACCCAAAAGCGGGAGATATCATGGAAGGTACTGGCGGTATTCGTAAGTTACACTGGAGTAGAGGCAATAAAGGTAAAAGCGGTGGTGTAAGAGTTATCTATTACTATCACGATGAGCGTATTCCTTTATATCTTCTTACCATGTTTGGGAAAAGTGAGCGCGCGAATTTGTCCAAGGCTGATAGGAATGAATTGGCTAAACTCGTTGAAATTCTAGCAAAGAAAGCATTGGAGAAAGCTTATGAATAATGCATATGAAAGTATTGCCCAAGGGCTTCAAGAGGCAATCGATCTTAATGACGGCAAAAAGGTGGCTGCTAAAGTACATCGCCCACCTCACGTTGATGTAGCCAAGATTAGGCACGGCTTGGGATTAACACAAATGGAGTTTGCTTCCAAATTTTGTATTAGTGTGTCAACTCTTAGGCATTGGGAGAGAGGCGACCGAACTCCTCATGGTCCAGCATTAGCGCTGTTAAATGTGGTCGCCAAAGAGCCAAAGGCAGTTTTGCGTGCGCTGGGCTAAAAAACCAATCAACACACTCACTTCGTTCGCTGGGACGCATACACGCGGGGCGGCTTCGCCATAATGCCCCACGCAACTGTGCCGCTTAGCGTAATGTTATACGCAATTGGTCATAATAACTTTTTAACATCACGGTAAAAGTTTTCATGAGAACCAAGAGCTATCAATTCAAGTATTACAGTGCCATCCTCGTAGCTGTAACCTAGTAAGGTTAACTGCTTGACCATCTTGAATTTGTACACGCGAAGAAAGGCTAGGTCGCCTTTTTTTTGCTCACCTAGAAGAGGATCGGCCATTAGTTCCTTAACGGCTTTATCCAAGTCTTTTTTCTGATTCTGATGTAACTTCTTTACTGCTCTCTTAAAATTAGCTGTCTGTAAAACATTGGTAATCTTAGCCAAAATCGTAAGGCTCCAATTTTCCAGCCTCTTTTTCAGCTTTAGAAATAATTGCCTGTTTCACAAATTCGTATGGCAAATCGGGATTATCTTCCATCATTTCACCTATCTTTGCCCAATGCTCAATCTGTTTTGGCATAGTTCGATTTAGTGCTTTGCCCATAATGGTAGCTTTCTCAACTAGATCTTGGTCTAGTCTTACGCTCGCGGTTGCCATAATATGTCTCCCAATAGTTAGCCGCTACATTGTAGCAATACGCTACAGATGTAGCAAATTGCGTATAACAAAAGCATTAACACTCGCTGCGTTCGCTGGGACAGTAACACGTGGGCTCTGTCGCTTCGCGCGGATTTTAACCCACGGGTTACTGCCCCTTATGGGGGTGTTGGTATGACTCCCTTTGTCAACCCTGAGCGAGTGCATCCCTGACACTATTTCAGTCCATAATTAGCTTTATTTCTCACTTAAAATAAATGAGCTAACGCACCGGATGAGGCAGTAATCTCGTCGCTTCTAATGCTGGTATTCGTGGATTATTCATTTCTCAATGAACAGCGCCTACCTTACTCACTCCGCCGTAGCCCGGTGACCGCTCATCCTTTCCAGTCGCCGGATACGCTCCTCAATGGTTTGCAGTTGTTCCTGCAAGACAATTTACTGGGCTGGATGAGGCAAAATCAGTTCGGTGAGCCAGCGAAGGTGCTTCTTCGAACAGTTGGCAGTGCCTTCATTACGTATGTTGTTGAGAAGTAATAAGGCTTTGAGTTGATACTTTGCTTCTTTTAAATCCTTCATTGCCGCTTCACGAGTACGGTATAAGTCGCGAAAGGCTTCGTCCTCAGGCTCGGGAACATATATGGGCGTGAGATCTTCAGACTTTAATGACCTAACGAGCTTAAGCGCATCTCGGCGGTCAGTTTTAATTCGCTCCCTTGGCTTTTTGGGAATAAGAGACGGAGCCACGACATAGCAACAATGCCCAAGACTGGTAATGAGACGATATATCCAGTAGCCACATGGCCCTGCTTAGTAAACAACGTGAAGTGTTGCACCAGGATATTTAGATTCAAACTGACGAAGTAGCTTTTTGACACTAACCTTAGATGAGGGAATACGCCCATAATGAACAGGCGTCGCTCCACGCTGTTCTTCACAATAAACAACCTCATGAAACTCTTTATGCGTATCCAACCCGATAAAAATCATGCTATGTTTGTTCATGCTAGCCTCCAAATTGATTTAGTATTGAACAAACTAATTATGGCTCTGGTGAGCAGTTTTGCTGTTAGCTAACCCACGAAAATGCGGAGGCTAGCATTTCTCAGGGAGTCATTGTGTCTAGCCGTTTGAAAACTTGCCATGCTCAGAGTGATAGAATAGTATCACTTTAATGTTACTTTGGAGCAGCTCAAATGAAAGTAGAACTTGTGACGTCACTAAAACGGCAGGCTACTAAGATCCTTGCCGATCTTCATGATACGAAAGAGCCAGTATTAATAACTGAGCACGGAAAGCCGTCAGCTTACCTTATTGATGTAGAAGATTATGAATTTATGCAAAATCGTTTAGCGATCCTAGAAGGCATTGCTCGTGGCGAGCGAGCTCTAGCGGATGGCAAAGTGGTAAGCCATCAAGATGCTAAGGACAGAATGTCAAAATGGTTGAAATAATTTGGACGGAGCCGGTTCTATCCGATATGAATGGCATTGCTGAATACATCGCGCTTGAAAATGTCGTGGCTGCTAAACAACTGGTGCAAACGGTTTTTACAAAAGTTGAACGTTTGGTTGATTTTCCAGAGTCTGGACGCGTCCCACCAGAACTGGAACACCTCAATTGTTGTGAAGTCGTTGTAACTCCGTGTCGTGTTTTCTACAAGTATGATGATGAAAAGGTTCGTATTCTTTTTGTTATGCGTGCGGAGCGAGATTTGCGTCGGTTAATGCTAACGAAACAGTAGGTTTGGTAAAAACGGCTAACAACGCGCTCAAGTGGGACACATACATGCAGCGGCTTGCGCCATTATAGCTGCATGTATGTGCCAAAAGGAATTTGAATGCACAAGAATAATCAACTAATAATCGCTGGCAGTTTAAGCATCTTGGCTGCACTACTTCATATAAGTTGTATTATCGGCGGTCCTGATTGGTATCTCTTTTTTGGTGCTGGTCAACGCATGGCTCAACTCGCAGCTCAGGGTGACCCGTACCCCACAATTGCAACTTTAGTAATTGCCTCAATTCTTACGGGCTGGGGCTTATATGCGTTTTCTGGTGCAGGCATAATCATCAAATTACCTCTACTAAAAACCTGTTTAGCTCTAATCACAGCCATCTATTTTTTGCGTGGTATCGCAGGCTTAATTGGCCCCTTTCTGACTTCAGACCCTGTGGTACATCAGAATTCAATAACCTTTTGGTTAGTAAGCTCAATTATATGCTGTATTTATGGTATGTTTTATTTATTGGGCACAGTAAAGTTATGGCAGCAGTAGAAAGTACGCTGGCACATAACAAAAATTAAGCTCGCACGCTACGCGGCCTGGAACGCAAACATGTAGGCTGGCTCACTTCGTTAGACTTTTAGCCCACGTGCCTGCGCCCCTTATTTAAAAGTCTATATACCTAAAAGGATTTGACTAAGTGAAGTACCTCATATTATCTCTTTTTTCACTTTCCATTGTTGGCTGTGGCACAATCAATACGCCTAATGACGGTGTCGATGCAATCTACAACACCACTTCGGCAGTGATAAAAGGTGAGAACAGTAACTGCTCGACGGGGCATATTGAAGATAGGAAGAAGTGTAAGAGTCGTTCGCAAGAAAAGACAAATGCTATTTCAGAGTCAATCAAAAAGCATCGTCGCGACAGCGGCGTCTAACAAGGAAAATTTTTATTTCATAAGCTTTCATTAATATACGCTATGCTCTTTTTACTGTCAGCTTCCACAACAGGAAAGCTGTATTACACGCAAGAGTCTGGGAAACGAGTTTTAGATTGCGATGTAGAGTTACGCCTTAAAGGTGCTTTGTTTATAAGCCAATAATCGTTGACGGTAAGAAAAACTAGCATGACAATGGACACGCAGGTTTTGGCCAAGTACTTACAATTGCAGGCGCTGCAACGAAAACTTTTATGACCTTGCACTGACTGGAAACACGGGCGATACGAATAGCAGCCCATTTTACTTAATGCCAATTCAAAGCTTTAAAAATAATAGAAAAAGCGCGTTTGTATGAAAATTAAAATTAACGTTGTTGATGCATTTACCAGTGTAAGATTCAAAGGTAACCCTGCCGCTGTTGTTATCACTGGCAAATGGCTCAGTAATGAAAAAATGCAGGAAATTGCTGCCGAGAATAACCTGTCTGAAACCGCATTCTTGGTTGAAGACGATAACGGCGTATTTACTATCCGCTGGTTTTCACCCATGACAGAAATCGACTTTTGTGGGCACGCAACGTTGGCTTCTGCCTATGTGATTTTTAGCGAAAATTATCAGCTATCACATATTTCACTTTTCGCAGAGTCAGTAGGAATGATGAAAATCGTTAAGAAAGACGAAGGATTCATTCAAATGGATTTCCCAAATAGAATGCCCCACCCAGTCAACGATGTGCCTGAAGCGTTACTGCAAGGGCTTTCTATCAAGCCCAAAAGCGTTTTAAAAAATAACCAAGCTTATTTTGCGGTTTATTCTGACGAAGATGACGTTTTAAGCGTAATTCAAGACAGCGAACAACTAAAAACACTCGCACCCTATGATGTGGTAGTGACAGCGCCTGGTACGCAATTTGATTTTGTTTCGCGTTATTTTTGGCCCGCGAACGGCGGTGATGAAGACCCGGTTACCGGTTCAATCCACACGGGGTTGGCGCCGTATTGGGCAAAAGTGTTTGGACGGTCAAAGCTTATGGCTTATCAAGCATCTAAACGAGGCGGTATAGTGAAGTGTGAGGTGACAGGCGACCGCGTGCTTATTTCTGGCCAAGCGGTGTCTTACCTTGAAGGTTATATTAATATTTGATGGTTGATTGCCTTACACGAACTAATCGATAAAAGAGAATTCTTCTCTCGAGTGTTACCGCTCGCCTCAAACAAAAAAAGCGGAAGATATTTAACCTTCCGCTTTCTCTCACGCAATAGCGCATTGCTGAATCTAGTTTTAACTAGGCAAACGCCAAATTAGCGCCCTACTGCAATACCTTCCCTACGAGGGTCAGCACCGCCAATTAGTTTGCCTGATTTAAACTGAATTCCGTGAAGACCGCTGTTTAAATCCACCACTTTTACGTTATGACCAAGTGCCTTTAATGGCGCTTCAAGCTCAGCTATAGGTGTGCCCTTCTCTAACGCCGTATAATCGTTTCTATTGGTGATTTTAGGCAGGTTTATCGCTTGCTGAATGTCTAAACCGAAGTCCAAAACACCAATTAGCGTTTGCGCGACATAGCTTACAATTCTCGAGCCACCCGGTGAGCCTACAACCACTTCTAAGTTACCTTCTTTGTCGAACACCATTGTGGGGCTCATAGCACTTCTAGGTCTCTTACCAGGCTCTACGCGGTTAGGGACAGGGAATCTATTTTTCGTTGGAGAGAACGAGAAGTCGGTGAGCTGATTGTTTAGCAAAAAGCCTTCTACCATAATCCCAGAGCCAAACATGAATTCAATGCTTGTGGTCATGGATACTGCATTGCCTTCTTTATCTACGATTGAAACGTGCGAGGTGTTAGGCAACTCCATTGAGGTGCCAAGCGCTACGTTTGCGTCAGCGTATGGATTACCGGCGCGCTTGCGACGCCATTCTTTATCAACACTAATGCTTTCTGCACGGCGCTCAAGGTAAGCCGTATTGATCATGGCAGCAAATGGCAAATTGGTGAAATCGCTATCCGCTATAAACTTTTCACGGTCGGCATACGAAAGTGCGCTTGCCTGCGTGTACAAATTCGCAAATTCGACTGAATCGGGCGCATACTGGCTAAGGTCAAAGCCTTCTAACATTTTCAAAATTTGATACACGTTCACGCCGCCCGAGCTCGGCGGTGCCATCCCGCAGATACGTTTTTCGTGATATAGGCCACAAACAGGTTCACGTTTTACCGGCTCGTAGCTTGCTAAATCTTCTAACGTCATCTGACCTGGGTTGATTTCAGCGCTATTCACCGCTTTTACTATTTTTTCAGCGACTTCACCTTTCAATAAATAGTCGCTGCCCTTTTCAGCAATGCCTTTAAGGGTTTTAGCGAGTTTCTTATTTTTCTTTACTGTGCCTTCTTTTAAAGGAAGGCCTGCTGGAAAGAAATAGGTCGAACTCGCTGGAAAGGTCTTTAGCCCTGGGTGATAATCTAGCGCAACCAGTTTGGCTAAGCGAGGCGAAACCTTAAAGCCGTCTTCTGCTGTTTTGATTGTATCGTCAAACAGCGTATTCCAAGGCAGCTTGCCGAACTCTTTTTGTGCCATTTCTAGCGCTTTAACTGCACCAGGCACGCCTACTGACTTGCCGCCTACTACAGCGTCTATCCAACGCATTGGTTTGTTCCCTTGGATAAACCAATGAGAATTTACTGCTTTTGGTGCCGTTTCACGCCCGTCAAAGGTATGAAGTACTTTGTTCTTGTTATCCCAATAAAGGATAAACGCACCACCGCCAATACCCGATGATTGCGGCTCAACTAAAGAAAGCATAGATTGAACGGCCACGGCCGCGTCAATGGCGCTTCCCCCCTTATCTAAAATATTCTTTCCCGCCCAAGACGCATAGGGATTTGCCGCCACAACCATATAGTCTTTGGCTTCAAACGCCTGTTTCTCGACGTATCCCGTTGCCGCTTCTGGCTCACCCACTTCGCGAGCTTGTTTAGCGTTCGCACCAAAAATAAAACAACTAGATAATGCCAGGGTTACTACTGAAGCTCTGAACAAAGCACTGCGTCTCAAAATAATACTTCCTCTTATTTAAACTTTTCGGGGTTAATGGGGCGTTTTTTAAGAAACGCATCAAACGCTTCTTGGGCTGCGGTAGTACCCAACGCTTCTAAAAATATATCAAACTCTTCGTTCATTTGTTGGTTTGTTCGCTCCCCGTCACCTTTTAACAGCGCTTTTGTTTGTTTAAGCGAAAATGAAGGCTTGGCAACGAGTTTTTCTACCGTGGTTTGAACCGCTTGATCTATTTCCTGCGCGTCGACAATCTTAGTCAGAATACCAAATTGATAGGCATCGGCAGTGGTAAAGGGTTCGCCCAGCATAAGCCACTCTGCCGCTTTGATATGACCTGCAACCTTAGGCAAAAGATAACTTGATGCATACTCAGGAACAAGCCCTAAGTTGATGAACGGTAGAACAAATCGGGTATCTGGGGTGGCGTATACAAAGTCACAATGAAGTAAAAGGGTTGTACCTATTCCCACGGCTAACCCATGAACTTGCGCAATAACAGGTAAATTACATGCTGTGAGCGCACGCATAAAAGCAGCGGTTTCTGGTACTTGAGCGTGATCCTGCTGCTGTGCAAAGTCGCTGATGTCGTTGCCGGCGGTAAAACAATCCCCCGCCCCCTTAATAACAACAACTTTAGTAATACCGTCGTTTTTTATTCCTAAAATGGCGTTCGCCATGTCTTGGTACATATCGCGGGTTAGTGCATTTTTCTTTTCTGGTCGATTGAGGGTTATGGTGAGGCACTGCTGTTTTATTTCGGTAATGATGTGAGACATAATTACTCCTTTACTGTCGTCTTCGTTATTTTTAGGCGTACTTCAGTTTTCACCCTGTGGGCAATTTCTGTATCATAGCCAGCAAATTCGAAATTCAAAAATAACTAACACTGATGAATTCACTGCCGTTTTCGCTTAAGTATAGTGCTGGCCCCTTACTTATTGCGCTATGTTCTCTTATCGCGTTTTTCTTTGAACCCTTATCGGGTAATTATTTAGCTTACGACCGCTTCGCCATTCAGGGTTTAGAAACGTGGCGAATAGTGAGTGGCAACATCGTTCACACTAATGGCTACCACCTGCTTTTAAATATAGCGGGTCTAGCACTTTTGTGGGCGTTACACGGCGAACATTATCGCGTTGGTTTGTTCTTGAAAGTCTTTGTGTGGTGCTGCTTAGGCACCAGTGTTGGGCTTTACTTTTTTTCACCAGACCTTATTTGGTATGCGGGGCTTTCTGGCGCACTTCACGGCATTTTTGCATGGGGCGCCTGTGTTGATATTAAGGAAAAGATGAAGTCGGGTTGGTTACTACTTATTGGATTAGCGATTAAAGTGGGATACGAACAAATAGACGGTAGTAGCGAACAAGTCGCTAACCTTATTGATGCTAAAGTTGCTGTCGATGCGCATTTATTCGGAGCCCTTACGGGTATCACCATCTTTTTGCTGATGTTTATTACGGCAAAGCGTATATAGGTTGTTTTGCATGGTAGCGCTATTCATACGCGCTGCTGACTTCAATAACATGCTATAAGCAGACAAAGAAAAATATCACACCAGAAAAAGGCCCGAACTCTTTTGAATTTGGGCCTTTTTATATTGACTGTGCGATAACAAACCCCGTGCATTTAAACACGGGGGAAATCGCTCGTTAAGCGCTGTTTATAAGTTTTCTTCGAAAAGTTTATAGATACGGCGATATTCGTCTAACCATGAACTTGGCTGTACAAAGCCGTGGGGTTCAACTGGGTAAATAGCAGTTTCAAAATCTTCTTTTTCAAGCTCTATAAGACGCTGCACAAGTCGCACGGTATCCAAAAAGAATACATTATCATCCACCATAGGCGCATTGATAAGCAGCGGTTTTTCTAACCCCTCTGCGAAGTAGATGGGTGAGCTGCGCTCATAGGCGATGGGGTCGATGTCAGGCGTATTTAGAATATTTGCTGTATAAGGCGTATTGTAATGCGCCCAGTCGGTTACCGGCCTAAGAGCTGCACCTGCTGCAAACAGATCTGGTGCGGTAAACATAGACATAAAGGTCAAGAAGCCGCCGTATGAACCGCCGTATGTGCCAATACGCTCACGATCTACATTTGCATTCTCTACAAGCCAGTTAACACCGTCACGCAAATCTTGCACTTCTGGCGTCCCCATTTGGCGATAAATAGCCGTGCGCCAATCTCGCCCGTACCCAGCACTGGCGCGATAATCCATATCAAGTACCACATAGCCTTGTTGAACAAGCATGCTATGAAACATGTATTCCCTGAAGTAACCCGACCACCCCATGTGGGCGTTCTGCAAATAGCCCGCACCGTGGTTAAACACCACCGCTTTATTAGGTGCTGACGTGTCGTAGTTTTCTGGTAAATAAACACGAGCGTAAATAGGTGCCTCGGTATGCGATGACTCAATAGCGACGATGTTAGGCACTGCCCATGGTAGCGCGTTAAAATCGGCGCTAGTGCTTTGTGTAATTTGTTTTGCCGCAGAAGTTTCATTAGCCGGCTTGATATAAAGCTCTTGTGGCTTATTTACTTTACTGTGACTCAATAGCAAGTTTTTACCATCAGGACTAAGCGAGTAATCCGTCATACCATTTAAATCGGTCATGGTATCGATAGTGTTGTCGGTTAAGTCAGCGCGATAGACTTCGTAAAGCCCTGGGTGCTCCATATTCGCTTTGAAGTAAATGTAGTTGTCGTCATGAGAAAGTGTTAAGTCATCCACAATAAAGCGCCCACTTGTTAGCGCAATTGGCGCTTCGTCAGGCTTTTGTATGTATAAATGCGAGAAGCCTGTATGTTCAGACTGGTAGTACAATGTCTCGCTATTATTCATCCAACCAAATGCATTAAAACGATAGTTGATCCATGCATCGTCATGTAGCCTATGTTGGTTTTCTAGCGTTTTATTCGCCAAATCGATGGTGGCTATCCAGCGGTCTTTGTTGTCCCACGCTTCAAGCATTACCGCGACAGCGTTTCCGTTTTTGTGCCAGCGAATTGAAGGCTTGGTCCAGTACCAACTCTGTAGCAGCGTAATGTCCCGTGGTAAGCGATTCACTTCATACGATTCGCCCTTTGCTTCGGCATTTTCCGCTTTTACATTAGCCAGAACATCATCGTTATAGCCCGGCAAGTTGAAGTATTTAAGTTCGTTTTTCTCACCTGTTTTTAAATTGAGAAGCCATAATACGTGATTCACCGGCTCAGCATCGGCAACCCGCTGGCGTACTGGCTTAGCAGCAATACGACTGTCTTCCTGAATGTAGTGCGGCATGATGTCGGTATCATCGCGGCTAGGCTTGCTTTCAGTTGTTGCAACCACCGCATAATTTCCCGCAGGAGATACGCTGATCCCAGCTAGCCTATGAGACTTGTCAAAGTAAAAAGGCGTTGGTGCTACGCTCTTGTTTTCGTTGGCAAGCGCTTTGTGGGCCTTATCTTTATCTTGTCTATTTTTACGCTGTAGTTTTATATATTCCACCAGCGATTGCTGCTGCTTGGCGATATAGTCCTTCGCTGGTTCAACGGCTTCAGGCGCATCTTTAAACGCCCAACTTAGTAACTCTTCACGTGTGCCATTAGACAGGTCGATAGCTATGAACTTGTTGCCACTCAGGGCCATCAACCGACCATCGGTCATAAACGAAAGCGTAGAGAGTGCGTTCCCTCCTCGTGCCAGATGCACCGTTTCACCGTTAGTGAACTGAACATACACACTATCTTCAAACGAGTACGCAATAACCCCATCATCTCGCACTACTCGTTCGTCAAAACGGTACTTATGTAAATCTGATAAAGGCGCTTTAACCGCACGTGCTGGATTTGAAAGCTCTGCAATATAAACATCTTTTAATGCGCTGTTTTGCTTTTCTCTTTCAAAAACTATTTTACCGCCATCTACCGACCAGCCCATTGATGTCGGCAATGCACCAATCCACTGCGGATCTGACATTATCTGTTTAAGCGTGATTTCACCGGTTTCCGCGTCACTTTGCGATGCAACATCAGGGGTGACTGTTTGCTGTACCGTAGCGGCTGGAAGTGAAGGGAAAGCCGCCTTAGCTGCTATATCGTTAGTTGTGCTGGCGCATCCGCCTAGCGCGAAAGCCACGCTGGCTGCGATGACTAAAGAAGAATATTTTTTCATTATTTTAAGTCGTTGTTATGTAAAAAGCGTTAACATTATACGCAGAGTAACCTTGATTGCTCTAACGTTCATCGTTAGTGGTAGTGAACCAAACGTAAACCAATCCCGTTAATGGTTTGGACAAATAACAACGACTAAAATAACAAACATTGATATGAGAGGTAAAACACTATGAAGACTAAAGGTTATGCGGCTGCCCTACTTTCACTTAGTTTATTCACATCTTTGAGCTACGCGAACGAGTGCCCTAGCGTACTTAAATTTATGAAGCGTAAACTCAATTCTCAAGAAACCGTAAACTTGTGTGACGAGTACGCAGGAAAAACCTTGTTGGTCGTTAACACTGCGAGTTATTGTGGTTACACGCCCCAGTTTGAAGGTTTAGAAGCACTTTACCGCAACTACAAAGACAAAGATTTTGCCGTGTTGGGTTTTCCTTCTCACGATTTTAATCAAGAAGATAGCGATGAAGGTAAAACTGCTGAATTGTGTGAACTAACCTATGGCGTTAAGTTCCCGATGTTTGAGCCGATTTCTGTTAAAGGTGACGATGCCGACCCTATGTACCGTATGCTTAAAAACGCGACAGGCAAAGCCCCATCTTGGAATTTCAACAAGTACCTTATTGATAGTTCAGGGAAACAAATTACCCACTACCCTAGTTCAACTAAGCCCACAGATGCAGCGTTTATTGCAGATATAGAAGCCTTGCTTAAAAGCGAATAGTCGTTAGTTTATTCACTGCGTAAACAGAGTGGGTAACAAAACCGAACAATATATCGCCCATATCGAGTAGGGTGAGGCTTGCGCCTCATCCCTCTCACAGAACCGTACGTACGGGCCTCGTATACGGCTCCTGCATACTTCATATCACTTGCTAAGTGACACAATGCTAATTTGCAATCTAGTATCGTGCGCCCTATGGACATCGTTCATTTTCTAACATTGTGGTAACTTTCATTGCAGGGTTTGGCGTTCTAGCACTGAGGCAATCTACCAAATTTGACTACAATTACTTCCCATATACGGCCTGTCTCACCAGACATCACTATTCCTAGCGCACCGATTCGACTTGTCCCGCTGATCAGGCGGCTTGTGTATCAATGATAAAAAAACTCACAACTCATCAGAGTCTTAAAGTCTGCTTCCCCCCTTCGCAATCCATTTAAGCTTTTGGCTAAAATGGATCCTATCAAACACAATGCTGATAGTCGGCTTGGTTTTACCCTCCACACCATTACTGGCTTTCATCGGCCTAGCCTTACTCACTACTACGGGTTCATCTGCCACCTCACACTCGCAACATTCTTGGATCACTCCTTGAACGATACGTCCAACCATTTGATTGGATCCAATGCCAGGCTTCCCCAGTTACTGTTCTGGTAACCACGTTATGGCTCCCTGTTAGAAATTCCACCCTCAAACACAAAACAGGTCTGACTGAGTATCGGGCTTCGCGCTATTTTGCACGCTTACCCACCTGCCTTGCCGAATCAGGTTCACTTTCATTGTGTACCTCTAACTTCCTATGGCTTCCTTCGGACCCTGTCGTTGGCCAACAACGCCCTGCCTTACTGGCTTTCATCGGCCTAGCCTTACTCACTACTACGGGTTCATCTGCCACCTCACACTCGCAACATTCTTGGATCACTCCTTGAACGATACGTCCAACCATTTGATTGGATCCAATGCCAGGCTTCCCCAGTTACTGCACTGGCTCCCTGTTAGAAATTCCACCCTCAAACACAAAACAGGTCTGACTGAGTATCGGGCTTCGCGCTATTTTGCACGCTTACCCACCTGCCTTGCCGAATCAGGTTCACTTTCATTGTGTACCTCTAACTTCCTATGGCTTCCTTCGGACCCTGTCGTTGGCCAACAACGCCCTTGCCATTCGGATTATCTTCCCCTCAGTCAGGGTGATTCAGGTTTCTTTCAACCTGACGGGTTTGCCAGCTTCGCTGGGCAAACAAAAAAGCCCCGCGTAATACGCGGGGCAATCAAGCACACTCAACTTGGAACACACTTATAGCTGAAAACATACTTCCTACGTTTTAGCTAACTGCATTAATTTAGTGTGTTTAGCCCTTCGTTAGTTCAATAATTTTTTCATTCGCATCGGCAAAAGCGCTATTCGCTTGTTCTTCACCCATGTTAAGTCCTTCAGCATAAACGAAATTTACATCGCTGATCCCGATGAAATTTAAAAAATGTTTTAAATATGGTGTTTGTGTATCAAAGTCTGAACCAGCGTAAACACCACCACGGGCTGCAAAAACCGTGGCTGATTTATTCTCTAACAAGCCTACAGGGCCTGTCTCTGTATATTTAAAAGTAATACCAGCCCTTGCGATACGGTCGAAGTAGGCCTTAAGGCTAGAAGGAATGCCAAAGTTATACATAGGTACTGCAAGTACAATTTCGTCCGCCGCTTTCACTGCCTCAACAATATTGTCAGAAATTTTTGCCAATGCATGTTGAGACTCGTTCCTTTCAGATGCATCCGTCATCCACGCCTGCATTTCTTCGCCAGTTAAATGCGGCAGCGCCAGTGAAGCAACATCCACGCGGTTAATGCGCACGCTATCGTCGTTCTCAATTTTTAGTAGATACTCGTTGGCGAGTTTAGATGAGTTGCCCTCTGTACCGTTAAGGCTAGAAAAAATCGCTAGTACTGTCTTCATGCAGACCTCCAATATCTGTTATCTCGAAAGGACTCATATATTAGGCCAACCAGCTTGGATGAAAATATCAAAATTAAGAAGGCTTTGTTCTATTTAATAGAACAAAGTCTTGACATGTAAACATTATGAAAACATTACATTGCGTTAACGTTGCAAGGAGGTTGATCTTCTCTATTTCGCTTTGCGTAATCGAGTTTGCCACAACACAATTAAGAGGATACGAAATATGAGAAGGACCAAAGCACTCCTTGCTTGTTCAATACTACCACTGTTTTTATTCGGTTGCTCAGATGACGACGACGATGTGGTTCAAGAGCCCACTCCAGAATTTGCCAATGTTAGGGTTGTTCATGCCGCATCGGATGCCCCCATGGTTAACGTTACCGCAAATGATGCCATATTAAACAGCCTTGAAAATGTAGACTACCAAGTCGCTTCTTCCCGTTTTGAAGTGGAAACGGGTACCTACGACATTGGCGTAACCGGCATTCTTCCAGGTGAAAACGCTGAAGTTTTACAAGCCGATGTAACGCTTGAAGCTGATATGAATTATGACGTTTTTGCCGTGGGGAATGTAAGCGATGAAACACTTGCGTTATTAACGGTAACCAGCATGGAAACCGCCGTTGAAGCCGGTAATGCGCAAGTTCAGATTGTACATGCAGCATCTATGGCACCGACGGTCGACATTTATGTTACTGCCCCCGATACAGACATCACTGCGGAACAACCACTTGTCACTGCTGAATTTACTGATTCTACAGACCTGATTCAGGTTCCAGCAGGAGATTACCAAATTCGTATTACACCAGCAGGTGAAACCACGGTGGTGTACGATTCAGGCACGGTTAATCTCGCCGATGGTGCAGACTTGCTTATCGCAGCTACTAACAATGTTGGTACGGGGGAATCACCCGTTACGCTGCTTGCAGCAGATGGTGATGGCAGCTTTAAAATATGGGACAAAGAAGCGGGTGCAGCGATTCGCGTGGTCCATGGTATCAGCGACGCGCCAGCGGTTGATGTA